>JADGNZ010000004.1 GCA_017883205.1 Thermoanaerobaculia bacterium | reverse complement strand
CTGATACTGAACCCACTCCCTCTCATCCACCCTTGGTTCCATCCATTCAAAGTAGCACTAAGCTAAGTTAGCGCCTATGGGCGAGACGCCCGCACTCCTTGCTAACGCGCGGGGCTGGGGACACAATCGTAGATCACATGCGCGTGTCCATCGTCACGCCCTCGTTGCAGCAGGGCCGATTCATCGAGCGGACGCTCGCGAGCGTCTGGCGGCAGAACCGCGGCGGGCTCGCCGGTGAAATCGAACATATCGTCATGGACGGCGGCAGCACCGACGGCACGGTGGCGATTCTGGAACGATGGCGGGACCGGATCTCCTTTTCGACCGGTCCGGACAGCGGGCAGTCGGCCGCGATTAATGCCGGGCTGGCAATGGCCGGCGGCGAGATCCTCGCCTACCTCAACTCTGACGACGTCTACTGCGATGGCGCCGTTGCGGCCGCGGCCGCAGCGTTCGAGGCCGACCCTTCTGTGGATGTCGTTTATGGCGACGCCGACTTCATCGACTGTGACGATCGCTTCATCGCCCGCTATCCGACCGAGGATTGGTCGCTGGAGCGGCTGAACCTGGTTTGTTTTCTCTGTCAGCCGGCTGTGTTTTTCCGGCGCAGAGTGCTGGAACGGTTCGGACCGTTCAATGCGAATCTCCATTACTGTATGGACTACGAATATTGGTTGCGCCTGGCCGCGCGCGGGGTGCGCTTTGAGCACATACCCGTCACGCTGGCGGCCTCGCGGATCCATCCCGCCACCAAGACTCTCAGCTTTCCGTTGAGCGTGCATACCGAGATCAATGACATGCTCAAAGAGTACGTCGGAACGATTCCCGACAACTGGTTTTCGAATTACGCCTATGCAGTACTGGACGGCCGCGGCGTAGCGCGCAACGTCAGCCGCGATTACCTCGCGCGCATCGCGGTCCTGACAGTGCGCGCCGCGTTTCGATGGAACGGCGTCCCATCCATCTCTCTTCTGCGGATGCTGGTCTCATCGCTGCTCCGCGGATCGCCGACCGTTCCTCCGAGGATCGCGATCCATGCTTGAGCTGCTGGGCCGTCATCCGTATCTCCGCGAGCTCGTCATCTCGACGCTGATCGGACTCGGTGTCTACGTGGTATGCGCCCTGGTGATCGTCGCCGCGGAATTGAGGCAGCAGAGCGACATGAGCGCATATCGCACGCGCAGCACACTCAATGACCTTGCCTACGCGGTTTTCTACAGGTGCAGTATTTACAATATTCTGGTCATGCCGCTTTTTTCATTCCTGTCGCCGCGGCTGCAATTTGCGCGCATTGGACTGCTGTCGCCATTGCCACCGCTCGTCGCGGTGACCGTCTATTGGATTGCGATCGATTTTCTGAACTATTGGACGCACCGCCTGGAGCACGCTCTGCCTGCGTTATGGGCATTTCACAGTGTGCATCACGCCCAAACACGACTGACATTCCTCAGCGCCAACCGGATTCACGCGGTCGAGCAATTGTATATCGGCCTCCTGATGATCGTCCCTGCCTTTCTCCTCGGCGTTCCCCAACGATTGTGGCTGCCGCTGCTTTTCCTCCAGCTATTCAGCGAGACGCTCCAGCACTCCCGCCTGAACTGGTCCTTCGGCTCTATGCACGGACTGTTCGTCAGCCCTGCTTTCCACAAGATCCATCACTCGGCGGACGAGCGCGAATACAACGGAAACTATGGCCGTTTCTTTTCGCTCTGGGACGCAATTTTCGGAACATTCGTCCGATCATCAATGACGACGCGCCAGCATGGTGTGTCCGGAATGATCATCCCCGAGACGCTGACCGCCCAGTTCGTCCACCCCTTCCGCTATCTCATGTCGCGGCGAGCACGTTCCCTCGATCCCGCGACCGGGCAAGCGCAGCCCTGAGCCGGGCAATTAACTTCCGGTAACGTCCTTCGCCTCGCCAACCTGGCTGCGGGAAAGACCGGCCCAGGTGTGCTGAAATGATCGCCATGAAATGGATTCCGTTTGCCGCTCTCCTTTTCCTCGCCGCCTCGGCGCGAGGTCAGGACAACTACGAGATCCAGGTTTATGGGGCCGAGACAGTGGCACCGGGCATGACGATGGTGGAGGTGCATAGCAATGTGACTGCCCGAGGGGAGCAACATGCGGTGAGGGAGACGCTGGAGCTGACGCATGGCTTCAACGACTGGTTCGAGACGGGGTTCTACGTCTTCACGACGGCAGGATCGGGCCAGGGTTGGAGCTACGTCGGCGACCATATCCGGCCGCGAGTGCGGGTCCCTCCCGAGTGGCATTGGCCGGTGGGTGTCAGTCTGTCGACAGAGATAGGCTACGTCCGCCCGAAGTACGCCGCCGATACGTGGTCGTGGGAGTTGCGTCCGATCGTCGACAAGACGCTCGGGCGCTGGTATGTGGCCCTCAATCCCGCGCTCGAGAAATCGCTGCACGGTGAAAACGCCGGCCAGGGATTCGAGCTCGCTCCCGCCATGAATGTAAAGTTCGATGTCACGCCGAAGGTAGGGGCCGGCATCGAGTACTACGCAGGACTCGGGCCTCTCTCGCACTTCGATCCGTCAGCGGCGCAGTCTCATCAGATCTATCCGTCGATCGATCTGAATGTCTCGCCGGACTGGGAATTCAACGCCGGCGTCGGATTCGGTCTCACCCGGGCAAAGGACCGCGTCATCGTGAAGTTCATCGTCGGGAGACGAATGCACTGACCGCAGTCTTGTGAGGTACAGACAAAACGAGGGGCGAGAATCTCGCCCCTCGCGTACTCACTTGCTAGTAGCGTCGATGGTGGCGGTAGTGGCGGGCTGTTGCCTGATGCCTGAGTACCTGCACGCCATTACCAACCGCGGCACCGACGGCCGCTCCCGGAGGGCCAGCGACGATGGCGCCGGCAACGAGACCGATCGCCGTTCCCTTCGTCCTGCTCTTCGGCTTGGACCAGTCATTTCCAAGTGCGGTCGAGGCCGGTAGAAGAAGGGCTGCGGCGAGCACACCTGCCAGAAAGCTTGCTGTTGTTGGTGGAAACCATAGTGAGCCTCCTTGTCACTTGTTTAGTGCGAAGGAGATACCAGGTTTGGCGCCGTGTAAGGCTCTGAAGAAGAATGGTTTAGCAGCGGACGCGGCGGGGTGTTGGGAGTGGGGTGTTGGGAGTGTGAGAAGAACCGGCTGCTAGCGTCTAGCCCGCCAACACTGACCACCGACACCCCACTCCCACTCCCCACTCCCCACTCCCCACACCCCCGCGTATAATCTCGCCGCTCTTCCATACAGAGGGTCTCCATGCGTCTTTCGCGGTTGGCGGGCGGAATCGTTCTGATTGTCGCGAGTATGTCGTTGGCGGATGCCCAGCAGGCTGACAGCGCGCATCCGTCTGCCTACTCCACGGCCATACCCCAGTCGCTGCGAGGTCCCTTCATCTCGGATCCGGCGGTCGTCATGATGCTCGAGTGTCCGACGCCAGCGTGTGAAGGGCGGCTGAACTTCGCCCGGCTGATGCAGGCGCGCAGTCCGGAGGAGAACGTAGCGGGACAGAACCCATTCAACCTGGCCGTTGCGGCGAAGATCCTGGCCACGGTGCAATCGGACTTGACCGATGTGCGCACGACCGCGGGCGCGACCGAAGGACAGCTCAGCCCCAACTTCCTCACCGATCCAGGCTCCCGCGTTGAGCTGGTCGGCGCAATCAACCGCATGGACCGGCAGTTCATCAAGGACCCGACGGTGGGCCTCACCCACGCGCAACTCGGCTGCGGCGAGGTCAGCCTCATCTACCGGTTCTCCTACTCCATTCGCGACGGCAAGCAGGCCTCGCGGCTTCCCGTCACGTTGAACATGGTCTTTCCGGCGTTGCCGTCGCGGGCGGTGGTGCGGTCGCTTGCTCAGTCAAAGACCCGGTCTGTCGACTGTGCGGACATCGCGCAACGCTGGCTCGACGAGGGAATGAAGCCGGCGGGAAGGACCCCGCAACAACAGGCCGCCGATCTTCTCGACCCTGCGCACGGACCGCTGGCGTTCATTGATGGCCGCGATCTCATCCGACTCGAACTGAACATGCAGGCCTATCGCAAAGGGGCGTCGAGCGACGACACAAATTTCGGGACGGCGGCTGCCTATTTGATCCGCGTCTTCAAGTGGTACCCGCCCTTGAAGATGTTCCTTCCCGAGTTCCTGCGCTGCCAGATCGATCGCACCACAGTCCTCTGCGACCCCTCGGACACGAAGACGGCATGCGCGGAGAAACAGGCGCGGCGCAAACGGCTCATCCGCTACCTGAGCCGGCCCGACGTCATGGCCTCGATCGATAAAGGGACGCTCGAGGTGCCGTATGACTACGGCGTGCTCGCCACCCGCGCGCTGTCGATCTCGCCTGGCGGCTTGCAGCGCTCCGCCAACCAGCCTTACTGGAAAGCGTTGACGCCGTCGCAGGAAGTCATCTCGGATTCAGAGATCGCTGCCGCAATGAAGAAGGCGCACGCCGCTGGCGTGGCGTTCAGCTTCGTGAAGTCCGCGGACGATTTCCGCACGCGCCTCAATGAGACGAGTTGCACGGGCTGTCATCAGACGCGGGCCATCGCCGGCTTCCATTTTCCCGGCGCCGACCGGCCCGGGACACCGGCCGTCAATGCCGTCCTGCTCCCGGGCTCCCCGCAGTTCTACGGCGATCAGCCGCGGCGAACAGAGATCGTGACGATGATGGCCAAGCGCCTGAGGCGGCGGCTGTCCGAATACGAACTGGCGACGAACTACTCGGCGCGGCCGATGAAGCGCTTCGCAGACAACCTGCGCGACACGCAACTCATCGGTGGATGGGGTGCCGCCTGCATCATCTCCACGGCGCTGCCGGCGACGCAACGGCAATGGACCTGCCGCGAGGACCTCGGACTTACGTGTACGCAACTGTTCGCGTCGGCAAATGATCCAGCCGTCGGTACGTGCGTCCCGTCCGGCCGCCCTCAGGTCGGCGATCCACTGCAGCGCGGCAACGTGGTTTCCACGGCCTTTGGCGTCGACAAGTACACACGGAGCGCGCCCGTCAGCCCGGATCAGCGGATCCCGGCCTCAGTGCTCCCTTCGCCGCCGCCACCGAGCAACGCCTACTACGGCGCTCACCAGGAGTTCTATGAGGGCGACCCGACATCGACCGACTATGCGATTCGCCGCGACGCGCTCACCGGCGGATTCCCCGCGGGCATGTTGCGGCTCTCCGAATGCATCGGACTTCCCGCCGAGGCCACGTGCGGATTGATCGCATCAAGCGGTTTCAATGGCTGCATCGGACGCCTTGCCACCGATCCGAATTACACGATCGACACCTGCTTCAGCAATTTCACCTCATACGCCGGGATACGCGCCTGCGACGCCGGATCGCCATGCCGTGACGACTACATCTGCGTCATGCCGATGGGCTACACCTCGGATACCGCAGAGCAACTGTTCAAAGATCGAGCCGCGCGTCTGGCGGCCTCGCCGTACTTTCAGCAGGTGAATGGACGCGCGTACGACCCGAATGACTTCGGTCAAAAGAGCCCCGACGCAGCGTGGATAGCTCGAAACGACCAGCGCGGCCTCTGCATCCCGCCGTACTTCGTCTTCCAGTTCCGTTCCGACGGCCACCCCGCGCCGCCGGAGCTGACACCCGGTCCGCCGGCCCCCGGGACGTCCGTCAATCGCTGACGCAATCGTCGCCCCTCGGGGGGCAGCGTTCGAAGGGTTTCGATCTACGAATAACCACCACTCCGTTGCAATGGCCAGTTGCGTAGATCGCAAGTGATGATCGTTCAATAGGTTACGAACGCTGAACGAACGAAGGTCTGACCCCGCTGCTTCGCCGATCAAGCCAGCCGGTCCCCGATCTGCGCGACCATCGCGAGCTGCTCGCCAGCGAAGAGGTCGTCGTTGAGGCGTATGCCATGGTGGTACTGCGTAGGGTGGCGTGAGTGAGCAGAGATCAGTTGATTTGAGCAGTCAACATTCTCACAAGTTGCTCAGAACGGGCCGTCCAGCCGCCTGGTGGGTAGTGTCCAAGTTTAGCTAAGTTTAGCTAGGCAGTGACATAATGGAGGCCTGATGCCTGGAGTCTGGTACTTGGCCGCCGATTTCACCGCGCGCCATCGCACGCTGGCCGTTGCACTCACGAGTACATTCAGCTCGACTTTCTTGGCCGTCGCGCTGTCGCTAACGCTTACTGGGTCGCCGCGGACGCCAGTGCTCTTGCGCTTGCTGAGTGCGCCGGTTTTGGGGTGGTGGGTCGCGTTTGTAGCATCTTCCGCGCTGCTCGCCGTGGCCGCCGAGGTGCCTCAGAGGTACACCCACATCGGCATCATCGACAAGTTGCTTCCGATCATTCACCGAGCGCTTGAGCTTGGCGCTACCGACAGGATTACAATCCACTATGTTCTCTCACGAGAGCGATACCAGCAACTCGTGAACTACCATCCTACGAACGCAGGTCGGGGCCGAGAGTTTTCGTTCAGTCACGGAATCGTTGGCCACGTGATCAAGAACGGCAAGCCGTACGCATGGTCGATTCCGGCGGCCCAGACCTTCGAGCAAGCGATGGGCGACCGCTGGTCGTTCACGCAGGATGAGATGTCACGCCTTACACGAGAACGTGCCTCATTCCTCGCGTATCCGATCTTCGTCGCAGGCAGCGTCCGTGCAGTCGTTTTCCTCGACTCGTCGGACGCCGCGCGCTTCGATGACACGACGATGGACAAGTACCAGAAGGAGCTTCGGGTATTCGGCGACGAGCTCGAACTGTTGCTTGCCTAACCAACGCGTGACTCGTCATTCCGTCCTCGTCACTGACCTCGACAATACTCTGTACGATTGGCTATCCTATTACATACCAAGCTTCCTCGCGATGATCGATGTCCTTGCGCGTCAGACAGGCCGAGACCCTGAGACTCTGAAGGCCTCTTTCAAACGCGTCCACGAACGTCATCGAAGCACGGAGTACTCCTTTTCACTTCAAGAACTAGACGTCCTCGAAGAAGAGAATCGCGGGTTGACTGGAATCGAAATTTACCGGAAGTACGACGAGGCGATTCACGCCTTCCGCTCGGCGCGGAACACGGCTGCAGAGACGGCAGTCTACTGCGGCGTGCGTCAAGCGCTTGCATCGATTAGGTCCGACGGCTATCGAATCGTCGCAGCAACCGAATCCTTGCGTTACCACGTTGTGCAACGCCTAAAGCACCTCCAGCTCGAAGGCTATTTCGATGCACTACTCACCGTGAAGGACCATACCTTTCCGCCAGGCCTTGCTTCCGGCGACATTAGAATCTATGGCTCCGACTACGACACTATCGTTCCCGCCGTCATCGAGGTCTCATCGGAGATCCGAAAGCCAAACCCTGCTTTTGTCGCGCCCCTACTGAACGCCCTCCGCATCGATGCATCTCAAGTGGTCTACGTCGGCGACAGTATTGTTCGTGATATTCAAATGGCGAAGCGGATCGGCGCTGTCGATGTCCACGCACGGTACGGCACACGTGTTGATGCTAAGTTGACAGACGAACTGCGAAAGATCACGTACTGGACCGTCGAAGACGTGGAACGTGACGCTGCCGAGCGAGCGATCGCGCTCCCGCCCACTCACAGTATCGAAAGCTTCGCAGAAGTTCAAAGCCTTCTGAAAGACTGATTTCAGCGAAAGGGCATCGCTTCAGTCCAGCTGCTTCTCGCTCATCGACAGCCCGCGTACTCCATCCCGACGCCGCCGCAACATAGTAACCTTCGGAATTGCTCTGCGAGAGCAGGTCGAGGCGTGGTTTCCCATGCGGAAGGGCACTTGCGATTCCCACTCCTCTGTGCTGCTGCGCCGCAGCACCGTGGGTCAAGACGCTACGTGTCGACGAAACCTACTCGAGCGCGCGCTACAACAAACGAAACCCGTCACGGCGCGCTGTCATGGCTGGCGGTCTGACCCTCGGGCTGAAGACTACGATTTCGCGTCCACGGCGAACTTCGCGTGCTGAGTAGCTCAACTCACTTTCCTTCATCTCAAAAGTGGAATACAGCGCTCGAGTCTCAGAACAGTCGTCGTACGTGAGCAGCCATGGAAATCCCAAACGACGAAGGCGCTGGGCGATTGACGCGTGATCGTCCGGTGTATAGAAGTTTGTGTAGAGTTCTCTACCTTTGTGAAAATAAGGGGGGTCCAGATAGATGAAAGTCTTGAGATGCAGTTTGTTGGGGCGAAGCCCAGACATGAAATCCAAGGCGTCATCCGATGATATGGAGATGAGCCGGCGCATTGCTCCGATCCTGCGAATGCGCGCCGCTAGATCTGATCTGTTGAACCTAGCATCAAGACGCCACTCCCCGCTCTGGCGTCTTCCCCCGATAATGCCACCATTCATGATTCCAGAGCGGTTCGTGCGATTCAGATAGAAGAACGCTAACCCGAGATCGAATCCGCGCGAGCGGCTTGTGTAGATTTTGCGTTGACGGTCCCATTCCTCAACACTAAGAGGGATCGTCTCAATCACCCTTGCAAACCTCTCCGTGTGCCTGAGCACCGCTTGCCAGAATGACGCGACAGCGGGATCGATATCATTGAGGTGAATTGTCTTCGTGTACCCGCGCAACAGCAAGAACAACGCGGCACCCGCTCCGCCTGCGTAAGGCTCGGCGAAGTGGCCATCGGTGAGCTTGTTAAACCGAAGGACGTCTGAAATATAGGGGCCGAGCTTCGATTTCCCGCCAGGATATCGGAGTGGCGTGTACGGTGCAGCCATCGCTATTGATGAATCCCATTGAAGATCGGTCGGATAATCTCGAGAACATAATTGACGCGCTCGATGGAAGGGAAGTTTTCTAAACGGTGGACCGCATCATTCAGCACGTTCACGACTTCCTTGTCTCTCAGCTCCCGGCTCTTAGCCGCCGCCTCTCTTCCTGACATGGACCCGTTTCCCTGAAGTTGAACCAGCACGGCGTCAAGCTTCTGCCCAATGGATGGCGCGAAAACACCCGCGCGACCGATGGCGTTGTTCAGCTTCTTTGGAATCTTGTAGCCGTTTAGGCTCAAGAAAGTCCGCAACTCCTGTATTTGCTGCTTCAGCTCCGCATCTGGGGCTTCGAAGTCGACTCCGGTACGCTGGGAGTATTCATCGACGGAGAGTTCGAGAAGAACCCGAGTGAGCACCATCGCCGCGTTCGGAGCCTTACTCTTTTTTACCTTCACCAACTCATCGAAGATCTTTCGAAGTCGGGCGGCCGCTGGCTCGTTGAACGACTTGAGGACATCGGTTGGTGCATGTCCACTGCGCAATCCGGAGACTGGAGCAGCGGAGACCTGCGCACCCGCGGACATTCCACTAGGCATGGGTGCAACTAGAGTAATTTCGTTCTCCGGCGGCGATTCTTGGTCAATTCGATTGTCCAGCTTTTGAAGATACTCGTGTGCGCCTTCTACGGTGTTGATCGTGCGCGTCGTCAGCCGTTCCCGATCTCCTCTTGGTCGGCGCAGATCGTTTACCAATTCCTCCAGCATCCGCAGCGAGCGTTCGCCGCGGGTCAGCTTCGGGTGTCCGTCCTCGTTCACGTCAATGCCCAAGTGTGCCCGAGTGTCGCCTGAGTCCATGAGACGTTCGAAAACAGAGAAAGACCTACCCGGCAGCTCGGGGAACCGTTCCGGGTAGTTAGCCATCAACGCGTCCCTCAAAGCCATCGCGCGGTTCCGCCGACCGAGCTTCTGCTGCAGATGACGGGACTTCGCCTCGGGCCCCCAATTCGACACGCCTACGCCGTCCTGGTTACCTTGATGACGTCTGAACACCCACGTGTCGTGGTTTTCGCCAACGACTACGAGCTGGCGCGTCGATAGCTGCGTTGTTACTCGCGACGCGAGCTTTTGCCATCGGCGCAGTTCCGTCGGCGTGACATGACCTCTCAATTGCTCTGGGTTGCGAAGAAGCTTTCGTGCGGTCAGCCGCCGATTGCCCTCCTTAACGAGGAACAGCTTCGGCCCAAGCCTCGTCACATTAAGAAGCTCCGCCGGGTTTGTACCGACTTTAGCTAAGTCTTCCGCTAAGCGAAACAACGAGCTTGCGTTTAGCCGGAACAGGGCGAGCATCGTTTCCAGAGTAGAGAGCTCCTGGGGAGGAATGCGAGGATTCTCGGGATCAGGTACAAGCACGTCGATGTCCACATCGTAGTACTCGTAACCTCGCGGATCCACGTAATCGATCCGGCGTATCAGCCGGTTGCGCGTTGCCATGAAACGCCTCCCTGAGCTTTCCCAGCATATCAGCCCGAGTCATACTTCGGGTTCTATTTATGCTTTCCCAAGTCCGCCAAATTAGGACACTACCGCCTTGTCAGCGCTCGATGGCCACCACCTAAACGTGGCCACCGCCACCATCGACGATGGTTACGGGTGCGTACGTGAATTACGCCGCCGCCGCTCATTACCGTGTGAGCCTCCAGGCAGCAACAAGCACCCCAGACACCCCGTGGGTCCCAGTTGGGGGTCAGACCCGAAGTGGAAGTGACGGAATTGGCCTTCGCACAGGCCAGGCGGTCTAGTCAAATTCCGTCACTTCCACTTCGGGTCTGCCCCCTCCACATCACGCGTTAGCATCCAGAGGGCAAGTCTTCGAAGCGGAGTACGTTCCCCCCCTACCTCCTTCTCAACCTCTCCTCCAGTTCCCTGAGCTCGTCCGTGTCCGCGTTGATCTCGCGGAGGCGTCGGTCCTGCTCGATCGATCCTTCGAGGAGGTCGGCCAGGACGCTGGCGGGAATCCGGGAATCGATGCTGGGCATCGCGCCGGAGCGGAGGCGCGCCACGGCGCGGCGCAGCCGGGCGTGGCTTTGATTGGGGCGCAGCCAGGGGTAGAGCTGTTTCACCTGCCCGATGCTACGGAACATGAACTCGAGGTGCCGTCCGGTTTCGTCCCTGAGAAGTTCGCGGTCTTTGGTTCTCATAGTTACCTCCTCGACGGACAGGAGAAATGACCGGGCGCGCTTGCACGCGCCCGGTCTCCCTCCCGCCCATTCATGATTACGTTTGTGGTGTCTTCGACGTTTCTGGAACCGAGGCCGGCGTCGCGGGAGCCGGCGCCGCATGCTTGCGGCGCTTGATGCTCTTCAGACGCTTGACCTCCTCCAGGTGAGGCACGAGGACGGCGTTCGCCGGATCGCGCGCCAACTGGGTTCCGATGTTGAACGCCTGCCCGGCGATCAGCGCGATGCGCTGGCGGCGGATGAGGTTCGCTCCGGCGACGCCATTCAGCATCGCCCTCAACTCACCCTCTGCCACCAACCAGCGGTTCGCTTCGTCCGACAGACGCCGCACATCGCCGGCCGGCTGGCCGACCGCCTGCGACACGTTGTCGAGCGCGCCCATGACGTTGATCGATGCCTGCACGATCAGATCGGAGGCGTTTGCGCGACGGCGCAGCAGCTTCCGCTCCCTTGCTGTCATCGGTGCAACCTCGGCGATGCGCGCACGCGTGGTCCGCAACACATCCACCAACTCCTCGGGTGTGAGTGCGGGTTCGGCCGGCGGAACATCCACAGCGCTGGCCGTTTTGTTCGTTTGAGTATTGATAGTTTCGTCGTTGGTATTCATGATGGTCCTCCTTAAGACCATTGGGTATGGCCGGAGGAACCGACGAGCACTTCGTGCACGAGTGCAGGCGGCCACCGGCTGGAAAAGACGGCAACGCGCCGCTCTTCCGGTTGATGTTTCCCCGAAGTGCGCACACTTCGAGAGCCCACGGCAGGAGGAGCAGCGCTCAAAACTCCCGCAGGGATGAAAACCGCACTTTTCAGCGCAGCCGTTCTCACCCGTTGGCCGCCGGGAGACTGGGGCTCTCACGAGCGCCGACTCCCATCTCGATAATCGAGGGTACGGATGTTAGCAGAGTCAACTGGTAATGTCAACTGCGAGTTTTTGACGAGCGTCTGAATGTTCGCAACCTACAGCCGCGAGGGTTCGCCGAGCGGGACGAGGGTCACCCTGCGCGAACCACGGTTCGACGCGTCGGGACCGAGGAGATGTAGTGCGTGACTGAGGCGTCCAAGGTGTGGAGCGAGCGGTAGACGATGCAGGATCGACAGTCGATGCCGCGGGACCCACGGAAACACGGTGCGGGACCATGGGGTACACGGTGCGGGACCGTGGGGTACACGGTGTGGGACCATGGGGTACACGGTGCGGGACCATGGGGTACACGGTGTGGGACCATGGGGCACACGGTGCGGGACCATGGGGTACACAGTGTGGGACCGTGGGGTACACGGTGTGGGACCATGGGGTACACGGTGCGGGACCATGGGGTACACGGTGCGGGACCATGGGGTACACGGTGCGGGACCATGGGGTACACGGTGTGGGACCGTGGGGTACACGGTGTGGGACCGTGGGGTACACGGTGTGGGACCGTCGGGTACACGGTGCGGGACCGTGCTCGCAACCCAAGTGACCTAAGCAACTTGCGAGAATGTTGAATGTTGCCTGTTGAAGGTTCGCCATCCTCGGTTCATTCAACACTCAACGTTCAACATCCAACCTTGAACATTCCGTGTGTCGGCGGCCACTCTAGAATCCCCCCATCCGGCCAGCTAAAAATCCCCCCGGGTCATTCGCAAAAGGGCAGCCTTCCCTCATCTACGCCGATCGACGGGGCGAAAAAGAGGACCCAGCCGTCAATGCGTCGGGATCGAGCCCGGGAACACGTAGGCCTGCAAGCAGCGCGATCAATCCGATCACCGCCGCTCCGGCCACGGAATGCCACCACACTCTGCGGAAGATGGGGCCGAGGGCGTGGGCGCGCTCGTAGGGATCGTCGTAGCAGGCGGACATCAGCCCTGCCTCGGATAAACTGCACCCCTACCGAATGATGACTGCGCCCGAAGGTCCCGCCGAACTGAGAATGTCCGCAATCGCCGCCGTGTTGACTCAGGAGTCAACGAAGTGATACTCAAGCTTCTCGGCAAGGCAGTGGGGCCGGCAGGCTGCACGATCTACGCGATGCCCGGAGTTGTGGAGTTCCTGGAACAGCTTACCGATCCTGACGACATCGACGCGACTGATGCACTGCTGGAGTGGGTTACGAAGCAGGGACTTCCGATGAATCGACACAAATGCTGGAAGCTGGGAGATGGAATCTTCGAGCTGAAACCCTACGGCATCCGCCTGCCGTTCTTTCATCATCCGAAACTTCGTTGGACGATCGTGATCACCCACGGCTTCGCGAAACAGGGCCAGAGAACACCGACCCGTGAAATCAAACAAGCGAAACATCAACGTGCGCTCTTTGACGCCGCGCTGAAGAAAGAGAACGCGAAGTATGACGACATGGCTTGAGAAGCGGCTGGCAGAACGGTCCGGCAGCGTCGGACTGGAGACCGAGCGTCTGTTTCTCGAACTGACCGAATCATTCGTGCGCACTATGGCCGCGAAGAACATCAAGCGCGCGGAGCTGGCCCGGAGGATGGAAGTCGATCGCGCGGTCGTCACTCGAGTGATGGCAGGCGACCGCAACGTCACTCTTCGCACGCTCGTCTCCGTTGCCGCGAGCCTCGGCTGCCGACTCAAGATCGAAATGGAAGAGGAATCGGCTGTTGAAGCCAGTGCGCCGGCGGAAAGGAAACTGGCCGGGGCTTCTCGAAGCCGGTAAGTCGAATACGAGACAAACTGCCACTTTCTGGCGAAGGTTGATCGCTGCCCACTTTGGGCAGCAAAATGCCTGGAATGGGCAGATCTACCTCTCCGCCGCATCGACAGGCCGGCACCCGCCCGACCAGTCTCGCCAACGCGCTGTTTACAACGACGCAGCAACGTGTTCTCCGGAAGCTGTTCGGCAACACAGAGCGAACCTACTTCAAACAGGAGTTGATCGCGCGAACCGGCTCGGGCTCAGGGGCTGTACAGCGCGAGCTGGCCCGGCTCGTTGAGAGTGGGCTCGTCACGGTGACCCTCATCGGCAGCCAGAAACACTATCAGGCGAACCGGAACGCGCCCATTTTCGAGGAGCTGCGGGGAATCGTGACGAAGACCGTCGGGCTCATCGATCCGTTGCGATTGGCGCTGCGGCCTCTCGCCAAGCGCATCGATCGCGCTCTTGTCTACGGCTCGGTGGCGAAAGGTGCAGCACGCGCAGGCAGCGACATCGATCTCCTCATTGTGGCTGAGGGCCTTACTCTCGAAGAGCTTTTCGCGAAGCTCGCTCCCGCTGAAAGGACGCTGGGGCGCAGTATCCACCCGACGCTCTACACCGCCGAGGAGTTTGCGCGGCGCCGGAAGAGCAGGAATCCCTTTTTGCTGAAAGTGCTCGCGGGAGAGCATATTTATCTGATCGGAAGCGAGGATGGCGGAGTCGAATCTCGATAACCATCGAACCGGCCTGAGAACCTCGTCGGAGAGTTGTCGTGGTCGGCGATCCTGTCGAAGTCGTCGATGAGCACCGCGATACTCTCACCAACCTCCAGGTGATCGCGGAGGTCCTTTCCGACTCGACGGAGAAATACGATCGCGGAGCGAAATTCGAGCGCTATCGCGCTGTGGCCACGCTTTCCGAATACCTGCTCGTTTCGCAGGTTCGCATCCACATCGAGGTCTACACACGCCAGCCCGACGGAGGATGGTTCCTGCGCGAGTGGAACGACCCGGGTGCCGAGATCGATCTCACCTCACTTCGCTGCCGTCTGAAGATCGCCGAGGTGTACGCGAAGGTGACTCCCGGCGATCAAGCGACGGGTTGAAGGACCTCATCGGCTCGACTAACGCGGCGTGCTGAACGGTCGCAACTGATCGGTTTGCCAATCGCATCAATTCGGCGGTGGCCCAAAAATGCGTCGAAACTCAGGTATCGCCCAAAACGGCGCAAACTGTTCGTCGACGCGAACCTCTGCGACCATCCTCGGGCTTAGTTGAGACATGCGGCGCAACGCGGACATTGCATCATCCTTTCTCCCAATTCGCCAGAGCACGATTGCCATATTATAATAGCCCCGAGCATAAGACGGATCGAGCTGGACAGCTGCTTCTTCGTGGTGGAGAGCCTCAGTATAATTGCCGTTTCTGTATTCCGAGAAAGCCAACCAGTCATAGATCTCAGCGTTATCCGGCGTTATGCGTATCGCCTTGTTGTACTCAACGATCGCAGCGGCAAACTCGCCGCGCTGGTAATGATTGATACCTCTTCGGGCATGGTCCGCGGCAAAACGAGATCTTGTGAGCTGTTGAGCCATCTCCGCGCGCTCAGCTTCGGCCTTCGTACGTTCGGCCTCCGCTATTGCGCGCGCGGCCTTCAAATTCTTGATGTTCGATTTCTGCTCCGCGACTTGACGCGAAAGATCTTCCCTTTCCTGCATGAGGGTCGATATCTGATGCCCGGCGATAAATGTAACCGCAATTGCAAGAATGGCTACGATGATCTGAACTACGATGAGGCGGCGTATATTTTGATTCCTACCGGTGCTTGTTTCCGCCATCAGACACCCCGCTCAACGAACGCTGGTCCGTATCAACGCCCGCTCACTGCCAGCGTTCGGGAAAGGATCAAGTATAGAATCCATACGATTCCCACCAGACCGCCTGCGACTCCGAGATGGTTGATATTGCCTAGAAGAGCCGCGCTAATCTTCTGCTGCATGACACCTATCATCACGCCAAGAACAACAATGAGTAGGCACAGGCAAGCTGTTGTCGCGATCATCACTTGAAGCAGATCAGCGATTGACCAGACACGTCCTTGAATCTTTGGAGGCACGACTCCTCCGTACGAACCGCCAGAGATACTTAATGAAGCTGCTAGTAGCCTACACCCTTCCGCGATTGGATGAAAGCGGAGCGCATTCGCCGTGTTCAGACTCACACGTCCAAGCCGTCTCCCGGCGGAACGCCTTGTGCGGCGTCACGCTCGGCGCGCAAGTACATGAGCCAAGAGGCGTTTCTCGACCACCACCGCGTACCCTTCGGCAACGTGCGCCTCGACCGCGTCACGACCCCACAGCATCCCATCTGCCTCGGGAGCACCTTCCCCGAGGTGCAAACCCGGCGACGTAGCGCACGTTCGCCCTGATCCGCGACTCTACGGCGGGAAGGATCGCCCCCATGGGCGCCCCCACCTCATGCCGAAGTGGACCATGTGCGTGGCGTCGATGGCCTTGCGCGTCTCAAGTCGTACCGCATTTGCCTTGCGCCACTCCGCAGTACACCCACCCCGTGAGCCTCGTCACGCCTTGGTTGGCCGGTCCGGTCTACGTTGTCTTCGATGGGCGTCCGTCTCTGCCTGGCCACTCTGCTGCTGACCGTTTCCGCTTTCGCGCAGACGGCGGTGACCGTTGTTGTCGATGCCGCCGCTGACCGTCACCCGATTGATTCGCGCATTTACGGAGTGGCGTTTGCGACTGCTGCGCAGCTTTCTGATCTGAATGTCCCGACCAATCGATCCGGCGGGAACTCCACCACGCGCTACAACTGGCAGGACGACGCCAGCAATCGCGCACAGGACTGGTTCTTTGAGAGCATTGGCGAGGATGCGGGAATCGCTGGTGGGAGTGCTGACCGCTTCGTCGCTGATGCGAAGTCTGCGAGTGCGGAGGCGATGATCACGATTCCGATGATCGGGTGGGTGGCGAAGCTGGGTCCGAATCGCGGGAAGCTGGCCAGTTTCTCGGTTGCCAGGTATGGGTTGCAGCAGAGCAGCGACTCGTACATGCCCGACGCAGGCAACGGAGTCCGCAGCGACGGCTCGCTGATCGCCGGTAATGATCCGCACGAGGCGAACATCCCGGTGGACGCGCAGTTCCAGGCCGCGTGGGTGCGCCACATGGTCGGCACCTGGGGAATGGCGAATGGCGGAGGCGTGCGCTACTACCTCCTCGACAACGAGCCGTCGATCTGGTTTGCCACGCATCGCGACGTTCACCCCGAGGGCGCGCGGATGGACGAAGTGCTGGCGAACATGATCGCGTATTCGGGCGCGATCAAGACGGCCGACGCCGGCGCTCTCGTTCTCGGTCCCGAAGAGTGGGGATGGAGCGGGTATTTCTTCAGTGGGTACGATCAGCAGTGGGGAGCGGCACATGATTGGTCGAGCTTTCCTGATCGTGAGTCGCACGGCGGCCGCGACTACATTCCGTACCTGCTCCAGCAGTTGAAAGCGCGTCAGGATGCCGGCGGCGCGCGCCTGCTCGACGTCCTCACCGTCCACTACTACCCGCAAGGCGGTGAGCTCAGCGACGACACCTCGGCGCAGATGCAGCTTCGACGCAACCGATCAACGCGCGCGCTGTGGGACCCGAACTATAAGGATGAGTCGTGGATCGACGATAACGTGGCCCTGATTCCGCGGCTGCACGGTTGGGTCAACGCGTACTACCCCGGCACGATGACGGGCATCACCGAATACAACTGGGGCGCGGAGAAGCACATCAACGGCGCCACAGCCCAAGCCGACATCCTTGGCATTTTCGGACGGGAGGGGATCGACGTCGCCAATCGATGGACGACACCGGACAGCGGTACGCTCGCCTACAACGCCATCCGGATGTACCGCAACTACGACGGCCGGAAGTCGTCGTTCGGGGACGTGAGCGTGCGCGCGGCCGCACCCGATCCCGATACCCTCTCTGCGTTCGCTGCGACTCGCACGAGCGACGGCGCGCTCACGGTCATGCTCGTCAGCAAAGCTCTGAGCGGCGATCGAGCGGTGACTATCAATGTCCGGAACCGCACGCTGACCGCTCCCGCGCAGGTCTGGCAACTGACGTCGCTGAATGCGATCACGCGGCTCGGCGATGTCTCGCCGGCCGGCTCGAGCGCGGTCATCACCGTGCCGTCGCAGAGCATCACCCTGGTGGTGTTCCCGCCTGCTGGCGCAGCACGTCGCCGGGCGGCGAATCGCTGATGGAGGCGGACGAGGGTCCGCCTCCTTCGTTCAGAGACGATGACGAAAGACGTTACGGCACGTCGATGTGGTTGACGACCTTCTTGACGCCGGTGACTTTCGCTGCGTCGTCGTAGGCTTTCTGGCGATCCGCAGCGGTGGGCAAGTGGCCGGCCAGCGTCACGACGCCTTCGTTGACATCGACATCGACACCGGTCAGGTGATCGGCCAGCAGATTCTTCTTGACCTCTGACGCCGTCGTCGAATTGTCGAGCGACTTCGGAGTCATCCTGTTCCAGTTCGAGCAGCCGAGGGACGCGACCAATGCCGCGGACATGATGATGGATGCAAGCAGCTTCTTCATTTCGTTACTCCTTTGACTAGCCGGAGAGCAATTGGCAAGCCAGACTGGAATACTCCGTTGACAAGTACGAACTTCGACCGGTGCGCATCGTCACCGACCACCGGCGAGTACGAACATATTCGTAAGTCGTGCTCCATCTGACAGCAGCCCTTCTCTTCTCGTTGACCATGCAGAGTACGGCGCCCGCCGTGGAGCACTACAAGCTCCACTTCGCCATCGATCCGAAGAGTCATTCACTCTCTGCGGAAGCTGATCTCGGAGTGCGGAATACCGAGACGCAAGCGATCACGCTCGTCCCCGTGCTGCTCTACCGGCTGATGGATGTCAGCGCCGCGTCGGACGGGGCGGGCCACCCGCTGCGTTTCACGCAGAAGGTCGTCAAGTTTCCTGATGAACCAACGTGGCAGGTGAACGCTGTGGAGGTGATGCTTGCAAAGCCGCTTCCTCCTGGCCAGACAGCGAGCGTTCATTTGACCTACGCAGGGCCGCTCTTCGGCTACCCCGAAGTCATGCAGTACGTCCGGGACACGATCAGCGAGCAATACTCGTTGATTCGCGCGGAGACGATGGCGTATCCGATCGTGGCAGCCCCCTCGATTGCGGGCTGGCGGCAGTCGTTCAAGAACAAATTCGACTTCGAGATCGAAACGAAGGTGCCGGCCGGCTTCACCGCTGTCTGCAGCGGAAAGGACGCCGGAGAGGCGCAGACGCGGGAAGGGACCTCAACGTTCCGCTGCATCGGCGACGCAGAAAGCGCGCAGATCAGCGTAGCCGTCGCGAAGTTCCGCGTTCTCGACGATCCGGAGCGTAATTTGCGTGTCGATGTCCTCGAAGCCGATGCGGAAGCCGGTACGCAGGTCATGGCTGACATGCGGCGTGCTCTCGATTTCTATCGATCGTATTTCGGTGAGATGCGCCGCGCCGGCAGCCTGACGCTCGTCGAAATCCCGGACGGATGGGGCTCTTACGGCGCGCCCGGTCACATTTTCCAGAGCGCAGCAGCCTTCAAGGATCGCAGCCGGGCATCGGAGCTGTATCACGAGGTTGGCCACATCTGGAACGCCAGGGCGAGCGAGGGCGTGCAGCGCGCTCGCTACTTCGACGAAGCCTTCGCCTCGTACTTCGAAGCGCTGGCGGTCCGGAAGTTCGAGGGGCCTGAAGCGTTTCGCGCGCTGATGGAGAGTTACCGGCAGACCTACCTCGATCGGGTGGCGCGCGATGCGCGGGGCCGCACGGTTCCAATCGCCGGCTATGCCAAGGAAGAAATCGGAGTCTTCTCGTACACCAAAGGCGCCTGGTCGCTTTACGTCCTGCATCAGTTGCTCGGAGAGGAACCATTCCGCCGCGCGATCTCCGATTTCCTCGCTGCGTACAGCGACAAACCGGCCGGCTTCGATGACTTCCGCCATGCCATCGAGAAATCGTCAGGCCGCGACGTGGGACACTGGTTCGAACAATGGATCACAGGAACCGACGCGTCAACAATGCTGATCGATGGGAAGAGCGTCGAGGAGATGGCTGGCGCGCGCTAGCTGCGTCGCTCGCGCCGAGCTTGAAGACGCGAGATTGCGCGTCCCGGTATTTCTCATCGAGCCTCGGTTTTTGCCTTCCGGATCGGCGGCACTCCCTTTGGTACATAGAGGACTTCTGAGGTCGGCAGAGGACTTAGTGCGCGACAGCTCTTCGCCGTCCGCTTTGCGTGGACGAGGACACCGCGGCCGAGACATTCCCGGCAAGGTCGAAGGCCTGTACCTGGTATGTGTAGCTGGTGGCCGGCGAAAGGCCCGTGTCCTGCAGCGGTGATTGAAAAACGTCGCGAAGCGGGGTCCCGTTGCGGAGGATGTGGTATCCCGCGACGCCCACATCGTCTGTCGACGGTGACCAGCTCAGAGTTGCAGTGGTTGGCGTTGGCCGTTGCACAAACACGTTGGTAGGGTTCCTGGGCGCCATCGCATCGGACACGATCATGTTGTGATATCCGATCCCCACACTGCTGTAACGCGCGGCAGCAACGTTGGTGGTCCCGGCCGACTGAACAGCAGCAAACACCTGGGACGGCGTATTGCCGCCGCCTTCACCTTGCAGCGCCGTACACGCCGGCGTGCCGCTAACGCTGCACGCAGAGTTGCCGCCGGTCCAGTCGATATAGGCGGAGAAGTTCTGCGTATTGAAGGGGACGACGAACAACATCTGGCCGTAGTTTGCGAGGTCATACACATCTTGTAGAAACGCCAGATCAAGCGGCGCCCAGAAGCTGTATGCCTCGCGGGCCTCTTGAATGTCGCCATTGATCTGAACCCATTCGTTGTCACGAACCTTGCGAAGCCACGTCTGGGAGATGGCCATCGGTACGCTCGCCGCGTTGGCCGTGCTGAGGATGGTCATGGCGTTTTGCCAGAAGTTCGGGGCGGCGCAAGGCTTCGGGGCAGGTGGAGGCGTGCAGTCCACAGTGTTCTCGGTAATGGGGAAGAGATGCAGATCCAGGAAATCGAGCGGCTGGGAAATGCAAGTCTGGATCTGTCCGCTGACGGTTTGACCGCAGTGCTGGAGCGTGAAGCTGTTCGCGAACAACTGATACTGCTGCAACCACGAGCCGAGCCCCGCGCCGATCTTCATTCCGGCGATGTTGGCCTGTCTGGCCGCTGTCAGGCTGGCATTCAACATCGTTGTCGAACCGCCCACCGTCCCGGCAGACGCCTGCCCCGACTGAGCCGCCTCGGTGTCCGGCTCCTCCTGGAGCACGAAGTAATCGGGGCGCATCGTTTGGGCGACGACGCTGGCCGTCTGCGCTCGGGCGTTCTCATAGGCCTGGAAGGTGGTCAGGCTTGCGTAGTAATTCTGCAAGCCGCTGCCCCATGACGATTGAAGGCCTGTGGGGATCATCGATTGGCTCTCGACGATAACCTGCAGCCCCTGGGCGCGGATCGCCGCTGCGACGTTCGCATAGAAGGTCCCGAATTGCGATTGGTAGCCAGGCTGACCGATGGAGTTGAAGAAATCGGCGTCCAGCATCGGGAAGGACACTTCCACCGAGATGGCTTTCACACCGATCGCCTTCAGGAGAAGAATCTCGTTCTCGATGAGGGTGAAGCTGGCGGGCTGCAGCAGGCCTGGTCCGTTATTGCAGTTGGCACCAGTCAATTGACCCGCAAACTTGACCGGGTGTTTCGAACCGTTCCACTGGCCGGTGATCGTTCCCTGGAAATCGGTGACATCACCATTGAGCTGGCCGTAAAGATCCTGATAGGGGCCCGGTACCTGCGCTGCGCAGAAGCAGGGAAACGCCAGCCCGATCAGAACCGAGGCGCATGCGCCGATTACTCGAATCCCTGCAACTGGGCTCCGGCACGTCATCGAATAGCTCGCTTGACTCTCTCAGAAGATTCTAACGGATCGGGCCCGTCATGCGTATTCAGGGACACAGTCTTCTGATCTCCGTCGCCCCATCATGAGTCCGCGTCTCTTCATCACTGTCGCGCTTCTCCTCGGACTGGCGTTCGTTCTCGTGACTCCCCCGTTCGAGGTGCCGGACGAGCAGAATCACTTCTGGCGAACGCTGGCGGTCAGCCGCGGTCAACTTCTTCCCAGGGGTGGGTTTGACAGCTCTCCTGTTGTCAAGTCGACACAGAATTTCGTCTGGGTTCTGTCGCGCGCCGAACCGCGCGAAACGCTTGCGCAAAAGTTGCGAATCGCTGCCGCGCTGCCCTACGATCGGACGCCTGGCGCGATCGTGCGTTTCGCGGCCTGGTACACACCGCTGCCATACGCAGCGCAGTCGCTTGTAGCGGCATTGCCTCTACGGCCGATGATCGTTTTTTACGGCGGGCGTGTGGCTAATCTCCTCGTCGCGGTGATCCTGATCGCGCTGGCGATCCGTGCAGCGCCGGACTACGGCGGCATCTTCGCTGCCGCCGCTTTGCTGCCGATGTCGCTTTACGAGCTGGCATCGTTGTCCGCCGACGCAGCGACGATCGCCCTGGCGTTGCTCTTCACGGCACTGCTTCTGGTACCGCCTCGGCGCGTGTGGGTGGTGGCGCTGGCCGGCTTCGCGCTGGCCCTCTGCAAACCGGCATACTTCCTGATCGCGCTGCTGGCAGTTGCCGCCCCGCTCCGCTGGCGCAACCGGATCGCCGTCATCGCCGCCACCGCGGCCGGGACTCTGCTATCACTTGTGACGGCCAGTCGGGGTGCCTATAACCCGCGTGCCGGATTGCCGGTCGATGCGGCGGCCCAAATCCGGTGTATCGCTGCCGGTCCATTTCAGTTCGCCAGGATGGCGATGCACGACGTCGTGACCAATGGCCGTTTCTATGTCGAAGAAATGATCGGACGCTTCCGTGCGAACGAGATCAAGCTGTCGCCGTTCGTGGTGGCCGTGGAAATCATCCTGCTGATCGCCGTCGCACTCACGGCCGGCGCGGCGCTACGAAGCCGCGTGCGGATGGCGGCGGTGACCATCACCACAGTGACATTCTTCGGCATCCTTCTGTCGCAGTACCTGATCTGGTCGATCGTCTGCGGTGACGCAATCGAAGGCGTGCAGGGCCGCTACTTCCTCGAAATCCTGCCGCTGTTCCTCGCTTCGATTTCGCTCCCACGCTTTCGATGGCGCATCAGCCAGTGGGCAATCGTTGCCGCGGCGATCGCCTGCAACTGCGTTGCGCTGCTGACGCTTGTCCGGCACTACTGGTGAGCGAAGGGAAAGACGTTTCCCTTCCCGCGACCTCACCCATTCCCAACCTTTGCGCCGCGCATCGTGCGCGGGCTCGATCCCGTCCATCGCTTGAAGGCGCGCGAGAACGCGGCCGGTTCGGAGAAGCCAACCAGATAGGCGGTTTCGTGTACCGAAGCCTTTTTGTCGCTCAGGTAGTGGATGGCCAGCTTGTGGCGCAAGTCATCCAGCACTTTCTCGAAGGTCACGCCCTCAGCTTTCAGCTTGCGAAACAGCGTCTGACGGCTGAGCGCGAGTTTTCCGGCGATCATGTCGATGTTTGCCTTGCCGGTGTGCAGAACAGGAATCAGCAGACCCTCGACGCGTCTCCTGGTGGATGTCGAGCGATCGAGCTTCTCGAGCAAACCCTCGGCGTGAGCTGTCAGCACTTCCAGGAGATAAGGGTTTGGGCGCGGCAGCTTGATGTCGAGGAGTGCTTCGTCCACAAGGAGCGCATTCATGTGGCTCCCGAAGAACAGCGGGACGCCGAAAATCCGGTCGTATTCGCTGCGATAGCCTGGCTCTTTGTGCGTGAAGTGAACTGCTTTGGGAAAACGCAGGTGCGCGAAGTCCGGCATGGACGCCACCATCGCCCGAACACCGCAAACGCCGCGAGCGAGGCCGGATTCCGTCAGAAGTGGGTGTTCGATGTAGATCGAGCTTGTGAACTCAAACCATACGTTAGTACCCTCGCGGACAATGAGAGCGCGATCCGACGTGTCCCCGTCACCGTCATCGAGCGCGAGAGGTAAGTAGCGGTTCATCTGCCTCCGCCCATCCTCCGCACTCCCTCCCGCCAACTGCCACATCGTCCCCAGGAGCGAAATGTCCGGCATACTCACCGCCTCGCCGAACAGCAGAGAGAGAGCCGGTTCGTCGCACAACTCGATTCCTGCCTTGAGCAAGGCAAGGTAATTCGCCAGAGGAATGCGGTTGTCCTGGTTCCGGAGCTCGTCGGGATGAATGTGGGACCTGGCGATCAGCGTCTGCCGGTCCGCGCCTCGTGAGACCGCGAAATCGAGAAGGGCCCTGGGATAGCCGGCACAAACCGTTGGGTTACGCATGTTTTCGCAGCTCCCTGCAACCTGCGGCCATGCTTTTGGTACGGCTGGTCATGTCCCGTTGTTTCAAACGAAGTACTCTCGCATCGAGAGGGGACGAATATGGCCGCAGCTGAACTGACGAAACGGATTGCAGAAGTGTCGCCGCGTTTCAGGGCCAGGATGGCCGGTCTGTGGCCACCGTTTGAGGTGACGCAATGAAGCGGAGTGCAGCCATTCTGTTCGTTGTCACGCTGTCTCTCGCCGCCGGAGCGCAGACGAACGATCCTCAAGTACTCGTTCAGCACGGCCGCGATGCCATCACCCACGGCGAGCCCGAGAAAGCAGTCGAGCTCTTCGAAAAGGCGGTGGCGCTGAAGCCGAATAACGCCGACTACCACTACCGGCTCGCTAATGCGACCATTCAGGCTGGCATGCACGCAAGTATGTTCAGCGGAATGTCGCTGATAACAAAAACGAAGGCGGAGCTCGAGCGCGCCATCCAGCTCGATCCGAACCTGATCGCCGCGCGATTCGCCTTGCTGGAGGTCTACATCTCCGCTCCCTCCTTCGCAGGAGGGAGTGAGTCGGGCGCATTGGAGCAGGCCGCCGAGATCCGAAAACGCGACGCCATCGACGGTCATCGCGCGTTCGCGCGCGTTTACACCGGGACGAAGAAGCCTGAGCTGGCCCGCAAAGAGTACGCCGGCATGGTCAAGGAGCAACCGGCGTCTGCACGCGCTCACTACTGGTTCGGCGTCTATCTGATGCTCACAGAGAAGGATTACCCGTCCGCGAACGCTGAGCTCGAGTCAGCGGTGAAACTCGACCCATCATACATGCCGGCGTACTTTCGGATCGGCCACCTGGCCGCGCTCGCCGGGAGCAACATGCCGCGCGGCGAGGTTGCGTTGAAGAAGTACCTCGCGTACAGCCCGAAAGACGACGAGCCTTCGCTCGCCCGTGCCCACTATTGGCTCGGCGGCATCTACGAAAAACAGGGAAAGAAGGCCGAGGCAAAGTCGAGCTACGCGGCGTCGTTGAAGATCAATCCAAATCAGAAGGATGTCGACGCGGCATTGAAGCGGGTCTCATGAGTGCTCAAGACTGAACCGCAGGCCTTCCCAACAACATCCTAACAATGAGGAGTGCTGCGATGAACGCTGCTCTGAATGCGAATGACGATCGCCCGCTTGCGCGGACGCAAATGGTGTCGGGACGAACGTACGCAAGGATTGCCGGAGTCCTATTCCTGCTTTCATTTGTGGCCGGGGGCTTCGGTGAGGCCTACGTCCCCTCCAGGCTGATCGTGTCTGGCGATCCCGCCGCCACTGCGGCAAACTTCCATGCGAATGTGTTGCTCTTCCGCATGAGCTTTGCCGGCTACCTCATCGAAGCCGTGTGCGATATTGGACTGGCGCTCGTCTTGTATGAATTGCTGGCGCCAGTTCGCAAGGATCTCTCCCTTCTCGCGGCATTCTTCGGGCTGGTAGGGACCGCTGTTTACGCCGTCGCCGAGCTCTTCTATTTTGCGGCGTCGATCATCCTTGGCGGCGCTGACTATTTGAAGAGCTTTTCGCCTGCTCAACTGAATACGGTTGCGCTGCTGTCTCTCAAGTTGTTTGGATATTGCGGCGGGCTGTTCCTGGTGTTCTACGGGATTGCCTGCGTTCTCCGAGGGTATTTGATCTGCCGGTCGGGTTATCTTCCGAAGTTTGTAGGCGTTCTACTGATGCTCGGTGGTGTTGGATTTATCTCGAGGAACTTCGCGCTGGTCCTGGCGCCGTCATACCCCTCCGGCGGCCTTCTCCTGCTGATATTGCCCGGTGGATTGTCACTGGGCATTTGGTTACTCGTCAGGGGAGTGGATGTTCCGAAGTGGAAAGCGAAAACAGCGACTTCCGAAGGCGCTTACTGACGACTTTCAGGTATTCCCAACCTTTGCGCCGCGCATCGTCCGCGGACTCGATCCGGTCCAACGCTTGAAAGCGCGCGAGAACGCTGCAGGTTCGGAGTAGCCAACTAAATAAGCAGTTTCGTGTACCGAAGCCCTCTTGTCGCTCAGGTAGTGAATCGCCAGCTTGTGGCGCAAGTCATCCAGCACTTTCTCGAAGGTCACGCCCTCGGCTTTCAGTTTGCGAAACAGCGTCTGGCGGCTGAGCGCGAGTTTTCCGGCGATCGTGTCGATGTTTACCTGGCCGGTGTGCAAGGCAGGAATCAGCAGACTCTCGACGCGTCCCCTGGTCGATTTCGAGCGCTCGAGGTTCTCGAGGAGCCCTTCGGCATGCGCACGCAACACTTCTGACAGATAGGGGTTCGGGCTCGGCAGCGAGACCTGCATCAAGGCTTCATCAATCACGATTGCATTCATGTGACTCTCGAAGACGAGCGGTACACCGAAGATCCGATCGTACTCGGCGCGATAGCCGGGCTCTTTGTGCGTGAAGTGGATGGCTTTCGGAAAGCGCATGTTCGCCAGGCTGGGCATCGAGGCAATCATCGCCCGCACACCACAGATACAGCGCGCGAACGCGGATTCCGTGAGACGAGGGTTCTCCACGTAGAGCCGGCTCGTCGATCGCAGCCATAGATCACTGCCATCGCGGACGACTTTCATGAGATCCGCGGGGTCACCGTCATCCTCATCGAGCGCGAGACGTCCGTAGCGGCTCATTTGCCGGCGTCCCTCCTCGCTGTTTCCGGCCAACTGGCCCATCATCCCCACGATCGAGATTTCCGCCAGTTTGACCGCCTCGCCGAACAGCAGAGCGAGCGCCGGCTCGTTACACAACTCGATTCCCGCGTTGAGCAGGGCAAGGTAGTTCGCCAGCGGAATGCGGTTGTCCTGATTCCGGAGCTCGTCAGGATCAATGTGGGCCCTCGCCATCAGCGCCTGCCGGTCAGCGCCGCGCGAGACCGCGAAATCCAGCAGCGCTTTCGGATAGCCGGCAGAAATCGTTGGATTACCCATCTCTTCCCAGCTCCTTGCAACCTGCGGCCATGCTTTTGGTACGGCGCGTCATGTCCCGTTGTTTCGGCCGCCGATAACCTTAGCCGCAATCCACGAAGCATCAAAAGGGAGGCGCATGGGCGCAGGTGAAATGACGGAACGGAGTGCGGAAGCATTGCCGCGGTTGAAGGCCAGGATTGCCGGGCTCTGCTACTTACTCATGCTCCCGACCGGAGGGGTGGCCATGTTCGTGCGCGGCCGGTTCGTCGTCAAGGGGGACGCCGCGGCCACCGCGGCCAACATGATGGCGCACGAGCCCTGGTTCCGGCTGGCGTTCGCCGGAGACCTCCTCGTGGTCGCCATCTACATCGTGTTCACGGCTCTGATGTACGACTTGATGAGGCCTGTGAGCAGGAACGTCTCGCTGCTGGCAGCGTTCTTCAGCCTGATGGGATGCGCGACCCAGGCGTTTGCCTGCCTCTTCGAGCTCGCTCCCCTCGTCGTCCTGAGCCACCAGCCCTACCTCGGCGCATGGAAAGCCGACCAGTTGCAGTCGCTGGCCTACCTGTCTCTCAAGCTGTATGCCGGGACATACGGCATCAGTCTGGTGTTTTTCGGTTTCTACAATCTCACGATCGGCTACCTCGTTTTCAAGTCCACCTTCCTCCCTCGGATTCTCGGCGTGCTGATGGCGATTTCCTGTCCGATCGGGCTGACCTTCCTCTGGCCGCCGTTCGCCACAACGTATTTCCGCTACCTTCTGATCATGGATGTCGGAGAGTTGCTGCTGGTTCTGTGGCTCCTCGTGATGGGCGTGAACGCCAAGCGATGGTGGGAGCAGTCTGACGCGGCGGAGCAGTCGCGATTGCGGCGCGCCTGACGCAATGAAGCGCGTGGCGACTCTTCTGACGCGCCTACCTAACCCGCATTTCCCACAAGCTTGGTGCGCACTCTTGCCACACCTCTTCCTTGTTCTTTGGAGTGCTTTCACATCGAGCGCCTTCTCCCCCCGCGCTTTTTGCGGGGGGAGAAGGTGGCGAAGCCGGATGAGGGGGGAGTAAATATGCAGAGCGACCAACTTCACCTCGTCCGAACAGCCTGAAACCGCGGCACATGCACGGATGTCGTACTCGTAGGAACGCCCCCTCATCCGGCTTCGCCACCTTCTCCCCCACAAAAAGCGTGGGGGAGAAGGCGCTCGATTGGAGAGGTTGCGATAAGAGTGTGAGAAAAGCGGGAAATGCCGATTGAGGCGTGCAGGAGGGCGATTGCGCGGTCGCGATATTCGAGGTACTTGTCGTTTTCGGCGAATAGCTCCTCGCATCGTCTGATCACCCCACACGGAATTGAGCACGACGTATCGGCCCAATTACGGCACGCTGGACGGTATTATGGGGTCGGAGCTCGAGGCAATCGCTTGCGGCAGAAGCGGGCGAACTGCTGCGGGGCTGGGTCCAATGAGCAATACCGATTCATCCAAGCGCCGGCGCTTTGCGATCGCCCTGTCGTTTCCCGGCGAACGGCGCGAGTACGTCGAGCAGGTCGCGAACGCCTTGCTGCCAGCGTTCGGCGGCGAGAAGGGGAAGTCGCGCATCTTCTACGACAACTGGCACGAGGGCTTGATCATCGGATACACCTCGGACCGGAAGCTCCAGAGTATTTACGCGACGGAATCCGACTTGATTGTGCCGTTTTTCTCCGAGGACTATGTCAAGAAGGACTGGACCAGCGTCGAACTGCGCGCCATCGAAGCGCTGATATTCAAACGTGAATTCGATCGGGTGATGCCTTTCCGGTTCGATGACGTCGAGATCCCTGGCAGTTACGACACAGACATTTTCCCCCTCGTGTCCAAACGTCCGGCGGAAGACGTCGCCCGCCTGATCCTCGATCGCTACCGTGAGCTCCATCCGGGCATGCTGAAAGAGGACGCGCCGCATGACGACAGGCGGGGCGGAAGCGTCAAAGCCGACATCTCCCGCATCATGAAATACGCGCCGTCGAATCTCATCGGGCGCGAGGCGGAAACGAAGGTTCTGAACGAGGCGTGGGATCAGGTTGTGCGCGGAGAATCGAAGCGTCCCCACATCCTCACCTTCGTTGCCCTCGGCGGCGAAGGGAAGACCTCTGTGGTCGCGAAGTGGGCCGTCGATCTGGCGTTTCAGGACTGGCCGGGGTGCGATGCCGTGCTGGCTTGGTCCTTTTATAGTCAAGGCACGCGGGAGCAGTTGGCGGCTTCGTCCGACCTCTTTCTCAATGAGGCCCTCACTTTCTTCGGCGATGCTGCAATGGCTGCCAGCGCGGCGGGCGCGTTCGACAAGGGCCGGCGGCTGGCCCAGCTCGCCGGCGAGCGGCGGGCGCTGCTCATCCTGGATGGCCTGGAGCCGTTGCAATACGCGCCCACCTCGCCCACGCCGGGCGAGCTGAAGGACCAGGGCATCGCCGCCCTGCTCAAAGGGCTGGCGACCAACAGCCGCGGCCTCTGCGTCGTTACCACCCGATACAGCATTCCCGACTTGCGCGCCTATGTGGGGAAGACAGTTGCTGAGAAGAAGCTGGCGCGCCTTTCCACCGAGGCCGGCGTCGCGCTGCTTCAGTCTTTCGATGTGAAGGGCAGTCTGCGCAAAACCATCCCCAGCTCGGATGGGCGCACGCTCTGGAATGAATTCGAGAAGCTGGTTGAGGACGTGAAGGGTCACGCCCTCACACTCAATCTCCTCGGCAGCTACCTGCGCGACGCCCACGGCGGGGACATCCGCAAGCGCGACCTCATCCGGCTCTCGGAAGCCGATGCCGAGGAGCAGGGCGGCCACGCCTTCAATGTCATGGATGCGTATGTGGAGTCGCTCGCCAATGGTGGCAAGACGGCGGACGATCAGGCGAAAGGCCGGCGCGCCCTGGCGCTCCTGCGCCTGCTCGGCCTCTTCGACCGCCCCGCCACGGCCAACCTCTTGGCGGCTTTGTGGGAAGGGGAGGCCATCGCCGGGCTGACCGAGCCGCTCACCGGCATCACCGAGGCGCAACGCAACCTCGCCCTCCAGCGTCTGGAAGAGGCAAAGCTGCTCACGGTGATGCGGGAGCCCGGTTCCGGCGCGCTCGTGTACATCGAGGCGCATCCTCTCCTTCGCGAGTACTTCGGCCAGCGCCTGCGCGATGCGCAGCCCGAGGCGTGGCGGGCGGCACACCGGCGGCTCTACGAGCACCTTTGCGCGACCACGGAGGACAAGCCCGACGCCACGCTCGAAGACCTCCAACCGCTCTACCAAGCCGTGATTCACGGCTGCCAGGCGGGGTTGCAACAGGAGGCGTGTGCGAGGGTTTACTACGACCGCATCCTGCGAGGTGGAGAACACTACACGTGGCACAAGCTTGGGGCATTCGGCTCGGAATTGGGCGCTCAAGCATCCTTCTTCCAGACTCTATGGAGCCGCGTCTCGCCCGCGCTCACAGAAGCCGCACAGGCATGGTTGCTGAACGAAGCCGCCTTCTGCCTGCGCGCCCTGGGCCGGCTGACCGAGGCCCTCGAACCGATGCGAGCCGGGCTGGAGATGCGCGTCAGGCAGGAGGTCTGGAAAAGCGCCGCCATCATCGCCGGCAACCTGAGCGAGCTGGAGCTGACGCTGGGCGCGGTGGCGGGGGCGGTGTGGGACGCCGAACAGTCCGTGACCTACGCCGACCGCAGCGGCTATGCGTCTCAACGGATGATCAATCGCACGACACATGCCGACGCCCGTCACCAGGCGGGCCGTCGCGAGGAGGCGGAGGCGCGCTTCCGCGAGGCCGAGCAGATGCAGGCGGAGCGACTGCCCGCCTACCCGCTGCTTAATTCAATTGGGAGCTTCCGGTATTGCGACCTGCTCTTGTCGGCGGCGGAGCGGGAGGCGGGGAAGGCGGAAGGAGAACTAAAGAACGACGAAGGTCTTGTCCTGTGCCGCGCCGTAGCGGAGCGCGTGGCGCAGACGCTCGAGATTGGTGAACGCAACCACTGGCTCCTCGACATTGCCCTCGACCATCTCACGCTGGGCCGCGCCGCGCTCTACGCGGCGATTCTCGAATCGCGGAGCCACCAACCGGAGCGTGCGCAACCCTTCCCGCCGATGTCCGAAGAAAGTCAGCACGGATTCACTACTGCAGCGAGGGATGTGGACCACGCCGTGTCCGGCCTCCGCCGCGCAGGCCAGCAGGACGACCTCCCGCGCGGCCTCCTCACACGTGCCTGGCTGCGCAGTCTCACCGGCCCGCGCACCGGTTCCGAGAGCGCGCAGAGCGACCTGGATGAAGCGTGGGAGATCGCCGAGCGCGGGCCGATGCCGTTGTTCCTGGCCGACATTCATCTGTATCGCGCTCGGCTTTTCTTCGATGAAGCAAAGTACCCGTGGCAATCCCCGCAGCACGACCTCGCCGAGGCCCGTCGCCTGATTTTCAAGCACGGCTACCTGCGCCGGGAGGAAGAGCTCGAAGACGCCGAGGCGGCTTTGGAGCAACTCGTGGACGCATCCACATGAGCGCAATCACGGTCTCCAGCTAGAAAAATGGGAACGGCGCTCGATCTTGCTAACCTGAGCCCGTCAATTGGTTGGGTCCGACCACCGAGGCGGGACGCCTCGATGGCCGCGGGCGAGACGCCTGGCGAGACGCCCGCACTCCTCAGACGAAAGGAGTGCGGTCAGGGCGGAGGTCGAAATTCGTCGACGTTCATGCTTGCGTGAAGCACGGCTTCGTAGTTTCTGCCGCGCGGACCCCTTCCCCCATCACTTGCTCTGCTCCCACGCCTCGCGAATCGTTTGCACGACCAGCTCCGGTTTTTCGAAGTGAACGATGATTCCGGTATCCGAGAAGATCTGTTTCGCGTTCGATGAGAGGTCGAGGAAACGCGACTGCGCCAGTGCCTCGTAATACGAGATGCGCATGTGCTGGAGCCGGTCCGCGCTGGGCGTGCTGGCGGTGTCGTGGAAGAGATTCGCGGTGATGATGCGCACCGGACGCGATCCGAAAGATGTTCGATGTTCCTTCAGGTACGCCACACCTTTCGGCACCTCTTCCATCTCGGAGATCAACGTGTCCCAGAGCGTGGTCTTCGTCGCCATTTCGCGCTCGAGGGCGGCATTCAACGCAGGCGAGAATTGAGCATCCGGGAGGCCTTCAAACACCCGGGCGTAGCAATTCAAACGCGGATACTCTGGCGGTGGTGTGATCGGCATCGCCTTGCCCGCCGCGACCCAGTCACGGCACAGACGCACCTGAGGAAGTTGACGCGCCACGAGCCGCTGCCAGAAATCGGTCATCTCCGTCGATTCGAGATCGGGCGCGTCGCCGCTGATCAGCACGAGACCGGCTACCTCCGGCATCCACCGATCGGCAAACGCGCGCGCCGGATTGCTTCCGAACGCGAGTGCGACCAGGAGGTATGGTCCGGCAATGTTGCCGTTGTGCAGCGCGGTGTGGAGCTCCTCAGCCAGACGGTCGAAGCGGCGCGGCATGGGACCGGGATCGCTGAATCCGAATCCGGCGCGATCGTAAGAACAAACGCGCGTGAATGCCGCGACGCGCTGTTGCAGGCCGGAAAACGCCGGCGACCAGTCGCCGAACCCACCCTCCATGATGACGGTAGGCGAGCCGCTTCCCATGCAGTAGAAATTGAGCCGGTGTGTGCCGGCCGGAATGAGTGTTCCCGGCCGCGTGTACATCGCGTCGGCGGGAGTCTGAACCATCGCCTTCTGCCCTAGCGCCGATCCGCATGCGACGAACATCGCCAAAGCAGCAAACAGGCTTCGCATCTCGCGACGAGGTTAAGGCTGCCATTGCCGCGCGAACAAGTGGCGGTTCGAAGACTTCACCGCATCGTCACGGATCCGCAGATGACGCAGATAGACGCAGATGAAAACCGAAGCACGATCTGCCCGGCGAGGCCACGTGATCACCTTTGGCGTCACAGGCGACTGTGATCCACGCTCTTGGTTCGAGCCTACGGAAAGAATCAAATTAGTAGATGAGGTCGATCGGCTTCGATTTCGGCTCCATCTACACCAAGGCTGTGCTCCTCGATGAGGGATCGCGGCCGGAGCTGACGCTCTACTGCCGAAAAGAACGCGGCGGTCGTGCGGCCATCGACCTCTTTCTCGACGACATCCATGGCCGCTATCCGGGCCAGCGCTTTGCCTTTGGAATCGCCTCCAACGCGCTGCTCACGATCGGGCGCGGGGCGCGCCTGATGTATCCGGCAGCGCGAAGCGTCATCGAGATCGGCGGGCAGACCTCCAAGTTTCTACTCCTCGGCGAAGATGGAGAGCCGGTTGATTTCGCCACGAACGAGGCCTGCGCGGCGGGAACCGGCTCCTTTCTCGAGCAACAGGCCAAACGCCTGGAACTGACGATCGAACATCTTTCGGCTCTCAGCCTCGAAGCGAAGAGCGGCGCCACGGTTGCCGGCCGCTGCTCCGTTTTCGCCAAGTCCGACATGATTCATCTCCAGCAGAAGGGAACCCCCGTAGCGGAGATCGCCTACGGTCTCTGCCTGGCCATCTCCCGCAACGCTCTGACCACGCTCCTGAAAGGACGGGAAGCCGTTGCTCCCGTGCTGATCGCCGGAGGTTGTGCGCGGAACGCCGGCGTGATGCGCGCCTTTCGCGAGACTCTCTCCATCGCGCCCGAGGACGTCCTGCAGTCGTTGCACCCGGGATTGGAAGGGGCGATGGGTGCGGCAGTGGCCAGCGCGGCCGGCACTCCGATCGAGCTCGAACAAATCCGGGATCTGGTGACGGGGATGCTTGTCGAATCGACGTCCCGACGACAGACGGTTCCGACTCTTGGCCAACGGGCCGCGATGGAACGGAAGATCGAGCCGGAAGATATCCGCAAAGAGCCGGTCGAGGCCTTCCTCGGCATCGACGTCGGCTCCGTCAGCACCGATCTGGTCCTTCTCGATCGGGAGGGCGTCCTTCTTTCCTCGATCTACCTGCCAACGCGTGGACGCCCGGTCGATGTTTTGCGGGACGGCCTGGCCATGCTGCAATCGCGGTTTCCCGGCGGTTTGACCATCGCAGGCTGTGGCACGACCGGAAGTGGGCGGCATATGGCCGCCCGACTGATCGGCGCCGACGTGGTCAAGAACGAGATCACCTGTCAGGCTCTTGGAGCACGCGCGTACGTGCCCGATGCCGACACGATTCTGGAGATCGGCGGACAGGACTCGAAGTTCATCTCCATGCGCAACGGGGCCATCAGCGATTTTGCGATGAACAAGATCTGCGCGGCCGGCACCGGTTCGTTTCTGGAGGAACAGGCTCGTGAGATGGACGTGGCCATCGTCGATGATTTCGCCCGTCGCGCATTCTCGGCCACCGCGCCGCTCGACCTCGGCACGCGCTGCACGGTGTTCATGGAGACCGAGGTCGTGGGGGCATTGCATGAGGGCGCCAGCGCCGAGAACGTCTGCGCGGGTCTGGCCCATTCGATCGTAAGGAACTATCTGGAGAAGGTCGTCGGCTCACGCCGGATCGGCAACTCCATCGTCTTCCAGGGAGGCGTGGCCTCCAACGAGGCGGTAGTGGCCGCCTTCGAGTGCGCCCTCGAGCGTCCCGTTCACGTGCATCCCTACAACCGCATTTCGGGCGCGATCGGCGCGGCGATCGCGGCCATGCAGGCCAACAAGGGAACATCGAGCTTCCGGACCATCGCCGCCGACAGCCAGCCGGCATTGCGCTCCTTCGAGTGCCGCCAATGCTCGAATCGATGCGAGGTCAACGTCGTGAAGGTCGGGAAGGAGCGCGCCTTCTTCGGCGACACGTGCGAGCGCTATACGAACCGGAGTGCTCTGGACCAATCGGCGGACCTGCCGCCGAACCTGGCCGAGGAGTACACCGAACGATGCCAGGCAGCGTTCGACACCGGTTCCGATTCAGGCCTGCGCATCGGTATCCCGCGCGCGTCGATCACCTTCGAGACCTTCGTGTTCTGGGCAACGTTCTTCAAGACGCTTGGGCATCGGCCGGTGCTCTCGCCGCCTTCGTCAGAGGAAACATTGCGTGCGGGCCTGAAGCATCTCGCGGTTGGTGTCTGTCTGCCCATCAAGCTTGCGGCCGGGCACGTTCACACGCTCCTGCAGCGCGGCGTCGATTTCGTCTTCCTCCCGTCCGTCATCCATCTGCCGGGTCACGATCCGTCGCATTCCTATCCCTGTCCCTACACGATGGCTGTTCCCTTCATGATCAGCTCGAAGGGGAATGGGCGTCTTCTCTCGCCGGTCATCTCGCTGCACGATGTCGAAACCTTCCTGGATGGCTTCGCTGTGCATGAGGATCTTCTGGGAGCCACGCGTACCGAGATAGAAGACGCCTGGCTCGAGGGCTGGCGCGCCCAACGGGAGGTTGACGAAGAATTCTCGGAACGTGCCCTGGATCTTCTGGAGAAGCACCAATTCCGTCACGCCTTCGCGATCCTCGGCAAGCCGTACAACACGTTCGACGGCTGGCTGAATCTCTCGCTCTTCGAACGGCTCCGCCGCAAGGGCGTCCTGGCCATACCGCAGAAGTTCCTTCCTTTCGCGAAGGAGGATGCGGCCACGGCGTTCCCCTGGCGCTACTCGACGGACATGAGCTCGTCCGCGGAGCTCCTGGCCGGACGCGACGAGCTGCGGCCTGTCATCGTGTCGAACTTTGGCTGTGGTCCCGATGCGTTCGCCCTGCACCAGATCGAGGAGGAGACGTTACGCAACACGCCGCACCTCGTCCTCGAGTTCGACGAGCATCGTGGCGAAGCCGGCGTCATCACCCGGATCGAAGCGTTTCTCGATCAGATCGAGGCGGACTGCGGCCCAGCCGTCGGGCAGGTCACTTCAGCGGCCCTCTCCGGCGTGAGCGCACTTCCCGCACCCGGCTCGATCGTGCGGATCCCCTACTTCGCGGATCATTCCTACGCCTTCAGCGGCCTCCTGCGGTTTCTCGGCTGCGACGCCGCGGTGCTTCCACCACCCACTCCCGCCATCTGCGGGCTCGGCGACCGCTTATCCGGAAAGGAGTGTCACGCCTACTCGATGATCGCCGGCGATCTGATCGACCTGGCGCGGCGAAGCAACGGCGATCGCGTCACGTTCTTCTTCCCCGGAGCGAGCCTTCCGTGTCTTATCCATGAATACGGGCGCGGACTGCGGCTGCTCCTGTCCGACCTCGGCATCCGGAACATCACCGTTTCCACTCCGTCCAGCGACGATCTGATGAAGGCGTACCCCATCGAAGCGCTGGAGCGCTTCTATCTCGCGCTTCTTTCCATCGAGCTACTCGTCAAGGCCGTCTGCCAGATCCGGCCTTACGAGCGGGAGAAGGGAAGGACCGATGCGGTCCATGCGCGCAACCTCGCGCGGATCGAAGCCTCCGTGGCCGGTGGCAATGTCCTCACTGCTCTCGATGAGTCGTTGAATCAACTCTCCGCAATTCCGATCCATCCTCGAGGTGACCGGCCCATCATCGGATTGGCTGGCGACATCTACACCAAGACGAACGCCGTGGCGAATAACGGCCTGTTCCTCTGGCTGGAAGAACATGGAGTCGAAGTGTGGCCGTCGCCGTTCCAGATCGATCTCGTCGACTTCGGGATCTCGCGGAGCCTCAGCCAGAGTGTTGAAGCGCTCGACCTTCCGAGCCTGCTGCTCCATGGCTCGATCGCCGTGCGGCGCGCGATCCATCAATGGCGGATCCGCCAGGTCGTGGACGGGCGTGTGACGCGCGAAGACGAGCCCGGTTACCTGCAGATGAGGAAGCTGACCGCTCCTTACATGCCGAACGAGTGGCATGAGCTGCTCTTCACCAACGTGGCCAAGATCGTCGACTTCGCGCAGCATGGCGCGGATGGCATCATCAACGCCATCTGCTTCAACTGCATGGTCGGGAACGCCTCCACAGCCATCATCGAGAACATCCGGCACGACTACAACGACATCCCGATCATGAGCGCCGTCTATGCGGGCGGCGACGACCCCTCCCGGCGTATGGCTCTCGAAGCATTTGTCAGCCAGGTGACCGCACACCACCAGAGGCGGCTGCTGGCCAAACCGCCGCCGAGTAACCTGCCGGCATGGTTTCCGGAGAGTTGGCAGTGAGCGATTCTGTGCCTCTCGAGCCGCCGATTCGATCAATAATCGTGATCCATGAAACGATTGTTGCTTGCAGCGCTCTTCCTGACGTCGTTCGCCGTGCCTGCGTTTGCGCAGGCTCTCCCTCCCACGATCACGAAGGACTTCAACCCATCGATCGTCGCGCTCAACGGCACTTCGGATTCGACCATTACGGTCACCAATCCGAACGCCTTCCCCATCACCAATGTTCAGTTCAGCGACACGATGCCGGCAGGGGTTGCTCTCATCACGCAGCTCGGCGGTACGTGCAGCACGCTCGCCGTCGGCGGTGGGATCTTCTCGATCAACCCCGGTACCGGCACGTTTTCGAGTACCTCAAATACGCTGACAGCGGGACAGTCGTGCACCATCATCGTGAGAGTCCAGGGAACCGCGCTCGGCCCGCATCTAAACACCACGTCGCAGGTCACCGCTACCGGGACTCCTGCCGGCGGTCCTGCTACCGCAACACTCACGGTAGTGAGCGCTGTCCCCACGCTGTCTGTGTGGATGCTGTTCGCGCTCGCCGCGGCGTTGGCCGGAATGGCGGCGCTGAAGTTGCGGACGTAGAGCAGGAAGGGGTCAGGTCGAAACCGAAACTGACGACGGCCTGCATCGAGCGGAATGTTCGTAGCGAGGTGTCGTCAGTTTCGGTTTCGACCTGACCCCTTCCGCCACCGCGAGGTTTGCGCCATACGCCGCGTGGTATGCCGTATACGCCGCGAGGTCTGCGCCGTGCGGCGCGTGCGCACTCTCCCGCGTCGCAACGCTGCGCGCTGGATGCACACGTCCGAACGCGGCATGCGGCAACGCTCCGTCTCCGCGCAGCAATGTTGCGCCCTCCGCGTAGCAATGCTCCACGCTCCGTATAGCAACGCTGCGCAGTCCGGGTGGTAACGCTGCGTCCCCGCGTAGAAACGCTTTGCCCGAGCGTAGCAACGCTTCGCCCCAGCGCGGCAACGCTACGCACTCCGCGCGCTCTTGCCGCGCACGTTGCTTCAAGCGCGACACTTCGGAATGTCCCGAGAAGGCGACACCGCCTGCGCCGCCGGCTCCGCCAGCCGCCCACGAAACGTCCACGGCACCGAAATCGTAGAGTAGAGAAGTTTGTGGACCCGGGCGCGTTCGCAGGCGCGCCCGGGTTTCATGACTCATCTAAAGCCGCAGGCGCCGCACTCTGGCATCGGTGAAGTCTCGCAGTAAGTCGTGCACCGAGACGCCCAACGCCAGGCTGAGACGCACGATGACTCCGAGTCCCGGAGCCTTCAGACCGCGCTCCATCTCACCCACGAAGTTCGTGCTCACGCCCGTCATTTCGGCGAGGCGCTCCTGCGACAACCCATGCTCCTGACGGACTTCACGGAGGGTGGATCCGAAGAGCGCGGCAACGGTCTGCACCTTTGCATTCCACGCTAAAGTTGTGAGCATGATGCCACCATCTTAAGTTGTGGTGATCAGCGTCGGGCCATGACTGATCGAAGTTCGGACATGGAGAACGTAATCCGGTTTGGCGGCCAGGAGGATCTGCTCGGAAGGGACAGGATCGAGATCGAGCTCCCGCGGTTCCTCGTGCGGGCATTCGAGAAACAGGTCGCGAAGGCTAACGCCGGCGCGCCGGAAGAAGAGCGGTGAGCCTGAACGACTACCTCGAGAGCTCCACCTCGCGGAACACCTGTCAATCGCCGACGTCGCCGGCCTCGAGCGCGACATCCCCGGCATCGGCGCAGCCGTCTGGGGCTGGCTGGAGGAGATCCGAAGGAGTGAGTAAATCGCCGCGCGGATATACGAAAGTCCAGAGTGCGAGGGCAATGCCGCCGCTACTTCAGGCCAGATCAAGCTGTCCTGGCTTCCGTCGCAGGAACGTAGGCGTCTCGTGCACCTTCATGTCACCCAATAGCTTGCGCTGCGAGATTAAAGGCGATTCCTCGTGGCGTCAGACCTTCGGCCCTCGCAAGTCCCATCGAAATCGCACATAACTCGCGCAGATTCATCGACTTGCGCCGACGGCGACGGGAAGAACGTCGCGCACACGCAAACTCGATTTCGGGCCTAAGTTGTTGCAACCACGCCGCTTCTCCGCCTCGCAACTTTCGCGAGGATCGTGTTCTTGGATTTTGGCCGATGATGTAATCCAACTCCCTGCGTGTCACTTACGACAGAAAGGCACGAAGCGACCGACGACCAAAGGTGTGACCCTACTTCCCCTCTTCAAACATGCCCTTCAGATCGCTTTTCTGCGCCAGATCCTGGCCTCCTCCTCGGACCAGTGGCGCGTGGGTCTTGACCGCCATCGACGTCAGCTCGACAAACTCCGGCGGAACCGAGGCGGCGACCGACAGCCGCCGGCGTCTGTTTCTGGTCTCCGGGATTACCAAATTGGGGATCTTGTCCCTCATGGCCCGAAGCTCTTCGACGAGCGCCAGCGCGGAATCGGCATACGACTGCTGTGGGGTGTAACGGAAACTTCATTTGAAGTGGACATGATGTCTCCTCATGTTCTCAACTGCTGTGATCGGAGCGAGCAGGTTGAGACGAAGGAGGGGCCCGACCTCTAACGATGCGTCTTACGGCCTCGACGACGGCCAGACGACTCTGCCGCTTATGCCGGGGAACGCATGGAATGCGGCTGCTTTCACGAGCGAGCAGGCCGGGCGGAATGCAGGACGCTCCGGTCCTACGAAAAACGATTACCGCGCGAGGGTCACACGGTGAGATGCCGCGACAGCGTGGTAGCGGCCGCGCTGTCGTGCAGGAACAGTCAACATCGGCCCGGCCAGGTTTGAAGTTCGGAATCCGCGTACAATCACTCTCGCTGCGAAGTCGTTCGCGACTCGGTAATGAACCGGTGCTGAGAGAGGCAGGAGGAATCAAGGTTGGCTCGTCGAAAGACACTTCACAGAGAGTCGCTTCTACACATTCCGCTGCTTGGACAGTTCCTCGCAGATCCGGCGGTCAGCATCTGCATCCGGGGAGTCGATCAACGTTGGGTCTACAACGACTATCTGAAGGGCTCGATGGGTGGATTCAACCCGTTCACGTCACGGGTCTTTGTCCCGAGACATTCGGTACTCAGCGACTTCCTTCGGAGTCCGGCCGGTTCGGCGCGTGAGCTCAACGTCAACGACAACCTGGTGACCGAGTTGCTCTTCGCCGTACACGACTATCTGCACGTCTGGTCATTTCACGCGATCCATCATTTAGCACCGAATCTCGGATATGGCCGTGCGCCGATCACCGCGGAAAATTTTGAAGACTTCGTCTTCTGTCACCTTCTCACGGAAGCCGCTGCGACGGTGGGAGTCGACTACTGGTATCTGAGTACCGTCAACCTCAATACGATCTGCGACATCGGGACATCCATGATGAATCGCGGGCTGACGACCAGCTATCACGAATCGAACGTCGCGGAATTCCGGCGATTCGATCCGTCGCTGGAGGTGCAGTCGCCCGAATTTTTCGCGACGCTGACTGCCTTCTACTGCACCGGCGAGTTCCCTGGCTTCACCGCGGAAGACGTGCGCAAGAGTCCGCTCCTGCTCTTGTGGCTCCGCCACGAGCTTCTATACGGAGAGAAGCAGCGGCGCTATACCCGCCAATTCATCGGGAGCCTGTCCGGTGGACCAACGGAGGGGGAGGAGCTGAGCCGCAAGGTCGATATCGATGCTCCCTGGAAAGAAGAGCTTCTGCAGGGGCTTGGAGAATTGCTTTGGCGCAAAGTGAAGAATGACGAGCTACTGAGCTTCCGGCCGCCTCGGGGGAAAGCGTGGACTCGTCAGCCTGTGGGCGTTCCGGATTACGGATTCACGAATCTGCGGCGATTGAAGGGTCTCCCGCCGGTCTCGGCCAGCAGCCATTTCTTAAATCAGCTGGTGACTTCGGTCGACTACGAACGATCCTCGGATAATTTCAAGCGGCTGGTTCGGCGCGCTGATCCCGAAGACAGTACCCAGATGTCGTTCCTGCTTGCCGCAATCGAAAGGGAGCCCCGGGTGAAGGTTTCGCCCGACGAGCCGCTGAACCTGATGCTCGTCAACTGACAGCTTGTCCCTCCCGGCGCGGCGGTATGCGGCAAGCCGGGCTCTCGATCGATCGCGATCTAACCCGCGAGCGCGCGCACGATGTTCAATCGCGCAGCGATCCAGCTGGGGATCAGGCCTGCCAGAATCCCGAAGGCTGTCGGAATGATCGCGTAGCCGAGGATCTTCCACGGAAACGAGTGGACGTCGTACGCGACCGACGAGATCCCCATTCCGAGCGTTACACCAGCGAGCACGCCTGCCACGATCCCCGCGGCGACGAGACATGTAGTCTCGAAGATGAACTGTCGAAGGATGGCGCTGCGGGTGGCTCCGAGAGCTCTGCGAACGGCGATTTCAGGGCCACGCTCCTTCACCGTGATGAGCATGATCGTTACGATTCCGATGCCGCCGGCGATCATGCCGATCACTGCCGAACCGAGCGTCCAGCTGTTGTAGACGGCTGCCGTGCGCTCGCTCATCTTCATGACGGCGTCGGGCAGCTTCACAGACACGGCACGCTGGCCGCGATGCCTGTCGTTTTGCATCTGTTCCGTGATTCGGGCCGCGAGCGATGACGCGCTTTCGTCCGCTCCACCGCGCGCGATGATCATGTCGATCTGCGACGATCCGAAGAGGCGCACGGCCGCAGTTTTTCGCGGGACGAAGACAACCGTGTCGACCTCGTGCCCTTCGAGATCGGTTCCTCGAGACTCGAGCACTCCGACGATGACGAACGGAACTCCGCCGATCCTCACGACCTTTCCAAGAGAGGACTCGTCGGAAAACAGGTCTCTGGCGGTGGCCGAAGAGAGAACGGCGATCCGGGCCAGGGCCCGGTCGTCTTCCGCATCGAGCAGTCGTCCTTCCGTGGCAGCCAGTCCGCGAACGTCGAAGTAGCTTGGGTCGACGCCTGCTACCGCCGTCACCACTTTTTGCGACAGACTGGCCACGGTCAGGGTCCGCTGCGCGATTCCTGCCCAGAGGCAGTCGGGCATCGATTGCATGATCCTTAAATGAAGCGGCGAGAGCCCTGGAGCGGTGATGGCCGGATTCGCATTCTTCTTGCGGATCACCACGGGCAGGACGTAAACGTATTGTGCGCCGTAGCGCTGGAATGACAGTTGGGCGTGCTGCCTGGCGGCGCTCGTTACCGCAACGTTCGTAATCAGTCCCGCGGTGCCCGCACCGAGCACGCCGCAGGCGATGACGGAGCGGAATCCGAGCGTCAGAAGGATGCGAACCGACAATTTGCGCAACTGATGGGAGTGCATTGCTTCGGCCCGTTACCGCAGAGCGCTGGCGGGCTCGATACGAACGGCACTTCGTCCGGGCAGACACCCCGCGACAATTCCGAGAACGGACGACACGGCGGCTGCGAACCCGAACGCTTCCCAGGACAGTGCGGCCGGATAATGGGGCTGGAACCGCGTCAGAATCCAGGTAGCGGCGACGCCGAGCAGAGCACCCGCGATCAGGCCGGAAACACAGATCAACAACGACTCGAGAACGAGCTCTAGGAACACTCCGCTTGCCTTCGCACCCAATGCCCGTTTGAGTGCGAACTCGGCACGCCGCTGATTGACGGACAACAGAAGGGTATTCGCCAGGATGATGCCGCCCAGGGAAAGGCTGATGAGACTGAGGATCCAACCGGCGCGCCGCGCCGATGCAGTGGCATCGCGGTGTCGTTGCTCTGCTTGCACCGAGGCAATGATCTTGAAATCGTCAGGCTGGCCGGCGCCAAGCCGGTGGAGAGCGCGCAATTGGGCTGAAAGGTCCGATGAGAAGCTTTTGGGATCGACCCCGACCTCCGTCCGCAGACGGATGACTCGCAACTGGTCGTCCCGGAAGAGCCGCTTGACGCCGGTCATCAGCGGGATCCAGACGAAGTCGTCCATGTCCAGGCCGAGCGGACTCACGCCGCGCTTCGCGGCAAGTCCTTTGACGGTGAAGCGTGCATCGCGAATGAGCACGGTCTGTCCGATCGGATCCTGCGCGCCGAAGAGCTTCCCCGCGAGACTGGTACCCAGTACGCACACACGCGCGAGCTGGCGGTCGTCGCCGCTGGACAGGGGAGACCCCTCCTGATAATCGCGATCTTCCAGCTCAGGCAACCAGGTATCAACGGCATACACCGCGGTCGTCGTAGTCGTGGATCCGGCTTTGATCGGCTCGTCGGACTTGAGCTTGTAGACGGAGACGATCGCGCGGTTGCCGAGCGCCGAACGCAGGGTGTCGATCTGCGGCGGCGTCCAGAAGGGCCGGACGCCGCCGGCGCCGCTGGCTGTGGTGGTCGTCACCATGAGGGAGCGGGGACCGAAACCCTCCATGATTTTGCGGACCTGGTTCTCCATTGCGCGGGACATGGCGAGCACGGTGACGAAGGCGGCGACGCCCACGGCAACACACAGGACCACGAGGGAAGTCATAACCGGTTGGGAACGCAGCGTGCGAGCGGCATGCAACGCCAGGCGGATGAGTCTCACGACGGCCTCCGCGTATCGTTCACGATCTCGCCAGCGGCAATTTCGAGGACGCGGGACGCGCGTGCGGCGACGGAGGGATCATGAGTCACCAGGACGAGAGTCTGTCCTCCTCCCACGAGCGTGTCGAAGAGCTCGAGCACGCCGGCAGCGGCCGCTCCATCGAGATTTCCGGTCGGCTCGTCCGCCAAAATGAGAGCCGGCTCGTTGATCAGAGCCCGCACGATAGCGACCCGCTGCTGTTGCCCGCCGGAAAGGATGTTCGGCCGGTCCGCCGCACGATCGGCCAGGCCGACTCTGGCCAGCAGCCCACGGGCGCGTGTTTCAGCGTCCCGTAGCGAGGTGTTCGAGTACATGACCGGAAGCAGCACGTTCTCCATGACGGTCAGCCGCGGTAAGAGGTGAAAAAGCTGGAAGACGAATCCGATGCGGCGGTTCCTGACCCCGCTGCGATAGGAGTCGGAGCGGCTCGCCAGTTCCTCGCCATCGAGCCGGTACTGTCCCGCCGTCGGCCGGTCCAGGCAGCCGATGATGTTCATCAACGTGCTCTTTCCCGCTCCGGAGCCGCCTGTAATCGCCACGTGCTCGCCAGACTCGATGCGCACGTCGATCCGCTGAAGCACGCGTCTCGCCGGCGAGTCGTAGACTTTTTCGATTCCCTCGAGCTCGATCAATGTTCCCCCTTCTGTTCGCGCGGGATACGCGTCACGCGTTCGCCGAGGGCGAGTCCGTTTCGAATCTCGACGCTGCCTGCCTCCTGGCGCCCAACGTCAACCCACTGCTTCCGAAAACCGCCTCCGGATTGGACAACATCGACGAATGCGCGGCTTCCGCTGTGCTGGATTGCGTCGGCAGGCACAGTGAGCACCTGGTGCGGGCTGCCGGTGACGATCGTAACCGAGACAGACATTTCCGGCCGTAGGACTCGGGCAGCATCGTCTGCGATCGTCGTGACGACCTCGAAGCTGACGACGTTTTCGCGCACACGGGCCGCTGGATTGATCGCCGTGATCACCCCATGAAACTCCCTGTCGGGGACGGCGTCGGCCGTAAAGGTGACGGATTGTCCAATCTTGATGCGTTGGATATCGACTTCGTCCACGAACGCGACGACCTGCAGCCGGTCCAAGTCAATGATGGTAACGAACGTCGGGCTGGCAAAACTAGCAGCGACCGTCTCCCCCGTCTGCGTAGAAATCGATGCTACCGTTCCCGATGTCGGTGCCCGGATCGTGGCATAGGACAGCTCGATCCTGGCCGACTCCTCGGCGGCGCGGCTCTTTCGCAGCGCTGCGGCGGCCCGCAGTTCGGCCAGTTCTGCTTCCCGCACGGTCTCCTTCGATACCAGGCCGCTCCTGCCGAGCGCGTAGAGGCGCTGGAAGCTCTCCTCCGCCAGGCGATGCGCCAATTCGGCTTCCTCGCGATCCGCTTTGGCCTGTGCAAGCGTCGACTCGAGCGCAGAGCTTTCGATCTCGGCCAGCAGGGCGCCAGCCTGTACGACCTGCCCCACGCGGGCATTCAGTCGCTTCAGGGTTCCGGAGATCCGCGGACCGACCTTCACCTCGGCGCCGACTTGCGGCTTGACCGTTCCTGCCGCCTGGACCTGATCCGTCCGCGTCACCCCTTCCACGGAGGCGATAGGCCGTTCCTCCGCCGCGTCTTTCGCTGGGTGACAACCGGGCGTGAAGACGAGCGCCAGGGCGACGGCCAGAAAGAACGGCAGAGGGGGCGATCCCTTGCGTCGCAGATCGCTTGAGTCAATGAGCAAGCGATACTCCCACCGTCGCGCTGCTTCCACTCACCATCTCATTGTAAAGCCCGCGCCCGGCCATCAGTTCGTCATGTGTTCCGCGCTCGATGATCTCCCCTCCGCTCAAGACGAGGATCTGGTCCGCCGACTGGATCGTGCTCACGCGATGCGCGATGAGTATCCGCGTCACGTCGAGAGTATCAAGGGCTGATTGAACTGCCCGCTCCGAGAGGACATCAAGCTCGCTCGTAGCCTCGTCGAACAGGAGCATACGAGGGCGGCGCGCGAGAGCCCGGGCCAGGCAGATTCGCTGCCGCTGTCCACCGCTCAGACCCCCGCCGCCTTCGCCGATGACCGTATCGTATCCCAGAGGCATGGCCAGGATGTCGGCGTGGATCGATGCCATTTCCGCTGCTCTCACGATGACATCCGGGCTCATGCCGGGTTGGTCGAAGGCGATGTTCCTGGTCACCGTGTCGTTGAAGAGGAACATGGCCTGCGTGACAACTCCTATGTGCTTCCGAAAGTTCCTTAGATCGATCTCCTCGATCGGCCGTCCATCGACGAAGATCTGTCCCTCCGTGAGTGTGTACAGTCCCAGGATCAACTTGGCCACAGTCGACTTTCCGGAGCCGGAAGGACCGACGAGAGCAACGGTGGAATTCCGTTCGATCGAAAACGAGAGATTTCGCAGAACCAGTGGGCTGTTGGGAGCGTAACGAAAGCTGACCTGACGAAAGTCGATCCGGCCGTCGAAGTCGTTGATCTCCTCGCCGCTGGTCCGCTCGGGAATCTCCTCGTAAACATCGTCGATCCGGTCGAGATGAGCTCCGACGACTTGCGTCTTGTTCAGACTGCCCAGAAGAGAGCTCAACGGGGTAAGGAACCCTGCCGCCAGCGCAATCAGAGCCAGCATGGCTCCAAGCGACAATTGCCGGTCGAGTACTGCGCCGGCGCCGAGCGCGAGGAATACGATCGGACTCACGGCCGTCAGACTGGCCAGCAGGATGCGGACGCCCTCGCCGATCAATTCCCTCTTCATGGTCATCTCGGCCTGTTTCCAATGGAGTGCGCGCCAGTTGTCGAACGTGGTCGTTTCGAGCCCGGCCGATTTGATCGTCTCAATCCCGCGGAGAATTTCAATGATCAGACCCTGCGCGCGTGATTGGCTGTGAACCTGGTCCTGTGTCGCGACATGGATGCGCTCCTTCGTGAGCAGCACCGTCAGTGCTTGCAGGAGGCCGGTACCCAGCGCGACCACGGCAAATACGGGCCGGATTTTCAATAACAGCAGGAAATAGCCGCTGACCATCGCTGCGTCCAGGGCCATGGAAACGAACTGGGTGGAAAGCACGTCGCGGATGATGACGATGCTGTTGAGGAACGCGAATACCCCGCCGAGCGTTCGATTCTGAAAGAAGCTGAACGGAAGCGAAAGTATGTGCGAAACGAAGCCGGTGGTCATTTCGCGATCCAGAAGTGTCTGCAAGCGCAGCAGTGCGAATGCCCTGAAGTAGGACACTGCCAGATGGAGTACTCCAAAACAGAGCGCTCCCAGTATGACGAGCGTGAGCAGACTATGCTGGCCCGAGGGGATGACTTTGTCGATGACGAGTGCCGTCGCAGCCGGAACGGCAAGCCCGATCAGTTGCAGCGCAATCGATCCAAGCAGTACTCGAACTGATTCCGAGTGGGCGCGACGAAGGATTTTCCAATATCTCGACCACCGCGCCCGCTTCAGCGTCTGAGCGGAGAATGAAGTTCCAGGTGTAATCAGGAAAGCAATGCCGCTGAATCCTTCTTCGAATGCCTGGAGGGTAAGGCGGCGACGTCCCAACATTGGGTCGACGATCACTGCGCCGTTCCTCCCGATTCTTTCCAGGACCACATAGTGATTGGATTGCCAGTGGAGGATTGCAGGCTCTTCGAGCCCCATCAGATCCTGAGCGCCAATGCCCACCGGGTCCACCGAAAGGCCGTAGGAGCTGGCTGCTTCCATGAGGGAGAGAGCGCTCGTACCGTCCCGGCCCGCCCCGACTGCCGTACGAAGCTCGTGCATCCTTACCTTCCGACCGTGAAAGCTCAGAACCATTCCCAGGCATGCGGCGCCGCAATCGGTGATCGTCATCTGCCGAATCACTGGAACACGAACGCCGAACCATCGCCGGGACGTGCGGCTCTCGCGTTCGCCGGGAACCGTCGGGAGCGTCGGGCCCGAAGAGACGGTCATGCCGTGGGTTCCTGTTCGGGACCCGTCTTCGATTCCGTCGAAGACCGTATCGCGAGCAATGACCGATACGATTGAGCGAGAAAATGATACAGAACCGTCTCATGCTCGCGCTGGCCGGACCGCAACATGCGATTCACGTGGAGGTGAATGAAGCTTGCGGCCAAATCGCGAAACGGCTCGCTGAGGTGACCACGGCGTGAGAGATCGCGCAGTTGTTCGGAACAGACGCGGATCCGCTCTCCGTTCCGCTCGAAAATCGCCGCCTTCCTTCGAAAGGGCTCGGGCCATTTGACGGGCCATTCAAGTAGAGACATCAGCAGAGGGCGATGCTCTCGGAATCGCGCTCCGAGCCGCTGACGGTCGGATGCCTCCAGCGCGAATTCGCGGAAGAATCCTTCTCTCAAACCTTCTACGCAGGCCAGTCTCTCTTCATGAGACATACCGAGGGCGGCTAGTAACCGGTCGACACCGGCATAGGCAAAAATCCACCGAACGTCGGAAGACGCCACAGGGAGCAACGCAAGGACGGTCTCGCTGTCGATCTGAAACAACTCCTCGCTGATCGCAAGTCCTTCCGGCCCGCCGTAGCGCCCCGTCTCGGCTACATACGTGTCCCACTGCTCCCGCCAGACTGCTGTCTTGAAGCGGTCACTGCTCAGATCCCGCCGGAGTCGCTCACGAAGAGCACCATACAACCCGCTTATATCTCCCCGGATCCGCAGTCGAATGTGATGATCAGGATCGTCATAGCGCAGGAAGAACCAGCGATTCAGAAGCTGCGCGTTCTTTGCCCACTTGATGAGGGGAGCTACGAGCTCGATGAGCAGCTGGTCCGCCGTGGCGGTACCGGTGTAGAGCTTGAGATAGAGCCATTCACTGCCCGGCCGGTGCATCGTCGCCCGCGACACTTTTCGAGGAGACGAAAGCCTGATTTCCCCCTCGCGTGCCGCAGGCGCTTTGTCGAGGCTGAATGGCACGAACATCTCGTGCACGAAGCGTCCGTCCTCGCCGGTGACACACAATTGGTCGGGACCTGGGAACAGCTCGTAAACGGGACCTTCCGGCCCCTTCTTCATCAACTCCGCGAAGCCTTCGACGCTCAGCGGATTCTCGAAATCGATGGGCAGCTCGTTATCCCGCTCCTCGACCACGATGTAACGGGGAAGATCTCGCTGCTTACGGATCCGTTGAACGATGTCGCGTAGTGCCGACGCATCTTTCGTGCGCCGCAACGGCTCCAGCTCCCCGGCCCTGAGATTCCAGCAGCGTCTCATCAGAACACAACGGCCGGCCACCACCCGCGGCAGATAGGGTACCGTGTACTTCATCGGTCCCCAGTCCCACCCCAGTCGCGAGGCGGTGCCTTGAGACTGGAGCGAGGCGAGGAAACGATAGATCGGCATCTCACGGTCGACGTTGTAATGATGTGCCGAGGTGAGCCGGGGAAGCACTTCGCGCCCCCGCGACTGAGATAGCAAAACAATACGGTCGTCGCGCACGGACACGAGAAGGTCGTCGACTGTGATCCGATCCGCGGGAAGAACCGCTGCGTCGCCGAGGTAGGGAAGCTCATAGCGGCGCAGGATCGGCCTGCGAAGGAAGTTGCCGAGGCGGCCTCGCGGAACATGAACAATCTCCGCGAAGATGGCCTCGGGCTTCATACTCTCTTCGTCCGCGATGTGCTCTCGGACCCACCGTTCGAGTTGTTCGTCCCCATAACAGAACCTGCCCAGGAACGTCACCCCCGAGGGGCCGATTACCGATCGAAGGAGCACCTGGAAATCTCCGCGGTCGATGGCGTCAGCCGACGCGGCGGCGACCGTACCGAACGCTGCAAAGGAATCAGGCAGAGGCGGAGCCTCAATCTGAATCTGTCGCAGGTCCTCGTCGGCGATGCGAACCTCTTGCGCTTGCTGCGCCAGTGCTTCTCCCAGTTTTCCGGAGAGCACCGCTTCCCGAACCCCCCACTGGATCGTCTCATCTCTGCTGCGGCGCCCGATGCCGAGGCCTGCCAGCAGAGGAGACTCGTCACGCAGCCGATGAGAGCCGACTGGGAAACCAATGCCGGAGTCGTCGTCGAGCGCCTCAGAAAGCGGAATCTCAGAATCACCGTATCGCTCGATGAATTCTCTTCGAAACTCATGGAGTTGCGGCGTTCGGGCTGCCCCAGCCGGTCCGAATCGGTGCAGCACGCGGATTCCCTCTGCGATCGCGCCCAGGACCTTTTTTCCGAGAGAAAGCTCGGCCGGCTTGAAGAGATCCACTTGAACGACCTCCGCGGGCCGTGGTGGTGCACCGAACTCCTGCAAGACCTCGACGATGCCGGCGGCCGGCTCGCGAAGCATTCCCCACGGACGGCGGTCAGATTCATCCAGAGCTTCCCGCACAATAGTCAGTGCTCGCGAGAGTGGTGCGGTGACAGCGGTCGATTCCAACTGCTCGATCAAGCGTTTCGTCGCGTCTGCACCGGTCACCAGCACATTGATGTCCGGCACGAGAACCTGCGCTTCGATCAACTCATCGATGAATTCTTCGACCTGTCTCCGGGATACACCCGGCAGTACACGCGTTGCCCGCCGTGCCAGCGTCGTCCTCGTTCCGCCCTGGCGAGCGCTCTCCAATACAGCGCTCAGGTGTGGACTGTCTTTCAGGGAGACGAGCCGGTAAGTTCGGCCTGTGTTCTCGTTGAATGACTCTGCGTATCGCCACTGGCGGTCGATACGGTAAAGATCCTGGTTCGGACGGAAGCGAATGGCGCTTCTGACCTCGTCACGTCGAAGATATTGCTCGATGATTTGGGCCAGAAACCCCATGTCGATATGAGACCTGCGGACCCACTTGTCGCGTTCCGGAAGATGGAGACGAGTGCGATCTGAAAAGGTACCGGTGGACACGCCGGCGAACAGCCCGAACGGAGTGGCCCGTCCTGACATCCTCGCCACATAGCGTTGTAGCGCGTGCAACAATGCTCGCTGCCGCTCCGGCTTGGCGAAGCCGGCCCGTTTTGCATCCGAAGCCATCATCAGATCCGGCGATGCCAGACGGAGCGCCGACTGGACGTCGGGATCCTCCAGCACGCGGGCCAGCCGGCTTTCCGCCAGCTCGAGACTCAGGGAGGCGTCGGACGAAAACGCGGAGAACGGCAGCAGGGGCGTCCGCAGGACGAAGAATCCCGACGCGTGAAAACCTGGCTCGTCCTGCATCGTTTTCATCATGTGGTCGCGATGAGAAGCACTCTATCCCACGAGGGAGCATGTTCGGTGGTCGCGGCCTTGAGGGCAAGAGCTACGCCTGCGGCTCCCATCAGGAAGCCTGGATCGAGCCGGCGGGAGCCGGCGTAACGAGGTGCGCCGAAACCAAGAAATCGCCCCGGAGTCTCGGCGGCGAGACAACGCTCGTACCACCGCACAGCTGCCTCACGGAGAGTGGAATGCCCGAGGTACTGATACAGGCGGCTGAACAGATGTGCGATCCCCGCGCTCCCATGACACAACGACGTGTCGTTCACGGCGTCCCCGATCGGCCGGTTCGCGGAATGAAGTGCGATGCGCAGAGCTTCCTCGCGCCAGTCTTCCCGGTGGAGAGAACGGGCCGCCAGCGCCAACGCAACCGAGATCCCGAGGTCGCCCACGCACCAGGCCAGCCGCGTTTCCGACGATTGCGTGCCCTGATCAACATACGCAGAAAACAACGATCCTCGACCCGGGCCCAGCGACTGTGCAAGAAGCCAGGAAACGGCACCTTCCAGGAGACGAACGGTGGCCTGCGAGCGTTCTCTGTGCGCAACCGCCGCGAGAAAGGCGATCACACCGGCAGAACCATGGGCCATTCCGAGGTCCGTGCGCCCTCTCGGCCATGTGCGCCGCTCGGCCGCTTCGAGCGCTTCGGGAGATGTTGGCCAGAAGACTCCCTGATCAGACCAGGTGCAGACAGCCCCGAGGGCCGAAACCACAGACCGTAGAATCTTGCGTGCTCTCGACTTCGACGGACTTTCGAGAGCATAGACCCCCAGTCCCACGAGCCCGCGCATCAGATCGTATGCGTGCTGGTCGCTCATCCACTCCAGGCTGGGCTGAATTGCATCATCCAGGTCGTCAGAATCAAGAGCATCCCAGATTCCGGTGGTCCGCATGTGCGCATACGCCCATCCGATTCCCCAGAAGCCGCGAAACAGTGTCGAAGGCAACGGTACTCGGGCGAGACCGCTTGAAAGTTTGTCAGCGTGCTTTTCGAGAATCGCCGCGCGTGTCCGGCCGGGTGCGCAGTAAGCAAACGCTGCAAGACGTCCCGCCGCCCCCCAAGCCAGAGAAAGATCGCTGACCGCCTGTTCGCTGCGGCTCGCACCCTGTGGAGCCCACGAGCGCGAGACGTTCCGCAGCTCGCGGACGATGGAGTCGCTGATAGCGACCGCTCTCGCGTTCGCAGCGCCCTCCAATAACGGAATCCACTTACAATCCGGCCTCGTCACCATCCGTTGGCATTTGATTGAAGAAAGAAACGGCGGAGTCGTCCTCCGCCGTTTCCAGTCACCGAAAGCCGAAAAATCAGGGCGCCTGAGTGACGGCCGTGCAGAGCTTGTCGCTCTTGCATTCGGTCTCGCCGCAGCCCATCAGTCCCAGTCCGCCGCGGACCGCACGGAGATCTTCGACTGTGAGGCGCTTGATGGTTTCACGATGAAGCGACAGTTTCGGGGCAAGTTTGGACTTAGCTTTCATTCAAGTTTTCCTTTCCCTTGGATTTTGGAGTCTTTGGTCTCCAGTTGGGAGCAGCGTATAAAAGCATGCTTCCTTCCGACTGTCAAGCGTCACTTCCGCACCTGCCGCAGAGCGGCTATCCATCCTTGGGATGAGCTCGTCGCGGTGTTCACCGAAACGGTGCGATACGACTTCCGTTGAGACCGGCTCTATGCAAAGCGTGCCCTGCAATGGGAAATCTTCACGGAACGCGGGGCGCAGCGGCCGGGACGAAGGTATGCCTGGCAGCATGCTTTCTCCAGTGCGCAGGTCCTGCTACGGAGCCGGGGAAACACCATTCTTGACGGACCTCACTGTCGCGGTCGAACCGGTGTATTTCTCGCCTTCCACCGGCTCGACTCTCCCGCCAAGACTTTGGGAGAGGAATTGTTCTCGGGAAGATGGGATCGTGCGGCTCTCGATGGGACATCCGCACATCCCTGGGGTGGTGGAAAGGAAGAAGGTGTGCTCTGGTAGAACACATGAAGACGAGCAACTTTCCGCTCCAATATCGCACCGCAGCTTCGGCTGCGGTTTCATCCGCTTCTTTCTGCGATGAGGGACTGCATCTTCCGACTCGCGTTGTATGAAAAGCTGGAGGGCGAAAGCCGCCGAAACGCAGAAAAGCCCTAGGCGCGGAACCTCGGGCTTTTCAGGAGTTTGCGTTTTGGTAGGCGCTAGCGGACTCGAACCGCTGACCCCCACCGTGTGAAGGTGATGCTCTACCAACTGAGCTAAGCGCCTGCTTGGGATCGTCTCAACGAGCTGTGTTTCCTCGCTATTTCAGCGAGGATGGACAGGATAGTGCGTGTGTCCCGCGCGCGTCAACGAGGGATCGGCGACGGGTCAGGCGCGCCGCTTCGCGAACCTAGAGAGAGGCGCTCACGCGAAGACGCGAAGACGCGAAGAAGAACGGACCCCCCCTTCGCGGCTTCGCGTCTTCGCGTGAGCGGTTTTCACGGCTCTTTCAGCCAGCGGATGGAGACCACGCTTTGGAAGAGCCGCTTCGGCTCTTCGGGCTTGTCGTCCGAGGTTGACAGCGTCAGCTTGTGCTCCATCCCGGTGATGTAGCCGAAGCGATAGAGCGGAGGGCGATTCTTCTTCACGAGCTTGTACCGGTAGTGCAGCGACCGCTCGCCGGAGATCGTGAGCAGTTCCGATGAGTAATCGGACATCGTTTCAGGCTCCACGGCCTTTCGTGTGCTGCTCTCGAAGCTCCTGGCAAAGCTCTCTGTGATGATGTCCCCGCCCGGCCTGTACGATTCCATCACGACCAGATCGTCGAACGTTTTGGGATCGCGAGCGAGCCATGCGACGGTGTGATTGATTGCATCGGGCCAGCGTGGGTCGGCCTTCTCATCGAACGCGCGCATCTCGAACCACTCCCAGGTCATCGGCACGTGGATCTCGAACCAGCCGTCCGGCGAGTGGAAGGTGCCCGCGTGAAGATACTGCGCCGGCAGCGGGGCCATGCCTTTCGGCGTCGATGCGAGTGCGAGCACGGCCACGAGGACGACCGCAGTCGCGAGGACGACGCGTTTCTTTTGCATTGCCGGAGTATTCGGCGGATGTTGCATGACGCTCGTGACCTCGGTCACGAGGCGGGAGGTTCAGGGTCGTCTCCATCCATCCGCGTGTCACCAATCGTGTCATCCTGAGACAGCCGGAGCCGCCCGCGCGAATCGATGCGCTCGCGCCGAATGTGCCGGCGGCGTAGGACGGCGAAGGATCTCAAATTACGACGCACAAGCCATGTGCACGGCAACTTGAGATCCTTCGCCGTCCTGCGCCGCCACAACACGCTGCGCAAATCGATCGAGCACCGATGGCGGCTCCGGCTGTCTCAGGATGACACTAATGGTGAGTGTGGCTCTGATGGCTGGCCGCACTTGTGTTGGAATACGCCGGTGCGGGGCACTACGAAGGCGGCGATCGCGATTGGGTCTGCGCTCGGGGCAGTAGCGATCGATCGGATCTTCTTCGCGTCGCCGCGATGGCGTGGCGCGGTCACCGATCACTTCGATGGCGAGCGGTTTCGTAATCGCGAGGATGGCTGGCAGTCCGAGCGGTCGTTTCTCCGGTGGATGGCGAATCGGGCGCGGGGGGCGTGGCCGGAGCATCCGGAGGCGTCGTATGGACCGCGGCCGCCGGAGCGGGTTGGCGATGGGCGGCTGCGTATCACCTTCATCAATCACTCGACCACGCTCATCCAGATCGATGACGTCAACATCCTCACCGATCCCGTCTGGTCGGAGCGCGTCTCGCCTGTTTCGTTCGCGGGGCCGAAGCGGCATCGGGCGCCGGGGATCCGATTCGAGGATCTGCCGCCGATCGATCTCGTGCTCGTCAGCCACAACCACTACGACCACATGGACGTGGCTACTTTGCGCGCGCTGCAGGAGCGGCACCGGCCGGCCATCGTTACGCCGCTCGGCAACTCTGCGCTGCTGCGAAAGCATGGCGTCACTGGCGCGAGCGATCTCGATTGGTGGGAGACGGGGCATCACACAGGCGGCATCAAGACGACCGTCGTTCCGGCGCGGCACTTCTCGGCGCGCGCAATCAGCGACCGCAATCGCAATCTCTGGAGCGGCTTCGTGATCAGCGCTCCGTCGGGGCACGTTTACTTCGCCGGCGACACCGGATGGGGCAATCACTTCGCGGAGATCGGCCAACGCTTCTCTCCCATCCGCGCCGCCTTGCTGCCGATCGGATCGTACATGCCGCGCTGGTTCATGCAACCGGCGCACATCGATCCCGCGCAGGCGGTCGACGCCCACTTCGCCCTCGGCGCGCAGACGAGCGTGGCGGTTCACTTCGGGACATTCGCACTCGGCGACGATGGCGAGTACGATCCGATTCACGATCTGAATGACGCGCTGGCCGCGAACGGCAATCCGCCGTTTCTCGTACTCGGCCAGGGAGAAGGACGCGACCTGCCATGATTCATCGCAGCATCGGAGCGGTATCGCACGGCATCCTCGATTACGCCCTGGCCATCCTGCTGATCATCGGGCCGTCGGTCGCCGGCTTCGGAGGTGTGAAGGCGACGTGGGCGTACATCTTCGGCGGCCTGCTATTCGCGATGGCGCTCGTGACGCGTTCGCCGCTCGGCATAGTCAAGATCGTCGGACTCGCTCTGCACGGATTCGTGGAGCTGCTGTTGATCGCTTGTCTGATTGCGGCTCCGTGGTTCGGCAACTTCACCAGCGGCGTCACCTCGCCACGTTTCTACTGGATGATCGGACTGCTGATGCTGGTGCTCTGGGCGCTCACCGATTTTCGCGGCGTTCGCGATCGGGTGCCGGCGACAACAGTTGCGACGCCGCTTGCGGAACCAGTTAAGGCACCAGTTGCCGGGCCGCCAGTTGACGATCGTGCAACCAGCCCAAAACCAAAGGCGCCATGAGCGCGCCGACGAGCGCGGTGGCCATGTCCTCCTGCGTGTCCCAGACGTCGCCTTGGGTGCCGAGGAAGGAATCACCGGCGCTGCCGGTAGCGACGCTGACACGCCACTCCAGCAACTCGTAGGCGGCGCTGATGGCGAGACAGATCGACACGATGATGTAGTAGCGCCAGCCGCGGCTGCGAACGACATCGCGGCGGATGAGAATCTCGCGTGCGGCAATCGCCGGCACGAAGCCCTGCGCGAAGTGGCCGATGCGGTCGTAGTCGTTGCGCCCCATGTGCAACGCGTCGCGTATCCAGAATCCCAGCGGCACCTCGGCGTACGTGTAGTGCCCGCCGACCATGAGGATGATGGCGTGAATCGTCAGCAGGGTGAGGAGCAGCGGCGTGAGCGGAAACCGGTTTCGCATCGCGATGACGAGCGCGATGCCGATGATTGCCGGAAAGACTTCGAGGAACCAGGTGAAGTAATCGTGCGGATGGATGAGCGACCAGACGAAGAACGCGGCGAAGAGTGTGAGGAGGATGCGGTTCGTCACGGGTATCAGTGTACGGCTTTAGAAGCGTTTCACGCGGAGACGCGGAGAAACGCGGAGGGGTTTTTCTCCGTGCTCTCCGCGCCTCCGCGTGAAAAGCCTTTCTACTTCTTCTTCGAGGACGACTTCTTCGCCGGCACCTTCCCGCCTGCGCGCCTTGCCTCGGAGAGGCCGATGGCGATGGCCTGCTTCTTACTCGTCACCACCTTACCGGTCGATCCGCTCTTCAGCGTGCCGTGCTTCCGTTCGCTCATCGCCTTCTCGACTTTCTTCTGTGGCTTTTCACCATACCTTCCCATGCGCAAAATCTCCTTTCGATTCTGCACAGGCAGCAGTGCAAGTCGTTTGCCCGCATCAATCGCGATCGATGTACGTGCTGCGCGCCAGAATCGAAGCGCGCCGTTGCGATGGGACGTCGACTTCGATCGAGTGCGTGCCGCGGACCTTCGTATCCGGCTTGCGCACCTCGAGCTCGTAGTGCCCGGCCAGCGTTTTCTGAAGCCGCTCGACGGCGATCTTGGGGAAGTGAAATGTCTTCGCGTAGAAGCCGCCGGTATCGTCCGCGACCTTTCCCAGCCCCACTTCGAGCGAGTGGAAATCGGCCTGCGTGAAGTCGATCGAAAAGACGCTCGCTCGCACCGACTCGAGCGCCTGCCGCGCCGGGACGTATTTCGATTCCATCATCACGCCGCTCGGCGTCAGCCGGCCGAGTCCCCAGCCGAAGAGGATGATCGACTTCGGACCCGGAATTTGCCGCAGCGCGTTCGCGACGATGATCAATGCTGCTTCCGGCGTGGCAGCCTTGCGCATCTCGACCGGGTCGAGTCGCTTCGCCAGCGCGGGCATCGGCACCATCCGCGGCGGAGGTGGCTCGTTCGTGTACAAGGCCTGCTGCATCGCGTCTTTGATGTGGTCCTTGTTGTTGGTGAAATCGAGTCGGAACTTGAGGTGCGAGTCGAATGAGAAGACCGCCACGCGGTCTTCGGGATCGAGCCAGTCGAGCCAGTCGTCGGCGTTGACGACCGTCTGCATCTGTCCGGCCAGCCGTGACTCGTTGCGCGCGAAATCGGTCTGGTAGAAGAAGATGAGGAGGCGTCCGTGCGGCGCAGGCTGATCGAGCGTCGTGTTCACGTCGGCGATGGCTGCATCGATGCTGGCCAGCTCGCGCGCTGCCGCCGTCTCCGGAATCCACTCGGCTGATTCAACGCGCGCCGGCTTCCCGTCGATACGCACCTGAAAGTCGCCGGCCTTCAGTCCCGTGATCGGATTGCCGTGATCGTCGGTGACCCGCGCGTCGACCAGGATGCGCTCGACGGTGATCTGTTCCTGCATCTGTGCGGTGAGCGATGTGGCGAACAGCGCGAGCGCAATGAGAAGAGAGCGCATCCCGGCAGTCTACATCTGCGCCCATCTGCGACATCTGCGGACAAACGGTTCATCCGCAGATGTCACAGATCGACGCAGATCGTTCACAACTACAATCTGCCTATGCGCAAACTTCTTTTCGTCACCGCGATGTTTCTCGTTGTTTCCTCCGCCTTCGCTGCCCGTTTCGAGGAGACGTTTCTCGACAAGACGATGCGCGTGAACTACTTCCACACGGGAAACCATGGCGAGGAAGTCATCGCGCTCGATTCGGTCGTCTCGGATGGTCCGTGGCCGGGCAGCCGGACCCGCCTCATCGACACCCTCAACCTCGGCAACTACTACTTCGAAGTCATCGACCGCGAGACGAACCAACCCATCTACTCGCGCGGCTTCGCATCGGTCTTCGGCGAATGGCAGACCACCGATGAGGCAAAGGAGCGCGCCGGCACGTTCGCCGAGTCGGTCCGTTTTCCGTGGCCGAAGAAGCCGGTGCAACTCGTCGTCAAGAAGCGCGACACGAATGGCGCGTTCCAGCAGATCTTCTCGACGCTGATCGATCCGTCGTCGCGCTTCGTCAATCCTTCCGACCGCAAACCCGCCGGTCACGTGTGGAACGTGATCGACAACGGACCGGCATCGGAGAAGGTCGATCTCCTCGTCATCGGCGAGGGATACACCGAATCGGAGCTGCCAAAGTTTCACAAGGACGTCGAACGCCTGATCGGAAAGCTCTTTGCCACCGAGCCATTCAAGAGCCGGCGCAAAGACTTCAACGTCCGCGCACTCGATCTGGCCGAGCCGGCCAGCGGCGTCAATCGACCGCGCACGAACGACAACCGCCGCACCATGACCGGCGTGCAATACAACATCTTCGATTCCGAGCGCTACATGCTGACGCTCGACGATCACCGCATGCGCGATGTGGCCTCGTCCGCGCCCTACGACTTCATCGAGATCCTCGTCAACGAGAAGCAGTACGGCGGCGGCGGAATCTTCAACGATCAGGCTACGGCCTGCGTCGACAGCGCCTTCGCCGAGTACGTGTTCGTTCACGAGTTCGGACATCACTTCGCAGCGCTCGCCGATGAGTACTACACCTCGCCGGTCTCCTACGCGAGCGGCGGCACCGAACATCCCGAGCCATGGGAGCCGAACGTGACCGCGCTCCACGATCCCGCCAACGTGAAGTGGAAGGACCTCATCGACACCTCCACTCCCCTGCCGACGCCGTGGGACAAGGAGGCGTTCGAAAAGCACAGCCACGAAGTTCAGAAGGAACGTGCCCGCCTGCGCGCGACGAATGCGCCGGAATCAGAGATGGACAAGCTCTTCACCGCTGAGCGCACCTGGGAAACCCAACTCCTCGGCGGCCAGAAGTTCGCAGGCAAAGTAGGCGCGTTCGAAGGGGCTGCGTACGAAGCGCAGGGACTCTATCGGCCGGAGGCGGATTGCATCATGTTCACAAGGGACGAGGTCGGCTTCTGCCGGGTGTGCCGAAAGGCAATCGAGCGGATCATTGATATGTACGCGAAGCCGTAGGCGATCGTAGCGCCTTCGATGGTAGCCCCGCCGATCGTAGCGCCGTCGATCGTAGCGCCGTCGATCGTAGCGCCGCCGGCTCGGCGGCGACTTGGAATCGAAATTCGCTGCGGTGCTCGAACCCGTCGGAAGTTGGTGGATTCGTTCTGCGCGATCTTGCGGCCGCTGCGCAGATCCGAGAATCGCCGCCGGGCCGGCGGCGGTACAGCCGTCGAGCCGACGGCGCTACGAAAGCCGGCGCTACGACTGGGCGCGCTACGAGACCACGCCGCGATACAAGTACGCGATCCCGAAGGTCAACGGTTTCACATCGATCGATGTGAAGCTCGCCGCGCGGTTCATCATCGCTACGAACTCGTCGCCACACGGAAACTTCGCGGCGGACGATTCGAGATATTCGTAGGCGCCGCGCTCGCCGGTTACGGCGCCGCCGAGGCGTGGGAGGAAGTGGCGGCGGTAGGAGTCGTAGAGCGCGGAGGCCAGCCTGTTCGATGGCTGTCCGAACTCGAGCACGATCACGCGTCCTCCGGGGCGAACCACGCGCGCCATCTCAGCGATGCCTTTCGCGGGATCGCCGACGTTGCGAATGCCGAAGGAGATGCTGGCGATATCGAACGAGTCGTCGTCGAACGGCAACGCGGTCACGTCGGCGACTTCGAATGTGATGTCTCGCGCCTTGATGCGGGCGAGATCGATCATCTCGGGAGTGAAATCGGTTCCGACGACGCGGCCGTTCGGACCCACCGACTTCTTGAATGCAATCGCCAGATCGCCGGTTCCGGTCGCGCAGTCGAGGACTGCGTCACCGGGTTCGACGCCCGACCAGCGCACTGCTGTGCGCCGCCAGAGGTGATGGACCGGGCCGGAGAGAACGGTGTTCGCGCGGTCGTAACGGGCGGCGATCGAGCCGAACATGGTTTTGATGCGGGTTGGATCGGGACCTGTGTATGGCGTTGCCGCCGCGCTGGCGCGCGGTGGCAACGCGTTGTCGGTTGTCGGTTGACTGTTCTCAGCGGATGGGTGGCGGTCGTCGGCCATGAGCTTCTTGGGCGGCGAACGTTACCATCGATGATGCTGAGGGACTGCGTGCCCAATTTGCGCAAGACAACCCGGTCGGCGGCGAGGACGCCGCCGGGCCAGCCGCCGAGACGGCGGCGTTCCCAACGCCAGGAACTCTTACCAACGGCTGGGTGAACGTTTTTCGAGGCTACGAGCCGATCATTGCTTCGAGCTTTGGCTTTGCCAGGACGAAGATGTTCGAGCCTTTGACTTCGATGATCTGGCGTTTCTTGAAGTCGCTGAAGATGCGGGTGACGGTCTCGCGGGTCGTTCCGATCATCTGGGCGACTTCTTCGTGCGTCAGGAGAACGCTGAGACGGATCCCGCGGGTCGTCTGTTCGCCGTTCTTGTTGCACCAGTCGAGCAGCAGTCTGGCCAGCTTTTCCGACGTCGTCTGCGAAAGGCCGAGGGAGCGGATCTCTCGCTGGGCGGACTGATACTTCTCGCTGAGCTGCTGCGCGGTGTGCATGCAGACGTCGACGTGCGAGCTGAGGAAGCGGACGAAGTCATCGCGCTTGATGAAGTTCAACTGGGACGGCTCGATGGTCTCAGCGGAAACTTCGTAGGCTTTGCCGAGGATCGTGGCGCTCGCTCCAAGTACCTCGCCTACCTCGGCGATCTTGACGATCAGCGTCTTGCCTTCCGACGATGACGTCGTGAGCTTCACGCGGCCGGCGCAGAGCAGGAAGACCCCTCGGGGCTGCTCGCCTTCCACAAAGAGCAGCGAGCCTTTCGGGTAGATCCCCGTGAATTTGATGGTGTCGAGCTCCGCAAGCGTTTCGGGCGCCAGATTGCAGAAGGTCCGTCCCGCCCGCACGTCGCATTCGGAGCAGTCATTGTGAACATTCAGGTTGTACGGTGTCGGCATGGTAGAAATCCCCGTCACCGAATATAGAGGCGCTCGTCGCCAAGGTCGGCACTCAATCTCACCGTTCCGAGTGATGGATGTCACATGCTTGAGTCAGAGATCGGGAAGCAGAGATCGGAGACTGGAGATTGGAGATCAGCGTTTCCCTGTCCTGATCTCTTCGTCTCTGATCTCTACCGTTTGCAAGAGATAAGAGACCAGGGACGACCTTTGTCCCTGATCTCTTCGTCTCCGATCTCTGCCTCGCGCGGGTCGCGGATCGAAGGATTCAGAAACGAGGAGGAGCGCGGTCGCCGAAGCAGACCGCGGAGCTGAAGGGTGCGAATGCAAGAAGGTCGATTCCAATCCAGCCCGATTGCGTTGGAACGTCGCCGGAATCCTGGCGCGACGCAAGAATCACGATCGCAGGAACGGCGACCAGCCCCACTTCGACGAGCAAGGCTGCGTCTTCACGAATGTTGAAATAGCGCTCGCCTGCCGGAGCCAGATGAAGAATGGCCACGAAGAGCCAGAAGATGATCGCCGCGCGACGGCCGCCGTTGCGGGACAACGCGCGCCGGACAAACAGCGCCGCAGCCAGGAGCACCGCAGCGAACGTCCACTGCGCGAGAACCACCGGCCGCGTGATCGATGCATCGCCGACGCGGCGGAGCAGAATGACCGCGTGCAGCGCTACGATCAGTACGATCGGCGCCGAAAAGGCGATCGTCCGCAGTCGTTTGAATCTCCCCTCCCAGCGTGTGGGTCCGCCGCCCGTCGTCATGGGCGTAAGGTTAGGGCGGAGATGCAATTCGCTCCGTGCAGGTAGTCACGAGCGCTTGTGATCGCTATCACGATGAAAGGAGAGATCAGAGACAAGAGATCAGGAGCAGAGACGAGAGATCAGAGATCAGGATTCTTTCTCTTATCTCTGATCTCTTGATCTCTGATCTCTGATCTCTGATCTCTGATCTCTGATCTCTGATCCTCTCTCTGATCTCTGCCCCACCCCACCTATCCATGTTCGCCTTCCCACCCCCCGGGGTGGGGCGCTCGTCACAAAACGAGGTGATATTGACTACACACAACGGTGACGACACCGAACAACACGGAGGCAACGATGAACACCCCTTACAACATCGACACCCAGAACCACTGCGAGTCATGCTCTTTCCGCTCCGAGCGCCAGTTCTGCAACATGGGCACAGCGACCATCAAGCGGATGGATGAGATCAAGTTCACGGCGGTCTATCCGAAGGGCTCGGTCCTGTTCGTCGAAGGGGAGCAGCCCCGAGGCGTGTTCATCATCTGCAGCGGCCGCGCGAAGCTGACGACGTCCTCTGCCGAAGGCAAGACCCTCATCGTCAAGATCGCCGAAGCCGGCGAGGTTCTCGGCGCCAGCGCCGGCATCCTCGGCACGCCCTACGAAGTCTCCGCCGAAATGCTGGAACCGTCGCAGGTGAACTTCATCCGCCGGGAAGACTTCATGGCCTTCCTGAACAGTCACCCCGAAGCCTGCCTTCACACCGCACAGCAACTGAGCGCGAAGTACCACTCGGCCCAACGCGAGATCCGCGCCCTCGGCCTTTCGCAGAGCACTTCCGAGAAACTGGCGCGTCTCTTCCTCGACTGGTCCAACCGCACGGGCGAGACCACCGCGAAGGGCAGCCGCCTGAAAGTGCTCCTGACGCACGAAGAGATCGCCCAGATGATCGGCACGACGCGCGAGACCGTGACGCGCCTGCTCAGCGAGTTCAAGCGCAAGAAGATCATCGAAGTCAAAGGATCGAGCATGTTCCTTCAGGTGCCCGCGCTCGAAGCAATGGTCAGCATCTAAGAAGAGATCAGAGATCAGAGATGAAGAGATCAGAGACAAACATCGTCCCTGATCTCCGATCTCCTTTATCTGATCTCCGATCTCTGATCTCTGCCCTCCACTCTTCATGAACTCTTTATGCAATTGTTCACAAATCACGGGTTCAGGTAGCAAGCATCACAGCAGCTCTTTCGATGCACGTCTACCGTGCTCCACGGGGTGACCTGTGATGATTACTGAAATCGCAACTCGGCGGCTGACTCTCGAAGATGCACTGGCGGAACGTGAAACGCTCCAACTCCAACCGGCAGGCACCATCCTTTTTCAAGAGGGCGACCAGCCGCGTGGCATCTATGTCGTTCATTCGGGATCAATCGATCTCCTTTTCCAGGGGCGTACTCGCGAGCTGAAGCCCGCTCGCTCGGCAGCCGTCGGCGAGATTCTGGGACTCGATTCGGTCGTCTCCTGCCGCCCGCATGACTACACCGCCCGCGTGGTCACGGGATGCAGGCTCGGATTCATCGACAAGGAATCGTTCACGCAGATGCTCGACGCAAGTCCGGATCTCTGGCTCACGGTTCTCCGCCTGCTCAGTCAGGACATTCACGCCTCGTACGAGTCCCTGCGCCACGCCGGGTTCGTGCGCACGTAAGCGTCCAGCCGCGACCTTCAGCGTCCCCGCGCAACGCGGGGACGCAACGAGCTCGACCTTCTCGAGCTCAGCCCGGGCCACCGCCCTCGCTTCGCCTCCCGAGTGTTCAGCGTCACCACCGGACCATCCAGCGATCACCGCCCCATCGTCATCGAGGAGCGAAGATCTTGCTGATGGAGGGCTCCGACATGTTCACGCAAAAATCCGGCAGCTCTGACCGTGCGATGCGCATCCTGGTACCGACTGACCTGAGCACTTTCGGCGATCTGGCGCTGCGCTACGCGCTCCTCTTCCGCGAGAAGCTCGGTGCGAAACTGACGTTCTTGTATGCGGGCGAAATCTCCTGGCTTGCCGAGGAGCATCCGATCGGTTATTACTTTGAGAACGTGTCGGACGCCAAAAAGGCGTTGCTGCAGCGCCTTGTCGACTATGCGGCCTCACACGCGCCGGACGCCAATACGCTCTTCGTTGATGACGCGCCGGAAACCGCGATCGTGCAAACCGCCCGCGACATCAACGCCGATCTGATCATCATGGGCACACACGGACGCCGGGGGATTCGCCGCGCCCTGCTCGGCTCCGTTGCCGAGTACGTGCTCCGCGAAACCGACGTACCCGTCCTCACCGTCAATCCATCGAAGTTCCGGCCGGATGCGCGCGCCGGCATTCACACCATCCTCTGTCCGGTCAACTTCACGGAGATCGCGCGGTCGGCGCTGGAAAAGGCCAGCGGCCTCGCGAAAACGTTCGATGCCCAGCTCGTCGTGATGCACGTCTGCGAAGGAAGCGAGCCGCAGATCTCATCGGGCGTGCAGAACGAGTTCCGAGCCTGGGTCAACCCGCTGGTCCGGGCCAACACCCGCTACAGCGAAGTCGTTGTTCACGGCGACGCAGCGGCCGCAGTGCTAGCGGTGGCCGATCAGATCGACGCCGACCTCCTGGTAATCGGCGCCCAACACCGACGCTTCGCCGACACCACCGTCGCCGGCACAACCACCGAGCGGATCACCCGCTACGCCAAGCACGCGGTGATGACGGTGATCCGGAAAGAGACGGCGGCGAAGGCGGTCGCGGCGTAGTTTGTGTCGGAGCGCCTCTCCCCTGGAACCGTTTCACGCGGAGACGCGGAGGTCGCGGAGGTTTCCTCTGCGTGCTCCGCGTCTCCGCGTGAAACGGTCTCTTAACGTTCGATCTGCGAATAACTACCACTCCGATGCAATCGCCGGTTGCGGAGATCGCAAGTCATGATCGTTCAATAGGTTACGAGCGCCGAACGAACGAAGGTCTGACACCGCTGCTTCGCTAACACGCTATCGCACCCGGTGACACGGCTCGTGTAGATGGCGACACAGCTTGTGTATACGGTGACACAGCTCGTGTACGCGGCAACACGGCTCGTGTACACGTCAACACCGCTCGTGTAGGCATCGACACGGCTCGCGTCCGCAGCTACATGGCTCGTGTGCCTGGCGACACAGCGTGTGTACGCGGCGACACAGCTCCTGTGCACCGGTGCTCGCCGTAACCTTCCGATTTCTCGCCCGTCTAAACCGGTATGAGAACCGATCAGGAGACAAGCACACATCGATCTGCTGCTGAGGACCTCCCGGAGGCGGCGCCGCCAATGACGCCCGACGAGGTAGTGGATGGTTTGCGGGCCATACGCGCGCGGATCAGCGAAATGACGCCGCTGACGGCTGCGCAGCGTACAGCGCTGCGCAACGGCATACGCACATCCAATCCTGTCTTGCAGGCCTCGATCAACGCAATCGGCGCGCTGGACATCGTCTCCCAGGCTGTCGGCCAGCCGGCCGAGGAGGTACGTCAGTTGGCCGACGAGTCCAACCGCTGGACGGCGGTCGAGGACGAACTGCGGATGATGCTGAACGGCGTCTCCGGCGCGAACCTCATGCGCCGCCATCGCCTGGCGTTCATCGCCTCGCAGGCGCACAGCATCGGGACGCGGTTGGCGCGCGATCCGGCCAACGCCATCCTCGTGCCGTATGTGGAGGAGGTCACGCGGCTAAAGAGCTTCAGGCGCCGCAGGAAAGCCGCGCCGGCCCCCGCCTCGCCGCCGGCTTCGGCGCCCACCGCAGATCCTGAGGACGAGGGTTCGTCGACGTCCGAGAGTACGTGATGGAGGGGGACCTTCACGGACCAACGACGACCGGTCGTCAACAAACATGGCGATCAACGAAAGCGCCTAGTACACGTGCGCCGCCAACACCTCTTCACGCGTCTTCTTCACTTCCACTCGCCGCGGCACCGACAACACTGGCACCCGCGCGAAGCGGACCAGGCGCTCGGTTGTCGTTCCGATCACGGTCTCGTCGCGGAAGCGTTTGTGTTGCGCGCCGATGACGATCAGATCTGCGCCAAGGTCCTCGGCGCAGTCGAGAACGCGCTCGGCGGCGCCGCCGCGTTGCACGATCTCGCGGAAACTGCATCGGTTCTGGATGGCAGGATCGATCCAGCTTCGAATACCGCCTGCTGCAACCGGCTTCGCCTTGACATCCTCCTCGACGACGTGAACAACGATCAGCTCACAGTCGAAGGTGGCAGCGAGATGGGACGCGTATTCGAGCGATGCACGCGCCGTCTCCGTGAAGTTGATCGGGCAGAGAATCTTCTTCACCGGGTCGGGAGTACGAAGACGCTCACCGCTTCGGCTGACGCTCAGCACCGGACTGTCGCCTCCGCGCAGCACTCCTTCCGTGACCGAGCCGAGGACGAGACGGCGCCAGCCGCGGAGTCCGTGTGTGGCCATGATCACGAGGTCGGCCGCGCGCTCCTGTTCCTCACGAACGATCGTCGGCACCGGCTCGCCGACGGCTGCGGCGACGTCGTAGGGATACCCGAGGAGTGCGGCATCGGCATAGGTGCGCACCTCTTTTTCCAGCTTCGCGATGTGAGCGGGTGTCGTGGCGATGTAGAGCGGAATGTCGGCGCCGGCATCGCTGATCGGGAAGACCAGCGGATCGACGTAGAGCAGCGTCAGCGACGAGGAGAATCGCTCCGCGAAAAACCGCGCATATTGCAGCGAGACGATCGACTGCTCGCTGAGATCGGTCGGGACGAGAATTCGTTTGATTTCGAGATCGCGCATGGTGCCCTCCTGAAGTTCGCGGTTCTTCCTATCGTCAGCATCGGCCCGTCTGCGGACGGCGTCGGTGACAACTGAACGGCGATCGTGTGACTGCGCTTACATCGCAGTCGTTCCCCAGCGCGCGGAACGTCCTACGACGCTTCTGCGTGTCCGCGCGCTGTCGCCGGAAGCGGCATGGCGACGCCTGGCTCGTAATCGCACAGCGGGTCGTCGGCGAAGATGTTGCCTTCGGTCACCCACGCCCTGGCGCGGGAGCCGCCGCAGATGTGGCGGAACTCGCAGCGGCCGCACTTGCCGGTCAGGTTGGCGGGATCGCGCAGGGCAACGAAGAGATCGCTGCCGCGGTAGATCTGGCTGAGCGGGCGGTAGCGGAGGTTTCCGGCGCTGGCGAGGAGGAACTCGCTGGCGCGGACATCGCCGGCGTGGGAGATGAAGACGAAGCCGCGGGCATTGTCGATGGCTGAAGCCACGAGGTCGCGCTGCGGGTGGTCGTCGCCGGTTTCGTAGCCGCGGAAATCTTCCCAGCTTCCCACCGTGGCGTTGTCGATGCGCGTCTGTAGATTGCGCTGCAGAAGGTAGCGCCGGTAGTGGGGCGCTTCGACGACGCGGATGGCAAACGTCTCGTTGCCCTGGATCTCGTCGATGGTGCCGAAGAGACTCTCGGCTTCGGCGGCGGTGATCATCGCGGACTGATCCGACGCGGTGATGGGGACGATGAAGTAGAGGTTCCAGCGCTTGATCCCCATCGGGCGGATCAGATCGGCGATGGCTCGAAGATCACCGGCGTTGTGGCGCGTGATGAACGTGTTGACCTCGATGGCGAGACCGGCCTGCTCCGCCCATCGCATCGCGTGGAGCGTGATTCCGAAGGTTCCCGTCGTGCCCTTGACCTCTTCATGGATCGCCGGCGACGAACCATCGACGCTGAAGATCATGCGCGTGAGGCCGTTGCGCTCCAACCGTGTGATGGCATCGGCGGTCAATTGGTGGGTCGGGCTGACGACGAGCGCGGGATCGAGGCCGCGGCGGCGCGCGTAGTTGATGATCTGGACGATGTCTTCGCGTGCCAGCGGATCGCCGCCGGTCATGATGAGCTCGCGCGGCGCGAGAACGTCGATCTGATCGATCGTCTTGTAGACCTCGTACGTGGTCAGCTCGTTTGCACCCGGGGTACCGGTGGCGCCAATGGAGCAATTGTGGCAGTGCATGTCGCACGCGCGGGTGAGCTCCCACATCACGATGGGATGGGATTCGCTGCTGGTCATGAGCACCTCATTGATGGGCCATCGCCGGCGCTTCCTGGCGGGCATGGCGCGCGGCAACCTTCGCGGCGGGAGCATTCACCGTCAACACGGGACATTCGCTGTGCTGCAGCAGGCGTGCGGCGAACGTGCCCCGCAACACATCCGCGGCCGTTCGAGTGGCAGGCTCCGCGGCCACGATCAGATCGGCGTGCGTGGTTTTCGCGAAGCCGCCGATCGGATCTGCGTGCTCATCGCCAAACGTCCGCACGTCGCAGCGCGCGGCGATCGCTTCCGGGATCCAGGCGTGAAGCGCGGCCAGGTAGTCCTCTCGCTCCGTCTCTTCGTCCGGATTGGCGCTGATGATGATGAACCGCGCATCCGGCGGCGCGATCTCCGCCGCGAAGGTCAGCGCATCGCGGCACTGAGCCTTGTAGACGACGGGACAGACCACCGTTTTGATCGATGGCTTCACGGCCCCGCGCGGCGGCACGGCAATCACCGGTACTTCCGCGTGCCGCATCACCGCCTCGGTGACCGAGCCGATGATCAGCCGCCGGAAGCCGCTGCGGCCATGCGTTCCCATGACGATCAACCCGGCGGACGACTCACGCGCCTGATCGAGAATGCCGGCAAGCGGCATGGCAACGCGCACGACGACGTCATACGAAACAGCGGGATCGAGATTCGCTTTGGCGTCGACATGCAGTTGCTCTTCCGCGCAGACCTTCTGGTACTCGAAGGATTCTTCATCCCATCCGCCAACGGTGGCGCTGAAGTCGACCGGCGGGACGAAGGGATCGGCGTAGAGGAGGATGAGCCGTGCATTGAGGTCTCGCGCAAGCTCGCCGGCATAGCGGAGCGCGTGGAGGGCCGCCTCGCTGAAGTCCGAGGGAACAAGAATGCAGTTGAGTTTCTCCATCATCATGGCCCTCCCGGTAACTCCTGGGTGACGATAGGAGCGAGACGCAAGCACGGCGATGACCGGGATCATTCGGAGGTGTGATGGCGGTCACGTGGTGGACGGGGCGGCGAGACGCCGCCCGGCCAGCCGGCGGGACGCCAGCGTTCCGCCGGCACAAAGCACGCCTCATGCGGAGGGAACGCTGGCGTCCTCGCCGGCTGGCTCGGCGGCGTCCCGCCGCCGTCACCGCGGCGCCGTTTCGTCGCTCGATTTTCGTGCGCGCGTGATTGATGCTGTTCAGTCTGATCAACTCTTCGGCGCGCGCGGTTCCTGGGAATCCGCGGACGGACCAAGCCGGTAGCCGAACCCGCGAACGGTATGCAGGTGGGTGGGATTGTCCGGATCGGGCTCGATCTTCTGACGAAGACGGCGGATGTAGACGGCCAGAATCTTCTCGGACCGGACCTCACCCTCGAAGAGATGCTTGAGAATCGCTTCCTTCGCCATCGCCCGCCCCTGGCGTTGCGCAAGGAGCATGAGAAGCTCGAACTCCTTGTTCGTCAGGCGGGCAGGAGTACCTTCGACAATGGCGTCCCGGATGCCGCTATCGATCACGAGGCTCCCGATCCGGATCTGATCCGCTACCTCGCCACGGCGTGCCTCGGGCGCGCGCCGCAACTGTGCTCGAATCCGCGCCGTCAGCACGTCGATGTTGAACGGCTTGACGACATAGTCATCCGCGCCCAGTTCCAGCCCCGTCACGACATCCGCCGAAGCTCCTCGGGATGTAACGATCATGATGGGCGTCTGATGCTGGGCTCGGATACGGCGGCAGAGCGTCAGTCCATCACCGTCCCCGAGCGTCAGATCCAGAAGAATCAGATCGTAGGGCTCGCGATCGATCAACGTGACAGCCTCGTGGTATCCGGACGCCGTCTCGGCAACATGGCCCTCGATCTCCACGATCCTCTTCAGAAGTTGGCGCGAAACTGCGTCATCTTCGACTACGAGTACCCGACGCGACATCATGACGATTCTAGCGCTGCTCCTGCGTCAGGCTAACCGTGCGTGTTCATTATCAAAAACATCCACCATTCCCTCGCGCTACGCGACGCTCCGAACATAGATCTCCCGGCCGATGTCGTCGTCGAGCGCGATCGAGCTCGAGCCGCATCCGATCACGCAACTCGGGTTCCGCGCAATGAGCCGGATCTCGCTGCCCGGGACGATTCCGAATGCCGCCAACCGGTCGATGCGCGAGAGCGTCTTCGGTGCGATGAACGCGATCGTCGCGGTAGCGCCGACAGGCAGTTCCGTTGCCCGCCGGATCAGCGGCTGCACGCTACTCGAGTAGATGCGGCAGCACTCCCCTGCCGGCACCGGTTTGCCGTGCGGGCAAACAGGAGGATGGCCAAGAAACGCGCAGACGCGGTCGACCACGGACTCGGAGAGCATGTGCTCCATCTCGCACGCGGAGACTTCCGCGTCGCGCAGATTCGTTCCGAAGGCCTGGGTGAAGAGCACTTCCGCGAGCCGGTGCCGGCGCACGATGCCGCGTGCGCGCTTCGCGCCCGCGGGAGAGAGGCAATAGCCGGGTCCGAACTGAACGAATCCCTCCGCGATCAGCGAGTCGAGCACGGCGTTGAGATCGACGCCGTCCGCATCGAGGCGAAGGTCGCCCGGCAACGTCACCGCTCGCGCTTCCTCCGCCGCGTACCAGAGCCGTTCGAGTACTTCATCGGATGCTGCGTGAATCATGGGACCTCCGTTTGAAGAACGACGTCAGCAGGCGCGTGATCCGGCCGCTGCCGACGAACTCATAGAAACAACGCGGGCAACGGGACATCTCGCATCCCCGCGAGAGCGGACACGACGAGTGACATCCGGCAGCGACGAAATCGGTGCCGCACATCGGACACTCCAGATGGCCCTCGTCGCTCACAACACGACTCCAAGAACCTTGAAAGCGGCGTTCATCACGACGCCGATGCCGAAGGAGTAGACGACGATGAAGCCGGCAATCGCCCAACCCATCCGCGCGCCGCGCTCTTTGAGCATGACCAGCAGGTTGGCGATGCAGGGAATGAACAGCGTGATGACCGTCAGCGCGATCACGACCTGGTTGGGCGTGAGGTGGCCGGCGCGCTGCATCGCGTAGAGACCGGCGGCACCGTAGTCGCGCCGCAGGAATCCGATGACGAACGCGTTCGTCGCCTCGGCCGGCAATCCGAGGCCGCCGATGATCAGCGGCCCGAGCAGCCTTTGGATGAACTTGAGCGCGCCGGTGGCGTCAAGTCCGTACAGAAGCAGCGTGCCGACGATGAAGAGCGGAACGGCTTCTTTCAGATACCACTCGGTCCGCGCCGCGACTTTGATCGCGATGTTCGACAGACGCGGAACGCGCATCGGCGGAATCTCGAGAACGAAATCGCCTGGCTCGCCCGGAACGACCCGCGATGCCGCCCAGCCGGCCAGCACGATCGTCGCCAGCGTCACCATCACCCAGATCAGCGTTGCTGTGATCCCGAGCGGCGCGAGCATGGCCAGAATCACGCCGAGTTGCGCGGAACAGGGGACGCCGAGTGCGAGGAGAAGCGTGACGATGGTGGCTTCCTTCTTTGAATCGAGAATGCGCGTCGTCAGCGTGGCCATCGTGTCGCATCCGAGGCCGAGGACCATCGGGAGGACGGCCTTGCCGTTGAGGCCGATCTTGCGGAAGCCGCGATGAAGAATCACGGCCAGGCGCGGCAGATATCCGGAGTCTTCCAGCAGTCCGAAGAACGTGAAGAACGTGACCACCACCGGCAACACGATCGCGATCGCGTACGTGATCGCCATCGTCACGACGCCGTACGGGCCGACGAGAAGGTCGTGAAACGTGCGTGCGACGTTTCCCCAGAATCCGGACGCGTGGCCCGCGTATGCCGCGGTGATCACGCCGCCGGTGACGACATGCTTGTGAGGAAACGGCGCGAGCCAATCGATCAAGCGGATCGTCCACGGATTGATCCCATGTTCGAAGACGTGCTTCTGCATGAGATCGACGAGCGTACCGGCGCCGATCTTTCCGACGAGCAGCCAGGCCAGGGCGAGAACGCCCAGCAGAATCGGGATGCCGTAAAACGAGTGCATGCAGAGGCGCCCGATCCGGTCGCGGAGACCGTCGACATGCGAGGCGCTCTTTCGCTGCATCGTGGCCAGCAGTTCATCGACCGTTGCGACGCGCGCGTGCGAGATCAACGTGCTGAGTGGACGGGCGAGCTGACTCTGCACCGCCGCGCGAAGGTCATCGAGTTTCGCGAGCACGGACGCGGGACAGGAGGCCGTGAGAAGCGGCCGCAGAGTAACGTCGCCCGCGAGGATCGCAAGCGCCACACCGCGGTTGGCGATGAACGGCGCGTGCAGTTCCAGCGCGTCACGAACCGCGACGATCCCCTCTTCCACCGCGCGCGGATACGACACCGCCATCGATCCTCGGCACGCACTTTCCAGCGCCAGCTTGAGCTTCCCGATGTTCCAACGCCGCAGCGCCGAGACGGATACGAACGGCACGCCCACGGCCTGCGACAGTGCGACGACGTCGGGCCCAGCGTCCATTCCCCGCAGTTCGTCCGCCATGTTCAGCGCGACGACGAACGGCACCGCATACTCGCTGAGTTGCAGCGTCAGCAAGAGCGTGCGGCGGAGATTGCCGATGTCGCCCACCTGCATGACATCGATATCCTTCTCCCGCAGCAGAAGATCGCGCGCCACGATCTCGTCCTGCGATTGCGGCAGCAGGCTGTTGATGCCGGGCGTATCGATGATGGAGCGCTTCTCGTCGCCGATCTCCGCCACCGCCGTTGTCATCTCCACGGTCGTCCCGGGATAGTTCGATACGGTGACGTACGTATTGGTCAGCCGCGTGAAAAGGAGCGACTTACCGACGTTCGGATTGCCAACGAGAAGCAGCGGCCGCCCGGCATACTTCCCGTCGTCTTGTTCACTACCGCAGTGGTTCATCGCAAGCTGAGACATTGTCTCAGCGACGGTAGCGAACCCTCGGACATGAGGTCGTGACAGACGTCACCTGAGCACGTGACGTACGTCCAAGTGTAGGATGGACTCACTTCAATCCATAGGAAGGAAGGTATAGCCAATGCGAAGAATCGGCCTGGCGGCGATCAGCATCCTCACGGCAACCTCGGCATTGGCTTCGATTCACGGTCTCGTGATGACCAGCGACGGCAAACCACTCGCCAACGCCAGCGTCGTCGCCTATGCGATTGAGACCTCGGACCAGCGATCGTCGCGGCTCGTTTCTGCCACTCCTGAGCGTCCCGTGGTAGCCAGCGCGAAGACGAGCTCGAAAGGTGAGTTCGATGTCGATCCGAAGAAGCTGCCGGTCGTTGAGTTGGTCGTCACGGCACCATCGTTGGGCATTCAGAAGAAGTTCGCCGTCGAAGGTGATGACGCCGGCGTGTTCATGCTTCGAACGTCCTCCGTGCGAACCGCTCAGGTTCGCGCGGACGGAAAGGCCGTGGCCGGCGCAATCGTCTCGTTCAGCAGCGGCTACGAAACAAAGACGGATGCGAACGGTGCGTTCACGGTTCCGGAAACCGCTGCGCCGGCGCGGATGGTCGTCATCGCGGAGGGCTACGCGCTGGCGACGAGAATCGTGCCCGACGCGAAGCATGGAAACCTCGACGTGGCGTTATCGGCCGGCGTGGCCATCGAAGGAACCGCCGTCATGGAGGACCGGAAGTCGCCCGTTCCGAAAGCGGTCATCGACATCGACGGCTTCCCCCTCGGCGCGACGGACAACGAAGGGCACTTCTCCATCGCACACGCCGATCCGTTCTGGCGCGAGATTCGCGCTCACAAAGAGGATCGCCTCGGCGCGCTGACCCGACCAACGGGCGCTACGCCGCTCCGTGTCGTCACGCGGCCGGCATCTGTGATTGAAGGAACACTTCGCGATGCCGCGATGAAGACTCCGCTCGCGAACGTGCTCGTGAACCTGACAAACGGCATCGGACGCGGCGGCTTCATGGGCGGCGACCCCAGCGTTCGCGCGGCCACGTTCACCAACGAGCATGGAAACTACGTGCTCGGACCGTTGACGGCAGGGAACTACCGCACCTCGGCAACCCACCCCCACTGGATCATTCGAGGCCAGGCCATATCGGTTCCGTCATCGACGAGATTCCGCAGCGACCTGTATGCAACCAGCGCCGGCACTGTCTCGGGCACGATCGTCGACGAGCGCGGAACGCCGATTGCTGCCGCGGGCATTAGCTATTCGTCCGTGCAGGTAGGACCCACCTTCCAATCGCCGGAGGCCTTCACCTGGAGCGGCCCGAACGGACACTACGTTGTCCGCCCGATTGATCCTGGGATCGATGATGTCTTGAGCGCCCGGCGTCCTGGATTGCCGCCGGGACGCAGCAGTACCTTCCGCCTGATCGCTGGCGAGAAGAAGAACAATTTCAACGTGACCATCCCGAGCGGGATCGTCGTCAAGGGACGCGTCGTTGACAATGAGAAGCACGAATTGGCCGGCGTCATGGTCATGCCGGTCGAACACAACGACCAGTATGCAGCACAGGGCGACTTTATGGTCCAGAGCTCCCTCTCCTCGGCGAACCCATCGGATCACGCCCAGTCCGCCGCGGATGGCACTTTCGCGTTTCGCGTCACGCCGGGCTCCTATGACATTGGCTTCCGGCGCGAGGGTTACGTCGTGCGCGTCCTCAAGAAGGTCGATCTGAAAGATGGGATGCCGCCACTGGAAGCGACGCTCGATACCGCGGTCGAGATCAGCGGCCGCGCCCTTCGCCCGGACGGAACGCCACTCCAGGGCGCAAGCCTGTTCGCGTACGCAGGGCAGATCCGCAGTCCGGTTCCTACCCTCACCGGCGCGGACGGGAGCTTCACCATTACCGGCCTCGCTTCGACGACCTACACGGTCAGCGCCAACAAGTCGGACGAGGGACTGACGGCATCCAAACCAGTACACGCACCGGCGAAGGACGTGGTGCTCCAGGCGGAGCAGGGAAACCGGATCAGCGCGATCGTCGTCGACGAAAAACATCAGCCGGTTCTCGATCTCCGCGCGGGAGTGTCCGTGACGCAGGTGATGGGAAGCATGATCAACCGCAGTCAGGCGATGATGCAGGAGTTCCATACGAGCGACGGCCAGGTCGTTCTCGATCACATTCGTCCGGGTACTTATGACCTCGTCGTCGACGCCGCAGGTTACGCGGTCAAGCGTGCGCCTGTTCGCGTTGAAGACGGGAAGAACATCGAGGGCCTGGAAGTGACGCTCACTCGTGGCGTCAGCCTTACCGTACGAGTGGTCGACACCAGTGGCTCACCGATCACCGGAGCCGCAATTCGCGAAGTCCCAGCGGCCGGCGGTCCGGTGGTGCAGAATTTACCCGAATCACTTCGCGGGGCGACCGATGCAAACGGAGAGGCCCTCTTTCAGGACGTCGAGTCGGGCGAGAAGACGTTCGCCATCGGCAAGCAGGGATGTTCGCTCGAAAAGAGGAGCGTAAAGCTCACCGACGCCGTCACGCATCTCGACGTGACGCTCAAGACTGCAAAGACATTGACCGGCATCGTGCGCACATCGACCGGATCGCCGGTGGCCGATGCTGCAATCATGGCCTCGACTTCGGTGCAGGATTCAGGAAGCAGCAGTACTCGCTCGGATGCGAACGGGAACTTCTGCCTCGAGAGTCTCGGCTCCGGACACTACGAGGTTCGCGCGCAGAAGCAGGGTTACGCGACTACGATCGTGAAAGACATCGACGTCGACACCGTCCAGCAGCCGCTGCTGCTCACGCTCCAGAACGGCGGCGTCATCACCGGATCCGTCCGAGGCCTTGAAGCCAGCCAGTACAAGGACGTCACAGTAAACGTCTTCGGAACCGGGACGTACGCTACTTCGCCCATTCAACCCGATGGCTCGTTCCACGTCGATGGTGTGACAGGCGTCGTCAACCTTCGTGCCGAGCTTCGGGAAGGAGCCGGAACCTCGCGCTCCAGCGACAATCAGTCCGTCACAGTCGCCGAAGGCGCCGAACAACACGTTGACCTGACCTTCAGCGCCGGCGCAACGATCCGTGGCCGGGTGATCTGGGGAGCGAAACCATCTTCGAATACGTACGTTTCGTTCGCACCCGCCGATCCGGCGATTACGACTCACGCCGGCACCCAGACGGACGGCGACGGAAACTATGAGGTCACCGGGCTGGCCTCCGGGAAATATCGCGTCTACACCAACTCGTATCCTCGCACGTACGAGACGTCGTATACCGTCAATGGCTCGGGAACCTTCGACATCGAGGTCCGAGGCTCGCGAGTCACCGGCCACATCGTGGACTCGACGTCCCACGAGCCGATTGAGGGAGCCATCGCATCACTGGAACGGATCGACGATCAAAAGAAAACCAGCGCTACCGGCAGCGGCTCGATCAGCGACACATCCGGGAGCGTTTTCTTTGACAATCTCGAAGACGGCTCGTATCGCCTTCACGTTGAGAAGCGCTCGTACGCAGCGCAGACGATTGATTTCACGGTCCCCTCCTCGACGCCTGTCGAGGTTTCGTTAGCAACAAGCGATGGCGTCGTCATACGTCCGGTCGACGCACGCGATGGACGAACCGTCACAGCCGCGTTCTACGCCACCGACGCCGCGGGTGCGGCGATCCTGCGCGGCTCGCAGATGGAGCCGGGCGCCGACGGGACCTACCGCCTGGCCCTTGCACCCGGAACATACAAACTGACGGTTGGCTCGGGGTACTACGCGGCGAGAACGCTGATCGTGACCTCGCCGTCGCCGGAGCTTCGCGTGCCTCTGGAAAACGGCGGACTGTTGCGCATCGTTTCGAAAAACAGCAAACGTGTTCGTGCGCGGTTGATCTCGGCGACAGGCGAGCCGTACCGATCCGAAGTCTGGTCTGACAACAACGATCTGTACATCACCGGAACCCTTGAGTTGCCACACATCCTCTCCGGCACATACACGCTCCAGATCCTCGGCGACAACGGCCAGCCCATCGACTCGAAGAGCGTTACGGTGGCGGATCGAACAACGGTCGTCGTAGATATCTGAGTGCGACATCAAACGCCCCCTCATCCGGCCTTCGGCCACCTTCTCCCCCCATAAAAAGCATGGGGGAGAAGGGGCTCGATTGAGGTGTAGTCGTGAAGGTCGGCGTTCACGCGGTCGTATGGTCACGCGATACTCATGAATCGAGCGCCTTCTCCCCTCGTGCTTTTCGAGGGGAGAAGGTGCCGAAGGCGGATGAGGGGTGCGTTGCAATCGACGGACACGAAGTTCAGGCAGGCGTGTCGTCACGGCGCAGCTCCTGTTTGGCAACGTTGCAGTCTCGTCCGCGACTCCGCACGGACCTCCCTGGTGTGACTACTGTCACGCCCGTTTGTGATCGAAGGCATTCGTTTGCGTGCGTCCCTTCGGCCATCCTCGCATTTGCAATTCGAGGAGACGCGTTATGCACGATTTGACGTTTGCGTTTGTCGGGGCCGGAGGCGATGGCGCGGTGACGGCCGGCGACATCATCGCCGGGGTTTGTGCCAGCGAAGGGCTGCAGGTAATCAAGACCGAGGCGTATGGGCCGCAGATCCGCGGCGGCGAATCGTCGTCGACGGTTCGCGTCAGCAGCAAGCCCATTTACGCGCAGGGCGACACGGTCGATGTGCTGGTCGTGTTCAATTGGGCCGACTTCGCCCGTTTCAAGAATGAGCTCCTCCTCGCGCCCGGCGCCGTGATCTTTCATGAATCGGGCGACGCGCCGCCGGAAGAGCTGGCATCGCGAACCTGTCATGCCGTGCCGTTCGCAGCGCTGGCAAAAGAAGCGGGCGCACCAAAATCGAAGAACGTCATCGCTGTCGGCCTGGTCATGGCGCGCTACGGACTCTCACTCGACGTGACCCGTCACGCGATCTCCCGCCGCTTCGCGAAGAAGCCTGCAGCAGTGATCGACGCGAACCTTCGCGCCTTCGACCGCGGCGTCACGTTTGAAGAGACGCTGCCTCAGGACGGCAAAGAGCGGCTCGAGTACACATACTCCGAGCCGAAGCTTCTGATGTCCGGCAACGAGGCGTCGGCGTTTGCGGCGATCCATGCCGGCTGCCGCTTCTTCGCCGGCTACCCGATCACGCCCTCGTCGGAGATCCTGCACTTCCTGGCCGAGTGGCTGCCGAAGCTCGGCGGATCATCACTTCAGACGGAAGACGAGTTGTCGGCGATCGGCGCCGTGATCGGCGCGTCCTTCGCCGGCGCCAAAGCAATGACCGCAACCTCGGGGCCCGGACTCTCGCTGATGTCCGAGCTGCTCGGGCTCTCTTCGATGGCCGAGGTCCCGGCGGTGATCGTCAACGTGCAGCGCGGCGGTCCCTCGACCGGCTTGCCGACCGCGAGCGAGCAATCGGATCTGTTCCACGCGGTCTACGGAAGCCACGGCGACACGCCGCGCGTCGTAATCGCCTGCACCGACGTCGAGAGCTCATTCCACGCAACCGTCGACGCGTTCAACATCGCCGAGGAGTATCAGTTGCCGGTGATCATGCTGACGGATCAGTCGATCGCACAGCGGCGCGAGACCATCATGGCCAGCGTGCTCGAGCACGAAGTACACGATCGCCAAATCGCAAAGCCTGACGAGCTGGAAGACTACCGGCGCTACCGCAACACTGCGGACGGCGTCTCGCCGATGACCGTTCCCGGCATCGCGGGAGGTATGTACCAGACGAACGGGCTGGAGCACGACGAACAGGGACGGCCCAATTCATCGTTTGCCGTGCACGAAGAAATGAACGCGAAGCGGTACCGCAAGCTCGCTGCGATCGGCGACCGCTACAAGATGTTCGATCGCTTCGGCGCGAAGAAGCCGGAGATCGGCATTCTCTGCTGGGGCTCGTCGACCGGGGTCGTACGCGAGGCGCTCGCTCACATGAAAGACGGCGATCGAGTCGGCGTCTTTGCGCCGCGGATGATCACGCCGCTGCCGGCGAAAGAGCTACAGGTGTTCATCGACTCCTGTGAAGCAATCCTTGTCGTCGAAGTCAGCTACGCCGCGCAGTTCACGCAACATCTGCGCACGCAGGTCGATCTCCCGCGATCGAAGACGACGGTCTACTCCCGGTCCGGAGGAAAGAACCTGGCCGCATCCGAAGTCGAAAACGAATTGCAACGCATCCTCACGAACCGCTCGCAGGAGGTGGCCGTATGACTTGCTCACCGTATTCACCCAACGATTACAAAAGCGATCTGAAACCTGTGTGGTGTCCCGGCTGCGGCGACTTCGCGGTTCTCAATTCCGTCTATCGCGCCCTGGCCGATCTGCACCGGGAGCCGCATGAGACGGTCGTCGTATCGGGCATCGGATGCTCGTCGCGCCTTCCCGGCTACGTCGATACGTACGGCTTCAACTCGCTGCACGGGCGCGCGCTGCCGATCGCAACCGGCGTCAAGCTGGCGCGTCCGAACCTCACCGTTCTCGCAGTCGGCGGCGACGGCGACGGCATCGCCATCGGCGGCAATCACTTCATGCACGCTGCGCGGCGTAACGTCGACATCGCCTACTTCATGATGGACAACGAGATCTACGGGCTGACGAAGGGTCAGGCCGCGCCGACGACGCCTTCCGGCGACAAGACGAAGTCGACGCTGTACGGCAACCCCGAGGTTTCCGTCGATCCCTGCGGCCTGGCGATTTCGCTGGGCGCGTCATGGGTCGCGCGCGCCTTCTCCGGCGACGTGAAGGGAACGACCGAGCTGATGAAGCTGGCCATCTCCCACCACGGCTTCGCGTTTCTCAACATCATCTCGCCCTGCGTCACCTGGCGCGGCGACGATCAGACGAAAGAGCTCCGCGCAAAACAGCGCGCCGTCCCGGCCGAGCATGATCGGAGCGACCGCACGGCGGCGCTTCGTTTCACGAACGAGGACGACGATCGGATGACCGTAGGCGTGCTGTACGACACGCAGCGTCCGACGCTGGTCGACGAGATGCTGGAGATCCGCGATAAAGCGATCGGCATCGCGCCACCTCCGGGCCGCGAGGAGATTCTGCGGGTGTTCGCTCCGGCGAGGTAAAACCAAAATCACCACAGAGGCACAGAGAGCACAGAGGTTTTCTCTGTGTCCTCAGTGTCTCTGTGGTGCTACCGCTTCTCGATGATCAGGACGCCGCCCGCGTGGCCGCGATGAATCGGAAGGCGGGCGACGACGCGAGCGCCGGCAAACGCGATGCTGCGAAGGATGGATCGCTCTTCGTATTCGCATCGCTCCGCCGGATCCGGAGTCCGGCGTTGCACCTGCCGGATGACTCCGCGCGTCCGATTCTCCGGCAGCGACCGGAATCGGATCAGACGAAGTAGCGTGGCTGCGGGCCGGCGAAACGGAACGTGAAGCGCGGCGACGCCTCCCGGCGCCAGCAACGTCATCAACGTTCGGATGATGTCGTAGCCGGCCGCGCTCGGGATGTGCTCGAAGACGAGGAGCGAGCAGATGAAGTCAAACGCGCCGGAACCTGCGAGCACTTCGATCCCTATAAACGTCACGTTGTGCAATCCGGCATGTTCCGCATTCCGCCGCGCATGCTCAAGAATCGTCGGCGCGATGTCGCAAGCGACGACGTTTCGCGCCCGTCGCGCCAACGGCAACGTCAGCCGCCCGGCTCCGCATCCGAAGTCGAGCACGCGATCAAGCGTTACGTCGCGACCGAGGAGCGACTCGATTGCTGGCAGAAGTGTCGCGACATCGCCTTCGCCAGCTTCAAAGAATGCGGCAGTTGCATTCGCGCTCCCTGCCACGTCGGGCGAGCCGTCATCATTGAGAAGCGCGAAATACGGCTCGCGGCGGGCGAGATCTTCCCAGTCGTTCACGAAGGCAGCATACGCGCGCCAAAGGGAATGGCCTTCTATGATCGGCGCAGCCGCTTGACGAAGTAGCCGGGGCGACGGCGGTAATGTGCGAACGCCACCACTTCCAGCGTGTCGCCAAGATCAACAAAGACAACGCTGTACGGAAAGGAGTGGATCGGCATGCGTCGGGCGATACGATCACCAATGCGAGTTACCAACCCTCCTGTCTGAGGAAACTGCTCGATCAAATGCAGAGTCTTACGGGCCTCTTCTGCAAATCGATCTGCGACGCGCGGATCTCGCTCTCGGTACCAAGCCGTCGCTTGACGAAACTCCACCCTGGCAGCTTCGATGATCCGCAGCAGTTTCAACGGCCCAGTACTTCTCTCTCGACCTCGTCAAGAACGATGCGCCAATCCGTGCTTTCAAGCTCCCCAGCACAAAGCGCGTCCACCCTGTTGCGAATCTCGTTGGCCCAAGCCTCTTCTACGCCTTCTTCCGTGTCGCTCAAACTCTCGAGCAGCTCGGCAGCCATTTTGGCCCGCTCATCAAGGGGAAGTTCCAACACCTGCTTCAATAGCTCGTTCGCTTGTGCCATGACTTGAAAATCGTAGCACGCCCAGAGGCTAACTTCACGTCGACGCCAAACCCCTACGCCATCGCCCGCGCGCGCGATCCATGCGGGCGCAGCTTCCACGCGACATACGGCCTCGCCAGTTGCCGCAGCGCGCGATTCTTGAACGCGTACAGATCACCGGCCAGGCTTGGCTCGACGAGAGCGGCCGTCTCCTCGGGCTGCACGACGAGCGAGACTTCGATCGGAAGAATGCCGACCGGCAATCCGGCGCGGCGGCAGCTCTCGTGCAGGTACGCGAAGACTTCCTTCATCGCCTCGGGATCAGGCGGCGGGACGTTCTCCATCTCGCTGCCGACCGTCGGACGGAAGATGCAGACCGTCGGAAACGCGCCGGCGTTCACGATGCGGTCGATGCCGCGCTTCGTTGCTTCGATGGGCTCGACGCCGGCGATGATCTCGCCCGACACGCGGCCGCGTCCCAGCTTGCGCGACGTGTACTCCATCGCTTCGAAGAACGAATGCTGGCCGACCGTTTGCGCTTTGCCGGGGCAGAGACGCGCGAAGACTTCCGGATCCTCGAACTCGTAGCAGAACGAGAAGTGGTCGGTTCCTGCTTTGATCAGTTCATCGTATTCGTAGTAATTCGCCCGCGGCACCGGCACGGCCTGAACGCCGATGAATCCGCCGACATGCGTGCGCACCGCGCGTACGAACGGCTGCGCCTGACGCAAACCGTGAATGACTTCGCGGTCGGCGCGGTCTTCATAGTGATATCCGGTATTGAAGTGCGTGAAGATGGAGCCGGACTCCTGCCGCGCGGCCATCGCCACTTCCACCACGTCCGTCACCCGCTTGCGCGACTCCTCGGCGGCTCCGACGTTCTTGCCGGTCGTGCAGAACTTGCAGGCCAGCGAAGGCGACCATGTCCAGTAGAGACACCGGTTCGAAATGTAGATGCCGAGGTAGTTGCCCTGGAGGACGCCGACACGGGACATCGGGACGTCGGCGCTCGTGTTGCGCGAGTACCAGGCCGGCTCAGGCGGAATCGTGATTTCGTACGCCTCGCCGTCGCGCGAGTCGACGATGAAGTAGTTGCCCTCGCTTTCGTGAAGCGTGAAGACAGAGTCCAGCGCGAACGGTTCGACGACCGGGACGTTGACCCACACCGGCTTCGATGCCGCCGGGATGACGATCTCGAGCCCCGACCCGAGGCCCGCGCGTGTGCGGCTGATGCGCCGTCCATCGTGCTCCGTGTCGCACGACTCGTCGATACGCATCCCGCGGCAGAACAACTCGATCTCCAGCTCGACTGGCTTTAGCATGGCGGCGATTAGAAACTGACCTCCGTTCACGCCGGATGATCAACGTCACAAGGGGATGTGATGGCCGTCATGATTGAGGGACACCGGCAGCAGCCATGTGACGTGCGACACATGGCGGTGTGAGCAAGCCTACGGCGAGCCTGCCGGCATCGGCGCACTGTGCATGCAGCACTGGAGGCAGAATGTCCCGCACGATGCTGCAAGAAAAGACAATCTCACGGACCGAAGCGATCGATCGTCTGCGCGTCGAGCTGATGAAGCTCGCGGACGACGAGAATTCCGTTTGCAAGGTCGCCGCGGAAAAAGGGATCTTCTGCAAAGGCTTCCACCGCAGCAGCGACGGCGGATTGCGCCGCTGCTACTCGTGGATCGACAAGCGCCGTCCGGGAATGTCGCGCGAAGAGCTGGAAGACCTCGCCAATCGCTGGCAGCTCGCCCGCCAGGAAGTCAATCAACTGCCGATCGCCTGCGACGTCCAGCAGAAAGAACACGACTCCTGCAACGGCTGGGACGACTTCACGAACAAGGATTTGGCGACGTTCTACTTCGAGCTGACAGGGGCGCCGATCGCCGTGGCGTGAGGGGGCATCACACGACCGGTTCGAGGAGTAGAATTACGGCGTGCAGCAAACGCGCCGGCAGTACACGCTCGACGACTACTTCTCGATGCAGCGAGGGACGGACCTCAAACTCGAGTACTTCAATGGCGACATCTTTGCCATGTCGGGGGGCACCCTCGGTCACAACACAATCAGCTTGAACGTTTCAAGCTTCCTGCGTGCCGCTCTAGCCGGGTCATCCTGCAAAGCGTTCGGAAGTGACATGCGTGTGAGCATGCCGTCCGGTCTCTACACCTACCCTGACGCATCCGTCGTTTGCGGCCAGCGCTTTAACGCCTCAGCGGATACGATCAGCAACACCGTCGTCCTCGTCGAGGTTCTATCCGACTCCACGCGCAACTACGACCGTGGCGACAAGTTCGAGCTTTATCGTTCGATCCCAACGTTGCGGCACTACCTGCTGATCGAGCCGTCGTTCGTGAATGTGGAGCATCGTCGCATCCAGAAAGATGGCTCGTGGTCTCCTGAGATCTCCGAGTCACTCGATCAGATCGTGCACCTCACCGAAGTCGGGATCGACCTGCCGGTGGCGCGAATCTACGAAGACTTGGAAGTGTCCTCGGCACGCCCACAGCGCTAACGGCCGACGGTCCGGGCAGCGCTGCACATCCGCGATGTCACCCTCACCCTTGCGCCGCTCACCCCTCGTGTCATCCTGAGACAGCCGGAGCCGCCATTCGTGCTCGAACCGTTCGCGCTGCAAGAAGTGGCGGCGTAGGACGGCGAAGGATCTCAAAATTCGTGGCATGTGGCATGTGGCATGTGCATGGTAACTAGAGATCCTTCGCCGTCCTCCGCCGCCATCTCGTGCAGCGTAAGGGATCGGGCAGCGCGGGCGGCTCCGGCTGTCTCAGGATGACACGATGGATGACACGAATAGTTGACACGATAATCAGGTGGACCGTCGTCGCGAGCTCAGCCCCAACCCTCCCGCGTGATGATCATCACCTCCGCACGTGACCCGCTTCCCTGCCCTGCGAAACCCCTCCCTTTACTGTATTCTCCATGACTATCGCTGAACCTGAAGTCACCTATCCTGCGCACCTCGAAGCCGACGTCGTTCTGCGTAACGGCCGTACGTTGCGCATCCGGCCGGTCCGCGTGGACGATCACGAACAGATGCGGGCGTTCTTTTCCACGTTGTCGCCCGAGACGCTGCACGCGCGATTCTTTGCCGTCTGCACCGCGGATCAGGCGCTGATCTACGCTCCGTCGCAGGTCGATTACGTTCATGAATTTGGCGTGGTTGGCGAAGTGGGTGACAGGATCGTCGCCGTCGCCCACTACTACTCTTCCCCGCAACATCCTCGGATTGCCGAGGTTGCGTTTGCGATCGCGGATGACCAGCAGGGATTCGGGATCGGGACTCTTCTCCTGGAAAAACTGGCAATCGCGGCGAGGATGAATCACATCGAGCGCTTCGAAGCCGAGGTGCTCGACGAGAACGCCAGGATGCTCGACGTCTTTCTTCAGTCGGGATACGTCGTCACGCGAAACACCGATCGCGGCACGACGCACGTTTCCTTCGCCATCGAGCCAACTGCAAACTCAGTCGCCTTCGCCGCCGGCCGCGCGCAGAACGCCGCACATCAGTCGATGAAGGCAGTCTTCGAGCCGCGCTCCATCGCTGTCGTTGGCGCGGGACGAAAGCCCGGCCAGCTCGGACACGAGATCGTTTCGAACCTGCGGCGATCGGGCTTTACGGGCGACCTCTACGTCGTAAATCCGAGCGCGACTGAGATCGAAGGCGTGCGCGCCTATCCATCGTTGCGCGACATCGAGGGCGTCGTCGATCTGGCCATCATCGTCGTGCCGGCCGCCGAGGTGGAGCACGTCATCGACGATTGCGTGGAGAAGTCCGTGCGCGGCGCCGTCGTCATCACAGCCGGCTTCGGCGAGACGGGCCCGGCGGGCCGCGAGGCAGAGCGCCTCCTCCTCGACAAGGTGCGCGCCGCCGGAATGCGCATGGTCGGCCCGAACTGCATGGGCATCATCAACACCGACCCCGCCATTCGGATGCACGGCACGTTTGCGGCGGTCTATCCGCCGGCAGGCAACGTGGCGATGTCGAGCCAGAGCGGCGCGTTGGGCGTGGCCATTCTCGACTACGCGCGATCGCTGAACATCGGTTTCTCGACGTTCCTCTCCGTCGGCAACAAGGCCGACGTCTCGGGCAACGACCTCATTCAATACTGGGCCGAGGATCCACGGACCGACGTGATCCTCCTCTATCTCGAGAGCTTCGGGAATCCGCGGAAGTTTGCGGAGATCGCGCGCCGAGTCGGAAAAACCAAGCCGATCGTGCTCGTAAAATCCGGCCGTTCCGCCTCGGGGGCGCGCGCCGCGGCATCGCACACGGGCGCGCTGGCGTCGAGCGATGCCATCGTCGCCGATCTGCTTCGCCAGGCCGGCGTGATCCGCACCGATACGCTCGAAGAGCTGTTCGATGTTGCCTCGCTCCTCGCCAATCAGCCGCTGCCGCGCGGCCGCCGCGTGGGCATCCTCACGAACGCCGGCGGCCCCGGCATCCTCGCTGCTGACGCCTGCGAAGCGCGCGGGCTGACTCTGCCGCCGCTGGCGGAATCGACAGTGACGAAACTGCGCTCGTTCCTTCCCGCCGCAGCCAGCGTCGGCAATCCTGTCGACATGATCGCGTCCGCATCGCCGGAGCACTACAAGAAGTCGCTCGAAGCGCTGCTCGCCGATCCGTCGATCGACAACGTGCTCGTGATCTACATCCCTGTCGTGCCGACGCAGGCGCCCGACGTCGCCGCGGCCATTCGCGAAACCGCCACGCGCGCCGCCGGCAAGACGATTCTGGCGACGTTCATGAGCGCGCACGGCGTTCCTCCGTCGCTCGAGCCGGTTCCTGCGTTCCCATTTCCGGAACGCGCAGTCGGCGCGCTGGCAAGAGCGGTTGGCTACGCCGAATGGCGCCGCCGCCCGGAAGAGGAAGCCGCTGAGCTGAACCTCGACGCGTTAGCGCTCCGGTCCATTGTGAACAGCGCGCTGGAGCGCGGCGGAGGCTGGCTCGACCCGAACGAAATCGAACAACTTCTTCGCGCCTCGGGTATCGAGACAGCAGGCGGCGAGTTCGTGTCCGACGGCGAGCAAGCATTCGAAGCGGCAGTGCGAATCGGCAAACCGGTAGCACTCAAAGCAATCGGTCCCAAACTCCTTCACAAGAGCGATCGCGGCGGCGTCAAGCTGTCGCTGAAAAACGAGTGCGAGGCACAAGAGGCCTTCCTCGAAATGAAGACCCTCCTCGGCGACGACATGGAAGCCGCGTTCGTACAGCCGATGGTGACCGGCGGCGTCGAAGTCATGCTCGGCGCCACCAACGATCCCAGCTTCGGCCACGTCCTCGCCTTCGGCGCCGGCGGCACGCTGGTCGAAGTCCTGGCGGACGTCGCCTTCCGCATCCACCCCCTCACCCCAAACGACGCCGAGGACATGATCAACGAACTGCGCTGCGCAAAGATGCTGGCCGGCGTCCGCGGCGCCCCGCCAAGCGATGTCCCCGCCCTTCGCCAAGCGATCATGCGCCTCTCAGCATTGATAAGTATCTGCCCCGAAATCCAGGAGCTCGACATCAACCCGCTCAAGGTCCTCGAAAAAGGAGCCATCGCGCTCGACGCCCGCGTGCGAGTAGAGCGCTTGGTTCCGGCGCCCCCATCGCGAAGAATCGCGTACTAACCTGGGACCGCGGGCGTCCCGCCCGCTTTCGAATCAAGCGAGTCTCCGCTGTCAACGACATCGTGATGTATAACCATCAGCAAAGGAGGAGCGCGCTTCGTGGCCCAACAGGACGAGACGAGCGGGGAGGCGGCGTTCGATGAGCGGTCGATCGCGCGCAAGCACGGCTTTCGGGAGCTGATCTATCCCGATCGGTCTGCCATCGAGAGCGTCCAGCGTTTTCTCCAGGAGATCGTCTCCACGTGGACGGCGAACAATCCTCCCAAGATCCACCTGACCATCCTCCGGCGCTTCTTCCAGGGGGCCATCGAGCGGCAGAACATCAGCAAGATGCCGAACATGGCGCTCGAAGAGTTCCTTCTCATTCAGGCGCCCTACGGCATCTGCTCGCGGGTCTTCGGACGAATTCTCGAGCGAAAGAAGGGCGCCTTTTATCAGGCCGCCTATCACTCGGTGGAGAAGTGCGACGAGTTCCTTTCCTACCTTCTCGATCCGGACACCGTCTGGATTCGCAAGAGCCTCCCCGAGGAGATGATCGCGCGGGCCGTCGTGCTGCAGGAGTTCCTGGAACGGTATCCCGAGGCCAAGCAGCGATCTGATGAGGATCTGGAGCGCCGGCTCCGGGCTCGACGGGCGGGCGGCGGAGGATAGGAAACATGAACCACAGAGACACAGAGATCACAGAGATGATTGAATGGCAACTCTGTGACCTCTGTGTCTCTGTGGTTCATGCTTTTGTTATGAACACGTCGATGGAGGACACCGATGCCTGAGGAACGAGAGAGCATCCTTGAATTCTTTGCCGCGGAGGCAGTCCGCCTCGGCGCCGACGAGCTGGAAGTCGAATACGACGAGGGCGAAGACCACATCTTTGCGCTCAAGGGTGGCAGCGGCTTCAGCATCGCCAGCCTTCCCTGGTCGACCGCACTTCGGAAAGAGCTTTCGGCCATTACGAGACGCAAACGTGTGATCGTCGTCGATGGGGAGAACGTCGAGTTGCGAGCCAAGTCGTACGACAGCTTCGGTGAGCTCGCGTACCGGGTGGAACTTCGGCGGGTCGCGCCAAAATGATGCGTTGAGCGGATTTCTCACGCGAAGGCGCGAAGACCGCGAAGGAGAGCATCGCAACCTAAACCCTTCGTGCCTTCGCGTCTTCGCGTGAGGGTGAGCGCCACGTCTCCAAGCGGCGGCCTTGAATGCTCCTCGTACAGCGTCGACACGCATCGCCCACCTCGTCTCCCAACATTTGACAACGCCATCAGCGTGCGCGTATAACGCCTCGCCAATGACGCACCAGTCCCTCGCGATGTCGATGTGTTGCTGTCTCACGACATGCGGGAGAGGCTTGGCGTCCTGACCATTTAGACGACTCACTTCATCAACCACCAACCCCGCACGGCCTGTTCGTCGCGGGGTTTTTCTTTTTCGACCTCTCGCTCCTACCGGCCGGCCGCGGACGCAAAGGAGAGCGCGATGTCACGGTCGAAAAGCCTCACCATTCTTTACGAGCATCCCCACTGGTTCAATCCGTTGTTCGAGGAGCTGGAGCGGCGCGGGATCCCGCATCAACGCGTCGATGCGGCGTCCCAGGCGTTCGATCCGGACGGCTACGGACCGGACGACGTCGTCTTCAACCGCATCAGCCCTTCCGCCTGGACCCGCGCTCGCGGCGCGCTCATCTTCCAGACCCTCGGATGGACGCGGCAACTGGAGCTGAGTGGCGCCGATGTAATCAACGGCTCGGCCATCTTCGAGCTGGAGATCAGCAAGGCGGCCCAAGGCGCGTTTCTGCAGCGCATCGGCGTGACGACGCCGCGCACGGAAGTGACGACGCCGGCCGGACTGGAGGCGGCCGGCGAACGGCTCGAATACCCGCTCCTCGTCAAGCCGAATGTCGGTGGCAGCGGCGCTGGCGTGCGGCTCCTGCAAACGCGCGAAGAGCTGCTGGAGGCCGTCGCGTCGGGATCGATCGACCGCGGCGGCGATGGACTGCTGTTGCTGCAGGAGTACCACGCGCCGCGCGATGGCGTCATCACGCGCGTGGAGACGCTCGACGGCGCCTACCTCTACGGCATTCGCATTCACCTCGGCGACGATGGAGGATTCGATCTCTGCCCCGCTGACGTTTGCAAGACCACCGATGGAGCCGCGCTCACCAGCAGCGCCTGCCCGGCCGACAGCCGCAAGAAGGGACTGAGCGTCGAGGCCTTCACGCCGCCGGCCGAGGTGATCGATGTGGTGGAGAACATCGCGCTGCGCTCGCGGCTGGACGTCGGCGGCATCGAGTACTTGGAGAGCGCACGCGATGGCCGACGCTACTTCTACGACATCAACGCCTTGTCGAACTTCGTGGCCGATCCGCTGCGTGTCATCGGCTTCGATCCCACTGCGCGCGTCGTCGATTCCATCGAAGAGCGCCTTCAGGCCCGGCGCCAGCGGAGGGTGTCATGACACTCCGCTTCGGATACTGGATGCCGATGTTCGGTGGCTGGCTGCGCAACGTGGAGGACGAGCGGATGGAGGCCAGTTGGGATTACGTGCGGCGTCTGGCCGTGCGCAGCGAGGAGCTGGGATTCGATCTCTCGCTGCTCGCGGAGCTGAATCTCAATGACATCAAAGGCGTGGAAGCGCCGAGCCTCGATGCGTGGTCGACGGCCGCGGCGCTGGCCGCCGCAACGCGGACGCTCGAGCTGATGGTGGCGGTGCGGCCGACGTTTCATCCGCCCGCGCTCTTCGCCAAGCAGGCCTCGAACATCGATCACATCTCGGGTGGCCGCCTGGCGCTGAACGTGGTCTCGTCGTGGTGGCGCGACGAGTCGCTTCAGTACGGCGTGCCGTTCGATGAGCATGACGATCGCTATCGGCGCACCGAGGAGTGGCTGGCGGTGGTGAAGGGGCTGTGGCAGGAAAAGCGGTTCTCCTACGACGGCCGGCTGTATCGCGTGAACGACGCCATCGTCGAGCCGAAGCCGCTGCGCAAGTCGCTTCCGCCAATCTACGCGGGTGGAGAATCGGCCGCGGCGAAGGATCTCATCGCCCGCGAAGCGGACGCGTACGTGATGCATGGGGACCCTCCGGAAAACCTCGCGCCGAAGATCGCCGACATGAACGCGCGCCGCGCGAAGCTCGCGCCCGGCGCGAAACGGCTGACCTTCGGCGTGGCCGGTTTTGTCGTCTGCCGCGATCGCGCCGACGAGGCGAGGCGGGAGGTGGAGCGAATCACCAACGTGCACGCCAGCGCCGCCGGCAACGCCAACTACGAGCAATGGCTCTCGGGCACGAAGCTGGATCAGCAGGTGTCGATCCAGGATTACTCGGTGTCGAACCGCGGCCTGCGCACGAACCTGATCGGAAGCCCGGAGGAGATCGCCGCACGCCTCGTGGCCCTGGAGCGGAGCGGCATCGACCTGGTCCTGCTCCAGTTCAGCCCGCAGTACGAGGAGATGGAGCGTTTCGGGGAACAGGTGATTCCGCTGGTGCGGGAGATGTCGAGGGCGGTGGCGTGAGAAGGGAGATGGAAACAATTCAAGTGGTCTACCATCCAGCATGCGGATACGGCGTCTTGCTTGGTTTCATCTGGCCCTTCTCTCGCTCTCAATGCATCTTGCCGCGCAGGCACCGCCGGTCGCCTCGACGGAGCAACCCGCGAAGATCAGGGATGAGCTGTTGCTGGTTCCCCACGGTTGGGCGGGCCGAATCCCGCCGCAAGGAAGTGTCAATGCTCCAGGTCAGGTGGAGGCTTTGTCACCAGGACAAGGATTCGCCATCGCACTCGTTGCCGACGGAAACAACCGCGAGCAATTGCTCGACGGCCTTCGCATGACCCTTAGGATTGCAAGCAGTACCGGCGTCTCGGAAGAGCGGGAGTTGAAGCCGGTGTCCATCAGGACAATCAAGGCATCCGGATACGACATGGTCATGATGGCGCTGGACGCCGGGAACGTAAAGAAACAGGACAAGGCTGCCATCGAAAGGGCCACATCGATAGTCTCCTTCGCCGTGTTTGAGACCGACTGGAAGGCCCCGACAGGCAGCGCCTCGGAACAGATCCACATCACTGCAACCGTTTCGGGCGGCACCGCGCCCCTACCGGCACTGAAACCAATCACTCTGACGGTGCGCCCATGGGCTGAGTGGCAGCGAGATCCGGAGGCCGATCAGGCAGAGCTGTCGAACGAGATGAATGGATTCCACGAATCGCCGCAACCGGGGCGGCTCTTGCCCATGCTCAAAACCGCGGCTCGTACGAGCTCACTGAAGAACGTCGCCGTCTATGCCTTCTTTGCAGCCGCCTTTCGGGAAAACCTGGCCGCGAGACAAGAGGCGGTCAAAGCACTCCCATCTCTGGACCCCCTTTGTCAGTGGGCGCTACTGATGGTGCTTCGCATGAGCGGAGAGGATATTTCGACCATGATGGGAGATCTGCCCGAAGACGCGAAGGGCTCGCTACTGAAGGCGCAGCCACTCCCAGATCCGAGAATCTTTGTCCCCTTCACTGACCCTGTTGATCCACGTCGGGTGGCGGCCATTGGAGTGGCTATGGATCAATGCTGGGGAAGTTGGGAGGCGACCGGAGATCCGAGTTACGTTCTTGCGCTTGTGGGGCTCTTGAACGGCTCTGCCGACTTTGACGCATATCAGCATTGGGTCAAGACCAAAGGCGGCGTCCCGGGTCTCAATCCTCGCGTTGCCCGCGGACTGGCTTACCAGATCGCAGGATGGTCTCTGGCTTCGTTCCAACGTACTGATCCGCGAGTGTCGGACTGGCTCCTTTTCTGGCAGAGCGACGCTGCTCTTCCTCAAGTTCTAAGGGAGGAAATTCGGTCCATTCCCAGCAACCCTGCGTTCAAGAAGCCGGGTAGCTAGAGGGCTTGGATCCGCAGAAAGAAAACGTTAGGCAGCAAATGAGAACGATCCGGCCATGCGATTGGTGACCTGGAACTGCTGCCGCGGTGCGTACGCGCGGAAGGCTCCATTGCTGGAGCCGCTCGCGTTTGACGTCGCCGTGATTCAGGAGTGCGCGAAGCCTTCGGCGGAAACGGATCACTGTCTCTGGTTCGGGGGCAACCTGCGGCAGGGGATCGCGGTTGTTTCCCGTGAGCCGTACCGCATCCGCGCGATGGAGCGGCGCATCGGCGTTCCGCGGTACACGTTTCCCGTCGAAGTGACCGGACCGGAGAGCTTTCTGCTGCTGGCCGTCTGGTCGAAGGGGCAGCAGCGCCACCCGTACGTCGAGGCCGTCGTAAAGGCGGTCAGACTGTATCGCCACCTTTTCACGCAGCCGGTTGTCCTGATGGGAGACCTGAACTCGAACACATTCTGGGATGCGAACCACGATGACGACCGCAACCACAGCGCGTTGGTTCGGCAGCTTTCGGGGCTGGGGCTGGTCAGCGCCTATCACGCGTTCCACGGTGAGCAACACGGAGGCGAGAGTCAGCCCACGTACTACTTCCAGTGGAAGGAGACCCGGCCGTTTCACATTGACTATTGCTTCATCTCCGACGCCTGGTCGTCTCGCATTCATCGCGTCGAGGTCGGCTCCTATGAACAGTGGAAGGAGCACAGTGACCATCGGCCACTTCTTGTCGATGTCAGGTGATCATCGTGTGCTCCGCACAGAGTGAAACCCGATCCCGGGCAGGATTCGAAGGAGTGGAATTGGAGCGGGCGACGAGATTCGAACTCGCGACCAAGAGCTTGGGAAGCATGCCGGGTGGATGGAGATGGCAGTCGCCTCTCGGAGATAGAGATGAGGACTGCGCTCGCCTACCTTCTCCAAGCTGCCCTGAGCGCCCGCTAGGCGTCAACATGGACACCCGACGGACACCTGCTACTTTCCCGGGCGTGACGGAGAGAGAAGGCCCCGGCACCCAACTCCCACCACTGGAGTGTGCCCGATCGAACCTGCGACCCACAGCTTAGAAGGCTGACCGGGAGCTACCGGATGTCCGCAGCTATCCGGTAGCTCTTGGAATTCGGGCGTCCCTGAGCGTCTGCAAGTGTCGTGATGCATAGGCCAGCCGCGAAACTGCCACCTAACTGACACCCACCGAGACTAAAACGGTGTGACATTCGTCTTTCTGCTTTTCTCCGCGTCAGTCTTCTTTTTCGCCCACGCCTGCGTTTCGATGACGCCATACGAAACGCGGTTTTTTTCATCCGAGACGAGGTAGGCGTTCACCTGCTCGTTCTCCCATGCGACACTTTCGAAGGTGTAGTCGTAGGGGATTCGGCGCGTGACACCGCCGTTAAAGATGTTCCCCTTCTCCTCACGGATGCCGTGGCTGCGGAACGAGCGCGTGTACGTCGGCGGGCCGAACTTTTGTTTGAAAGCTGTCGAAAGTTCGATGTATGTCGCGGGCGGAAACTGCTGCAAGGACGCCATCAAGCCTTCGCTGAGCGTCACGCCAACGAACTTCCCTTGGTCGAAAAAGTAGTAGGTGTTGATCACCTCACCAGCCACCCGAAACGCCTTACTTCGGTCGGTCGTGTGGCATTGCTGAACGCCTGCTATCCAATCGTTCCGATCCTCACACTTCAGCGGACCTAGGACCGCCTTCGCCTGTTCCGGCGTGGAACCGAGGCGAACGTCCCGGAACCCCTCAGGAGCTTGCGTCCATGGCTCCGGAGACTTCACTTCCGTCAGCTTCTCGACGGTGCCGTTCGTCTGAGCCATCGCAGAGATGACCAGAAAACCGCCGAGTACATTTAGGATGAGTCGATGATTTAGGCGCACGTTTGGTCTCCCTCAGCGCTTTCGAACCTCTGATCGTTTGACACCTGTTCAGGATACGCCCGGCAAACCGGCTTCCGATTTCCGCGAAAGCCGTATCGACCGATTCCTGTTCTTTCGGCGACGTGGTTGATCTCTGCGCATCCGGAGCGTTCCGGATGCGAAACGATTGCGACTCGCCTCTACGAAGTAGGCCAGCAAAATTGCGCCCGGCTGACATTTGTGGGACGCGAAGCCGAAGCCTACTTTTCGAGCGATGGGAAACCGCAGTTCGAGATACCCCACTTCCATAGTTCGCGGAATCCGGCCAGCGATGCCTTCGTGGGGAAGCTGCTGTAGTCATCGCCTTTCACTTCCACGAACCCACCCGGTGCTGCTTGCCACATCAGGCGGGCAGCCGCCTCTGCGTGAGGCCACTCGCCACGGGAGTCGTGACCGAAAGTCATTGGAGTTCCTTCGTTCAGCAACTCGGCGCCGTCACGGTCGATGACCACTAGCCTCTTCCGACCGCGCAGGTCAACCATGCTTGCTCCCGCTCCCCATACGCCGCTCTTCATGCCAACTACTTCATACCAGCCTCCAACAACGATGTGGCACCCACCACCGTACTGGGAGAAGCCGCGATTCAACGTCAGGTTCCTGTTGCCCGCTAGACTGACAATGGCGTAGCCGTCGTGGTCTTTCGACTCGAACACTGAAACCGACATTTCGCCGTGGTCCTCGCGCTCAGAGTGCTTCGCAAGGATCGCCCCGGTAGTTGTGTCGAACACCCATAGGTCGATCAGTTCCATGCGCAGGAGGAACTGTCGCTCGTGGATTTCGGATGGCGAATCGATCTTCGCTTCCGCGAACCAGAGCCCGTTGGATTCCGAATTCGTGCTGATCGGGGCCTCTTGCTCACGCGCTATCCTCCCCACGACCATTGCTCTCAAGTTGGACTTAGTTCGCTGCGCCTCCGGTCGAGCTAGTTTGATCGCGAAGGTAGCACCGCCCGAGAGCGGTCCCGGCCTCGGGATAATGCCCCACGTGTCGTAACTCGTGGAAGTCACGTTCACGCTTGCTCCGAATGCGTTCGAAGCTATGTACTCGCGCTCGGAGGTCTTCTTAGATTCAACGGTGTACCCATTCTCTGTGTCACGGACGCCAACACCCGGTCTGAAGCCATCGGTTCTGATCACAACCTGCATGACTTCCTGATCAGCGTCATACGTCGCGCTGACAGCGCGTTCGCCAAGTACGAATGCATATGACCCGTCAAACGTGCGTTTCGCTCGCTGCTGATACTCGGCAGTAGTCTCGAACTCACCCTTCGGCGGCACTAGAACGGCCGACTCATACATCTTGCGAAACGAATGGCCACGATAACCGAGCGGAAGTGTCTTCGCCGTCAGGTCGAAAGGCTTCACATCGTAGGAGATAGATGCGGCGGCAGGGCTATTGCTCGTCGCCGTCGCCGCCTCCGCCGTCTTCGGGCGCGTACCGGTCGTCTTCTTCTTTGTTTGAGCGGGACTCGCTTCGGAGAAGAACATGAACGCGACTGCGAGAAGAATCACTGCGGCCTCGTTCGTTTTTTGCATGATGAAAGCTTACCAGAGAGAACAAGACGTAAGCCTCTCGCCGTCCGCGTGAAGGCGCCGTCGCGTTTGCTATCGTACACAGCTTGCGTGACACCCAGCCGTTCAGGTGGACCGATGGCAGGCAAACGACAGCATTTCGTTCCCCGGTTTCTTCAGGCTGGCTTCGCGAGTAAGAGGACCGCCGATCAGGTCTTCACGTGGGTCTATCGAACGGATCGGCCTCCGTTCGAGAGCAACACTCTAAACGTTGGCGTTGAGCGCGAGTTCTACTCGATTGGTACCGATACCGCTGCGGACGATGCGATCACCGATGTTGAGGATTCGTTCAGCTCCCTCGTCAGCTCCCTCCGCGACCGTGCAGCGCAATCCGTTTCGGACTCACGGATACCGGAACTCATCTCGCATCTTGAAATTCGGACGAGGCATCTCCGTCAGTCGCTCGTTTCTGCCACTGACTATTTGCTCCGCGGACTCGCGGCGTTTCTGACCGATACTACGTCTGCGACCAGCTACTTGATCCGACAACTTCGGAGTAATCCGGAAATGCTGCGAAAGCCGCTCGCGGCAAGCCTCGGGTGTTCTGAGGACCAAGCGGCGTTGCTCGTCGAAAACATGCCTCGGACGATACTGGAGGAGATGGTTGCGCGATACTCGCCGATGATCGTAGACCAAGTCATCGGTCGGCTTCGCGGAGAGGTTCAGCGCATCGCGAAGAGTAGCCATGTCCGCGCACTGAAGGGTACGGTCTCACCCGCTGCGAGAGCCGACCGGTTGCGCACGTTACGTTACGCCACGGTTGAATGCACTGCCGGTGACTTGATCCTCGGAGATTCGCCCGTCCTCTTTGAAGTCACCGGATCTCGGCGATTCAAGACGCTGCTCGAAGGGAAGGATGAGCTGGCAGCCGTATATCTTCCTCTTAGCCCGAGACTGGTCCTAATGGGAGCAGCGAACAACTCCGCCACGCTGCCCGAACAGTTGCCAGAGGAGATTGCACGCTCGTCGTTTGAATACTTCATCAGTGATCGGGTATCTGATGACAACAGGCGACGCCAAACCACAATCGGCGAAACCGCCGCGCTGATCACCGAAGAGGAGTTGGAGGAGATCATGAACTCATCTTTAGTCGAAGAGCGGCAGTAGTCGCCTTTGAGAAGTACGACATGAACCCACGAAAGCGCAGCACTGCATCATCGATCGATCCACGAGCTGTGCTGCTCGTCGTCTTCCCGTTCCCCTGCGCGAATTGCGACTCGCCCGTCCCGGACGGGTCACTCTTCTGCACCGACCTCTGTCGCGACGAGGCTAAGTTCGTTCGGTACTACCGTGAGCGGATTGCTGACGGCACGTTGTGGAAGCCCGACGTTCGAGAGGCAATTCAGATCAAGCGCGCCCACATCCTCAGCGGTGGATACAACGCTCGGGGGCGACTTGTGCCTGATGCTATTCGGCAAAGCGTGATCGAACGTGACGGCGGAAAGTGCCGCTCGTGCGGCGATGCCGGAACCGAGATCGATCACATCAAAGGCGATCGGTCGATCTTGGAGAACCTACAACTCCTCTGCGCGGATTGCCATCGTCAGAAGACGATGCGGAACTTCGAGCGCATCTCGGCGGACGAACATCCCGAGCTGTGGGCGAAGGCTTCGGCGCTCGACGGACGAGCGATGGCCGATGAACCGTCGCGTCTTTGCGATCACGCTGATTGGAAGGAGCTGTGGCGATCGATCCGAAGTGCCCGGCTCCGCGCCCTCCAAGATGACGGCGGACGCTAGCACCAGCGGTTCGACGTGCTCCGGAACGGCACGCGCGCTACTTTTCTGGCGCAGAAGCAGCGGCGATATCATCGCAACCGATGCCAGAAAGACGAAGAATCGTCGCTGCTGGGTGGTATGTCGGCGTAGGCGTGACTCTGCTGATCGCTGGCATACCTCCGGGATTCTTCGACAACCCATGGTTTCGAGGAACGCTCTGCGTGCTCGGGGCTATGTGCTGCGCCGGAGCTTCGTACGAATGGTGGTTTCGGAAACCTGACGATCAGGGGACCGTCTTCGGGGCGATCTCGGCGCATGCTGCTCGTCCTGACATTCCGACCGTCGATGCGAGAGTGTGTTGGGTTGTCGAGCGCGACGGAGGATACGCTGAGTGGGACACGACGCTAACCCCAAAATCATTCGACACCGCAGTGCGCGCCGTCGTCGTGTCGTTTCGCAATGATTGGCCAACGGCAGTTCCTAGAGTGCGTGCGGAACTGGCTTACGTCAACCCGGTCACGATGGACGTTCAACGTACATCGTGCGGAACTTGGCTGGGGGAACGTCTAAACCGGACGTCATTCGGAGCGAGCGAGACTAGGGATCTGGTCATCGCCCTCTACGATGACAACGCGATGTTCGCGGTAAACGACAACCGGCGCGACTCTGAAGTCGTTAGCGGATGCACCAAGCGCCCCTTGCCCTTCACGCACTTCACGGCATGGGTCCTCCTGTCGGTTCTCGAACCAAACGAGCAGTTGGTTGGCAAAATAGAGGAGCGAGTCAGTGTTGATGTCGAGAACGGCGAGCCGACAGTCGAGATCATCGGACCGCCGGGAGCGATTCGGGGTGACGACCGTTGCACCATCGCCGATATCGATCTGATCTGCGACGAATGGTCTGCGAGCATTGAAGTGTCAAACAACGGTGAGACCGCATCGTTCTCAGCCATGCTCATGATCGACGGCCCAGTGAAGCCCTCCCGAACAAGAGACATCTACTGTCAGTGGGCGCACACTCCATCCGTGGAAGCCAGAATCGCAAAGGGGCAGAAGTGCAGGTTGCGACTCGCTGATCGGACACGTGCGGACGGTATGAACGCGTATTACGGATTCTCGTCGTGGGCAGTCCACGCCCTAGTTGATGGACACCCCTTCGACGTCGAATCGATGTTTCATAGCACGCCCTTTTCTGATCCGCCTACCGTTGCGGACGACATCGTCGTGACTGTCGAGATCGTCGCAAATCCCGATTTGATTAATGGAGTTCAGCGGCGCTGCGTCACCCTCAAAGCGTTCAAGGCGGTTGCAGCGTGAGGTTCTCTTCGGTCTAGCGCGGCTTCTCCACGTCTCTCGTGAGGCGCCCGGTGGGTCGGCTACTGCAAGTCCACTCAAGCCTGCGATGACGGGTGCCAGTGTTTCGGTCTCGCTCACCTAGCCGAGATACCCGCTCGCGGTCCGCAACGCAGCTCCTCGCGCCAAGATCCCACATCGATCAGGAGATAGAATTCAGGCCACACGGCTCGTCTTGGTGTTGGAATGTCGGCACTCCACCGCCACGGGAGGAGTAGTTAGCAAGGAGGGCGGCGTGAACTTAGCGTGGGTAAGAGAGCGCGTCTCGCTCGCTGTTCGTCTCGCGCGGGGCGATTGCGGCGGCACCTACGCCGAGGCCGTGCTTGTCGTATCGAGTCTTGTGTCTGGGATCGCTGCGGATCTCTGGCCACGCGCGAAGGATGGTGTTCGGTTCATAGAGACGTGGGTTAGATACGCTGATCCGAAGCTGCGAGCCACCGCCGTTTCCGTTCCAATGCTCATTGAGCGACTACTCCAAACGGGAGACGACGATCTCGCGAAGAACCTGCGCCCGCTGCATCCAGACGGCTCTCTACCATTTGCGTTTTGGGATAGCGTTGTCACGGGCGACGCTGTGGACGCTGAGGAGTCGGTGCTCTTTCGTATCGAGCCCCGCCTTGCTCTCGCGACCGTGCGTCGCTGGAGCTATCCTGTGATCTTTTATCGGCATTTCCGCAACGGGTACGTTCATGAATACGAGGCCACCGGGGTGGCTGACGAGGTTGTTCTCAGTGGCACGAGCGGGGACATCACGTACCAACGATGGAACTCGGCGCCTTTCCTGAGAATCAACTTCAGTGCTGAATGGCTCTGTCGAGTAGCGCTCTCCATCGCAGAAGGAGCAGAGTCGGACTGGAACAAGCGCCCACTCGCTCAACTCGACGATTGGTGGGCACCAACTGCCACCTAGCGCCGAGCTATTGTAGAGCCTCGATTTCCTCATCGCTATCAGGGTCATGCCATACGAGACAGGTTGCGTGGAATGCCGGGGCGGCGACATGTGGACTCTTAATCCACAAAGCGAGTTCCCTCTTCACGCCACCGCATGCTCCCAAGCGAAGGCTCAGATGTTCAAGGAAGCGCTCGAACATGGCTTCCGTCTTCCACGAAACGCGGAAGCGGCCGTTCAAGGCCTCATGGCGACGCACCCGGACGTTCGGTTTCCAGAGGTTGAGACATTCATCGCGGGCGTCGAGGATCTTTTCGACGAAGCCGTAGCGAAGCCTCCTGCTCGCAATGAGGAAAAGATGGCAGGAACAGAGGACGGTGACGGTGGGCAGGGGTTCCGATTGGGTGCGAAGTATCCCCAGCACTACGACGATCTCCGGAGGCTAGGCGGAGAAATGTTTCGCTACATTGCGCGAATCAAGTCCGTTGACCCTCTAGTTCAGCGCTGCCTACGCGCCGAACTGCTTTCCATCACGTACAGCCTCGGCGCGTATGCCGCCCATCGCTCGCGCCAGCGAGCCGGAATGAAGGTGCTCGGCTGGCGATTCTTGTCCATGCCCGCAGGTTGCTGCGCAGACTGTCGCAGAGTTCCAGAGCAGAACCCGCCAGCACCCCGCTTGGTAGTCCCACGTCACGTCGCCTGTGCGTGCAGCGTTTTTCCAATTCTGCACTAGGAGCACGCGCCGCGACCTCTGGCTGCTGCCGTGCGCGGAGCCGCCACGTTGCTGTATCCAGACTGCGTTACCATCTTGCGCGGGGCTTCCGAGCGGTGAGCTTGGATCTCGGTTAAGTGGTTATGACGCACGTAGACATTTGCGGATGGCGAAAGCCGGAGATTCACGAGGCGCTTGCCACGTTGTACCTTCGATTGAACGGGTACTTCACCACAGGTCTAATTGTGCACTCTCCGGATTGGGGCGCGAATCGGACTGAGACTGATTGTCTGGCGGTTCGTGAGCAGCATCATTGTCAGCCGGAGCGCGGAATCGAGACGTCAGAGTTCCTTGCAACCTCAAGCGGCGAAGTGGATCTGGTTATCTGCGAGGTAAAGAGTGTCCCAGAGGAACGTTTCAACGAGTCGCTTCGAAACGATCCAGAGACTATTCGCTCCCTTCTTCGATGGGCTGGGCTGTTCGACGAGCGGCAGGTGTGCTCGGTAGCCGAGCGCCTTCAGCCCTTGTTCGACGCCGGGGTTGACCTCGCCACAGCTCGGAACGGCGTTCTGGAAGGCCGCTGTCGGGTTCGGGCGCTCTTGTCTTGTCCTCCTGCTTCCGAGCAGGACTGTCAAGGTCGCTGGTGTCTCGTTGGCTCCGAAATACTCCGGTTTGCGGACGAGTGCTTTAGCCCGGCTGAGCGCCGCCCCGCATGTTCGACGCGCTACAACTTCAGGCAGTGGGGATACGCGCTTGCACCAATTGTCCAGTACTTCAAACTGTCAGCAGGCGGCGATCCTTCTACTTTGGAAGGTTTGTATGCGCATCTTGGCGTCCGACCCCAGCAATGACGTCATCGCTGCGGTAGGGAGACACGAGTCGCGCGATGCGGTCTAGGCCGCTAGCTTGGCAAGCTTTTCGATACGATCACAGCAACAAGCGCGTCGGTGAACTGCGAGGCTTACATGGACTACGAATGGTGGCGAGAGGTGATCGAGCCGTACGCCGATCGAATCGAAGTTGTGTATCGCGAGTTCCAGCGTCGGCTTGATCAAATGAGCGAAGAAGAGCGACTGCATCTCGATGACGCGCTTAGTCGGACTAGTTTCCACGGCACAAACTTCGAAGTGGTCGCCGCTAGACTTCTCGACACGGCGCTCATCACGACCGAGGACGGCCCAGAGCGGCTGGGGTGGGCGCAGCGGCGGTTTCAGCAACGCGATGAGAAGCTCGGTGTACGGGGCAAACGCCACCTTGCCGTGAATCTTCCGGGCTCACGGAACCCTCGGCCTCCGCTCAACGAACAGAGTCGCCGCGCGTCGTCGCTGCTGCTCGGAAAGACAGTGAAGACAGTCACTCGGGCGCGCCGAGGGGAACTGGCGATCGAGTTCGCAGATGGTTCACTGCTTTCTGTCCGCGCGACACCCCTCGGTCTCGATCTTGAAATCAGAACGGATGTTGAGACGTGGGCCGAGGGTGGCGATGATGCCAAAACCCAAATCATGTAGCCGACTGGTCGGAGAGGCCTCCAACTTTGTCGCGATGATGCGATCGAACCATGCTCGCCGAACATCAAGTGATCTATCTGCTCGACGAGGCCGAGCGCACCATCGGCAGACGGCTCGATAGCATTCGCGGGCGGCTCCGATCAAAATTGCACGTTCGTCCAGCGATCTGGGAATTGATCCTGATCGATGCCCTCACGCGTATCGGCAAAATCGACTACGAACGCCCGACACGCAGCGGGCAAACTCCAGACCTTTTCGTCGAAACAGCTAACGGTCCATGCTGGTTCGAGGCCGCGTACCTCCATCCCCGATTTGCGCGTCTCGAAGAACGTCAAGACCTGTTCCAGCGCGCTGTGTGGGCCGAGGAACGCCGCATCGGAATCGCTCCGGGGTCGCTGCACCATGACTTCTACGGTCAGCAGGTTGCCCATGGCTTCGAGATGACGCTGCCCGCAGAGCATGAGATCGGATCATTCTTTCGCGTCGAAGCTGTGAAGGGCTTTTTCGAGTTCATCAAGGGCAACCCCGACCAGCCGGTGATGGTAGACCTTGGCGAGTACGGGGCAACGGTCAGGCTGGCATACAGGCCAAATACTCGCTCATACGGTTCCAGCTCCGTTGTCATTGAGCAGCCTCGCAGTGTTGCCGAGCATGCTGTCTTCCGCCTTCTCACAAAAAAGGCGAAGAAATACCATCCACGAGATTTAGGGGCACCGCTTATTGTCTGCATCGGAAGTGAGCGAAGCACTGCTGTTCGATTCATGGGACCGATGTCGGTTTCGACGGAGGCCGCCATTCAGGAGGCGTATCGCAGTTCGGCACTGTCGGGAGTTATCATCGTCTCGGTCGAAGCCACGATCGCCTCGATCGGCACCTTGAATACCTCGCGTCGAGCACGAGTCAGCGCGTCGGTGAATCGATCAGCGACGTTCGCTCTCGACAACGACTATTTTCGCAAGTTGCAACTTCGGTTCGACCTCTTGGACTACGGGCATGGCTGGAACGAGTGGGAAGGAGTCGGATCGGTACGTGAGCGAACGGAAGGTCTAGGAGGTACTCTCTTGTGGGAGCAAAAGAAGGGTGGGTACGCTGTCACCTTTCCCGCGAATCAGGTTCTGCGTGCGCTTGGCGGCGGCTTGAGCGCGTCGGAGCTTCAGGCAACCTACGGGATGACTGATGCAGAGAACCCATTCTGCCGAGCGTTGAACGAGGGGCGAACTATTGTCGAAATCGAACTGCTGTCGCACGACGCTCGGAGCCTAGAGCCACAGAAAATCCGGATCACTTTCGGGCCGCCGACGCCTCTCTTCCTTCAAAACCCAAAGGGTTAACGGCGGGTAATCACCTTGGGCGATACGCCTTCCCTTGGACGCTCTTGACTATCCTCAATCGAGTTCGCGTCTCGAATCGCCGCCCCGTGCAACGTCGGAGCTGAGATCAAAGTCGCCGAGAGATCAGATCGAAGCGGTAGGGCGTCTGAGTTGATTGCCTCGTTCCCTGTAGGACAAAAGACGGGTTTGCCCACGCGATTCACCGCGAACTCCCGATGCCGAGAAATCAGGCTCGAAGCGATGCGCGAAATCCACGCTCCCTTCGACAGCAGGCTGAAGTCCTCGCAACCAGTCTGGATCACTAAACTCGAACCGCTCACTCCTCGATCTCGAAACCCTACTCGGTCTCGATGACGACGCCAGCCGCGATAGGCACCCGGCGCGGTAAGCATCGGCATCGGCGATCAACGCGCCAGAGGACCTGTGTTCAGAAAACGTCGAAAGCGATCCTGTATACAGCCTACCCAGCAGTGATCCGCCGGTCACGGCTTTGTCGGCTTTGCGTCAATTGCCATCATGACGCAAATCTCGCGTTCGCATGACAGTGCTACAGCTCCTACCAGTTGGTGCTCTCCAACACACTCTTTCGACTTCGTCGCTACCCCGTGCGTGGAAGCCAACTCCGGCCTCAAGGCTGTAGGCGCGACACCCCCACGCACCAGAAGAATCGCTCGCAACGCTCCGATGGACCGCCCTGTCCCGGTCCACACCGCTCGGCTCCCGCTCGTGCAGCTGAGCGCGGAACGTCTCGCCGACGAAATGTTTCGGAATGCTCGTCCCGACGATTTGATCCCGATCTGTTCGTTCCGACCTGGCAGGCTCACCTCCCAGAAAGGCGGGCCGTACATTCACAGCTACTTTCCCCTGCGCTGCGAGGACCACTACGAGGCCGCCAACATCATCGAAACAACGATCGCCCTTCGTGAAGTGGCGTACTGGATGGCAGTAACGCTCAAGCCCCAAGCGTGCGACCAGCAGGCGGTGTGGAATGGCCACGCGCTGCGCTTCGAGTACGGGAAGAAGTATGTCGCGCAGATTCACGGCCTCTTCTTCGATCTCGACGTCGGCCGCTCGCCGGAGGACTCGAAGAACGACTTCGATCAGATGACGGCCGAAGAAGCACTCTCTGGGCTGCACGACCTGATCGGCAGTGAGGTAATCCCCATGCCCACGTTGACCGCCACCTCGGGCCGGGGACGTTACTTCCTGTACCTGTTCAACGAGCCGATCGACGCAACGCCCGAGAACGTTGCGCGGTGGCGTGTAGTTGTGGATGGTGTCCTTCCTTGCATCAAGCACCTTGCCCCCGACATCGGCGCTTGCCACACCTTGAATCGCTGCTTCAAAGTCCCCGGCGCACTCGATGGAAGGGTCGTCTACTCCATGTTCAATGACGGGAGCGGTGAGCTGCGGCGATACAACCTTGACGAGATCGACGCTTTCCTCCTCAACCATGACCACCACAGTGATGGCGAACGCGAACCAAAGGCAAAGCGCGAAACGTATGTGCCGCTCGGAGCGGTGACGATCCAGAAGCGGAAGACGAACGGCAAACGGCCATGGCTTCAGAACGCACGCTCGATGATCGTGCGCCGGAACGAGCTGCTGCGACTGAATGAACATCGCGCTGGTCGATGGCCGGGGATGAGGCACAACCTCCTGCTCTACTTCACGACCGCCGAGAGGAGGATCGTGTACGAGCGCTTCGGGAACGATCGAGCGGCCGTGAAAGCCATCGCTCTTCGTCGAGCGCTCCGCTTCAACAGCAAGCTCGCAGATCCGTTACCGAAGGAAGAGATCGCGGGCATCTTTGACACGATGCCGGAGAAGCCCCATCGGAACGAGACGATCGTCACCATGCTGGGGGTCACAAAGGAGGAGATGCTTGCGTGTCGGCTCACGAGTCTGATCCCGAGTGATGAACGCGCACGGAAACAGAACGCCGAAATCGAGAAGAAGAATGCGAATGATCTCAGTGCGTGGTGGCTCGACTACTTCGTGACGAACGGGATGCCGGTGTTGTGCATCTCGAACCTGACCGGGAAGGATCGATCAACGGTGAGTCGGTACGTGAAGAAGATCCAATTGAAGGGGATCGCGCTCCCTCTTCGTGCTTCGCTGCGAGGCCTTGGCCGCTGGAAGTAAGACGGTGCGTTGTTCGTCTATGTAGGCCCCCCGCCCCTCCCTCACAGGCCGCAGACGCACCCTCTTCTACATAGGTGAAGAATGCAACGTCTCGCTCAGTCCCTTCTCCTGACGGTTCGATCAAGAAACGGTACCCAGAATGCCTTCACGATGCACAGGATCGCTTCTCTGCCGCGATCTCCGACGAGAGGCCCCTCTTTCCTCCTGATCGATATCGAGCCGTGGTGTGCCTCTCCTTCTGCATCGAATCCTCCATCTGCCTTCCCGGCGTGAACCTGCTACTCGCTGCCTTCTCCACCCTGAGAGAGATGAGTGCGGAGCTTTTTCGGTCCAGTAGTCTTCATCCTAGGATCGAATAAAATGTGTGATCAGCATGAAGAGATGAATCCCGATGCCAAGAGGGATCACACCAACCCGAAAGTGTCACTTAGCCGGGTGGTCTCAGCCAAAAACTGGTTGCATGCGCGACTTGAGTCAAAGGGGTCGAAGCGTGAACTACATCGGTGAGCTGATCCACGAGGAGCGTCATCGTCGTCGATGGAGCTTCGGTGATCTCGCACGTGCGTGTGGCGCGGTGACGCCGAAGCAGACCTCCCGCGTCAGCCAAAGGCTCGTCCTGTTCGAGCGCGAAGGCGTACGCGATCAAAACCTTCTCCAGCTGATCATCACGGCGCTCGATCTCGATCTCGCTGTCGTGGTGGAGCTGCTGCACCGGCAGCGCGTCGAGGAGCTTGAGGAGTGGAACCGTTGGGCCGATGAGTCGGTCGAGATCGAGCTTCACATGCGGCCGTTTGCCGGGGTGTGGATCAAGCTCCAGTTGCCGGTTGATATCGCGCACGACGAGCTGCGGGTGATCGACTACGCGAAGCAGATGACGGCGCAGCGCGACGAGGTGCGTGTCGTCGTTGCGCTCGATCGGCGTCGATCGCTGACGATCGCACGCGGTGAGGTAGTGGCCACGATGGAAGCGAAGCCAAACGTCAGCCTGAAGCCGTACGTCGTCATCGGCGGCCGACGCGTGGTGTTCGAAGCGTCCAGATCGGACGAGTGAGATCAACGCCCACGCCACGCGAACCGGGAGACATGGCACCGAGCTTCATCTGCGCGACAAGCTCCGGCGTGAACGGGTCGAGCAAATCATGGACGGTTACACCAAGGGCGACGCTGAGCTTGAGTAGCGTCACGAGGCCGGGAGCGATCACAGCACGTTCGAGTCGGCCGACGATGTTGACGCCCAAGTCGGCCGCTTCTGCGATCTGCTCCTGCGTGAGCTTGCGTTGCTTCCTGAGTGATCTCAGGTGCTCTCCGAAGACTGTATTCGGCTGTGGCGTACGTGCGCGCATTGGGTCGAAGTAATCGACCCAATGGTGTTGATCGGTGCGTTACCATTGACAGACCCCAAAGGGTTGAAATCGACCAGACGGCCGTGCGAGAGGCCCGACTTCGGTCTCTGTTCGCCGGAGAGAGCGTCAACGAAAGGAGCTGAGAGCGATGACCGCGGAGAACGATTGGCTCATCCGTGTAGGTGAGCAGGAGTACCGAGCAGAGAACTTCGAGATGCTCCGGCAGTGGTTCATCGATCGCCGCGTGCCGCCAACTGCCCTCGTCTACCACCCGACGATCGGCGCGTGGAAGACGGCGGCGCAAGTCATGGCCGGACGATCTGCTGGCACGGCACAGAAACGCAGCGGCGTGCTGCTCGCTCTCGCCCTGACGCCAGGTGTGGCGATCGGAGGCTGCGTCGCGTGCACGGTGATGATGGGAACCACGCAACTCATTCGGGAGGCGGCAGTCCAAACCAATCTGCCGGGTGAGTTCAAACGCGCCGAGGCTTCCCTGCGTGCGAATCGATACGGCGAAGCGCGCCGTCAGTACGAGGCGATCGTCGATGAGTTGAGCAGCACGACTCTCCACAAAGAAAAGGCACGAGCGAAAGCGGGATTCGGTGCCTCACTTGCCCTGCTCGGTGAGGCGGACGGAGCGCGTGCCGCGTTCGTCGAGGCGATCAACGCCCATGACTCCGTTCAGCCACCATCGGATGCTGGCGTGGTGATGACTGCACTGCTCGAAGCTCGCAATCAGGTCGAGCGTGAACAGGCAGAACGGGCTGAGCGTCGAGCGGAACGGAAACAGAATGCGTCGATGAGTGACCTCAAGCCCCGTATCGAAGGGACAGCGCGCCGCTACATCGAGCATGAGGCCGCAGGGAGCGTCGAGATCACGAGCGTGGGCGATCCCTACATGAACGGTGGCTACTTGTGCGTTCAGGTCTACTACGTTGCCGACGACTACCGTGGAAGGCGGGCGAAGGTGACCGAGGTGCGCTTCAACATGAACTACGAGGTGGTTGGTTCCGGCAACATTTTGTAGATTGACTTGGCGTTCGTGATCGTGGCCCGGCAGCTCGACGCGCCGGGCTTCGCCGTTTAGTGCCTCTTCCTGAGCTTGCGTCGAAGGCGAATGAAAAACTCAGCGACGCCCACCTTCAGGGCATCGAGGACGACAAGCAACTCGACGGCATCGATTCGTCGGTCTCCGGCCTCGACCTTCGCCACCCATGTCTGTCGTCGGCCAACGAGTTCACCAAGATCCGTCTGTGTGACTCCTTGCTCCTTCCGGACGGCAGCCAGCAGTTGCACGAACGCGGCGTAGTCGTCACCGGCTGGGGCTGAGGATCGCGTGACCGGTTTCTTCCTCTTCATTTATAATCCCGTTATAATCCCGTCTGTGGGATACTTAGTTATGCTGTCTGCGGGATACCAACAGATCGTGCCTCTGGACCACCTCCGAAGAGTACAGGGGCAGCAGAAAATCAGCAAAGGGGTCGGTTCTCTGAAATCGCCATGACCGGAAGAGTGAAAAGCGTCGTCGGGTACATCCGCGTGAGCACGGATCAGCAGGCCGAGTCTGGCCTCTCGATCGAAGCGCAGCGCGAACAGCTCGTCTCGTTCACGATCGCCTCCGGTCTCGAACTGATCGGCCTCTTCATCGACGCCGGGATCAGCGGAGCGAAGGACGAGACCGAGCGCCCCGGCCTGCGTGAGGCGCTAGCGGCAATCACCGAAGGTCGCGCCGATGCGTTGGTCGTCTCGAAACGCGACCGCCTCGCTCGTGACATGAGTCTTGCCGGTTACATCGAGACGACGATTCGACGTGCCGGTGCTGAGTTGATTGTGCTCGATGAGCAGGACGTGAGTCCGATCACCCGTTGTGTGATGCAAATGGTCGCGCAGATCGAGAGAGAGCTTGCGAGCCAGCGCACACGCCTTGCGATGAAAGCGCTTCGCGCTCAGGGCAAACACTGCGGCTCGACGCCGTACGGCTACACGATCGTTGACGGCAAGCTAGAACCGAAGGTTGGGGAGATCGAAGTCGTGCAGCAAATCGTCGCGTTACGCACAGAGAAGAAGACGCTCGCTGCCATAGCAGGCCATCTCGCTACGTCGAATGTGCCGACGCGCCGCGGCGGGAGGTGGAGCGCCGAGCAGGTTCGGTCAATCCTTGAGCGCGCGAATGTGCAGCGCATCGAGCAGCCTAAGAACACGGCTGCCTGATCGTCGTCGTAGCCGGGAGGTGAAGGGATTCGCTTCAAGAAAGCGAAGGAGTCTTTGAGGGGAATACGTCAAGCCACTCATCAGGAGAGAGAGATGAATGCTCACAGAGACGGCTTGGATGAAAAGTTCCGCAGTTGCCCGGCGACTAGGAATCGAAACCTGCACCTTGAAGAAATGGAGAACGCAGGGTAAGGGCCCGAAGTGCTGGAGGCGTGTCAGCAGCACCGTGGTGATGTACCCCGTGTCTGAACTCCTCAAGTTCGAGGAGACGTGGCATGGTCCGCAACCGATCAACAGCTTGAACCTGCGCGGCCCGGGAGGGCGCTGAGTTGCCGATTCAAACGAACGACTTCAAGCCAACAGGACTCGCCGGTTGTAGATGGAACCGGCGTACCCGTACGGCTTACTTTGACGTTCGTGGCCCAAAGGGCCGCCAGCGCACGATACGTGCGTTCGAATCGGTCGAGGAGGCAAAAGCAGCGTTCCCTCACTTCCGAGCAGAAGTGAAGGCTGACGACGACAGCGTGACGGTTGGTCCGCACGGTCGGCAGACGGGCGCGAAAGACGAGACCCGCGTGACACTCGCTGAGTACGTCGAAGCGCAATGGGACAGCCTTCACGCCCGTTGCTGCGCCACCACCATCAAGACGAACGGTTTCAGTTACCGGAACCATGTCAAACCCTTCTTCGGTCCGAAGGCCCTCGCTGCAATCACTGAAGCTGATTGCGAAGACTTCGCTGCGGGCATGAAGGGCAATGGAAAGGCGCCCTGTACCACCAACCTCGCGCTTCGCTTCCTCAGGAAGGTTCTCCACCACGCCCGCCGCAGAAAGCTGCGCCCCGACGTGCCGGAGTCCTTTCATTTCGCAAAGGAAGACCTCCTCAAACTGGAGATGAGCGATTCAGAGCAGATCGCCTTCTTTGCTGCCTTCGATGATCAAGAGGGGTTTCAGCGTTACCTCCGCGAGACGCAGGGCGGAGGCAAGATTGTCCGATCCTCGCACTTCGGGTTCAAGGCGCGAAGCTTCGGCGGTGGGCTCCGGCCACACAGCGACGCTGCTACGATCTACTTCCAGCGATACCACGACTCACGGCTCATCTTCACCGCCGCAATCGACATCGGCTTTCGGGAGACGGACCTGCGCCTCCTAAAACGAACAGCGGTTGACCTGAAGAAGGGACTCGTCACGATCATCACAAAGAAGACCGCGAAGAGAGCAACCGTGGCGCTCTCCGACCGTTGTAAAGCGGCGATCGTGAAGGCCATGTCTCATGACGTGGCAAACTCGGAATACGTGTTCGTCACCGAGGACGGGAAGCCGTTCTCGGAATCGACGCTGCGCCGCTATTTCGCGATAGCGAAACGGCTTGCCGGGATCACCCGGCGTTGCAGGGTGAACGATCTCAGGCACACATTCGCGAGTAACCTCGCATCCGAGGGGCTCTCCTTGCTCGACATACGAGACGCACTCGGGCATACCACCGTGCGCATGAGCGAGCGATACGCGAAGCCCAACGAGCACTCGCTGGAGCGCATGCGCGAGGCTCTAAACCGCCGGGCGACGGTCCCTTACAGCATCGACATTGACGAATCGCTAAGCCCCACCGTCTGTCCTTGATCGTGAAGCATCTGGTGTCGCTCGATACAACAGTCCTTCATCTTATCTCGTTTTGACGTGCAGCCTGATTCGTGGATTCGCCCGTTACATTGTGGGCAGATTGACCACTCGCCATATCCGTTGTCCTCGCATCGCGCACGGTCGGTGCGTCCGGCGAAAGGATTGTGAGGGCGGCCTGTCGCGGCCATGTCCAGCAATATACATCCACGTGCGGCCCTTGTGTCTCCCGCTCGCGGAAACAGCCCGCTTCACCTAACGCCATTGCGAAGGTCGTAGAGATCAACTGCGGAGATCAAACTCGCTCCGGGCGTCACGGTCGGGTTGGCGTAACTGATCGTTGGCAGCAGAAGCGTCGAACGTGCCGCGTCAAGCGCCGTTCGAAGGTCCGCGAGATGCGAGGCTTTGATGACCACGCTGCTTGAGAGCGACGGGTCGGTGAACGGGAAAGGGGCGAGGCCAGCGAGGTCTCTGACGGCGTTGATCGAATTGCGAAGCTCCGTGAAGTGCTGAGCCTTGACCAAGAGACCAGAGAGAGTGCGTTGAGCTTCAGACGCTGGTGGTCTACGACGACAACCGGATCGACCTCGGGGCCAAGATCAGCCGGATCATCGCATCATCAGCCGACCCGGCGATGAGAATCTAAACTGGCATTCTGAACCACATAAACAACGAACACCACCCGAGATCGCGCAGACAGCCATCAACCGCACCGCGGAAATCTCCCCACCGCGGAAGCGGGCCTTACATTCCACCCACTTAGCGACAGGGTTCGACGCATAGCCCGTACAAACGTTACCTCAGTACTCCACTCTTGAAGAGCCGATAGAATTGATTCATCAGATCAACACCCCGCAATACAAGTGTCGCAGCACGCTTCGGGTTGTCGGCTACGTGAAATCTTGCTACGGTGCAGCACTGCAACGCTGCGTGAAACCGCGCCCTTAGTTGCCAGTGTGGATCGCTCTGAAAGTATTCCTCATTACCGACTATCTCTATCAACCTCGTGGCGAGCAGGCCGAACACATACCGATGTCCACTGCCGACTTCCTTTTTTAGGGTCTGCGTTACGTCTCCCGACAGGCCTCCGCCCAGTGCGACAGTTGCCCACTCCGTAAAGACAAGACCGTCGGCTATCACGTCACGCGTATCCGAATTCGGGACAACACCTCCAATCGTTAAATGCCCTTCGTGAATAAAATCATACTCGCCATCAAGCGAAAGAAACAGCTTGCCGAGGTCGTATGCAGGATCGTGTCCCTCTAAGTATCCCCCAGGGTCGATCAACTTCAAGTGAATGATCTCCGGGTGTGGATAATCCACCAGTATATTTCCAAGGTGCAAATCGCCATGAATCCAGGAGGTTCGTGGCGGCGTGACCATCTCGCAGAACTCTGGCAACGCCATCAATTCACCAAGTATCTCGCCAGGCATTCGTAAAGCAACGCCCGCCAACGTGATGCTCTCAGCGTTCAGTAGCCATTCGAGTTGCTGGAGATCTGTTAGAGTGGGAAGAGCGCGACACAATCGCGATAGGTCAGCAGGAGGTAATTTGTCGCGGAGGGAGGCGACGACAAGCTCTGCCTCCTCCGTATATCGCCGACGCTCAACAAGAAGTTCCTTCGTCTCCCGCTGCCGCCGTTCAAACTTCTCCACATACCACGTTTTAATGAAGGCGCGGTCTGGTGTCGCGACTCTCCGGCTATAGAGTCCGCGAACGAGCTTGGTCACCAGTTCCACGAGGATCATTTCTCCAACTTTCAACATCTCCGCCTGATCTCGCATGCGGAATAGGAGGCTCCGCAAAGTAGGAAGCTCGAAGTACGTCGTCTCATAACTGAACGACTCCTCAACTTCCGACGGCGGGCCAACAATCTCCGGAAACAACCCACGCAGATCGTCGAATTGCATCAACTCGTCCAAATAGTTGAATTGGCGCTTAACCGTCGCGGACGAAGCCTTCGCGCCTGTCTTCCGAAAGACACCAGCGGGCCGGGGCTCACTAATGTGTTGCTTAATCGCTCGGTATCGCTCCGCGAGTCGCAGGAGTTTGTCGGTCAGCAGCCGCCATCGCGCATTGTCGGCCACCACATCGTTGCCGTACACGCCAGGGGCGCCGGTCGGCAGCGAGTTGCTGAGCACATACGAACTCGCACCCAAATCGATGGCCTGAATGATAACATCCGGCGCCGTCTGTTTCGAAACTACCAACAATGGCGCCAGCCGGTTTGAGCGTCTGATAAGCGGAATTGACTTCGCCAAGCCGCGAGCCAGATTCCCGTCCTGGATCACACCGATAAGATCCAGCCAAATTACATCGACGTTCTTCCAATCGCCGAATGTTTCCACGGCATCCTGCACATCACTCCTAATGGCGTACACGAAGGAATGGCCTATATCCGTTAGGCGGTTCCTCACTTCTTGCAAAGTGCGCTCGACCACCTCCCTATCATCATCGATAACCAGCGCAAATATATTCATCGCCGTGACTCCAGACCAAGCCGCACTACTACTCGCGCGCCGATGGTGCCGTCCGGGCTCATCCAATTTTCGCGAGAGCAACTGCCGTTCGTAGCTCTTGCATAGCGCGCTAGAGTGAAGTACCCCATTCCGTGAGTCAGATCCTTTCGATGCACATACTCGGACCAACTCTCGAATGTGATCTCCCTTGGCATGTCATCGTCCTCATCGAAACCGCCAAAATTATCTTCCACGGTAATCTCAAGCGTAGCCGGATTATCCCCCTTAACGTCTAAGAACACGTCCGTACGGGGAGACGTGGCCCTGTGGCCATACCGAAAACTGTTCCAGAGAATCTCGCGGAGTACTCGCTGAACCACTTGCGGCTCAAGTGGCGTTAACGTTGGCGGCACCGCCTCCGAGATCCTGAGGTGAACCTCGCCCGGAATCGCGTCCTGGTAGAGGCGCTTGATTACATCAAGCATCAGCACGATATCCGCCGTCGTCGTCGCCGACCTGTAGATCTTGGTGGGCTCGATGCTGATGAGCGGGTCCGTCTGTTCTTGAAACTCCTCGCATACTTGAACACGCTCCCGGACGATTGCAGCGAACAAACGCGTCGCCGAGGGCCACGGGCCGTCTAGACCCACGCTACTGAGGTCTTGAATGAATCCGCCAAGGTACTTCGTAAAGCGGCCCTCATGATGCATGATAGACTGCATGCAATGCTTGTAGGCCGAGAGCGACGCCACGTGATTCGCCTCTTCATCGGAGCGAAGTGCAATACGTAACAGAAAGCCGCTGTCTCTAAGGCTTCTCACTGGAAGGATTCGTTTGCCATCTGGGATCGGTTGGTTCAAATTGATCTGCGCGACGCCAAACAACTGTGGACCGACAAGTAGCGGAATCTCGAAAAGATTGGATGGCCACTTGCGCGCCGCCTGCAAGACCATCATAGCCAACTTGCGTTCTCGCTGCTCCTCGTCCGATACTAGATCTCCCTGCACGAGAGGTTCCGTGTGCCAATCGTCTGCGTATATCGCGGCGCCGGTGTCGGCTACGTATCCCGCGAACGATCTTTTTGAATCCCAAGTGTAGGACCGTATAAAGCGGAGAAGGTCTTTCGGAACATCCAGCCCGGCGTCCGCCGCGCTAACCTCGACCTCCGACCGCACACCTTTGCTGCGCAGAATCTCCGACTGTTCGCGTAGCGGAAAGAATCGCAGCTTGTGCGGCGACGCTGCGGAGACCGTGGCACTTAGGAAATAGTTCACAAAAAAACGGGCTATCTGCGTCGGCGGCGAACGCTGGCCCCATGCCGCCAATAACCTCGACTATTTTCTTGTGCATCCATCCAAGAGCTGCCTCAAGATATCGGGATTGCCGAAAGCGGTTATGGACGGTGTCAATCCTGAAGTCGCCGAGATCCAGGCCATTGCCCTTGTCAGAGTATGCTGCAACGCGTGCGACTAACCCTCTCAACCAACTCCGGAAGTGTCCTCCAACAAGCGTAGCGCGCAAGGACTCTGTCATTGCCGAGAATCCCAGCCGTATCTCAATGTCACCTTCACCCCAAGTGTAGACGTATAGCTTGGAAACGTCTTTTAGGCTTCGCCGGGAGAAGACCGTGGAGATATCTGCTAATACCGTGAAGTCAGTCACTGTGATTGAAACGCCGTCAGCACTCTCGATCGTCTCTCGCCGACCGGAAGCCAACGCATGGCGCCCAATCTCGGCCGCCTCGAAATCGAGAACGTTCTTGCGCTCGGCCGACCCCATTCGAACCGTCACGTATTGCGCATGAAGAAGGAACTGCAATTCGTCAACGAGAACGCACAAGCGGTCACCCTCGAAGCCAAGGGACCACTCAAACAGGCTACGAATACTAAACTCCACCTCCGCTAATTGCAGCGCGAAGTTTCCCTCTGGCATTTTTCGCTCCCGTTCCACGCCACATCAAACTGGCGAACTTTCTCGATTCCCGAATTGTACTCAGACATGGCGCCATCGGCCGAAGCGCCGCTCCAATGGTCGAAAGATCAGGTATTCCGCGAGCATCATGAATGCAACAATTGTTAAAGTCCAAGCGAAAACCTGGTCCGTCCGCGCCAGGTCTGCTGCGGTCATGATTTTGTACCCCACTCCCCTGGTCGCGCCCAGCGCCTCCGCCAAAATACTAATTCGCCAACCAAAGCCAAACGCTAGGCGGGCTCCAGCAAACACGTAAGACAAAACTGACGGCACCACGATCTTTCGGACAATAGCGATTCTCGTGAAATGAAAGGATCGAGCCATGGCGGCCAAGTCCCTGTCAACATGTTTCGTGCCCTCCCATGTGTTAGTGAGCATTATAGGAAATCCGACCGAAAACACGACGAAGATAGGAGTCATATCCGAAAGACCGAACCACAGAATCGCAAGCAGCGCCCAACAAACGGAGGGTATAGACTGAAATAGGAGGAGCAAGGGTTCGGCCAGCCGCCGGACGGCAGTCAAATAACCCATCGCAAGCCCAACGATTATTCCTGCGAAGGCGGAGCCGACGAAACCCACGCCTATCCGGTAACACGACACTCCCACCTGCTGAACAAAATCGGGGGACGCTGCCAAGCCGACTAAGAGTGAAGCGACTTGACGCGGCGACGGTACCAGGTATGCTGGCACAAAAAATGACCATGTCTGCCATAGGATTAGCACCACAAGCAAACTTGATATCGGCAGCAGTGCCCGCCGAGCCAAGATTTTCCAGCGTTGCCAAACTTTCGCGATTCCGACCTCCATTCTCCGCTGAACTTTCCGCTTAGCGGGGGGCGAGCCCGGTACGGGGGTCGCTCACGCGCTCGGCCTCGGGGAACACTCGAAAGATATTCTCAGGCACAGCCGTGAGGTCCCCAGCCACGGTCATGCGCTGCCACTCTTTGGTTATCGTATCGCGAACACCTGGCCCAAGTTCGCAGAAGTAGATCTGATTCCAGTTAACCAAGTAACGTTGTGCCGCCACGAGCGGCATGGAGAATTCCGTCGCGAGCAATTGCGCCACTTCCGCCTGGTGAGTCGAAGCATAAACGTTCGCCTCTTGCATTCCCAGAATATATCGCCGCACCGCGTCTGGGTGATCGCGAACGTATTCTTCGCGGAAGGTACTGCTAAGAAGTATGAACGGTGTGTCGCTCTGGTTGAGCTTCTTCCACTCATCAGATAGTACGGAGATAACACGAGTCTGACCGTTATCCATCGCCGCGAACGTCTCGACCTTGAGGATGGCGGCATCTAGCTCTCCGCGCATTAAGTACAACGCCATGTTGTCCTCACTCGCCTTGAGTGTTTGGAAATCGCGCGCGGGGTCAAGTTTGTAATTCTCTTTCGCGATCAGCATGAACAGCGTGTGAGCGGTTGTCCCCGCGCCTGGCGTGCCTATCTTTTTGCCCTTCAGATCGCTTAACGAGCGGAACGGCGATTGTGCTCTCACGACTACCCTTTCAGCAGCTGCGGCGTGCGCTAGCACGATCTTAACTGGCACGCCTTTATTCCGCATATCAGCTGCCTGTGTGACGCCAACCCAGATGACGTCAGTTTTACCTGCCAGGAACGCTTGAGTCATTGCAGGGAGGAGGCCGAATTGGTAGAACGTTGGTTGCAGCCCATGCTTCTCTAGAAATCTGTGCTTCTTCGCGATCAGGAACATTGGTGCCTGTACCCCCCTTGGGAAGACACCAAGCCGAATTGGCACCGCCTTGGAGAGGTTATCGTTTGCTTGAGGCTCGGCCTGCCTGCAAGACGAGGACAGAATCAGTATAAACAAGACATGGAGAATGATTGCCTTATGACGCATGGAAGTTGTCCTCATTGTGTTGATGTGAGTACGATGCCATTGGTTTCTCGCTTTCGATAGCCTCAAGGATTGCGACGTATGCCGCGAGCGTTGCCGCGTCTCGCCACTGCCGCGGCCTGTCCAGGGTTATGGATTCGCTGAATCTCACTTGTGCTGGCCGACTAGTCATGATAATAACGCGATCTGCGAGCAAGACGGCTTCATAAGGATCATGCGTAACAAAAAGGACAGTGCATTGTTCTTGTAGCCACAAAGAGAGCAGCTGACGCTGCATCTGGGTACGTGTATCGAAGTCAAGTGCGCCAAACGGTTCGTCCATCAGAAGAATGGCTGGATTGGTTGCGAGAACCCGCGCCAGAGCGACACGCTGGCGCATACCGCCAGAAAGTTCGTGGGGGTATGACTGCTCAAACTCGGAGAGGCCAACTCGGCGGATTTGGCGTTTCCCCTCGGCCACAAGGAACTGTTTGTCCGCCTTCGTCGCCTCAAGGCCAAAAGTGACGTTCCCAAGCACATTTCGCCAGGGAAGTAACCTCGGTTCTTGGAAGACGTATCCGATACCGTTCGCGGGTGTGAGACGTAGAGGCTTGCCATCGATCAGTATCTGGCCCGCAGTCGGCTGGAGGAGCCCGGCTAGGATATTAAGCAACGTGCTCTTCCCACAGCCCGACGGGCCCAGGATACAAAGGAACTCATTCGGCTCCACGTCGAATGACAGGTCATGAAAGACAGCAACGGATTGAAACCTAGACGCAAATGTCTGGGCAAGATTCCGCACGCTTATCTTAGCGATCGGCTCATTCACTCAGAGACTCCGAAGAAGTGCCTGATGGTCCTGGAGATCGAGCAGCAATATGACAGCGATGCTAACACACACCGTCGCAGCGGGTCACCGCTCAGGCAATAGCCGGACGCGGCCGGAGTCGAGTGTCTACTCACCTTCGACGCTCAGGGTCCCGCTGGCAGGGACGCAACACGAGCCGACTCAAAGAGACGTCTGAACGTCAGACTTGGAACCAGAACAGTGAATCCGGTTTGTTCCTGCACTGCCTTCGCGGTGATTTCGATCTCAGATTCGATGAGGGGCTGATGATTTTGGAGCGAGACAAGCTGAGCCTTGCATCGCTCCTTCACGCGATGGAGTTCCTGCGCTCGGTCAACGAGCTTCCTGATGTCCTGCTTGAAATCATCAAGGTTCAAGTCGAGCACCGGCGCGAGGCGGGGCTCCACGCGCGAGAGGTTCGTCAGTAGGATGTAGTTATCTGCAAGACCTTCGTGGACGACTTCCCGTGACTTCTCAAGTTCCTCGTTCATCATGCTTCGAGTGAGGGAAGCGTCGGCCGAGGACTTCACTCGGCACCGTTGCGCAGAGGTCCTGAAACGCCTTCCACCCGAGCGTTTCGAGTTGGTAGCTTCGGAAGGTGCTGCTCGCGGAGACGTTTGATTCGCCCGTAAGGTTCGCGTGAACTTCGTGCAACCACACGCACAGCGAATGCGTCATCACGCTGGCGCGCAACTACTTCAGGCGTCGCAGCGTGGCTGGTGTGAAGTCCTTGAGCAGCTCGGTGGGATCAACGCGTAGGGCAACTGCAAGCCGGAGAATCGTTGCGAGACCGGGTGCCTTCAGTCCGCGTTCCAGATCGCTGATGTAGCCGGTCGTCAGGTTGGCCCCCTGCCCAAGAGCCTCCTGCGAGAGCTTTGCTTCGTCTCGCAAGCGCCGGAGCGTCTTGCCGAAGATCTCGGCTTCGGGCGTTCTCTGCCTCACGGAGACATTCGACATCAACAAGCCTCTTGCGTCGATGGTCTATAGCCTTATAGACTATAGCCTTATGTTAGGACGAACGCGGGAACTATCCACTGAGTCACGTGAGGCCGTCCGGCGAATCCTCACGGCGAAGCAAACCTACACCATCCCGGAGGCGGCAATCCTGCTCGGAATCGGACGCTCGGCCCTCTCCGCGAAGATCGCAGCGGGAGACATCGCCGTGCTCCGAGATGGCCGAAAACTGAGTCTGCCGTGGGCCGAGGTCGCCCATCTTGCTCTTCGACGGTGGCCGCTCAAAGCGATCTTCGAGGCGCTTGAAAGTGAAACATCGTCCCTTCTTCCGACGCTCCTTCGACCGATCGAGTTCACCGTCTCCCTCCCCTCGTACCAAGTGCGGATGCTGGAGGTACTGGCCAGTCGCGAACAACTCGATCCGAGCACGTTCCTTCAGGGTCAACTTCTCGACCTTGCGTCCGCCTCAGATCACGCACTGCTGGAGGAGCAGATTCCTGGCTTTCTAGAAGCACTCTTTTTCCCCATGGAAGGTGACGCGTGAACCCGCACGACGAACAACACAGGGAGGCCAAACCGTGGTGAAACACACAGAACCAAACGCGACGTATGCTCCAATCATCGTTCTTCATGATGCCGATACCGGCAAGCGCGTCTGCGTCAATGGAATGTGGTTCACCACGTTCACCGAGAGCGACCGCGGGACCACCTTCAAGTTCACAAACGGCGACAACGTCACTGTGGACGAGAGCTTCGATGAGGTTGCGAATGTCTTCGAGCGGAGTGCGGCTCGATGAGCTGGCGGCCCGCCAACCGCGTCTGCACCTGCTCGCACGCCAAGCGCCTTCACTTCTGCACGAAGACAAAGCCAGCGGGACCGTGTCGTGAGTGTGATTGCCGCTCATTCGATCCGGAGCCGATTTGCCGCTGCGGTCACGGAAAGAAGTCGCATGCGAGAGGCTCCTGCCATCACGCGTACGTCTGCGGTTGCCACGAGTTCCGCCCGGTGAATCAAGGCTCATGAAGAGCGACGTCTCCCCGTCCAGCGGCCGATCCCCCGCTTCTACGAGTTGACGATCCCATTCCCATCGTCTGATCACACACATCACGTGAAAAGGAAATCTCGCCATGCCTTACAAGCCGCCTGAGCAAGCATCGCTCGATCATGACAATCCGCAGACCGAGTACCAACACGTTCCCAACTACTACCAGTCTCACGACGTTCCCCACGTCCTTGCGCGGATCAAGGCATTCGATCGCTTCTTCGTCATCGTCGATGACAAGTATCGCGAGGTGTACGGGGATCTCTATGCAGAACACCTCGAAATGCTTGAGAAAGATCTCCAACCCTATGCGCTCGTTTTAGCCCTGTCGCTGATCGCCCTAGAGGACTCGCTAACGCCTGATTCGGATAGCACCGGCGACGAACAATGAGTGGTTGGAGGATCGGTCGTACGCCATTCGGGCCAAGACGCTCGGGACGATGCTGAAGGTTTTTCGGACGAAAATTGATGTCTTTGGGAGAAAACCGGCTTTATCAGGGTGGAGGCCCACCCCTGATCCGACCCAAGTGCAATTCTGACGACCTGTCCATGATGATCCGCAACGCGCTTCGCGACCTGACTCCTGCATCCATGGTGACCATCCAGGACGTGATTCGAGGAACGGCCAATGACACGTGATCGAGCGAGCGGCGCTCACACCCGAAGTGCTTCGCATCATCGAGCGGGTTCTCCGCATCCACGGCGGCTCTGACAGTCGATCGGAGACCTATATCCAAGCGCCCGACGTTGCACGGCTGCTCGGCATCAAGACGGACACTCTCGCGAAGTGGCGGCGGAATGATCGAGGCCCGAAGGAGTGGATTCGCACGAGCGCCACGAGCGTCAGCTACCCAGCCTCGGAAGTGGACGCATTCCTGCGGGACTGGAAGGAAAAGAGAACTCCGCGATGCCCATAAAGGCGACAGACTTCATCGAGTCGCAGCCGGGCCTGAAGTGGAACCGGAGAGCAAAGTGCGCCCTCTTCGACGTTCGCGGTCCTTCCGGGAAGCGGCTTCGGCGCGTTCTTCCCTTCGACTCGGGCCAAGAAGGTGTTTCCAGCATTCAGAGCCGATGTGAAGGCTGGGAAGTACGACGAGCCGCAGCCGGGATCGGTGCCCGCTCAGACCGTGGCCGAACCTACCGGAGGAGTCACCTTCTCTGACTATGCCGCCCTGCAATGGCTGTCGCTGCATGCGAGGTGTGGCGCCTCAACGGAAGTCTCGAATCGGCACAGTCGCAATTCTCACTTGCTCCCCTTCTTTGGTGAGAAGAAGGTCGTGGACATCGACGGAGGCCGCATGCGAGGACTTCACCGTTTGCATGAAGGGAAAGGGGATGGCTCCCCCGACGACGAACTTCGCCCTCCGACTCCTTCGCAAGATTCTGCATCATGCTCGCCGTCGCAAGATCATTCCGGCTGTGCCCGAGAACTTCCACTTCGTCAAAGAGACGCAACTAAAACTGGAGATGAGCGACGACGAACAAATACGCTTTCTAGCCGCGTTCGACGATCGTGAAGGGTGCCTCGCGTACCTCGCAAGGAACCAGAAGCGGAGCGGCAAGGTAGTAAAGTCACCACACTTCGGCTTCAAGGAACGCAAGTTCGGCGGCGGGCGTAAGCCGGGCTCCAGCGCATCAACCGCACACTTTCAACGTTTCCAACGGTCGAGGACCATCTTCCTCGGTGCGATCGATCTCGGACTGAGGGAAACCGATCTTCGTCTACTCAAGCATTCGATGATCGATCTGACCAGTGGCGTCGTCGAGGTCGTGGTGATGAAGACCGGCAAGACCGCTACGATTGCCCTCTCCGACCGCTTGCGCGACGCAATCGAAGAGGCTATCTCGCAGCCGATCGTGAACAGCGAGTACGTCTTCACGACCGAGTCGGGCAAGCCGTACTCGGACAGCACGCTACGCAAGTACTACGCGATTGCCAAGCACCTTGCTGGAATCACGCGCCGGTGCCGGTTGAACGATTTACGCCACACGTTTGCATCGAACCTCGCAAGCGACGGCGTCTCGCTGCTCATCATCCGCGACGGATTGGGGCACACCACTACCCGCATGAGCGAGCGGTATGCAAAGCCATCTCCGAAGGCCTTGGAACAGATGCGTGCGTCGCTGAACAGCCGTCGGGATCGCACCGCCTTGAACCAGCCCTCCGTTGCGCAGAAGGCGACGCAATTAAACGTTCTGGTTGTCGTGTCCTAGAAGAGCACTGCCTACAGACTCGCCAAAACGATCGCTATTTCAAGCCTGTCGTGGCAAAGCTCAACCGTGTGCTATCGGCCGCATGAACGCGGCCGATCCGTAAGAAAGTCTGCTACCCTCTGACGTTCGGCCCGTCGTATCGAAAGAAAAGGGCCGCCATCTCATGGGAGCACAGACTACGGAAATAAGCAGAGGATCTGAATGGCGTCGCTGGGACCCACACCTGCATGCTCCCGGCACTCTGCTCAACGACCAGTTCAGCGGCAATTGGGAAACGTACATTCAACGAATCGAGACTGCTACGCCCATTGTCGAAGCTCTCGGCGTGACGGATTATTTCTCGATCGGCACCTACCAAAAGGTGAGAGAGCAGAGACTGAAGGGGTGCCTTCAGCAGGTCAAGCTGGTCTTCCCGAACGTCGAGGTGCGCCTTGACATCAAGACTGCGAAGCAACGTCCCATCAACATCCACCTTCTCTTCTCGCCCGAAGATACCGACCACGAGAAACAAATCGAGCGCGTTCTCTCGCAGCTAACGTTCTCTTTTGGTGATCGAACCTACCGGTGCACATTCTCGGATCTTGCTGATCTTGGTCGAGCATTCTCGAAGAAACCACTCGCCGACCTTTCCGCCGTCTCGATCGGCGCCAACCAGTTCAAAACCACGCTTTCGGATCTGAGACGCCTCTTCAAGAATGAGTTATGGATGCGAAAGAACTGTTTGGTGGCGGCCGCGGGAAATCTTGGCGACGGAACATCGGGTCTACAGGAAGATGATTCCTTCGAAGCCACTCGCCGCGAGATCGAACGGTTTGCTCACATCATTTTTTCGGCTACCCCAGCACAGCGCGACTTTTGGATTGGCAAGAAGACTGGTTTCCCGGTCAGACACATCGAAGAGCGATACGGTGCGCTGAAACCTTGCCTGCACGGTTCGGACGCCCACAGGGACGAGGCGGTTGCCGTGCCCGACTTGGATCGTTTCTGCTGGCTGAAAGGCGATCCGATCTTTGAGACGCTTCGGCAGGCTGTCCTAGAACCTGAAGACCGAGTCTGGATCGGACCTTCGCAGCCATCAGACGTAGCATCGCTCGCTATCACGACCGCGACGGTGTCGGGCGCGCCGTGGTTAGACACATGTTCTGTTCCGCTGAACTCGGGCCTCATTGCGATCATCGGTGCGCGCGGTTCAGGCAAGACGGCCCTCGCAGACATCATCGCGGCCGGTGCCCACGCACTTCAGCCGTCGCAAGGCGACTCATCGTTTATTCGACGAGCGACCAAGCCGGTCAATCACCTCGCGACGGCGGCCGTCCAACTAACGTGGTCAGACGGCACGACGCCGGTCAGCGTTCCCCTTTCCGCGCCCCAACGCGAAAGCGACGCGGTCCCTACAGCCGCCTATCTGTCGCAGCATTTTGTCGAACAGCTTTGCTCCGCTGCCGGTCTCGCCACGGAACTTCGAGCTGAGATGGAGCGCGTCGTCTTCGACGCGACTGACCCTACCGCAAGGCTCGGCACCACTTCGTTCGATGAGTTCTTGGAAGTTCTGCTTGAGCCAACTCGCGTTCTGCGCGCCGAACTGCAATCGACGATTGCATCCATCAGCGCACGAGTCGTCCATGAGGAAGGCCTAAAAGAGTCCCTCAAAGGGTTATCCAAGGAGCGCGAAACGCTAACTGGTCACCTCGGACAGAACAAGCGCGCGTTGACAGCTCTCGTCCCGAAAGGAAATCAAGGACGAGCGGAGCAGCTTGAACGGGTCGAGCTAGCGTGCTCCCAACTAGAGGCTGAAATCGATAAGCTGGCCCGACGAAAGAAGGCGCTACTTGACTTGGCGTCGGCAGCCAACCACGTTACGACGTATGCGGAACCGACGCGTTTCTCGGAAATGAAACGTCGCTTTGTCGAAGCTCAGCTCGACGATGGGCAGTGGCAAGAGTTCATGATGCGCTTCGTTGGTGACCCGCCTTCAGTCGTCGCGGAAGCGTCGAAAGTGATTGCCGGGCAGATCGACCGGCTGACGAAAGCAAGGCAATCTCCTCCCGTGGATCTGAAGGGGCCGATTGGCGTGGATTGGCCACTCGAATCACTGCGCGCAAAGCGCGAACTGCTCAAACAAGAGGCAGGGATCGATGCCCTGAAGCAGAGGAGGTACAACGAGCTTCAGAAGGCGATGGGTCGGCAGGAGGCTACGCTACGACGGCTGACCGCTGAGATTGCAAACGCGGAAGGAGCTGAGGTTCGTCGAAAGGAACTCATCGGAACGCGGCGAGCTGCCTATGCGGATATTTTCAAAACACTAACCGACGAAGAGGAGGTCTTAGCCGATGTCTACGCGCCACTGAAAGGGGAGCTGTCAAGTGCCTCTGGAACGCTCGGAAAGCTGCGCTTTGTAGTCCAACGGCGTGTCGATGTCGAGGGTTGGGTTCGGAGGGGAGAAGAGTTGATCGACCTTCGGAGGGCAACGCGGTTACGGGGGCACGGTGCGCTAATGGCCGAAGCGGAGCGACACTTGCTGAGCGCGTGGGGGATTGGGTCCGCCGAGGATGTTGCGTCCGCGATGGATGCATTTCGCGCTGAATACCAAGCCGACTGGCTTCAGGCGATGCCAGCAAGCGTCACGCCGGATAGTCGCCGTTCGTGGGTGCAGGATGTAGCGTCGTGGTTGTACGACACTTCTCACATCGCGGTCGAGTACGGAATGACCTACGATGGGGTTCCCATCGAACGACTTTCGCCCGGCACGCGCGGCATCGTGCTCATGCTCCTCTATCTCGCGATGGACCGCAACGATCAGAGGCCTCTGATCATCGATCAGCCCGAGGAAAACCTTGACCCGAACTCAGTGTTTCACGAACTCGTGCCCCACTTTCGTGATGCGCGGAAGCGCAGGCAAGTCATCGTAGTGACCCACAACGCGAACCTCGTTGTGAACACCGACGCGGACCAAGTCATCGTTGCAGAATCCGTGCGCGACTCGGCCGAGTCACTTCCGACGATCTCTTACCGCTCGGGCTCCCTTGAGAATCCTGACATTCGCCATCTTGTCTGCGAGATCTTGGAGGGCGGCGAGCGAGCGTTCCTCGAACGTGAGCGGCGCTACCGGCTTCGCTGGGACGACGTCATCGCCGATTCGGCATTGCCCGGCTGATCCAGACCTGTGAAACGCTCGATCACTCAATTACGATCAATACGGCTCCGGTCCTGAGCTGTTCGATGAGCACTAAGTGAATGCGAGCGCAAGCCGAAAGATGGTGAGCGCGCCTGCCGGTAAGCGGGGAGTCGGCGCTCCAGTGATCGTCGGGTGACCTGTGACCTTGGACGCGTTCGGGATGCATGCCTCTCCTTGATCAAGCGGTCGCCGACATCCGCACGGACAGCCAAGACCTTGATGACCATTTGCCGTCAGTTGCCCGTCACGATGGACACCCGAATGGACACCCAAGCCCCAAATGAATATTGGACGGAAGAAAACAGAAACCCGCAACTGCGCATGTTTCCAAGGGTTTGATTTGGAGCGGGCGACGAGATTCGAACTCGCGACCAAGAGCTTGGGAAGCTCCTACTCTACCAACTGAGCTACGCCCGCTTGATGATGGTAAGTAACGTGTTCTCAGAAAGATACAAGCGCTATGAGGGAGCACTCACAGCGCTGGGCGCATTTTATCATGCGCTTTCGTCCAAGGGTAGGAATGGGTGTCGTTGAGAGCAGAACAGAGTCCACCGTCATCACCGCGTCATCAAAGTTGATTCGGGCAGGCGACGTCGTCTGGTGCCCGCCCGGCGAGAAGCACTGGCACGGCGCGACCGCCACGACCGCGATGACCCACTTGGGGCGAGCTTTCCCCGTATCAGTAGGCAGCCGTGACTCCGCCGTCCATGCGCTGGTCGGAGACGACGACTGCGTTCGGCGGCTTCACTCCAGCGCTTCGGGATCGGCGTTACGTCGGACGCTTCGCTCGCTCAGCATCTTCACCATCGCCGGATGGTGCTCGTCCCGTCCGGTGTCAACTCGAAGTCGAAGACGTTGAGGTTCTCGTCCAGCCGTGTGGCCTCCCGCGCAATCGACCCGGCCGCGCCAAGAATCAGAACATTGCTCATTCCATGCTAATCACGAGAGTGTGCCTCAGGTCGGTCGAGAGGCGGTACTTCCGCTTCTGTAACTGTCGGTTTCGCTTTGTCAGCAACCTTTTCACCTCGTGAAGTTCCGCAGAATCGTTCTGAAGGTCTGACGCGCAGACCTTCAAAAGGGTTTCGGGCGTCTGAAGGTGCGCCGGGCACATCCCGAGAAGGCTCTTGGGCACATGAAGATCTGTGCACCAGATCTTGAAGAGTCAAAATCGCTTTTGAAGATCTGAACGCCAGATCTTGAAGAGCGAAAATCCCTTTCGAAGATCTGGGCGTTAGATCTTGAAGAGCGAAAATCCCCTTTGAAGATCTGGCCGTCAGACCTTGAAGTGCCAAAATGCCCTTTGAAGATCTGGGCGTCAGATCTTGAAGAGTCAAAATCCTTTTTGAAGATCTGGGCGCCAGACCTTGACGAGGACAAGCGACACGGCCGTTCCGTCATCCGTTTAACTCCTCACGAGCGCGATGAACGTTTCCTCGCGCAGGCCGGCGGTAGATGCGCCGTAGCTCGTCTTTCGCTTGCTCCAGCCGATGGCGATCACTCTTCGTGAGGTTCTTGCCGGCGCGGTTGATGTAGAAGGTGAGCATCGACATGGCCGAACGGAAAGGATTGCTCTTGCGGCGGACGCTCTGGCCGGCCGACCGCTTGAGCGAACGCGCGATCGCGCCCGGATCGCGCTTCGAAAACACACCCTTCTCGATGTCGAGCGCGTTGCTCGTCTCGGTGACTTGCCGGGACCAGCGCTTCCGTCCGGCCTCGGCATTGGAGTGACCTCGCGCAGTACGCATTCGACCGTTCGTAACTGCAAGTTCCGTGTCGGTCGCAACCGGCGCTCCTTCCGAAATGGGGGCTAAGCGTGGGTTGACAGGGGCCGAGCGAGCAGCAAGCACTCCCATCCTCTGTTGTGATTCTTCGAAAACCTGCTCCTCCCGTAGCGCTCCCCGAGCTCGCTTCCACAGCCGCGGATGCCTTCGAAGCGGAACGTTCCGCGATTCAGCCGGCTGCGCTCGCGAACAGCTCAAAGCGACGACGATCACAGCGCTGCTTGCTGCTCCGTGTCTTCAATACAATAGTCTCGTGCAGGCCACGATCGAGTCCTTCCTTCACTCACCTCGCGTCGCGTACTTCTCGATGGAGCTCGCGTTGCGGAGCGACATGCCAACGTACGCGGGAGGACTCGGCGTTCTGGCAGGTGATCTCATGCGCTCTGCCGCCGACCTGGGTGTAGCGATGGTCGGAGTCACGTTGGCAAGCCGGCATGGCTACTTTCGCCAACAGATCACACCTGACGGCAATCAGATCGAGTCGCCGGAAGAGTGGGACCCGGCAGCGTTTGCGGCACCTCTCGGGACGGCTGTCACCATCCGACTGAACGGACATGACGTATGGATTCACGGTTGGCTGTACGTCGAGTCCGGCCTCGGAGGGAGTGTGCCTGTTGTTCTTCTCGACTCGATGGATGCGCGGAACACGAGTGAGGACCGTACTCTGACCGATGTTCTGTACGGCGGGGATGAATCCTACCGGCTGAAGCAAGAGGCGATTCTTGGCATTGGCGGTGTCCGAATGCTGCGCGCGCTCGGTTTCAGGATTCGTGAGTACCACATGAACGAAGGACACTCGGCGCTCCTCGCTCTCGAGCTGCTGCGAGAACAAACCGCACTTGGGTCGAACGTCGATCGAGCGCTCGAGGAAGTGCGGCTTCGAATCAACTTCACGACGCACACTCCGGTCGAGGCTGCGCACGACCATTTCTCATACGAGTTGGTACGGGCCGTATTCGGAGACACCGTCGACCAGCCGCTGTTGCGCCGGATCGGCGGCAACGATGAATTGAACCTGACCGGACTTGCACGGGCGACGAGTGGTGTGGTCAATGGCGTCGCGACAAAGGAGCGCATGCCCCATGCGAAGGAAATCGCGAACGGAGTGCACTCAGTCTTCTGGACGTTCCCTTCGTTTGCGCACCTCTACGACCGCTACATCCCCGAGTGGCGTCATGAGCCGGCACTCCTGACGCGCGCCATGCGTATTCCAGGCGAAGAGATCCTGCAGGCGCACGGCGAGGCGAAACGGGCACTCATCGACACGGTGCGAGCGCGCACCGGAACCGTGCTGGATTCATCGATACCAATCATCGGATTCGCGCGGAGAATGACCGGCTACAAACGCCCTGACCTGTTGTTCCAGGACTTGGGCGCGCTTCGCCAGATCGCGCGCGAGCACAGGTTTCAGATCGTCCTGGCCGGCAAGGCTCACCCTCATGACGAGGAAGGAAAGCGCGCCATTCACTCGCTGCATGAGTATGCAAACCAGCTTGGCGGCGATATCCCCACGGTATTCCTGCCGCAATATGACCTTGACCTTGCGAAAGTCCTGACCGCAGGCAGCGACGTCTGGTTGAACACTCCGTTGCCACCGATGGAGGCATCAGGAACGAGCGGAATGAAAGCGGCGCACAATGGGGTCCCGAGCCTGAGCGTACTCGATGGGTGGTGGATTCAGGGATGGATCGAAGGAGTTACCGGCTGGGCAATCGATGAAGAGGGCTCAGGCAATCACAGAGACCGGCTTTATCGCAAACTGCGAGAAGTCATCCTTCCTCTCTATTTCTCAGACCGGCAGGGCTGGGTCGAAGTCATGAAGGGAACGATCGTGCACAATGCATCGCTCTTCAATAGCCATCGAACGCTTCGTCGATATGCGGCTGAGGTCTACCTCGCGGCGTCGTGAGCGCCATACGCATCGGACTCATGGACTCACTTCCCTCGCTCTCCCCGCGGTCGCGTATTCGTGCGTGAGCTCGAGGCCGAAGAACAAGATCTGCGCCGACCAATACGCCCAGACCAGCACCACCACGATGGAACCGGCGGCGCCGAACATCGACCCGACGGCGGCCTTTCGCAGATAGAGGCCGAGCGCGAGCTTGCCCAGGACGAAGAGCAGAGCCGTGGAGAGGGCGCTGATGCGCACGTCGCGCCACGGAACGCGCGTATCCGGCACGTAACGGAACAGCGCCGCGAACATCAGGGCCTGGACTGCCACGGAAACGATCAGTTGCGCCGTCTGCCACAGCACGACGCCACCGGGGACATGGGAAGCGGCGTATCTGCCCGTGAATGCGACCGCGGCATCGGCGGCCGCCAGAACCAGGAGCCAGGAGCCAACGCCAACGACCAGTGCGATCGATAACACCTCCCTTCGAATCGCGTCCATTGGTCCGCGGTATGGGGGGCGTGGCGTGACCCAGATGGTATGGAGTGCGTCATCGATCTGCCGGAAGACACCACTGGCGCCGAAGAACAGAGTGACCAGACTTACCGTGCTGGCCAGCCAGCCGACAGTGGGCGTGGCGGCATCTCTAATCATCTCGGAAATGGCCGTCGCCGTCGCCGACCCGAATGCGCTGCTGAGGACGCCGAAGATCTCACCCTGAGCAGCAGTTCGTCCGAAGGCCAGACCGGCAACAGAAATGACGATGAGAAGAATCGGCGAAATGGAAAATACGATGTAGAACGCCAACGCCGCACCGAAACGCGAGGCGTTGTCTCTCCGAAAGGCAGTGATCGTCCGTCTGAAAAGCGTTGCTGTGCTGAGCGGTGGCTGCACGCGCTCGCTCATTTCACCTTGACCCCCATCACGCGCCGCTTCACGATCTCCACGAGAACGAGGTAGCACGCCGTCACTGCGCTGAGAAACACGAAATAGCGCGCCGGAAGCGGGACGAGTCCGACGCGTGCTCCGAGCGCCGTGAAGGGAATCGCGATCGCGACCAGAACAATCGAGATCCCGGTGATGAGCAGTGCAGGGCTCGGACGGCTCCGCAAGGGATTGGCTGCAGTGCGGATTACGAAGAGGACTAGGGTTTGTGTTGCCAGCGATTCGACGAACCAGCCGGTCTGGAACGTCGCGGCGGACGAATGAAAGACCGCGAGAAGAACCCAGAACGTGGTGAAGTCGAAGATGGAGCTGATGGGGCCGATGAACAGCATGAACCGTCTGATCGTGGCGATATCCCATCGTTGCGGCTTCTGCATGTATGTCGCATCGACACGGTCGCCAGGGATTGTGATCTGCGAGAGATCGTAAAGAAAATTGTTCAGAAGAATCTGCGTCGGCAGCATCGGCAGGAACGGCAACACGATCGATGCCGCGGCCATGCTGAACATGTTGCCGAAGTTCGAGCTCGTCTCCATGAGAACGTACTTCATGACATTGCCGAATGCCGCGCGTCCCTCGCGGATCCCGCGATGAAGTACCTCGAGACCGGGCTCGAGGAGGATGATCTCAGCAGCCTCCCTGGCCACTCCCACTGCGTTCGCTACCGAGATGCCGACGTCCGATGCGCGCAACGATGGCGCATCGTTGATGCCATCGCCGAGGAAACCTACGACGTGACCCCGCGCCTTGAGCGCCAGAACGATGCGCGTCTTCTGCGCTGGGTTGAGCCGCGCAAACACGGACGTTTCCTCGGCGGCGCTCCCAAGCGCGCCGTCGGTCATCCGCTCGATATCGCTTCCGAGCAGCACGGAGGCGGCCGGGATGCCAACCGCAGCGCAGACGTTTCTCGTCACGAGCTCGCTGTCGCCGGTGAGGATCTTCACCTCCACGCCGTCATCGCGCAGTGCCGCCAGCGCCGTTGCCGCCGTTGCCAGCGGAGGATCATTGAAGGTGAGGTAGCCAACCAGATCGAGGTTGGATTCGCTCGTGCGGTCGTAGCGGTCAGCGACTGGAACCGCGCGACGTGCAACAGCCAGGACTCGCGATCCGCTCGAGCCGAGGCGTTTGGCAGTGGCGATCGCAGTTTCACGAGTGGCAAGCGGACAACGATCGATGACGCTTTCTGGCGCTCCTTTCGCGATTAGATAGCGCTGTCCCTCTTCTTCGATGACGACAGACACGATCCGCCGCTCGAAGTCGAAAGGGATTTCGTCTAGCTTCTTGATTGGAGCGCAATCGAGAGTAAAGGCGCGGGCGATCGCTTCATCGAATGGACCACGGATGCCCGTCTGCAGTGAACTGTTGATTGCAGCCAGTCGCAGGACTTCGTCACTATGTGCGCCGGCTGGATCGACGGTATCGATGAGCGACATCTTCCCGCTGGTGAGCGTGCCGGTCTTGTCGCTGCAGAGGATATCGATGCTGCCGAAGTTCTGGATGGCCGGAAGATGCTTGACGATGACGCTTCGCCGCGCCATCCGCACCGCCCCCCGCGCCAGCGTAACGGAGCGAATCATCGGGAAGAACTCGGGCGCCAGCCCCACTGCCAGCGCCAGCGCAAAGAGAATCGACTGAAGGGGATCTCGATGAAGAATGATGCTGACGAGCATCACGAACATGACGAGCACGAAGATGGTCTGCACGATGAACGTGCTGAAGTGGCGCGTCCCGCGCTCGAATTCGGATTCGGGCCGCTGCGCTGAGAGCCTGGCCACAACATCACCGAACGCCGTCTCGCGGCCGGTCCGGACGACGACGGCTTCGGCGGTTCCGCTGACGACCGAGGTTCCCATGAAGACCGAGTTGCGCTCGACATCTTCGGCCTCTTTCTCCGCCGGCATCGACTCGCCCGTCAGCGCCGCTTCGTAAACGTGGAGATCGCGGCTGACGAACAGTCGCGCATCGGCCGGAATCAGATCGCCGGCGGCCAGCCGGATAATGTCGCCCGGCACGAGATCGGCGCGCGAAAGAACTGTCCACTTGCCGTCGCGCAACACGGCGGCGGTCGGCCCGACCGTATCTCGCAAACGTTCCGCGGCGCGATGAGAGCGAAAGGTCTGCGTGAAGTTGAGGATGACACTGAGCAAGACCATCGTCTGGATGATCACTGCATCGGTCAGTTCGCCGGCCGCTGCCGCTACGATGCTGGCAATGAAGAGAATGATGACGAGTGGATCAGCGACCAGCGGAAGGATCGTCTTCCACGCTGGAAGGCGCTCGATCTTTGGTTCATTCGGCCCGGCAATGCGAAGGCGGATTGCCGCTTCATCGCTCGTCAGACCCGTGGCTGAAGTCTGCAAAGCGCGCAGCAATTCATCGATCGGCTGTCGCGCGGGAGTGATCGCGATGACCTGCTGCGTATCCGGGATCGTCGCCACTACACGAGCGTCGAGGTTTGCATACACCTTTCGCCGTGATCTTCCACACCCCATCGTGTGATTTCCCCCACCGTCGAAGAAGGCATGTCGATGCAGGATGCAATACACGAGGAACCTCCGCGAGGGCAGCACCGACGCTCTCAACCTTTTCTCGGATCAGCCCTGACTTCCGAGGAAGAGTCGCCCGGCCAGATCCGAATCGGAGGCAAGCCCTCTTTGATGGCCGTGGGGAGTTACTACGATGCGCGGAAGCCCTTATGGTTTTGATCTGTTCGACAACTGCATCTCCTGCACGTGGCGTCAGGAAAGCTTCTTCTGCAACATGGGACAGCCAACTCTGGAAGCGTTCGATGCCATTGCTTTCACGAGCGCCTATCCGAAAGGCGCCGTGCTCTACTCGGAGGGAGATGCACCGCGAGGAGCATTCCTCATCTGCCACGGCGGCGCAAAGCTGAGCATCTCCTCGGCTGACGGCAAGACGCTCATTACGAAGATCGCCAAGGCGGGAGAGGTGCTCGGGTTGAGTAGTGCGCTTTCGGGACATCCGTACAAGGCGACGGCCGAAACCATCGAGCCTTCACAAGTGAACTTCATCCGGCGCGACGATTTGCACCGTTTTCTCGGTACTCATCACCCGGCCTATGCGAGCGTCGTCCGGCAATTGACAGAGGAATGCGAGGCGGAAGCCGATCACATTCGCGCGATCGAGCTTTCCCATTCAGCGGCCGAAAAGCTGGCGAATCTGATCCTTTCATGGTGCCCGCATGAAGGACCTGACAAGCCATGCCGTTGCCAGATGCTTCTCACGCATGAGGATGTCTCGCAGATGATCGGAACCTCACGCGAGACGGTCACAAGGTTGTTCAAGGACTTTCGCGAAAAGAAACTGATCTCGATGAAGGGCGCGACACTCACTGTTCACAACCCCGCCGCCCTCAGAGCTCTGGTTCTTCTGTGAAGTATGTGACGTCGCTCACAACTGCTGTGTTAACGCCGTCCGCGCTAACACAACCGGTGGAAGTCATCCTTGGCCGAGGGAGTGTCAAATGGTGAATGACTATTCAGGTTTTGCTGAGCGCACCGTTGCTGATATTGCGGATGCCTTTCCGCAAGCGGTTGCCGTTTTCGAAGATGCAGGCATCGACTACAGCTGCAAAGGCCTTCGATCGATCGCCGACGCAGCCGCTGCCGCCGGATACGAAGTGGATGATTTGCGCGCGCTCGTGGAAGCGGCACCGCAGGTCGCGAAACCCGCTCAATGGTCGCAGCAGTCACTGGATGATTTGACTTCGTTCCTCGTCGCCGATCACGAGGACTTTACGACGAACGTCGTTCCAGGCGTGGCCAAATCGATCGCCACGATGATCGACCGCCACCCTTCGATCACCGGTTTTCGGAGGATTGCCGCGCTGTTTTCCAGCCTTTCAACCGCAATTTTTACCCACATTGACCATGAGGAGCGTGACCTATTCGCGCCTCTTGGTGCGGGCGATTCCGTCAACAGGGGGGCGGCCAAGACGCGACTGAGTCAGCGGGTCCTTCGCGAATTTGTCGAACACGAGTCATTCAACGAACAGCTCCGAACGATGCAGGAGATCTGCTCGCGGCTTCCCGCTGATTTAGCAGGCGAACTTCTAGCCGAGTTGGATCGCTTCACGCGCACCGTGCATTTCCACATGCATCTGGAGAACAACATCCTTTATCCACGCGCCATCGAGATGGAGAACGAGCTCCAGCGGGCGAGCTAACGTTCGCCCGTTGTTGTCGAGGACAAAGCCATGAGAAGAAAAAACGCGGTTCGTTTGCTGTTGGTTTCGGTGTTAACCGTCGCATCCTTTGCTTGCGGGACGACGACATCGTTTCAATCCACCTGGAAGAGTCCCAACGCGCAACCACTGCACCTGAAAGGCCGGAAGGTCGTGGCCGTCTTTGTCAGCCGCGATCCGGTGTTGAGGCGGCGGGCCGAGGACGCAATGGTGCGGGAGATCATCGCGCGAGGCGCAGAGGGCGTTGCTGCGTATACGTTTCTTTCCGATCAGCAAATCAACGATCGCGATGCTGCGAAAGCGAAGGCCGAGTCGCTGGGATTCGCGGGTGCGGTCGTCATGCGGGTCGTGGGGAGCCAGACCGTCTACGGGCGCAGGCCTGCTGTCATTTGGGCCGGCCCGCAGTATGGCCGCTTCTGGGGCGGTTACTGGGGCTGGGGTTGGGGAAGGGTCTGGGAGCCCGGATATCTCACCGTCGACAAGATCGTCAAGGTCGAGACGTTGGTCTACTCACTCGAGCGGGACGAACTGGTGTGGGCCGGCGTGAGCAAGACGTTCGACCCTGGAAAGATCAACGATTTCATCGCCGAGCTTGCGACAGCAGTCTCGGAACGAATGGAGAAGGACGGTTTGATCAAGCGCGATTGAATCGGGTCGAGGGGATGAGCGCGATGGAATGCAAGGAACTCTGTTCTCTGGCAGGGAAGAGTGCCGTCGTCACCGGTGGCGCGATGGGTATCGGCTTCGGAATCGTGAAGCGCTTCGTTGAAGCTGGGGCAAGCGTTCTCCTGGCCGACGTCGACGGAAAGGCCGCGGAAGCCGCGGCCGCGCGTCTGAGCGGACGTATCGTGCCGCTCGCGGTCGACGTCGGGAGCGACACGGCGGCGGACACGATCGTGGCGAGGTGCGTCGAGAGCTTTGGCGGCCTCGACATTCTCGTCAACAATGCGGGTATCTTCCCGACCGTCCCGCTCTTGCAGATGCCGCCGGAGCTGTTCGACCGTGTTCTGCGCATTAATCTACGCGGGCTCGTGCTTCTCTCGAAAGCGGCTGGACTGCAGATGGTGAAACAGGGCCGGGGCGGAAAGATCATCAACATCGGCTCCATCGACAGTCTCCGTCCCTCGACGGTCGGGCTCGCGGCGTATGACACCTCCAAAGGCGGCGTTCTTATGTTCACACGAAGTTTGGCGTTGGAGATGGCACCGCATGCCGTACAGGTGAACGCGATCCTGCCGGGCGGAATCACTACGGAAGGCACTGCACACCCGCTTGAAGGAATGACCGAGTCGCAGACGAAGGAGATGCTCGAGGCGTTCACCAGGAAAATCCCGCTTGGCCATATGGGTGTGCCGGACGACATTGCGAAGGTGGCGCTCTTCCTCGCCTCGCCGATGAGCGACTACATGACCGGCGCGCACGTGGTGGTCGACGGCGGCGCGCTTCTTGTCTGATCAGACCTCGCGCTCGTGTCCCGATCTGAGAGCGATACGCGAACCCGAAGGTGCGGCGCTATCAATCACGATGGACGCGTGGATTGCGCAGATACGCGACAAGATCGACGAGATTCCTCGCCGTGACCGGCTGTGCGTAATCCTTCATCGTGCGATCGAAGAGCGCTTCACCGTCGCCGGTTGAGCGGCTGGTGATTTTCCCAGCGACTTCTTTCGGCGCATATCGATTCATTCCACTGAGGAGGGGACCCGCAATCGCTCGCGCTCCTCTCGGGAGATCGGGATCTTCGGCGACGCGATGGCAATCGATGCATTGCAGCGCGATGAATGCGCGGCGTCCCGCAAGCTGATCGCCGTCGGCGAAATCAGGATTCGAGAACGCAACCACCGGCGCGGATCGAGCATGCGCGCCGAAGCGGACCGGCACAGGGGTCGAACAAGCCACGAGTAACAACATCAGAAGAAAGGGACGGCGCGACTTACGCATGACAATGAATAGCATGCGTCTAATTGGAGTGAAGGCATATGTCGCCTGTCACTCGGCGACGTGACTGATGGCGCGAATTGTTCGCGGTGATGCTGCATACCGGTACCCACGCCGTTCGTCGTCCCTCATATGACAGAAACGGCGGCGGCTGAGGCGACCCGATCCCGACCCGCAGCTTTCGCGCCATAGAGCGCCTCATCGGCGCGCCGCAGAATCTGCTCGGGCCGCTCGTCCGACGGCTGCTGCGTGGCCACACCGTAGCTCGCGGTCACGTGCAATGTCTGGCCGCCCACGACAATCTCGGACGATGCAAGCTCGGCGCGCAGCCGCTCCGCGAGCTGCAGTGCTTTCGCCCCGCTGGTTTCGGGCGCGATGATCACGAACTCCTCACCGCCATACCGCGCAATCGCATCAGCCGCTCGGAGCAGTTTGCTGGCTATAGTCACAACGTGCTGCAGCACAGCATCTCCCACCTCGTGACCATAGCGGTCGTTGACCTCCTTGAAGTGATCGAGGTCGAACATGATCATCGATAACGCGCCACCATAGCGTTGGTTCCTGTTCATCTCGCGCTGCATCGACTCGAACAGGGCCCGGCGATTGAGAATACCGGTGAGCGGGTCGGTGATCGCGAGGTGCTGGAGCTGGTCATTTGCCGCGCTCAACTCGGCGGTTCGTTCTCGAACGCGCGTCGCAAGGTCGCGGACATCGCGGCGATGCTGCGACAGCAATGCCGCAATCCCGAGCGCCATCGTGCTCATAATGGCGATCAGCTCCTGCGTCGAGATCACCGTCTCGCGAAGAGACAGATCACCGAATGGCTGCTGGCCGTTCCGCGTGACGTAAAGGATCAGTGCCGCGACGGCCATGACGACTGCGGTCGTGACACGCATACTGAATCGCGCTGCCGCATACACGACGATTGGGATCAGCAGGAATGGACGCACCGTAACGCCGTGGAACATGCGCTCGTGGGAGAGTGCGACGGCAATGAGCACCACGAAGGACGCCAATGCGGCGACCCCGTCATACCAGCGCATCACCGTCTGCTTATCGGCGACGGGAAGCTCCGAATCCCTGAAGGTGAAGAGGAACGGGGTGAGGACCAACAACCCAAGACCGTCGCTGAACCACCAGACACGCAGGAATTCGAGGAAGGTCGTCTGTAGACCGCGGAAGTGACTGTAGACCGCCGCCGCGGCGCACGCCGACACCGAGGCAGCAATCACCGGCCCGGCGAAGATGAACTTCGCGATGTCCACCGGTGTGCCGAAATGCGTATTGAAGCGCCATCGCCGGAGCAGCAGATAGGCGATCGTCACCTCGAGCACATTGATTGATCCGAACAGGGCTGCCTCGGCGATCGAGAACGTCGGATAGTCGGCTGCGATCTCGGCAGCGATGATCAGGCCGGCCACAGCGCCGTACCAGCGCGCGCGATCCTGCAGAAGAGCCGCCAGCAGAAAGCTGTTCGGGATCCACAACATCACCAGCACTTCCGGCATGACGGCAAACGCAAGGCTCATCTTCGCGCCGGCATAGAACAACGCTGGAAGGATCACGAGCGGCAGCCACTGCCGCATGCGTTCGTTACGCATGACCGACGGCGGCGAGTGAAGGCGCCGGCGGCCGTTGCAGCAGCTGATCGATGTCAGGACGCGACAGTGTCTCGCGCTCGATCAGCTTGCGCGCGATCGCGTCGAGGTCATCGCGGCGCTCAGTGAGGATTGTGGTTACCCGGTTGTGCGCTGCTTTGACGAGGGTCCTGGCTTCGAGGTCGATCGACTCGCGCGTTCGCTCGCTCATCTCTTTCGGGGTCGCCAGCAGCAACGATTCCAGGAATCGTGATGATGGCGCGCCTTCCCACGTCAGTGGCCCGAGCTCGTCGCTCATTCCGAAGCGGGTGATCATCAGGCGCGCGAGAGCGGATGCTTTCTCGAGATCGTCGACCGCTCCGGTGGAAACGACTCCATTGAACGCGATCTCCTCCGCCACGCGCCCACCGAGAAACACGGCGATGTGGTCTTCGATCTCCGGCTTCGTCATCAGGAACCGCTCTTCCGTCGGCAACTGAAGCGTGTGTCCGAGCGCGCCGACTGAGCGTGGCACGATGGAGAGGCGATGGACCGGATCAGCATTCGGCAGGGAGAGCGCGACCAGGGCGTGTCCTGTTTCGTGATAGGCGACGCGTGTCTTCTCGGTCTGGGTCATCACGTGGCTGCGCCGCTGCAGGCCGAGCGTCACGCGATCGATCGCCTCCTCGAGATCGCGCATCTCGACCTGCTCGGCGTTTCGTCGCGCGGCGAGGAGCGCAGCCTCATTGACGATGTTCGCCAGGTCCGCGCCAACCATCCCCGGCGTCCTCGCGGCGATTATGCTCAACCGGACATCATCCCCGAGCGTCATCCCGCGCGCATGAACTTTGAGGATTGCCTCGCGGCCTGCCACATCCGGCCGGTCGACGACGATCTGCCGGTCGAAGCGGCCGGCACGCAGAAGTGCCGGATCGAGTACCTCCGGCGCATTCGTCGCGGCCATGATGATCACACCGCTCGACGAATCGAATCCGTCCATCTCGGCGAGCAATTGATTGAGGGTCTGCTCCCGCTCATCATTTGCCAGGATCGCGCCGCGGCCCGCGATGCGCGAACGGCCGACCGCGTCGAGCTCGTCGATGAAGATGATGCACGGCGCATTCTCTTTGGCTTGTCCGAAGAGATCCCGCACGCGCGCGGCGCCCACACCGACGAACATTTCCACAAACTCCGCGCCCGACATCGAGAAGAAGGGCACCCCCGACTCCCCTGCGACCGCCTTCGCCAGCAATGTCTTGCCGGTTCCGGGCGGTCCCACGAGCAGAGCGCCCTTTGGCATCCGGCCGCCGAGCCTGCCGTACTTTTTCGGGTCGCGGAGAAAATCGATGATCTCGATCAGCTCCGCCTCCGCTTCGTCGACTCCGGCAACATCTGCGAACGTGACGTGTTGTTCGCCGGAGCGGTCGTACAGCTTTGCGCGGTTTCTGCCGAAGGTCATCGCCGCCGTCTTGCCAAAACGGCGGGCGCCAAAGCCCCACAGCGCCGCGAGGAGGGCCAGTGGCAGCAGCCAGGTGATGAGAGAGTCGATCCAGAGAGAGTGTCCGGTAATCCGGCCGGAGAATCGGACGCCGCGCTGCTCGAGTTTTGCGATGAGCTGCGTCTCGTCGATCGATGGCAGCCGTGTCGTTGCGATGCCGTTAGAGGCCGCCTTGTTTTTCTTCAACGTTCCTGACAGCTCGGTTTCCGTGATCACGACCTCGGAAAGCTCACCGCGGTCCACAGCAGCAAGAAACTCGTTGTACGTGACACGGCTTGGTGGCGGCTGCCGCATCGACTCGAAGAGTCTCGGAGCGAGCGTCAGGACGAGAACAACGAAGATGAGATAGACGATCGATGGAACGGCTGGCCAGCGCCACCGGCGCGGCGAAGCCTTATTCGACGTTTCGCCGCGGCCGGTCATACTGCTCCTGTCTTCTCCCGAAGATACTGAACGCAGCCATCGAGCGTCGTCAGCCGGCTGTAGTCCGTTTCCGCGATGTCGACCTTCAATTGCTCGTGAAGCGCGACAAAGAAGTTGAGGAGATCCATCGAGTCGAGATCGATTTCCTCCCGCAGATCGGTTTTTCCGTCGATCGAGTCGAGATCGACCTCCGGCGCAATGCGATGCAAAGTACGCTTGACGATCTCGCGCAGTTCCTGTTCGTTCATAACTGCTCCGGAGACTGCATCAGGGAATCGACGGCGCGAAGAAAGAGTGCTCCGCGATGGCCATCGCTGGCGCGATGATCTCCGCCAAGAGTTGCGTGGATGACGCGTCGCGCTCCCACCATGCCGTTCTCGGCCCATGCCTGTTCGACAACACGGCCGAATCCAACGATCGCAACCTGCGGCGGATAGATGATCGGCATGACACTGTCGCAGCCGCGTTCACCGAGGCTCGTGACCGTGATCGTCGGATCGGAGAGCTCAGAACTGCGCAGACCGCTGCTACGAGCTCGATTCACGAGATCCTGCAGCGCGTGCATGACTTCATCGAGGCTCTTCCCCCCCACATCGTGAATCGCCGGGGCGATGAGGCCACCGCTACGGAGCGACGTCGCTACGCCGGCATGCACTGCGTCGCTCCCAATCCAGTGGTCGTCCTGCCAGAAGCCGTTCATCTCCGGCACCTCGCGCACCGCCAGCGCCACCGCTTTCAACAGAAGCACGGAATACAAGAGCCGGCGCGGCAGCTCGCGAGCGCTGTTCTCGCGCTCGAGCCAGGAGAGGGCGCGCGACATGTCGATCGTCTGCGAAAGGTAATAGTGCGGGATCTCGCGTTTCGAGCGGGCCATCGCCCGCGCGATGGCGCGGCGGATGGCTGTGACGGACGTTGCTTCTGATTCCGCGCGAGCAGCGGGTTGTGAGGCACTCATGGCCTTCTCCACATCGGCGATCGTGATGGCTCCGCCAATGCCGCTCCCGACGATCGTGCTCGCGTCGAGACCCGCTGCCTCGATCCGTTTTCGTGCGGCCGGCGAAATGCGGGTGCGTTCGGAGGACGGTTGTGGCGCAGGAAGTGGCGCAGACGGGGTTGGCGCAGGCGGCGTTGGCGCAGGCGGCGCTGGAGCAGACGGAGCTGGAGCAGACGGAGCTGGAGCAGACGGAGCTGGAGCGGGTGGGACCGCTGCGGCCCCCTCCCCCTCAGTACGAATGAGCGCCATCAGAGTCTTGACCGGCACTTTCTGTCCGACCTGTACGAGAAGTTGCTCAACGGTACCTGTGAGCCAGCTCTCGACTTCGATATCGCCCTTTTCCGTGACGACTTCACAAATGATGTCCCCGCGGTGGATGGCATCGCCGGGCTTCACCCTCCACTCGACGAGCGTTCCCGCTTCCATGTCGGCGCCGAGCGACGGCATTCGAAATTCAGCCATGATGATTCACAAGACGGCGTGCGGCATCGGCGATCGAGGCCGCCTGCGGCAGCGCCGCTTCCTCGAGGTGGCGCGGATAGGGTATCGGTACTTCCACAGTGCAAACGCGCACGACCGGAGCATCGAGCTCGTACAACGCCGACTCGGCGATCCGTGCCGCAATTTCCGCGGACAACCCGCAGCTTCGCCAACCTTCGTCAACGATGACCGCGCGATGCGTCTTTGCAACCGATTTCAGAATGGTCTCGTCATCGAGCGGCCGGAGTGTTCGCAGATCGATGACTTCGGCGGAGATGCCGTCCGCGGCAAGCGTTTCGGCGGCGCGCATCGACTTGGGCAGACAACCGCCGTAGGTGACGATCGAGATGTCGCTGCCCTCGCGACGCACCGCGGCATGATCGAGATCCGTCGCGCCTGCGGTTTCGGCAATCTCGCCTTCAAGGTTGTAGAGCATCACGTGCTCGAACATCACGACGGGATCAGGATCCTGAAGCGCCGTCCACAACATTCCCCGCGCATCTTCGATCGTCGCGGGGGCCACGACCCGAATGCCCGGAACGTGTGCATACCAGACCTCGAGACTGTGCGAGTGCTGCGCCGCCACCTGTCGTCCCGCACCTGTAGCCATCCGGATCACCAGCGGAACGGCGCATTGGCCACCGGACATGTGAAGCAGCGTTGCCGCGCTGTTCACGATCTGATCGAGAGCGAGAAGACTGAAGTTGACCGTCATCACTTCGACGATCGGACGCATTCCCGCGGCCGCTGCGCCGATTCCTGCGCCGACGAACGCAAGCTCGGAGAGCGGTGTGTCGCGAACGCGCTCCGGGCCGAACTCCTCGAGCAGCCCAAGGCTCACCGCATAACAGCCGCCGTACCGTCCAACGTCTTCTCCCATGAGGAAGACGCGATCGTCGCGCCGGAGCGCATCGCGATGTGCAGCGCGTAGCGCATCGCGATAGGTTGTCTTCACGACGCCCGGCATCGCTGCTGGAGGAACCGCCGCAGCGATCGCCGTCATGACGCCCTCCCCGCCAGCGGCCGCTCGCTGTAGACGAACTTCGTCAGATCGGAGACGGCCTCCCACTGCCCCGCTTCGGCGAATGCAACCGCGGTGGCGATCTCGCTTTCGATCTCCTTGCGGAGCGCGTCGAGGCCCGCATCGTCGATGTCGCCGCGGCCGCGCAGAAACGCGGTGAAGGTCATGATCGGATCGCGCTCTTTCCAGCGCCCCACTTCGCTCTTGTCCCGATAGCGATCGGGATCGAACATCGAGTGAGCGCGAAAGCGGTACGTCCGGAGCTCGACGAATTGCGGTCCGGCTCCGGCTCGGATCGCGTCGCATGCCGCGCGCGTGGCCGCCTCCACGGCGAGAACGTCCATCCCGTCGACAGACGTCGATGGAATCCGATACGCGGCCGCCTTTCGCGCGAGATCAGTCTCCGACTGCGCACGCTCCAACGCCGTTCCCATTGCATACAGGTTGTTCTCGCAGAGGAGCAGCAGGGGCAGTTTCCAAAGAGCGGCGAGGTTTGCCGTTTCGTGGAACGCGCCCTCCGCCACGGCGCCGTCGCCGAAGAAGCAGGCGGTCACGTGCGAGACGCCTCGCAACTTGTCAGCGAGCGCGATGCCGGCTGCGAGCGGCAGCCCTCCGCCGACGATGGCATTGCCGCCGTAGAAACGATGCGCGGCCGAGAAGATGTGCATCGATCCGCCGCGCCCGCGGCTGCAGCCCTCGACCTTTCCATACATCTCCGCCATCACGGCGTTCGCGCTGATTCCGCGGACGAGCGCATGACCGTGTTCGCGATAGGTGGCCACGATCGCGTCGTCCTTCGTGAGCGATTGCATCGCTCCGGCCGCTACCGCTTCCTCGCCGATGTAGAGGTGGAGAAATCCCCGGATCTTCTCTTCCCCATAGAGCTCGGCGCACTTTTCTTCAAAGAGACGGATACGGAGCATCTCGCGAAGGAGATGCAGTGCGTGCTCGCGAGGGATGTCGCCGCTCATGATGCTTTCACCGTCGAGATGTCGCCTTCCGGTAACCCCAGCTCGCGTGCCTTGAGGAGTCGCCGCATGATCTTCTCGCTTCCGGTTTTCGGCAGCGCATCAAGGAACGCAATTTCTTTCGGCGCGACAACAGCGCCGAGCTTCTTTCGCGCGAATCCGAGCAGCTCGTCGTGAAGCTCAGGAGAGGCGGCAAACCCAGGCTTGAGCGCAACGAATGCTTTGATGATCTCTCCAGCCACTGGATCCGGCTTACCGATGACCGCTGACTCGGCGACGGCGGGATGATCGAGCAGCGCACTCTCCACCTCGAACGGCCCGATCAGATGGCCCGAAGTCTTGATGACATCGTCCATGCGGCCGACGAACCAGTAATAGCCGCCGGCGTCACGCTTCGCCAGATCGCCCGTCAGGTACCAGTCGCCGGCGAAGCACTTGCGATAGCGTTCTTCTTCGCCGAGATATGCGCGGAACATCGATGGCCATCCTTTGCGGAGGGCAATCTCACCCTCGACGTTGGGATCGCTGATGATCTCCACACGGTCGTCCGAATGGCGAACGATCGCGGCCTCGACACCTGGAAGCGGCCGGCCCATCGAACCTGGCCGAACTTCCATCCCTCGGATATTGGCGATCATGATTCCGCCCGTTTCGGTCTGCCACCAGTTATCGTGAATCGGAATGCCGTAGACCTGATTCGACCAGATCACGGCTTGGGGATTCAGCGGTTCGCCGACGCTGGCAATGAATCGGAGATGCGAGAGGTCGTAGTTCCGCACGATCTCCCTTCCGGCCTTCATCAGCATCCGAACGGCGGTCGGTGCCGTGTACCAGACAGTGACCTTTTCTTCCTGTAACAGTCGATACCAGCGATCCGCGTCGAATTCGCCCTCATCGACAATGGTCGTGACGCCGTGTGTAAGTGGGGCGATGATGCCGTACGACGTACCGGTGACCCACCCCGGATCGGCGGTACACCAGAAGCGATCCTCCGCCCTCAGATCGAGTGCGAGCCGAGCTGTCGCGTGGTGGGCCACAACGGCTTCATGGACGTGAAGCGCACCTTTCGGCTTGCCGGTCGTGCCGCTCGTAAAATGGAGAAGTGCAGGATCTTCGGGACTCGTCGGCGGAATCGTGAAGTCGTCACTTTCGGCGGCGAGGAGTCCATCGAAGTCGCCGTCAGCGTAGATGACCCGCCTCAGATCCGGCAAATCCGCGATGATCGGAGCGATCTTCTTTCGGTAGAGCGCTTCGGTGGTGACGACCACGCGCGCTTTTCCCAGGCGAAGACGTTCGCGAATCGGCTCTGGTCCGAACGCTGAGAATAGCGGGCAGAAGACGCTGCGGTTCTTCAAAGACCCCATCGCGGTGATGAACAGCGCTGGCGTCCGGCCGAGTACGGTAGCCACGACATCACTGGGACCGATGCCGAGCCGTTTCAGTGCGTTTGCGAAACGATTCGTCGCGCGGTGAAGATCAGAATACGTCAGGTCAAGCGAGGTACGGTCTTTGCGGCGGAAGCGAAGTGCGATGTGCTCACCACGCCGTGCCACGTGGCGGTCGACCGCCTCGAACGCGATGTTGAGACCCTTGCCTCGCGGCAGCCCCGTCAGCGCCGCACGTTCCTGCAACCAGAACTGCTTCGTGTCCGTGCCGGTCTCCGTGATCGTCATCATCGATCCCCCATTCCGTTGACACCGAGAGGAGGGCGGGCATCGAGGCGACACTGGCAGGATGTGTCGGAAGAGGCTTGTGGCTCTCGCTCATGATCGTGGAGAGGAGGTTTGGAGAGTTGCCTCGATGCCTTGCCCGGGGGAGTACGAGCCATGATGCATGTTGGGTTGTACTCAACCGCGAATCCGTGCCCTGTGATCGCTCTCGTTGTGACAGGGGACACATGAAGCAAGTCAGCCGTAAATGCGGGCGAGGGCATTCGGATACGAATCTCTTGCCATTGCCAGGCGAAGCATTCTTCGGTTCAAGAAACAGCCGCTAATCGTGCGAATGAACCAGCGCCGTTGGCGAAGGGAGCTCTTCCCCCTCGCACGTGTAGCGTTCTCGAATCAGCCGGAGGAGCTCATCGTTCACGTCAGGCGTTGCTTCGAGCTGGTAACGCCGCTCGACCTCACGCACCTGCGCCGCGAGCGGGCGGTCACCGAAAACATCCGCGATCCAGCGCGAGAAATCGTTGCGCCGAAGGTGCTCGGCAAGAGCGTGACCTCCGACCCGCGCAAGAACGTCAGAAAACTCGCGAAACGATCGAGCGCGCAGACCAGATACGCTGTCCGTTCGGAACACAAACGCCTGCCTCTCCGAAACCGGTACATCGAGGTACTTGTGCTGATGACGCACATGGAATGTGATCCGGGGCGCGATCTGAAATTGGACCGGCGTTTCAGCAGGGCCTTCGATTCCGCTGAGCAGGATGGCCTGGTCGATCCGTAGATTGCCTAACATCTCCAGCGAGAACATGCCCGCCGAGTGAATCTTCTGCAGCGCGTGGACCTCATGCCCGTCTGTATGCCGCGTAGCGATGATTGACTCGGTCGCTGCAATCACGCTGGCAGGCAATTGAGACGCGCGATACGTGACAATCGTGTATCCGCCAAGCTCGAAATCGATCAGCCGCGCAGCGTTCGACTCGTCGAGGAAATAGTGCGCTTCATCGAGAACGATGCGATGGGGCAGGCCGGTCTGCCGCCTGACCGTGTTGAGCATCGTGAGGAGTTGCGTCACATATTCGCGCTTCTCATCAAAGGGCAGCTTGGAGAGGTCGATGACGGTGCTGAAATCCGCATTGCGCAATGCCTGCATCACTCTCGCGGACGAGTCGGCGGATCGTCGCCTCCGAAAAGGAGAACGCCCGGCAGTGTCTCGAGTCCGCGATAGTCGCCTTCCGGATCGATGAGGCAGACCGAGTAGCGCTGGATGATGAGTTGCTCTGCGAGAAGCCCCCCGATCCACGACTTCCCCGAGCGTGGATCTCCGGAAATCAGAATGTTCCGGCCGCCGGGAGTGAGAAAAACATTGTTACCGCTGACGTCGCGGCCGAGGATGATCGGCCGTCTGATCTGACCCTTTGATGCGAGGCGGATTCGGGCAGCTACCTCCTGCAGATACGTCGCGACCGCTGGAGGCGCATCGCCATGAACCACTTCGTCCGCGACGCGCCGCAGAGTCGCGCTTCCCCACGCGACGGCTGCACCCACCTCCGCGACGGCAAGCATCTCATGATCGTTTTCGGCGTCTCCGATCGCAACCGTGTTGTGGACGGAGAGTCGCATCGCTGTAAGCGCTTCCCGCAGGCCCGTTCCTTTGCTGATCGACTGCGGCAAGACCATCACGCGGCCGCGATTGAACAGGAGCACCAGCGGAAGCTCGAGCCGCCGGATTGCCGTGAGAGCTATGGGCGCATGGACGGCGTCCATCTCCACCACGCAATCGCCCGTGATGAATGGCACTTTGGCACGTGTGAGCTCGTCGAGAAACGCCTGGGAGGGTCTATGCCCGAGAGACAACGTTCGGCCGCTCGCCGGAAAGACGACAACCGCACCATTCTCCGCCACGATGGCGTCGGCGATCCGCAGATCGCCGACGCCTTCGCGGAGGTGCTCGAGCCGCCGGCCCGTCACGAAGAGAACGGCAATCCCACGGTGGCGGAGGTCTTCGATCGACTTCCGCACCGCGTCTTCGAGCTTCCCGCCGGCGTTTGTGACGGTGCCGTCATAGTCGAGAGCGACAACCGTCAGTTTCATCGAGGAGCCTCCGACCGCGGATGCAGGTCACTGCTGGGCACGCACTCAAACCAGGATCGCGATCCGGTCGACGACCTTCGTCACGCCGGGAGCCGCCCACGCGGCGTTCAAGGCGTCCTGGCGCTCGACCCACGAACGGACGTTGCCGCGCAGAGTCACGCTGCCATCACTGGTCTCGACCACGATCTTCTTCGCGTCGAACTCGGCATTCCTGCGCAGGGCCGCTTCGATCTTGTTCTTCACGTCGGCGGCCTGCACGCGCGGTTTGAGCGTGATCTGATTGCTTACACCGCGGATGCCGCGCAGATTACGCACCGAATCTTCCGCCGCGCGCTTCTGGTAGTTCCATTCGAGCTGCCCCTCGAGGGTGACAAACCCCTTCGCCACGGTCACCGTGATGCGATCTTTCGGAATGCTGGCGTGCCAGTTGAAAGCGTTCAGAACCGACTGCGCGATCTCGGTGTCATCTCGCTGATCGCCAACGGCGAGACCGACTTCGATGTCGTTCGCCAGCGCCTTCACGCCGTGAACGTGCTTGGCGATTTTTTCCGCGTTCCACTTTTCCGCATAGCTGCGGGCGTGGCCCGTCAGCGTGACCACGTCGCCCTCTACCGACACGCCGATTCGCGACGCGTCCACTTCGGGATCCCACTCCAACTCGTCCAGTACGTCCTGTTTCAGATCAAATCCTTTGCCTTTGGTCATGAGCGACCTCCTTTTGTCCCTGGCATGTTGAGGAGTCGCCAAGCCGCGCGCCGAGGAGCGCGGTCACAGCTCAGTTGTGATCTGCGCACCTATCCGGGACGTTCAGGCGACTGCCAAAGCGCCGCTGGAAGCATGGCCCATCGCGGCGAAGAGACGTTCCGTGTCGTCGTACGTGCAGAGGCGGTGCCCCGGTGCCATCACCGCGGCAGCGCCCGCCGCCACGCCATAGCGCACGGCATCCTCGAGATCCTCTCCGCGAGCGAGCGCGAGCGTCATCCCCGCGACCATGCTGTCACCCGCGCCGATACGGCTGACGACGGGAACTACCGGTGCAGCAATCCGAAGGACGCGATGCCGGTCGATGAGAATGACTCCGCCGGCTCCGGCGGAGACCACGACCGCTTCCACTCCGTTCCTGTTCACGAGCAGGCGCGCGACCTCGGCAATCCCTTCGCTGCTCAGGCGCTCGGTTCCGTTGATCACTGCCAGTTCACGCAGGCTGGGTTTGAGGATGAACGTCCCTTTTGCGGCCGCGTAACGCAACGGCTCGCCTGACGTATCGACGATCAGACGAAACCGCATTTCGACGGCAAGGCTGGCGAGGCGGGCAAAGAAGTCGACAGGTACTCCGGGCGGCAGGCTTCCGCTGGCAACCACATAGTCCGGCTTGGGTGAGATCGACTTCAGCGCTCGCAGGCAATGCTGCCATTCGTCCATGCCAAGGTCGGGGCCAGGAACGATGAACCGATACTCCTTCGCGGTCGTGGCCTCAGTCACATTGATGTTTTCGCGCGTCGGGTCCGCGACGCGCACGCAGTTTGTCGCGATCGACTCGCGCTGCAGGAGTGTCGCGACCATCTCACCAGTCGAGCCGCCAGACGGAAAGAGAGCTACCGACGTTCCGCGAAGATGTCCGATCGCGCGGCTGACATTGATCCCGCCGCCGCCGGCACGATAGGCCGGACGCGAGGTCCGCAACTTGTGATCGGGCTCCATCTTCGGAACCTCGATAAACATGTCGAGCGCCGGGTTCATCGTCAGAGTCACGATCGTTGAGGGCATAGGCACATGAAAGGCCGGTTTGGGGATGACGGCAAGGACCGGCATCACAAACATTTTGTGCGTGCCGTCACTGGGCAAGTGAGGGGTAGCGCCATGCTGCGACCGCGAGCAGAATGGTAAATGCGGCGGCCACGACGATCGCATCGACGCCGAGGCCAAAGGCACTGGTGCCTTGCTGCAGCATGCAGGCTCGGAGCGCATCGACAACATACGAGAGTGGATTGAAGAGCGCGACGGCATGAAGCCAGCGTGGCATCAGAGTCAAAGGGTAGATGGCATTGCTCGCAAAGAAGAGAGGCATTGTCAGCACCTGACCGATGCCCATGAAGCGTTCGCGGGTCTTGACTATGCACGCGATCACAAGCGAGAACGTCGAGAACGTCGCAGAGCCAAAGATGACGACGAGCAGTACGGCGATGACCGCTTTCGGCGCGAACTTGAGGTGAACGCCCATCATCATGGCAAGGACATAGATGATCACCGCTTGTGACAGACCTCGAATTCCGGCCGCTAGTGCTTTGCCCAGGACCAGCGCCAGGCGCGAAGCCGGGCTCACGAGCAGCTTGTGAATGATTCCGAGATCGCGCTCCCAGATCACGGCGATCCCATAGAAGATGGCACTGAACAGAATGCTCTGTGCCAGAACGCCCGGTGCCATGAACTCGATGTAGCTCATGCCGCCTGTGGCGATGCCGCGCACGCGGCTGAATACCTGACCGAACACCAGCAACCACAGGATCGGCTGCACGGCGCGGCTCAAGAGCTCCGACGGGTCGCGCAGAAGCTTACGGCTCTCTACATCAATGGCAGCAAACGTCTGTTCCGCAAATGCACAAACAGACGAGCGGTCAGCCCAGCCGGTGAGCGGTTCTACGAGTCTGGCGAACATCGTGGTAGTTCCCTCCCTCGGCGATGGTGCCGCCGGCGTAGCGGGCGAACACGTCTTCGAGCGTTGCTTCCGGGCCGATAGCCCCCTTCAGTTGCGCCGGCGAGCCGCTGATGGCCATCTCGCCGTGGTGCAGGATTGCAATCGTGTCGCAAAGCTCGTCTGCTTCTTCCATGTCATGTGTCGTAAGGAGAATCGTCGCAGCGCTAGTCTTTCTCAACATCATGAGGCGCTCCCAGACGGCATGACGCGCCAGAGGGTCGAGACCAACCGTCGGCTCATCGAGAAAGAGAACCTCCGGCGTGTGCAGCATTGCCTGCGCAAGCTCGAGTCGCCGGATCATTCCTCCCGAATACGTGCGCACGAGATGATTGGCGACGTCGGACAAGCCCATGAACGAAAGCGTCTCGTCGATTCTCTGGCGCCGCATGCGGTGCGGAATCCCGTAAAGACGGGCGGACAGTGTCAGGTTCTCTCTCGCAGTGAGAGCACCATCGGCGGATAGAAGCTGCGGAACGTATCCAATCCGGCGGCGCACACTCGAGGCCTGGCGGACGATGTCGAAACCGGCGACGAGCCCGGTCCCCGATGTTGGCGGCATCAGCGTCGTGAGCATCTTGATCGCGCTGCTCTTTCCGGCGCCGTTCGGTCCGAGAAGACCGAAGATCGAACCGCCGCGGATCGAGAGTGAGAGATCGCTGACAGCGACGACATCGCCGAACTCGCGCCGGAGGTGAAGGGTCTCAACGACGACCCGTGACTCACTCATCGTGTCATTCATATCGCAGGGCCTCGATTGGATCGAGATGGCAGGCACGGCGCGCGGGATAGAAACCGAAAAAGACGCCAATGACTGCGGCACTGGCAAACGACAAGACGACTGACGCAACGCTTACTGTAATCGGCCAGCCGGTGAAGTGAGCGACTAGCCGCGAGGCAACGAAGCCGAGAATGGCTCCGAGCGCGCCACCGGCGATCGTCAGCGCGACCGACTCGAATAGGAACTGCATGAGGACGTGGCGTCTCTTCGCCCCAATCGCGATCCTCAGACCGATCTCGCGAGTCCGTTGTGTCACCGAGGCAAGCATGATGTTCATGATCCCGATGCCGCCGATGACCAGCGAGATCGTCGCGATCGCCAGCAGTAAAAGACGCAGCGTATTCATCTGCGACGCGGCAGCCTTCGCGATCTCGTCCTGCGAGAACAGCAGGAAATCGGAATCAGCAGACGGCTGAATGCGATGCCGCTGTCGCAGCAGCGAATCGATCTCTCGTCTCGCTTCGCCGATCCGATCGGCGGAAAGCGCGGAAGCATAGATGAGGCTGAGCCTGGTCCTGCCGGTCAGCCGTTTCATCGCGGTGCTGTAGGGCACGATGATCTGATCGTCCTGATCCGCTCCCATGATGCTCCCGCCCTTTCGTTCGAGCACGCCGGCGACATGGAAGGGCACGTTTCTGATCCGGATGATCGCTCCGACAGCTTCCGCACGCGATGCGAAAAGGTTCTGAGCGACGGTATCTCCGATGATGCAGACCGTTGTTGCGCCGCGAACATCGGCATCTGTGAAGAACTCGCCTTCAGCGACATTCCACGCTCGGATATTCGGCCATTCGACCCCGACGCCGTTGATCTGTGTCCCCCAATTCAACTCACCGGCAACTGCCTGCCCGCTCGTACGAACACCTGGCGAGACATACGCCACGGCCGGGCACTCCGACTTCACCGCGTCGGCGTCAGCGGGTGTCAACGTCGTCTCACCCGTAAAGACTCTTGCACCGCTTTGAGTGGCCGCGCCGGGGATGATCATGATGAAGTTTGAACCGAGTGAATTGATCGTCGTGTTGATCGAAGCGGTTGCTCCGCTGCCAATCGCAAGAACGACGATGACGCAGCCGACGCCGATGACAATACCGAGCATCGTCAGCAGCGAGCGAGTGGCGTTACGAATAATCGCCCGCGAGGCGATGCGGATCGTGTTTGCTGTGCGCTGCGTCATGCCGAGCACAGCACGCATTCGCGACGGGGAAGTTGACGGTTCAGCGATCATTATCTCGCCTCGGCCAGCATCGCCCGGCTCGGGACGATATTGCTCGGTTTTCTCATCGCTCACGATCTTTCCGTCACGCATGCGAATGATGCGTTTCGCAAAGCGTGCGACATCGGGTTCATGCGTGATCAGTACGATCGTCTTGCCCGCGTCGTTGAGCTGCTGAAACAGACGCATGATCTCTTCCGACGTACGGGTATCGAGATTCCCGGTCGGTTCGTCAGCGAGCACGATGTGGGGATCCGTGACGAGTGCCCGGGCGATGGCCACTCGCTGCTGCTGCCCTCCTGAAAGCTGTGAGGGAAGTTGCCTTTCAGAGCCGGACAGACTGACGCGCTTCAGAGCTTCGCGTGCGGCCGCGCGTCGTTGCCGCGCTGGCCATCCACGATCGCTGTATAGAAGCGGCAGCTCCACATTTTCGATCGAGGACGTCCGCGGGAGAAGATGAAAGCTCTGGAACACGAACCCGACTCTGGCGTTGGCGATTTCGGCGCGCGCATTCGAGTCGAGGTCCGCGACATCCACTCCGCCGAGGAGACAGGAACCGCTCGTTGGCCTGTCGAGACACCCGATGATGTTCATCAACGTCGACTTGCCGGAGCCGGAAGGTCCCATGATGGCGACGAGCTCGCCTTCCTCGATCGTCAGGTTGATTCCGTCGAGCGCGTGCAGCTCTTCGTTGCCGCTTCGGTAGGTCTTCCGGAGGGCTCGCACTTCGATGATGGCTCTTCGCGGATGTGCCGTTGGTACCAGATTACGATCAGGTGCCTGCAACGAAATCAGTGCTGTCACGCATTGATCGTGCGCCATGCCAGCGGTCCGCGCTACGTGCGAGCCCACACTCAATGAGTGACGTGGCGCACAACCGGCGTTTCCCGGCAGATGTCACTGAGCTCCATGACTGGGTCATTGCGTCCTGATCTGGAAGCCGTCCACGCGCCGGCGCTTCTGATCGTCGGTGGCCACGACAATGAACCTTCGCCTCAATCAGCCGGCGCTGCGCGCTCTCACGTGCGTCAAGCGTCTCGATGTCACAGGCCTCACCACGGCTCGACGATCTGCGCCTTTCTCGACGCAACTTCGAAGAGATGCGGCATCACCGCTTGATACGAGATTCGGATGTGATGATGAATCTCTTTCGAGAGCTGCCGCGCGGCACGTGCGAGCGCCGCGCCTTCCAGAGCTCCGTCTGTTGCAAGCATCGAACAGAGATCCACGACCTTCTTCACTCGAACAGCGAACAAAGCGTGCTGGAGCGCGAGATCGCGGACAACTCGCTGCTCCAGAGTCGCGCGGTTGCCTTTTGAAGTGCCCGCGGCGGCAGCACTGGTGATAGCAGGCATCACTCGCCGAAGGAGCGCGATATGAACCGAGATCATCGCTTCGATCTGGTCAACGATCTGCAAGACTTTGCTGATTCGCGCATCGGAAACGTCAGCGGCGGCCGTCCTGATATGGAGAATGGCAGGCCGGATCGCGGTATCGAGATGAGAATTCAACTCTTCAATGAGAACTGAAACGCCCTGGCGCTCCGGCTCTGAGCTGGCAATCGGTGCCGAGGCGAGCAGTCGCTTTTCTAAAGCGGCGACATCGACGTGGGCGGCGGAGCAGGCGGTGGCCAGTGTTTGATCACATCCGAACCAGTAGTCGATCCCGCAGTCTTCAAGCAGGTCTTCAGCATTGGAGGTGCTCGCGATCACGGCGGATATAGGTTGATCTCGAAATCTCGTCGTCAAGACGCCCTCCTTCGATATCGCCAGACATGACCCATATCGAAACACTTCGCGTTCGTCGATTGGCCGTGATCCCTCACGTTCACAACGATGTCCTCATCTTAATTTCGCTTCAGTGCTGGGCGAGCCAAGGCGGTGTGACGCCGCTCACGTGAGCCAGTTGTGAGCGCCGTCACGACTGGAAGGTTTGAGCAACACGGTCGTGTGCTCCCGGGGCAGCCAAACTGTTCCAATGGTCAACTACAACGGCGCCGACATCTTGACGTTACGGCGCATTGCACTCCTGGTCTTACGAGCACGCGAAGACGAGGCTGCAGACCGCATTCACGATCGGTTTGCGAAGATCAGCCTCGTCATTGATCGAATGAAGCGCTCCATTGCGGTCGGATCACCTCCCGCCCGCAGGGATGTGGCGTCCCTTTGCGGCCTTGTCAGACGACTGCCCGCCAGGGGTTGTGAAGCGCACTGGCCATCGGAGATCGTTCGAAGGAGTGCCATCATCGAGCTTCAGGAGCTTGTCGGGACCCTCCGCCACGGATCACGTCACGATCATCGAGAGACACCGCCCGCCGCCGTCACGGCGTGACGCAAAGAGAGAATCTCATCCGGCCCGGACTTTCAATGCCTCCTTCGGCGCTGCGGTGGCCGCGGTTTCCACGGCGTGAGGAACCGTAAGAACCGGCATCCGAGCAAATCGCACGACGCGTTCCGAGGTCGTGCCGATCGTGGTCACATCACGGAAGAGCTTGTGCTGGGCGCCGATGACGAGCAGGTCAGCGCCGATGTCTTCCGCGCAGTCGAGTACTCGCTCTGCCGCTCCTCCGCGGAGTACGATCTCGCGCACCGTGCAACGATTTTGAATCGACGGCTCAATCCAACTGCGCACGTCCTCTTCGGCAACGGCCGCACGTATCGGATCAGGTTCCTCGACGACATGGACGACGATAAGCTCGCAATTGAATGTGACAGCGAGCTGTGCGGCATAGTCGAGCGCATCGCGCGCGGCATCGGTGAAATTGATCGGGCAGAGAATCTTCGTCACGCCTGCCGCCGCACTGGGACGCTCCTCCGGTCTGCTCACGCTGAGCACAGGACACTTTCCCTGATGCAAAACGCCTTCCGTGACTGATCCAAGAATCGCGCGGCGCCAGCCGCGCAGTCCGTGTGTCGCCATCACGATGAGATCGGCCCGGCGTTCGTTCGCTTCGAGAACGATGCTTGGTACAGGATCTCCGCCGACGGCCAATACCTCATGGGGAAGTCCGGCGAGCGTTTCCGCTGCATACGCTCGGATCTCCTTCTCGAGCTCACCCAACTGAGCGGGCGTTGCGGCAACGTAGGACGGCATGTCGCCGCCCACCCCTGAAGCTGGAAAGAAAATCGGATCAGCATAGAAGATCATCACGCCCGCCGAAAAGCGCTCCGCGAACAGGCGCGCGTAGCGCAGCGCGACCAAGCCCGGCTGACTCAGATCCGTCGGAACCAGAATTCGTTTGATCTGAAAGGGTCGCATCGCATGTTCCTCCATAGGCACTGATGCGCTTCGGGCGTTCGATCGTCTGTGACGAGAATCCATGACGAGTGTGATCGCCGCTACCCCAACGCTGGGCGGAGTACCCGCGCGGCCGGTCAGCGATGACGAGATGCAGGGACTGCGACGGCACATCGCCCCGCCTGCACACAGGATGACGATCTGAGTCTGCCAGTGATCCAACGCACGTTCGCGATGTGATGCGAGATGTCGACGCCGTTCTCGAAGGGAATCAAAGTGATGAGGGTGCGCGGTCGGGGAGTCTCGTTATCGCGACTTCCTTGACCGCGGCCGATAAGGAGAATTTATGCCCGTCAGCCTCGCATCCGACACCATCCACGACGTCATCGAGCCGCTCACCGGCGCCGCGACGGATTACGACCCGCTGATCCGCGCCATCGGCGATGCTCATTTCGTCCTCATCGGCGAAGCGTCTCACGGCACGCACGAGTTCTATCGAGAGCGAGCGGCGATCACCCGAAGACTGATCGAGGAGCTTGGTTTCGATGCCGTAGCCATCGAAGGCGACTGGCCCGATGCATATCGCGTCAACCGGTACGTACGCGGCGATGGCAGCGACACCTCGGCCGAGGAAGCGCTGCGCGATTTCCGGCGCTTCCCGCAGTGGATGTGGCGCAACGCGGATGTCCTCGACTTCGTCGGCTGGTTGCGCGAGCACAACGAAGCGTTGCCGCCGCGGGCCTCGAAGATCGCGTTCTACGGTCTCGATCTCTACAGCCTGAATGCGTCGATGAAAGTGGTCATCGAATATCTGGAAAGAGTCGATCCGGAGGGCGCCATGCGCGCGCGAAAGCGCTACGCATGCTTCGATCACTTCGGCGGGGAACAGGAGTACGGCTACGCGGCTGGACTGGGACTGTCGGAGTCGTGCGAGCGCGAGGTGCTCAACCAACTCGTCGAATTTCGCCGCAGTGCGGCGGCATATGCAACACGCAACGGCAGCATTCCCGCCGATGAGTGGTTCTATGCTTTGGAAAACGCGCGGCTGGTCCGCAATGCCGAGAGCTACTACAGAGCAATGTTCAGCGGACATGTGAATACCTGGAACCTCCGCGACGCGCACATGATCGAGACGCTCGTCTCGCTCGAACGTCACCTCACACGAGCAGGCCGCCGGCCGAAGATCGTGGTGTGGGAACACAACTCACACGTCGGCGATGCGAGAGCGACCGATCGCGCCGCGGCCGGCGAGTGGAATGTCGGACAGCTCGCGCGCGAGAGATACGCCGCCGATGCGTTTCTCATCGGATTCTCGACATACACCGGGACGGTGACGGCAGCGTCGGACTGGGACGCGCCCGCAGAGCGGAAGATTGTGCGGCCTGCGCTTGCCGGAAGCTATGAAGAGCTCTTCTACAAAGTCGATTCACCCGCGTTCTATGTGACGTTGCAGGACAAGGCAGGGATTGCCGAGCTCAACGAGCGGCGGCTGCAGCGCGCGATCGGTGTGATCTACCGGCCCGAGACGGAGAGGCAGAGCCATTACTTCCTTACACGCCTGGCGCGGCAATTCGACGCTTTGATTCATTTCGATACGACGCGCGCGGTCGAGCCGCTCGAGAAGAATGCGATCTGGGAGAGAGGAGAGATTCCCGATCTTTATCCGACCGGCATGTAGTCCGCCGCGTCACTCCACGAGCGCCGGCTCGCGTTTGTCCGTCTCGTTCTCGATTTCAATCAGTGTCGCCTCACTGAGCAGCAGCACGCCGGCAACCGATGCCGCATTTTCCAGAGCGATCCGGACAACTTTCACCGGATCGATGATTCCGCGCTCGAGCATGTCCACGTACTCGCCCGTGGCTGCGTCGAAGCCGTTGTTCAGCGGTGCGTTCTTGACGCGGTCGACAACCACTCCGGCGTCCGCACCACTATTCTCCGCCAGTTGCCTGACCGGTGTTTCGAGCGCCATCCGCACGACGCGCAATCCGATCTTTTCGTCGCCCGTCGCCGCTGCTTCCGCCGATGCGATCGCGGGGATGGCGCGCAGCAATGCCACGCCTCCACCGGGCACGATGCCTTCGGCCATCGCCGCTTTGGTGGCGCTGATCGCATCATCGAATGCCTCTTTACGAGCTTTCAACTCCGCCTCGGAATGTGCCCCGACACGGATGACGGCAACTCCGCCAGACAGCTTCGCCAGACGTTCCTCGAGCTTCTCCCGATCGTAGTCGGACGTCGTCTCCTCAATCTGCTTCCGCAGATCCGTGCATCGTGCGCTGATCGCGTCTTTTGCACCTTCTCCTCCGACCACAGTCGTCGTCTCTTTGTCGATCACAACGCGAGCGGCACGGCCGAGGTCCTCGATCTTTGCTGCTTCGAGCTTCATGCCGATTTCCTGCGAGATGACCTTCCCACCCGTGACGATGGCGATGTCGCTCAGCATGTCCTTGCGCCGGTCTCCAAAGCCCGGTGCCTTCACTGCGGCAGCCGCAAGAACACCGCGCAGCTTGTTGATCACCAGCGTCGCCAGCGCCTCTCCATCGACGTCTTCGGCAACGACGAGTAGTGAACTTCCCTCCTTGGCAAGCTCCTGAAGCAAGGGTAGAAGATCGGTGAGCTGCGAGATCTTCCGGTCGTAAAGCAAGATCCGCGGTTGTTCGAGAACGACCTCCATCTTCTCCGGATTCGTGACGAAGTACGCGGAGAGGAATCCGCGGTCGAACTGCAGTCCTTCGACGACATCGACGGTCGTCTCGGTGCCCTTGGCTTCTTCGACCGAAACGACACCTTCGTGGCCGACCCGATTCACGGCATCGGCGACGAGTTTCCCGATCGTTCGGTCGTTATGCGCGGAGACGCTCGCAACGTGCTCGCTCTCGATCGGCGTCGCCACCGGCCGCGCGATCTTCTTCAGCTCTGACACCGCGATCGACACACCACGATCGATTCCGTGCCTCAGATCGATGGCACTCGATCCGGCCACGACGTTGCGGAGACCTTCGGAGTACATCGCGTGCGCGAGAATCGTGGCCGTGGTCGTACCGTCACCGACCTCGTCGCCGGTACGAATGGCGGATTCGCGCAACATCTGCGCACCAAGATTCTCCTCCGCATCTTTGAGATGAATCTCTTTCACGATCGTCACGCCGTCATCGCACACGATCGGCGCACCGAACTTCTTTTCAATCAACACGCTCTTGGAGCGCGGTCCAAGCGTGACGCGAACGGCGTCCGCCAGCAGAGTGGCACCGGTCAATACTCTCGCGCGTGCCTTGTCGCCAAATGTGAGTTGTGTGTAGTTCATAGTCCCCTCATTGCCTAAACGACGATGCCATCAACGAGCTTCGCGTTTTCGATCTCGCGGTTTCTCACGATCGCAAGCATGCGCGCCGCACGAGGAATGAGTAGGACGCACCTCACACAGCGCAGGTGCGCAGATCACGTTGACGTGTGTGGCTGCTTTGAACAAGGTAATGAGGGAAGCGGCCAGCGCCAGCTTGCAGGCCGTCACCGAACGTCTGTCAGATCGGTTGTTCTTTCACGCCGAGAAAGTAGCCGGCGACACTGAACAACAGGTGAAGAAGAACGAACGCACCAATTGTGATCAACCCTTCCACGGCGCCGAAGTGAACGAATGGAAATGTCAGGATCAAAGCGCCGATCACATAGTCGAGCTGGTCGAATGGAATCCACGCTTTTCCCGGTGCGATGCCGGCACGGCGCTTTGCGAAGCTCTTCACGAGATCGCCACCAAGGGCGCCGGCGCTCATGGCAATGGCCGCAACGAACGGAAGATTCTCGTGGTCGATCCACCGCTGTAGCAGAAACGTCGCGGCGCCGGCGAGACCCCCGCTGATGAGACCTTGCCAGGTCTTGTGCGCACCGAACAGGCGCATCGAGATCGGGCGGCCCGGGCCAAGGATACGAGTCGCGATCGGCGGTACCGCGTTCGCTGCTCCTGCGGGAAGAAGCAGCCAGATGCACCGTGATGCAGTGAGCACGATAGGAATCATGGACCATGATGACGGCAGAGCGTCGGTGACCTCCGCCGTTTTCCTTCGTCATGTTGCTGCGCCTCTACGAGTCTTGCGTGGACGCAACGCACCGACAGTTTGTGACGCGAGTCACGAGGACCCGCTTTCGATCAACGCGGCGGATCACGCACATGCATCTGCTTTGGGCGCTCTGAGGCAGATCCAATCGGTTTCACTCCCTAAAGTAGTCAGGCTCTGAAGGTGATGGCCCCCGAGGCTCCGACGTTCATTTCGGCATGCTGCAGCGCCACGACGAAGAAGTTGTAGGTGTTGCCCGGCGTAAGGCCGGTGATCGTTCCGGCGTACGTGCTGTTCGCGCCGCAGGTCATCCCCGCCTGACCGGCGGTCCCGTCGTCGCCCCAATACTGGGCGAACACCAGGAACTCGTTGTCCGGCCAGTACGCCTCCACGCCGGGCGGCGGCGGAAGCGGCGTGATGGGACAGCCGCACATCATCGTCACTTCCGCGCTGATCGCGACGGTGCCCGGCGTAGCCGGCTTCCACACCGGAGTGAAAACCGCCAGCCCGTGCAGAGTGATGACCAGGCCAGGATCGACGCCGGTGAGCTGCAGGCCGGGAATGAGAAACATCGACGCCATCCCTGTCACCGACTGCGGCCCGGCAGTTGCGGTGAATTCGACGAGCGAGGGCGCCTCGAGATCGAACGAGACCGTCAGTTGACCCGGCGCCGGGTCGGGGATGACCCACCATTCGCCCGCCTTCTGCGAAGGAGGCTGCACCACGATCGTGTCTCGGGCCGCGCTCACATGGAACGGCTGCGTGACGGTACCGGTGCTCGGACTCGGAATCGGCTGATTGAGAACCGGCGTGCCGCCGCCAACGATGTTCACCGTCAGCGCCGGGTTCATCTTGTTGCCGACAAACTTGCCGCCGTACGCCTGGACGCGAACTGTCACGGATGTGTTGCCCACGTCATCGTTCACGCGGACCGAGCCGGGAGAGCTCTTCCCAGAGGGCATCGAGCTCGATCACTAGTTCGCGGCAACCCGGTACGGGATCCATCCGGCCCTCGGTGGCCCGCGCAGCGCGTGCGTAACGCCCGCCAAGCAGCTCGAACACCTCGAGCGACTGCAGGCTCGGGTCGAGAATCCAGTAGTACCGCACTCCAAACGCCGCGTACTCGTCCATCTTCTCGATGCGGTCACGCCGCTCGTCGCGGGGCGACGGAGAGACCACCTCCACAACGATGTCAGGCGGTACACGCACGATTCCGTGCTTCGGCAAATGGCTGCCGTCGGAGCCAAGGTACACAGCGACATCCGGCTTCCGGCCGCGGTCTGCACGTACGGCATACTTGGCTTCGGAGCCGAACACGAAGCCTTCCCGGCCCAACCAGGTCCTGAGCACGTGAACCAGCCAGGACACGACTAACTCATGGACGAGATCGGGCACCTCCTCCTCCTCGACGCGACCGTCGACCAACTCGCCTGGCTCATCCTCGGGCATGGCAGCCCATTCCTCGAACGTCATGGGGCGACCGAGATGGGGCCGCGCTGGGTGCTCCGATGCGAACGACATGATGGGCTGGATATTAGCACCCAAGGCGCTCGGCGGATTTGCAAGCGGAGCGCTTCGAAATGCTCCAGACACAAGGTCGCGCCTTCTTAGCGGCGCACGCGTACATCGGCCCGAGGGGTCAGACATTCGTTCGCCGGCCCCAAAACCACGGCTATGTGTCGAGTAACTCATGGCGGTTGCTCAACTCCGGGGATTGTTCAGGCGAGCTACGTCCGACCATCAAAGCTGCCCCCGCGGACGCCACCCGATGGCGCCCGAAGAGATCAGGCGTGATGCCTGAGGGGGTGCCGATCGAACCGATTCGCGTTGCCCTCTACCGTTTTCCGACCGCATCAGGCCCCGTAGCACCTTTTGGTACGCTGCCACCAGCGCCATTCCGGCAGAACGGACCGTTTGTCGGGTTACTTGCGATTGGGTCATTTGGACGAGTAAGGATCTGAGGATCGGGTCTCAAGACGATGCAAAGCACTCTCGACCATTGCTCGAATCATGCAGGCTTGTTGCAATCGCGATCGAGCCGCAGCTCACCCCGCCAGCGAAGGCGCACGATCGAACCGTCGATAGAAGAGCCGTTTCGCCAGCTCTCCCGAAACGATGTAGAGCGTCACGATCACCGCCGCTACGCCGAGGTACTTCAGCGGGAGTGGAGTGAAGCCGAGGATCGGGGCGAAGGGAAGGTCGGGCAAAGCCACAGTCACCACCACCACACCAAGCGTCGCCAGCAGCAGGCGTCCACTCGGTTTGCTGCGGAAGAACGGCCGCCGGCTGCGTACCACCAGGAGAATCAGAGAGGCGGAGAGCACAGACTCCACGAAGCACGCCGTGCGGAACTGGTCGGTGTTCGCGTGGAAGAGGTACAGCAGCGCGCCGAACGTCAGGTAGTCGAACACGGAGCTCAGCACGCCGAACGTCAGCATGAACGAGCGGATGAAACCGATATCCCACCGTCGCGGTCTGGCCAGCATCTCGTCGTTGACGCCGTCGCTCGATATGGTCATGGCCGGCATGTCAGTGAGCATGTTCGTAAGCAGGATCTGTTTCGGCAGCAGCGGGAGAAACGGTAACAACTGATGGGCAGTCGGCCCAGATCGGGCGCGTGCTGTTGCGCCGGTCGGTCGACCTCGCTACGGGAAAACATCTTGAGAATCTGCTGAAAAACACTGCATACTCGCAGGAGCGACTCCGACTCATGGCTGATCCGCAACGTGTCGAGCTCCACATCCCCACGATAACGATTGTGAAGATTCTCGTCACGGTTCTCCTGCTGTTCATCCTCGTGAGACTCTGGACACCGTTCCTTCTTCTCATCGTGGCTGTTCTCCTTGCGGTCACCTTCGACTCGTTCGTCGTAATGATGGAACGTCGCAGAATACCGAGACAGATCGGCGTGCTCGTCGTCGGTCTCATCATGCTCGTTCTTGTAGTACTGCTCTTTGGCGTCGTGCTCCCCGCGATGTTCACGGATATTGCCGCGCTCCTCGTCGACCTCGAAGCGTCTTGGGGCCAGTTGCGCAAGGGCGCTCTCTCTCATTATCCATCCATCCCCCATGTCATCGACGCTATGTTTTCTGCGCCTAACCTCGATGTTCGCTGGCTCCAGACTCCGCTGATCTGGGCGCAGGCGACCATCGAGGCGACCGGCACTATGATTCTCATTCTTGTTTTGAGCCTCTACCTGCTCCTCGATGGCCGGCGCCTATATGCCTGGATGCTGAGCTATGCCCCGCGCAAGCATCGCGCAAAAGTCGCGGAAACGCTCCCCGAGGTGCAAGCAGTCATCCGCGAGTACATGCGCGGACAGCTCCTGACCTCGTGCATCTGCGGCCTCTGGGTCTTCGTCGTCTTGACTGCGGTGGGGGTTCCCGCAGCTTTGCCCCTGGCGTTCCTGGCGGCGGTCTTCGATATTCTTCCCATTCTCGGCACCATCCTCATGACCATACCTGCGGTTCTGATGGCCTTGAGTGTCTCCGGCACGGCGGCGATTGTCGTTCTTATCGCGTATCTTCTGTACCACGTGCTCGAGAACTACATCATTGTTCCGCGCATCTATGGTCACAACCTCCGTCTTTCGACGCTCGCCGTCCTCCTCGCTCTCATCGTCGGCGGCAGCCTTCAGGGGATTCTCGGTATCCTCCTCGCGCTCCCGATCGTCGCCGCGTACCCCATCATCGAGCGGATCTGGCTTCAGGATTACATGCGGAGCGAGGTCATCGCCGAACACGCAGCGCTCGCTGGCGCCACTGACACTCAAGCAGAGGATGCCGCTGTCGACGAAGTGCTTCACGGACATTGACGTTTTTCAAACCTCGTCAAGAACTCCTCGGGGAAAAAGTTTCTCATTTCTCCTGGTCTGAACTGGGGACGACGGGCGTAGCGAGGGGCACCGGCTGTTCCTTGCGCGATCCGAATGTCAGCGCATAAGCCCACGTAAATTCCGCGCCCATCAGAAAGATCTGGGCGGAGTAGTACACCCACACCAGCGAGACGACCAGCGAACCGGCGGCACCAAATCCTGAGGTCACACCGCTCCTGCCGATGTAGAGCCCGATCAGGGATTTGCCGATCGTAAAGAGCACCGCAGTCACGCAGGCGCCGATCCACACGTCCGCCCAGTCAACTTTCGCACGCGGCATGATCTTATAGATCATTGCAAACACAATCGTAGTGAGCGCGAAACTGAACAGCAAGGTGGTCACGTTCGCGAGGATTGTCCAGTTTGCGAACAGCGGCCCCCACAATTTCCCCAGTGCGGCCGCGCTGGCCACGAGTGACACCATCAATAGGAAACCTATGCTGATGATCAAGCCGAAAGACAGCAGGCGGGAGCGCAGCAAGCTCCAGATTCCACCGTTGCGTCTTTTGGGTGTGCGCCATATGCGATCAAACGCATCCTGCAATTCGGCAAACACCGATGTCGCACCGATCAACAGTAGAATTCCACCGGCCAGCGCGCCGGTGACGCTTTCGGCCGGCTTTTTCGCGCTTTCGAGTAGTCCCTGAACGGCCTCGGCGCCCTGCTGCCCCATCAGGCCCTGCAACTGCCCGACAATCTCGCCACGCGAGGCTTCGGCCCCGAAGATGAGTCCGGCGACAGAAATCACAATCAGCAATAACGGTGCGATCGAGAACATGGTGTAGTAGGCCAGTGCCGCTCCCATGCTTTGCGCGTAGTCGTCGACCCAGGATGATGCCGCTGCTTTAGTCAGAATCCAGATACTCTTTGGCGTCATCCCTTTTCTCTCCGGCGTCCGCGCCCCTCAGATCGTACTGACGGCTACCCGACTTGAGTCGGACGGGCGAGAATTATAAGCTCACAAGGTCTGCGTGGAAGCGAGCCCGCGTCGTGCTTGGATTCCCGTATGCCACGAACGAGCCTTTGCGTAGAAGACCGTCTTAGAGCTCTCGCGCTGCGATCATCATTAGCGTGCGCGGACCCCGCGAGCGCGCGCGGAGCGCATGCAACGACGCGCCGTGAACATCCTCCGGCGCAATGCGCCTCGACCAGCGGATGTCCTCGGCGCGAACTTCACGATCGATGTTCCGCGCGAGCTGCTCGCTCTCGATGAGAACGCAGGCCTCGAAATCCTTGTCGTCCTCGAGGCTCCTGAAATTCAGGTTCGCGGAGCCGGCGATGACCCATCGCATGTCGAACGTCGCGAGCTTCAAATGGTTGAAGTGGTTCTGGTATTCGAAGACCTCCAACCCTGCGTCGAGGTACGCCGAGTAGTGGTGCTGCTGGGCGTCGTACGTCAATTTGTTAGGGGTCCACGTGGCTGCCGGGACAATGACCGTTACGTCAAGAAGTGGTCGCTGGCGCTTCGCCACAACGAGTGCATCCACGATCGCTGGGTGATAGAGGAAAGGGTTCTCGATGAAGATCGAACGCTCCGCAGCATGGATGCGGTCGAGGAAGGCCTCGCGGATCTCGTTCGTTCGCGAGCTTGGTTCGTTCTTAATCACTCGTGCCGACCGAACAGAGATGCCGCGGGGCGCTGCCGGGATCACGGCTTCGAGGCACTCGAAGTTCGCTCCTCCTCCAAGCCGCCAGCGCTCGCGGAAGACCCTGTCCAGATCGAAGACGATCGGTCCCTCGAACCGCGCGAGACCGTCGTGCCACTTCCACCATGGCTCCGGTTGCCCTGCTTCCCGCACCGCGGTCGCCTCATCGTGGTCGCTCTTCGCCGGATCGAAGGGCAGGCGATACAGGTACTGCACCCCAAAGTTCGCTGAGCCGCAGTACGCGACCCGCCCGTCGATGGTCACGATCTTCCGGTGATCGACGTGGAGCGCGTTGACCTTCACGGTCTGCCTGATCTCGCCGGCGAGGGCGTCAAGCTCGGGCTCTCCCGTCTCGACAATCTTGTCGTAGTCGAGCTCAGTGTCGACAACGGCGACGCCGGCGTCCAAGAGGCGTTGACGCATCTTCGAGACGTCGGTCGGATCACGGGCGAAGCTCGGATCCTCCTTCATCATCTCCTTCTCGCCGGTCCCGAAGGGGTCGCCCATATCGGTCTTCTCAACGTTGAGTAGGACGCGGACGGAGACGCCTGAGCGCGCTTTCGCCTCGAGGAGGGCCGAGATCTCCTCGCCGATCGGGTCGTCGAAGAAGAGAAAGATGGCGATGTGAATCGATCTCTCCGCGGATTCGAGATCCTGGAGAAGTACGGGTAGCAGTCGATTTCCATCGACCAGGTTCTCGACGAAGTTCATATGCAAAGAATACCGCGCCTGCCGCTCGCCGCGATTCCAGTCTGGCTTCTGATATCTTCCATCCGACCTGATGAAAAGGGAATTCGATATGAAGCGGAAGTCCATCGGCCCTCTCACGATCATCGGGCTCGCGGCGTTTCTTTTCAGCCCCTCACCGGCATGCGCTCAGATCTCCCTCGGTACCGCGCAGAACTTCGCCGTCCTCGGCGGGTCCACCGTCACCAATACGGGCGCGACCACCGTCAACGGCAACGTCGGTGTCAGCCCCGGTAGCGCCGTAACCGGCTTCCCTCCCGGCACCGTCGTCGGAGGAGCGATCCACAGCAACGATGCGGTGGCCATGCAGGCGCAGAACGACCTCACCACCGCCTACAACAACATCGCGTCCACACCGTGTACGGTGGATCTGACCGGTCAGAATCTCGGAGGACTGACGCTGACACCCGGCGTCTATTGCTTCACGTCATCCGCGCAGCTCACCGGCGCCCTGACCCTCGATGCCCTCGGCAACGCGAACGCGCTGTTCCTGTTCAAAATCGGGAGCACGCTCACGACGGCGACCAGCTCGTCAGTCACGGTCATCAACAACGGCGGCAGCAGCTGCAACAAAGTCTTCTGGCAGGCCGGCAGCTCCGCGACCCTCGGCACAGGCTCGTCGTTCGTGGGAGACATCCTGGCTCTCACCAGCATCACGCTCACGACCGGGTCAAACACCAACGGCAGAGCGCTGGCGCGCAATGGGGCCGTGACACTCGATACCAACAACGTCAATACCTGCGGCGTTTCGGTCTGTCCGATCATCACCGTGAATCCGGCGACGCTGCCGAACGGCTCGGTAGGTACTCCGTACAATCAGACCGTGTCCGCTTCCGGCGGGACGGCGCCGTACACGTTTTCCGTATCAAGCGGTGTGCTGCCCACAGGTCTGCTCCTCAACAGTGCTACCGGGGCGATTGCAGGAACGCCAACCACCGCCGGGACGTTCACTTTCACGATCACAGCGACCGACGCGAACGGCTGCTCGGGCAGCCGCCTGTACACGGTCACCATCGTCAGCCCTGGCTGCCCGGCCGTCCTCCTGAGCCCGACCACGCTTCCGCCGGGTACGGTCCTGGTCCCTTACGTACAGACGATCACGGCCTCGGGCGGAACCGCGCCGTATACCTTCACCGTCGCCGGCGGAGCGCTGCCGGCCGGCCTCTTTCTCAACCCGGCCACGGGACTCATCAGCGGGACGCCTCAGGTGTCAGGCATCTTCAACGTTACAATCCGGGCGACGGATGCAGCCGGCTGTCAGGGCAACCGCGCTTACTCCCTGGCGATCCTGCCGGCCCTTCCACCGACTGGCGGCCCGACGCTGAGCTTCGTCGGACTGATGATTCTCACGGTTCTCCTCGCCTGCGCAGGACTCTTCGTCATGAACAAGTTCTCAACCTAAGGGTCACTCTGTACACCGTTCTACTCTGCCTCTCAGAGCGCCTGCAGAAACACCACCAGATCCTTCTTCTCCTCGTCGCTCAGCCTCGTTCGGAGTATGAGATTGAAGAACTCGACCGTATCGTCCAGCGTCAGAAGACGTCCATCGTGCAGGTAGGGGGGAGAGTCCTTGATCCCTCGCAGCGGGAACGTCTTGATCTTCCCGTCGGTAACGGCCATGTGATCGCGGATCAAGCGCGGCTCGAAGAACCGTCCGGTCTGCAGATCGTGCATCGTGTTGTCCGTGTAATAAGGCGGCGTGTGACAAGTCGAGCACTGAGCCTTTCCAAAGAAGAGCGCCTGTCCTCGCATCTCCTGGGGCGACGCTTTCTCCGGATCGAGCTTGCCATCCACTCCCAGCTTCGGCGCCGGTGGAAAATCGAAGATGTCCTCCATCTCGGCCATGAAGTGCACCTGACTGCCTCGCTCCAGGATGTTCACACCTTTCTTGGTGGCCAGTGACGGATCCCCATCGAAATAGGCGCCGCGCTGCTCGAACTCCGTGAAGTCTTCGACTGACTTGAGCGCTCGCTGGGAGCCGAACAGTCTCTGGATATTGACGCCGCGCAGACTGGGCGTATCGATGCGGTGGCGAAACGCCTGCGGACGCGTGTCGCCGGCCAGATGCGTCGCGCCATTCGTATGACCGTTCACATGGCAGTCCAAACAGGTCACGCCAAGACTCGGCCTAACTGATCGCCGGTCCTCGGTGGCATTGAATTGCTGCTGCGGAAATGGCGTGACCAGCAGCCGCAAACCCTCGATCTGCTTAGGATTGAGCAATGGAGCCAGCACGTCGTAGAAGTTTTCGCTGGTAAGGACCTTCCCCTGCGACACGTCACCAAGGTCGGGCCGGGTGGTCAGAAAAATCGGCGGTGGAAACTCGGGCAGGAAAGCGTCAGGAATGTCGAAGTCGAGGTCGAATCGCGTTAGGTCACGACCAGTCTGCTTCTTGACTTCATCGATGTGAAATTGTGGGAAGAGCATTCCTCCCTCCGGATGGTTCGGATGAGGGAGGGGCATGAAGCCCAGCGGCCAGAGATTGCGGTGCCTGATCTCATCGGGCGCCATCGTGGCGAGCTGCTGCCAGGTCACTCCGGCGGCCTCCCAATCTGGCGGGCTCCGGGTCTGTTGCCGGCCAGCGATGTGCACCTCACCCCAAGCGCGAGCGATGAAGACACACGGACCACGCTGGCCGTACCACAACTTCGTCGTCGCGACGCGATACCTCAACGCGTCGGGCGGTCGCCCGACGGAGGCGGCAGCGACGAACCCTACCGCTTCTCTTTGTACTCGGTCTTTGTTTCTTGCTTGTTCCCAGAAGAGTCGACCTTCGTTTCCTTCGAGGTGGTCTTCTGTTCTTTGGGATCGCCGAATGAGTCGTTCTTTGTCTTGGTCTCAGTCACTCTTTTCTCTTCAGCCATGGTATGCCTCCGAGTGCATCGGGAGCAACGGCTGTGCCAAGCTGCGTGTCGCCGTTCGACTCGGCGCACGCATGAGGCCAACGTGCCACCCTATGCAAATGTATTACAACGGTTCAATCCGCCAGGCTCAAGGGGGAAAGCTCTCCTCGTTTGTCACGGAGCAGCAGGCGCAAGTTCGGGCCGGCGCCGAAGAGGAGCGCGGGCAGGTAGAAAAGCGGAATCGCCGCCGCGGCGTAGAGTGCGGAGCGAGGCCAGCTCGGCGAGCGACGACCGTCTCCGGGCGCCAGGCTCCCGGTATCTCCGAGGAGTTCCGGGCCGGGCTGCTCCGTCAATAAAGACAGATCTCGATAGGAGCAACGTGGGAAACATGTAGTAGCTGGTAAACTTCCAAGTCATAAACGGCCTGTTCACGAGCAGTCTCGTGCGTCCGCGCGGCTGAGCACCAACAACAACGATGACCTGGCATGCGGCGAAGTTTCTGCTGGTGAACGCCGCTCTGCTTGCGACGGCGGCATTCGGTTTTTTCGTCTTCGCGACGGCGCCGCATCGCGGCCACGAATGGCTGAGGCGCTGGACCCGGCGCTATGCGCATCATTCGCGCATAGGAGCCTTCGTTCGCCGGCACTTCATCAGCCACGAGCGGTCGCTGGTGCGTCTCGCGATCGGGATCGTCGTCGTCGCAACGGCAGGTTACGTGTTCGTGCACATCCTGCGAGGGGTGTTGACCGACTCGAAGCTGGCTGCGGCCGACATCCGCCTACACAACACGCTGCGGATTTTCCAATCGGAGCGGCTGCATCGCCGCTACTCGGCGATCACACGGCTGGCGAGCCTCTGGTTCGTCGGACCCCTCGCCGTTGCGCTGTCCGCGCTGCTTTACGCTGCGCGGCGGCGCCGCGACGCGCTCGTGCTGATCGCCGGGGTCGTGCTCCCGTCCATGTTTGCGGTCGTACTGAAGTATCTCGTGAACCGCCCCCGCCCCGTGGAGGCGCGCGCGTTTGTCGCCGGTCCGAGTTTCCCGTCCGGACACACGTTGACGGCGGCGGTGGTCTACGGATTCCTCGCGTACATCATCTTCGTGGATGCGCCGAAGCGCCGACCGGCACTGATACTCGTTCTGGGGCTGCTCGTGTACATCGCCCTCGTGCCGCTCTCGCGCGTTTACCTCGGTGTCCACTGGCCGTATGACACGCTGGCGAGTCTCGCCCTCGGCATTGCGCTGCTTGCTGTGTTGATCGAAGCAATGAAAAGCGAGTGGCTGGGGCGGCTGCAACGCGAGAGCGCGCCATGGTTCGCGAAGAGCGTGGTCGCGTTCACGGTGTTATCGGTTGTTGCAGCGGCCTTCTACGTGAATGCGCGCCTCGAGCGCGAGGTGCGGCCACCGTCGCCCCGCGCAACTGGAGCGGTCCCGCTCGATCTCTTGCGCCGGCAGTTCCCGTCGGGTCTCAAGCTCAACTCCGAAGATCTCGCCGGAGGTCCGATGGAGCCGCCGGCGTTCGTCTTCGGCGGCAACGCCCTACAACTCGAACGGGCGTTCGAGCGAGCCGGATGGTCCCTCGCCGACACGCCATCGGCCACCGGTCTGCTGCATGAGCTGACGTGCGTGATTCGCGACGCCCCCGATCCTCACGGTCCGGCAACGCCGTCGTACTACGACGCCCAGCCCCAGGACCTCACGTTCGAACGGCCCGGCACCGCGAGCGGATCGATCCGCCAACGCCATCACATCCGCATCTGGCGAGCGCCGCTGAACCTCGCGCCGGCTATCCCTTTGTGGGTCGCCACCTGCAGCTACGACGAGGGAGTGAAGTTCGTACGGAAGCCATATCTCGTTACCCACCGCATCGACCCGCGCATCGATGTCGAGCGCGAGATGATTGCCTCACAGCTCCGCGACGCCGGCGCGCAGGACTACGGCCTCGTGACCGTCACCGGCCCACGCCGCGGCAGCAACGCCGGAGGCGACGCGTTCGTCACCGATGGACGAGCCCACGTCGTTCTTTTTCCGCAGGCGCTTTTGCTGATGACCAAGTAGTTACATGATTTGCGGAGGGTGAGAAACGCCACCCGCGGGTTTCTCACACCTCCACAAACGCACGCCGCTATTGTTTTCAATCGAAGGAGCCCAAGATTCGTGCGCGAGGAAAAACATCTTCGAGCGTCTTTCCCTGTCAGTTCTTGTTCTTTGTCGTCTCGGTGGTCTTCACGGTACGGCTGCGGACACGATCGAACGAGTCGCGTGTCGCGTCGCGCACATCACCCCATGGGGTCGTTGAGGGACCACGATAGGTGCTCCAGTTCCGCTCGAGATCAGGCTCGACGTCCTTGAAGCTACGATTCGCATAGCTCGGCTGCGAGGCCGTTTCCCACCCGTAGCGATAGGCTGGCTGGTACGTCTCGTAGGGGGTGTCTTTGCGAACATACGGACGCGACGTGTGCTCTTTGCGCCAATATGCGTCCTCTTCAGTCGGATTGACCGCTTCGGCTGCACCCTTACCGGCATAGCCACCAGCAACCGCACCAATCGCTCCACCGACGACAGCGCCTACCGGGCCGCCAACGGCTGCACCAATGGCAGCGCCCGCAAGAGCGCCGCCCGTACCACCACCCGCAACACCCACTGGGTGGGCACCAGGCTCACCAGTGATCGGATCGGGATTGTCATGCTTACTGATATCTGTTCTTTCGTTCATACTGCCTCCTATGTCCGCTGCTAGTAGCTGACACTTGCTCGCGCAGCAATTGGTGTGCCGACACCTGCCTACAGTTCAATCCGCCACGCTGTAGGGAGAAAAGCTCTTCTCGTTTGTCACGGAGCCGCGGGCGCTGGCACACAGACCGTGATGGCGCCAGCTTCGATGCGGACCTTGAGGCGCTTCGTCCGCGGGCGAACCCCTCCATCGAGCTCATAGCGCCGCCTGCGCTTCAGCTTTACATCGATCCTCTTGCCGCGCGCTTTCTCGATGAGGTGGGATTCGTCGTTCCGACCCATCGCCATCTCGGAGAAGACCCGCAACCACTGCCATGCGTTCTTTGCGGTGATCACCCCGAGATCGAGCTGCCCATCCGAGGGGGAAGCCTCGGCAAATACCTCGAGCCCGCCGGTCACCGTGCCAATATTCCCGATCAGGACACAGCTGGCCTTGCCGGCGAACCACACTTCGTCGTCAAGACGGATACGCATGCGGACACCCTTGGCTCGCATCGCCTTCAGGCTGCTGCGGAAGTAGGCCATACGGCCTAGTTTCTCCTTTTCGGCACTGTCGGTGTCACCCACCATGATGGCGTCGAAGCCGGTGCCTGCCATCGCCGCGAAGCGTTCTCCGTTCATGACCCCGAGATCGAGTTTGCGGCGCGTACCGTTCAAGCCGATGTCCACCGCCTTGGCCACATCCTTAGGAATCCCAAGACTCGTAGCCAGGAGATTTCCGGTACCGGCCGGAAGAATCGCGATCGGCACTTCGGAGCCGCTCAGCGCGTCAATGCAAAGCTGTACCATGCCGTCCCCACCCCAGACGAATACCAGCTCAGCGCCCTCATTCACAGCTCTGTGCACTGCCTTGGGCGCATTGCGGCTCTTGGAAACCTCGTACCACAGCGGTTTCCCGTGGCCCGCTTCAACGAGCACCTTCCGCAACTCGTTGAGGCCGCCGCCAAACGTCTTGCCGGCATGGACCACGACCGCAATGACTATCACGAACTCGCCTCGCCGTCAGACACTCTGACACGTACCAGCCATCGGACGTGAGGCGGCCCCAACAGGTATGTAATGTGCAATCGCCAATCTGAAGGAGAAAACATCATGCTGCTCATTCTCGCGATCATCCTACTCGTGGCGTGGTTACTTGGGTTTCTCGTATTTCACGTCGCGAGCGGTCTCATTCACCTGCTCGTCGTGGTCGCCGTCGTTCTATTCGTCCTGCACTTCGTTCGCGGACGACGGACGAGTTAGAGCGGCACCGTCGCGAAGGTTTTGCTTACCGAGGGTGGCTCAGGGTGGTTGATGATCTGTTCTTTCGAAGGGTGCCCGGTTCGATGCGGGCCTGCTCCGCCTCGAAGCAGTGTCTCTCAGGTCAGTTCTGGTCGTCGATGACGACGCATCCCTCAGAACGATGGTCCGCGCAGTATTACAGCGGGAATCAAGCCATCGCCCGCATCCGGGAAAAACAATACGGGCCGTCGTCCTCGACACCATGATGGGCAGCGGCACCGGCCCGGATGTGCTCCATGCGCTCGCGGTTGAGCGGCCCAACAGAAGTGCGTCGTGGTGATCTCGGCGACCTCGCAGCCGAACATCGACAAGATCGAGTCGCCAACGTGAAGATCAAATTGCGGAAGCCGTTCAACATCAGCGAGCCTGTCGACGCCGTTAACAAATGCGTCGAATGTGGTTAGAGCAGGAACATCCCGGCCGCGGCGGTGAACATAAGCAGCGTTGTGAGCGCGACGGTGGCACGGCCGAGCAGCGAGCTCGGCTGGTTCTGCATGATCGCGCGGTCCGTTGCAACAAGCAGGATGCCGGTCAGAAGAAAGGGAGCGAGCACGCCGTTCACGATTGCGCTCCAGTAGAGGGCGCGTACCGGATTGATGTGTCCAAAGTCGATCGCGATCCCGACCGCCATCGAGAGCAGCACCACTGCGTAAAACGCGCGAGCCTTGCCGGCCTTTTCGTCGAGTCCCTCTCTCCAGCCGAAGGTTTCCGCGAGCGCATACGCCGCGGAGCCGGAGAGTGTTGGAATTGCCAGCAGCCCGACGCCGATCACGCCAAAGGTGTAGAGGTAATAGCAGGCCGCTCCCGCGAGCGGGCGCAGCGCTTCCGCAGCCTGGCGCGATGTTTCGATGTTCGTGATTCCGTGGCGGTGGAGCGTGAGCGCCGTCGTGACGATGATGAAGAACATCACCGCATTCGAGAAGAAGGTGCCGATGCCGACATCGAGCTTTCGATCGACGATCTCGCGGTCGGAGGCGCCGAGTCGCTCGATCGTCTTCGATCGGCCGATGGTCTTCTCTTCCTCTACCTCCTGTGATGCCTGCCAGAAGAAGAGGTACGGACTGATCGTCGTGCCGAGAATGGCGACCAGCGTCGCCCATGCGGCTTTTCCGTGGAAGGCGGCGGGCCGCACGATGTCGCCGAAGATGGCGGACCAGTTCGGGTGAACGACGAACGCGGTGAGAACGTACGCGAAGAGGAAGAGTGCGAGCCACTTGAGCGTCTTCGCGATCTGCGCGTACGGGAGCCACACCGTCGCCGCACTGATACCGATGCCAAAGAGAACGATGTACACATGCGAGTTGATGCCGGTGAGCATCCCCACGGCGTCGGCCATGCCGGAGAGGTCGGCGCCGATGTTCATCGTGTTTGCCGCGAGGAGCGCAAGAGACGCGAGGACGACCAGCCAGCGCGGAAATTTCTTGCGGAAGGCTTGGGCGAGACCGTTGCCCGACACCATGCCGATCCGCGCGCACATCATCTGCACCGCCGCCATGAGCGGCCACGTGGCGAACGCCGTCCAGAGCATCGTCGTGCCGAGTTGCGCCCCGGCGATCGAATACGTCGCGATTCCCGAAGGGTCGTCATCCGCCGCGCCGGAAATGAGGCCGGGGCCGAGAACCGACACGAGTCGGCGCAGGAGCGAGTGTTTCCGCGTGTGAGGCTTCGCCTTCGCCATCTCGCACACCTTAGCGAAACGAGCTGCGCAGGGAAAGGCGCGCCTGGCTGTTCGTTCTTGCGCGACCGACTTCGCCGGAGCCGCCGTCTGTCTGGTGGGCGCAGCGATCATTCTGTATGGCGGGCGGTGGTCCGCCGCACAGCGATGCGGCAGAAGCAGCCTCACGGGATTCGAGGCGGTGATCCCTTTAGGCTGCCGACTCCGTTCGATCCGTCAAGCGGAATGCATCGGAATCAGTACGGAATGGAGCTTGGGAAGCTCCTACTCTACCAACTGAGCTACATCCGCTTGATGCCGCAACCCCTGCGTTCTCCGATAGATACTGCCACCTGAGACGAACACAAAGTGCGAAAGGTAGCTTACCACGTTCCTGTCTGTCCACGGGTATCAACGAGTGTCCAAGAGAACCAAATAGAGACCGAAATAGAGACGTGATTGAGACCAAATAGAGACTCAGAACGTTAGATCAGGGCGAGAAGAACGATTGCCGCGCACGTCCATGATGATGGCGATGACGTGCTACTCCTTTGATTTTGCATCGCGAAGCCATGTCCAGACGGCGACGGCTGAGGGCATACCTATGATGCTCGCCGCAATGGCCACGACCTGATTCATCTCCTCGCGCGAGACGCCGAGTGCAACGGCTTTCCGCCCGCTCGAGTGTGCACGGCTCCTTCGCGCATCGCGCCGATGGAAACGCCGAGCTTGATCAGACGGGCAGTGCGATCGTCCAACGGCCCGTCCTTCGCCGCATGGCCGAGAAGGTCCCAGGCTTCACGCAACTTCGGGAACGTCTCGCTGAACTCGTCGTACGTGCGGGGAGGCTTCGGTAACTTGTCGCTCATGGCAGGAGCATACAACCTAGTCCGCGACCGGCTGCAACACCGGCACGGGCGCGAGCGGCTCCCGCCGCGTGGCCGCCCACCCGACCGCTGCGAAGGCGCCGAGGGCCAGGGCCAGGTCCCAGCCGGTGAGTTGCGGCTCAGGCGCGTGCGCCGGAACGATCGACACGTAGAGGTCGAGCCAGTGGCCGATCAGGACGGCTACGGCGATGCGCGACATGATCGTCCGGTTCCGCTTCGTCTTTTCGGACAGCAGAACGAAGAAAGGCAGACCCCACATCAGAACGACCACGGCCCACGCGGTGGCGAAGGAAGTACGGCCGCAGCATCTTCGGAGCGGTGAAGACCCATTGCGCATGGCCTACAGCCTCAAGAACCTCTTCCCGCAAACGCGCCGCCGCTGCCGCTCCACGCTTCGCGCCGCAGGACGGGCACAGACCCCGCCCCTTGCACGAAAACGCTACCAGGACATCACGCTGGCAGCCGTTGCAATGGCGCCGGGCGAAGCCGTTCTCGAAGATCCCGCAGTCCAGATACCGCGCCACCGCCCCGTCCACCATCCCGCGCCAGAAGCCGTAGCGATCCTCGAATCGATCTTTCCACGCTTGCTTGACCGGCTCGTAGGGGCTCTCCAGAAGACGATACCAGAGCGACCGCTGCCGCGGCGAGGATGATCGTTCGCACGAGTGCGTGCGTACCCTCGCCGCCGACGCTGATCGCCGAAGCGACGGCATGGATCGTGACCGCCGCTGCGGCGCACGTCGCGATCGCCAGCAACGGCAGGCGTGCGAAGTCGAGACGTGCGAATGCCACGAGACAGAGTGCGGCGACAATCAGCGCCGGCACGGGAGTGACGGCCGTCCCGTCGTCGCCAAGGAGTGTCGCCGTCCGTTCTGCGGTTTGCTCCGAGCCCGATACGACCGAGCGCAAGCTGCTCCGGAAGCGCTGGGCCGAGTTGATCCGCCGCGTCTACGAGGTCGACCCGCTGCTCTCTCGCGTGCGGCGCGACCATGCGGATCGTCGCAATCATCACCGAGAGGCGCGTCATCACGAAGATTCTCGCGTACCTCGCGAAAGCGGGCGTAGCAACCGCGACGGAGGGATCGGGCCCCGGCCCTTCCAGCCACCCGCCCCCGGGCCGGCGCCCGATCCCTCCGTCAACTGAACCCTCGGCAACAGGTTGACGCGATGACCGGACGAGGCCAAGCCTGCTCGTTCAGGCTGCTCGTTCAGGCAGACGCTGCAGCGCAGACACCTCCAACGCAGCCTTTCCCGCCGCCTCCATGCGTCAGGGCCGCCGAAACCCCCTTTACTTCCTTCGAAGATCAGCCCAGAATCGGCCAGAATCGCCAGCGAGCATGGGAGAAGGAGCGAGAAGCTCGGAATCTCACGCGCCGTGGAGTCGAACGGGAAATGCTTTTCCCTAACCCTTCTGCGATGTCCTTATTCCGGAAATTGACCCAGTTTCTACGGGCGTCTGGGGCTGCAAAACCCGCCTCCGTTCTTGATGGGTCCTTCGGCGAGTTCATGAACTGTAAATCGCTGCCAGAAGCTCTCAAGGTGGTATACGCGCACCCCGGTTTGCTGGGCGACAAAACACTGAATTTGCTTGGGCAACTCCGAGCGGAATCGGACGCAAAAATCAAAGACCCGCTTCCGGCTGAGTACTTTCGCCAGAGGATGCACTGGATACAAGGGTTCCGTGCTGCGGAGGTATTGAAATGGCCGAACGATCGCTCCTCGGTGTCGCTGCCGGACTCATTCAGTCAACTCATCGCCACGCAGGCTACTACCGAAACGTGGGACGGGCTTCGGCTTGTTTTGGACGCGAACCCCGTTCTGATGTCTGTAGTGGGGATGTCCATGCTGGGCTTTGTCATGCACTCTGTTAACGACGCGGGCGACTGCCCAACTGCCTTTCGCTTTGCCCATCGGTTATGGGTCGTCAAGAATTGTAAGAAGCAAGGAGTCAACGAGGGAATCGCACTCTGCGAGAAGGTGGAGGGCCCTGATAAACCAGACCCTTTCAAAGTCCTGGAATCATTCCTGCTGACCCCATCCGATGCCGAAGCGGAACGCATACTAAAGGATGCATCTTACCTGATCTCAGCGCCAGCCCTGACGGTCATGAAGCGTATAACACGCTTCGCAGAAACGACGGTGCCGGACTATAAATCGGCTGTGAATAAGCGCATTGCTCTGGTAGAGTACCTGATGACCAAGTAGAGCGAGCACAAGAACCATATGAGCCTGATCGGCGACATCATAAGCACATGGGTGCTGATAAAGGAGCCTATTCTCGCGAGAATGGCGCTACGTAAGTGGATTCGCACGACACAGGAAGAGATCGGGCCGAACTTGTCATACAGCAGGCTTCAGGAGCTATCCCAGGAGGCTGCCACTTGGATAAAGAAGCGTCCGAAACACCTGAAGCTGTTAACGGTCATTAGCGAAATCACCTCGCTTCAGCAGGAGCAGCTGGGCTATGGCCTGGGCGCTTACCTAGAGGATTTGCGCGAAAAATGCCGATACTGGCGCGGATTGGGCCTGCGAAGAGATATTGATGTCGAGAATCTCTACATCTCCCCGGGTGTCGAGGCGGCGACTGACCGGCACTGCATGGGGGAGTCTGAACTCCTCGACCTGTTTCAGGAGAGTGCCTGGAAACTCGTGATCACTGGTCCGGCGGGCGGCGGTAAGACCACACTTCTGCGCAATTGGGCCATCCGGCTCGCCAAGGATCGACGCCTTGGCCGCGTACCGATCTACCTGCAGATTCGCCAGCTGGTTGATTGGGATCGAAGGGTGAACTTGGCCACAGAATATCTGGTGAGCGCGGCGGCCCAAGGTTGCGGCGGGTCGTTTCCCGGCGGGCCCGAGGCACTCGAAAAGGCGCTGAACGACTGCGTCAAACGCGGCTGCGCCATTATTCTTCTGGATGGGGCCGACGAGGTGGAGGGCGAAAAAAGGGCCGCGGTCCGGCGGTGGCTTGACGATGTGCTGCACGCCGGCGCGGACTGCCCGATGGCAATAACAACCCGTCCCGGCACTGACTATGTCGAGAGCATGCCAAGTACCGTGCTCTACCGGCTGAAGGAGTTTTCCGAACGCGAGGTTATTGAGTACATCGGTCGGTGGTTCGGGCGCGTCAGGCCGGCAAAGGCAGATGCGTTGGTTGGGATGATCAAAAAGGAACACCTGGGATCGCTTGCCGCCAATCCTCTTTTCCTGACCATGATGTGTGTCGTCTATGAACGCGCCGACCAGGATGCCGTCATGCCGCCGGATCAGGCAGGGCTATTTGAACGGTTTGCCCGGGTCATGGTAAGAGAACGGGACCGCGCCCAAAATGTGCCGCCCAGTGCTCCTGCCATTGAAACGATGAGTTTAGAAGACGAGCTGGCGATTCTCGGAGAGGTCGCCGCGAAATACTGCTTGTCGGCGTCTACTGATTTCGCGAGACGTGAATTGGAGAAATTTGTCGCTGCGCACCTGAATCGTCCCATTGCGACTGCAGCTGACTGGATTGATCACATTGTGAAGAGAAGCGCTCTGCTGACGGAACCACGTGATGGCTATTGCCGGTTCTCGCATCCCAAGTTCGCCGCGTTTTTCGTTGCGAGGAACTGGGTTCAGCGAAACATTGGAAAGGCGTTTGATGAGAATGACTACCTCTCAAGATTCTTGGGCGAAAAGTCTGCGTATGAATGTGATGTCAGCCAGTTCTACCTAGAACAGAGAGAACTGAATGAGGAGATATAGCGACCGATGAACTCCAATAAGCACGTTCTGCTAACGGCACTGAGGGGATTGAAGCCCGAATACGGAGGGACCCTCGTAGATATCCAAGAAACCGATGACGCCAGGATTGTTGTGCTGTTCCATGACATCCCGTGGAATCCAAGTGCCCGCTGGGCCCTGGCTCTGCTTCTCGGCCGACTGCTAAAGACAGGACTGATATCGCTGGTAGGCACTGAAGCTGCCAGCGGTGGCGAGGTCGACTTGACGTTTCTTCGGAATAGTGTCAACGCCGACGGGGGCTTGGCGATTCTCGATAACCTGCTGCTCGACTTAAAGCTCGCCCCAGCGGAACACGCCGTGGCGACCGCTATTTCCAGCGGCCGAACAGTTTGGCTTTTCGGCGCGGAGGACAAGGCGCTTTACGATGAGAGCTCTCGACTCTGGGCGAAAGCCTTGCCGGTGGTTCAATACGTCAGGGAGACAAAGTCGGCAAGCATCCCATCGCGATTTTCCGACTCCTATGAAGCATTTCTCCAGTTCAACGAAAAAACAAAAGAGCGTGCGTCCCTGATGGCCGATGGGCTTTTAGCCGAGATGGAGCAGAGAGGTGTGGAACAAAGCGTGATCGTCTGCAGCGGCAACCTTCCCGAGCACATGTCCCCCGTCTTCCGGAAGCATGGCGTCACGTTTGCCGTGGTCGAACCTATCGCGGCAGGGATCGATAACATGGACACCTATAAGAAGAACTTTGATAACCAAGTCAGATGGTTAAATGCACGTGCGGATGGAACATCAGGAGCGACCAGGTGATCCTTCGCGGTCATCGGAAATGATCGGCATGGAGCTTGGGAAGCTCCTACTCTACCAACCGAGCTACGCCCGCTCGCGGTTGGGAGGGGGATTGTACATATGGAGCGCGTTACCGCTGCGCGATGTACTCCGTGAAGAGTTTGACGAACGCGCCCTTCGGGCCGGTCAGGTATGCGGTTCCGCGGACGGTGACTGGTTCCTCGGAGTAGAGGCGGCCGCCTCTGGCGTAGCCCCAGAGGGAGATCATCGATTGTTGCGTCTGTCCGGGGCCGAGCTGCAGGTTCAGGTTCGTCATGGTCGGCGCGATGCTGTAGGCGCCGCTGCTGACGGTGCGGATCTCGATACGGGTGAGCGTCACGGGATCGCTCGTCGTGTTCGAGGAGGTCAGCACGAACTGCACGGTCACCGGACCGGCGAACGTGAAGGTGTTCACGCCCGTGTCGACCTGTTCGAGGTGCAGCGCGACCTTCGGAGCGTTTGGGTCGTCATCCGCGCTCGACGCACAGCCTGCGACGAGGAGCAGCACAGCCAGCAGCGCATAGATTCGTTTTGCCATCGTCAGCTCCCAACCTCGGGGGCACCCGGTCATCGGCTGCAACTCCCTTGCTGCGGACATCATTCCTCCAAATCGGCAGCGATACCGTGCGTCAGCGTTGGACGATGGTCTCAGTGAAGAGTTTGACGAAGGGGCCTTTCGAACCGGTCAGGTAGCCCGTGCTGCGCATCGTGACCGGCGCGTCGGAGTACCACCGGCCGCCGTGAGCGTTGCCCAAGACGGAGATCGGGGTCTGCTGCGACTGGCCGGGAGCGAGCTGCACGTTGAGGGTCCTCGTGACCGGCGGAATGCTGTAGGCGCCATCGCTGATCGTGCGGACTTCGAGGCGTGTGAGCGTCAGTGGCTCCGTCGTCGTATTCGTCCCGGTCAGGACGAACTGCACCGTGACTGGTCCGGGGCTCGCGAACGTATTCGCTCCCGTGTCGACCTGCTCGAGGTGCAGCGTGATCTTCGAGGCGTTCGGGTCTTCGTCAGCGCTGGAGGCGCAGCCGGCAAGAAGGAGAACAGCGGCCAGGAATGCATAGGTTCGTTTCATCATCACCTCGCGGGGGTCGCTTGTCGGGAGTCGGGTGTCGGAGTGGCATCGACTCGCGATCAGCGGTTAGGCATCATCAACCGGCAATCGCCGGCAGACCGATCGCCTGCTCCAGGTCCGCCTCTTCGGCGATCCACTCCTTCGTTCGGAAGGCGCCTTCCCATCGTGCAACCACGACTGTTGCAAGGCAATTGCCGATGACGTTGACGCAGGTGCGGGCCATGTCCATCAATTCGTCGACGCCGAGAATGACGATGACGCCCTCGGCGGGAAGATTGAACGACGCCAGCGTGCCCAGAAGGATGACCAGCGATGCGCGGGGAACACCGGCAACGCCCTTCGACGTCAGCATCAGGGTCAGCAGCATGATGATCTGCTGCGGCCACGAGAGATGGACGCCGGCGGCCTGGGCGACAAAGATCGACGCCAGCGACAGATAGAGCGTGGTGCCGTCGAGGTTGAAGCTGTAGCCGGTGGGGAGAACGAAGCCGACGATGCGGCGGGGTACGCCGAGGCGCTCCATGTTCTCCATCGCCTTCGGAAGCGCGGACTCCGAGGAGGTCGTGGCGAAGGCGATCATTGCGGGCACTTTGACGGCTCGGAAAAAGTCGCGCAGCGGAACGCGGAAGAGGAGCGCGACCGGCAGCAGCACGCACAGCAGGAAGACGACCAGCGCGCCGTACAACGTCAGCACGAGCATGCCGAGGTTCTTGAGAACGCCGAGGCCCGAATGGCCGACCGTATTCGCCATGGCCGCACCGACGCCAATGGGCGCGAACTTCATCACGAACTCGGTGAAGCGGAACATGATGTCCGCCAGCGACTCGCACCAGGTGATGACCGGACGCGCTTTCTCGCCGATCGACACGACCGCGAGAGCGAACAGCACCGAGAAGACGACGATCTGCAGCACATCCCCCTCGGCCATCGCTTTGAGGATCGAGGCCGGCGCGAGGTGGGCGATGATCTCCCCGAATTTCTGCGGCTTGGCGGGCGGATCGGGCGCGGTGAGGCCCTGTCCGACGGCATCGGCGGCCTGCGACGCTTTGGCCGCGGCAGTGACGCTGTCGCCGTGCGCGGCCGCGACGTTGGCTTCTTTCGCCAGCTTCGACGCGCGATCCGCGAGGACAGCTTTGTTCACTTCCGTGTGGACGCCGGCGAGCGACACCCCGACGCCGGGCTTGGTGAGGTTCACGGCGGCGAGTCCGATGAAGAGCGCGAAGGTCGTCACGATCTCGAAGTAGAGCAGGGCCTTGAAACCGATGCGGCCGACCTGGCGGATGTCGCCAGTGCCGGCGATGCCGATGACGAGCGTGGCGAAGATCAGCGGTGCGATGATCGACTTGATCAGGTTCAGGAAGAGCATCGAAAGGGGCCGCATCGCGGTGCCCCAGTCGGGCCAGAGCCAGCCGACGAGCACACCGATGGCCAGACCGATGAAGATCTTCTGCGTGAGGGAAACTTTCGGAAGTGCCATGTGGCGGGAAGTGTAGGGGACGAAGGGCGTGAGTACAACGAGGAAGGGTGTTCATGAGCTGGCCGTTTCAATCCTGAGCCGGCCGGAGGCGCCGCGCTACTCGTTGCTCTCGCGCAAACCTTCCTCGGAGCCGCAGGACGGCGAAGGATCTCGAGTTGCCGCGCGCTTGGCATGTGCCTCGTAAAGAGGACTAAGACGGACAAAGGCGGTTCCTGCCGCTGCCCAATCGCGCTCGAACGGATCTCAACCCTGCCTGGGTGTCAGTCTCGAAGGGCAGATTGGCTGCGACGACATCGAGGTTCTCCACATCGATGTCCAGATTTCTAACTGCGATGTCCAGATCTCTAACTGCGATGTCCAGATTTTCCACATCGATGTCTCGGTTTTCCACATCGATGTCCAGATCTCTAACTGCGATGTCCAGATTTTCCACATCGATGTCTCGGTTTTCCACATCGATGTCGAGATTTTCCACATCGAAGTCCAGATTTTCCACATCGATGTCTCGATTGACGACCTCGATGTCCAGATTCTCCACATCGCAGTCTCGATTGACGACATCGAAGTCGGGATTCGCCACATCGCAGTCTCGATCGACGACATCGATGTCCAGATCTTCCACATCGCAGTCTCGATTCACGACATCGAAGTCGAGCTCCTTCACATCGATGTCTCGAACCGTGGTCTCGGCGTTAGGATTGCCATCATGAAGCGAGGTTGTTTCGTCACGCTCTTCATCCTCTTCGCCTTGATCGGCGGCTATTGGTATCTGCTGCATGGCCATGTCGAGCCGCCGGTGCTCTGGTGGAGCGTGGGCATCGCCAGCTTCTTCATGTGGATCTCGACGGGGGCGCTGCGGACGGCGGCGATGGCGGCGCGGGATGCGTCGCGCGTGTCGAGTCAGTCGTCGTTCGCGGGATTCAGCGGCGAGGAGATGACGGACGGCGAGACGGTCACGATCGTTGGCCGTGTTCGCGCGCTGGGCGAGCCGCTGCGCGCTCCGTTCAGCGATCAGCCGGCGGTGTTGTACAGCTATGAGATTGAGCACATCTCGCAGGACCGGGAGAGCACGAGCACTGCGAAGGACTACTCCGGCTTCGCATTGGCTCCGACGGCCATCGATTCCTCGCGCGGATCGATCAACCTCCTTGGGTTTCCGCTGCTGGAAGGTTTCCCAAAGACGACACTGGACACCGATGCAGCACGGCAGAACGCCGCGGCATATATCGCGTCGACGCCCTTCACCGACATGCAGGGCTTCCATCCCGGCCAGATCTACCAGCAGATCCGCGACGTGCTGACCGACGATGACGGACATCTTCGCAAGGACTGGAAGATGACGGAAGAGCGCGATCTTTCGGGCAAGACGCTGACCGAGCAGATCGTGGTGCCGGGCGAGCAGGTTTGCGTCATCGGCAGTTGGTCGGCGGCGAAACACGGGCTGGTGCCCGGCGGCACAGACGGCGTCATCCAACTCCTGCGCGGCGATCCGCAGAAGGTCGAGAGCGGGTTGTGGGGCAAGTGCATCCGCAACGTGATCGGAGGACTAGTCGTCGCCGCGATCGTCAACGCTGGCGTCTACGCGCTTCTCCGCGCGGCGGCCGGCGATCCGCGGTTCTCGTTTCTGAGTCAGACTATCTTCGGAAGATCAGACAAAGATCAACCACAGAGACACTGAGGACACAGAGTTTCAAACCGTTACTCTGTGACCTCTGTGTCTCTGTGGTTAAAAACGTTTGCAAGCTCAGCGCAGAGGTACGATGTTCGGTATGCGCCGACTACTGATCGCCTCCGCCCTTTTTCTGTTCACCGCCACCCTGCACGCCCAGTGCGCCGATGTTGCCGCAATCACCGGCCAGCTCGATGGAGCCAGGATGAAGCAGACGGTCGAGAAGCTCGTCTCGTTCGGTACGCGGCACACGCTCTCGGATACGACGTCGCCAACGCGCGGGATCGGCGCTGCGCGGAAGTGGATCTTCGATGAGATGACGCGCATCGCCGCGGCGAGCGGCGGCCGGATGACGGTCGCGTATCAATCGTCGATGCAGAAGAGCGTGCGCACGAAGAACGAGCCCGTTGAGATGATCAACGTGGTGGCCACGATCAGAGGCACGACTGATCCCGACCGCATCTACATCGCCACCGGTCACTACGACTCGATCAACTCCGACAACTCGAACGCCACCCTCGATGCACCCGGTGCCGACGACGACGCCTCGGGTGTTGCCGTGATCCTGGAACTGGCGCGTGTGCTCTCGCAGCATCCTCTCGAAGCCACCGTGATGCTGGCCGCCGTTCAGGGCGAAGAACAGGGACTGCTGGGATCGCGGGGGCTAGCCGAGGAAGCAGTGGCGAAGAAGTGGAACGTGGAAGGAATGATCACGAACGACATCGTCGGCGGCGCGGTCGGCGGCGAAGGCGACGTCGACAATCACACAGTGCGCATCTTCTCGGCGAATCCGAAAGGCGCGGGCGAAGGATCGGCGCGGCACTGGGCGCGCTTCGTACGCGACGGCGCGCGCGTCTGGCTGCCGCACGTCAACGCGCGCCTGATCTACCGTCTCGATCGATTCGGACGCGGCGGCGATCACACGCCGTTCTTCGAGAAGGGCTTCCCGGCCATCCGCTTCAGCGAGGCGAATGAGGACTACAAACACGAGCACCAGACCGTGCGCGTGGAGAACGGCGTGCAGTACGGCGACCTCCCCCAATTCGTCTCTCCCGACTACATGCGCGTCGTCGCCTCGGTCAACGCTGTCGCCCTCGTCACTGCCGCCTGCGCTCCCGCTGCGCCGCGGAACGTGAAAGCCTCGGGAGCCGTGACGAACGACACGACGCTGAGCTGGGACATGGGAACGGATGCTGATCTGGCCGGCTACGAGATCGTCGTCCGCGAAACGACGTCCGACGATTGGGAGAAAGTGATCCCGGCCGGCAAAGTCAGCCGCTACACGCTCAAAGACTTCACGATCGACAACGTGTTCATGGGAGTTCGCGCGATCGATCGCGACGGCAACCGTTCGCCGGTGCGGACGCCGGAAGAAAGGCTGCCGTGATTTGTCACGCGGAGGCGCGGAGATGCGGAGGGGGTTTCTCCGTGTTCCCCGCGTCTCCGCGTGAAACGCCTTTCAAGAAACTTCCAACCCCCCTACGTCTTCTTGATCGACATCCGCGCCCCATGCGACTCGACGAGGATGCGGGCAGGATCGGCGGGCGTGTGGCCGCGGCGTTTCTGGATCGGCAGGCGCGTATAGACCTGCGTCGAGAGGATCGAGGCGTGCCCGAGGATTTCCTGGATGTCGCGGATGTCGGCGCCGGAGGAGACCAGCATCGCAGCCATCGTGTGACGCAGCGCGTGCGGCGTGATGTGGCGCTTGATCTCGGCGAGCCGAACGTGCTTCTTGAAGATGTTCTCGATCGAATAGATCGTCAGACGCGTTCCGGAACGGCCGACGAAGAGCGCATCGTTGGTCAGGCTGCGCTCGCTGCGCATCTCCAGATAGTTCATCAACGCTTCGATGACAACGCGCGACGTGATCGTCACCGTACGTCCGCGCGTGGCGCGGCCGATGATGTGAATCTGGTTGTTCTCGACGCCGACGTCGCTCACGTTCAGCGCCACCAGCTCGCCGATGCGGATGCCGGTGGAGAAGAGGAGCTCGAGGATGACGTTGTCGCGTATCGCACAGAAATAGCGGTTGCGGCCGCCGGCGGAGTGATCGCGTGTTCCCGCCAGCGCGCCGATCTGATCCTTCGGCGCGGAAAGCAGCGCGCGCACTTCGCGGGAGGAGAGCACCGTCGGAACGCGGTTCTCGACCGGCTTGCGGATCTTCAGCCTTCGCGCCGGTGACTCGGGGAACATCCCCTTCTCCTCGAGGTAACGGAAGAAGACTTTGAGCGCGGCGACCTTGCGGCGGATCGACGTGTCGCGGTATGGCCCCGTGCCGAGTTTGTCGAGATATTGCTCGAGGTGATCGGGCGTGATGTCGACCATCGCCGCACCGTCCACGTGGACCTGGAACTGGCTGAGGTCGGATTGGTAAGCACGAATCGTGCGGTCGGAGAGATTGCGTACCGTATGTCCATGTTGCAGAAAATCAGCAATCGCTTCTTGCACGTTCATCGTTCACACTCACGGAATAATTGTTAAATTGGTTGCTGGGAGGCTTCCGGCAGTGTAGTTCCCCCCCTCTGATTGTCAAGTATTATTTGCCCGAGCTTGGTATGCTGTAAAAGCATGACAGGAGCGGGTTTGAGGGATGGCGGGCGCGTAAATTGTACGCATCCGTTGACAGTGACGTGAAGGGTCAGAAGCTCTTTGTCCGAGCGGTTGAGGCTGACGATGCCGCGCTACTTCGCGCATTTGCATCGCAGCACGGCGGTGATCCCGCGCCGTCTGCCGGCATCATCGGCAAGCTCGTCGGCGAGCTCGCCGCAGTGCTGACGATGGAGATCGAGCCGGACGCGATCCGCGTCCTCGACCTCGTCGTTGCCGAAGAGTTACGGCGCAAACGCGTCGCACGCGTCATGCTGAACGAGCTCGCGATTCTGGCAACGACGATGAAGCGCGAATGGCTCGTCGCCGCGGTCGCGCATCGCGAGTTTCTCGAGCGTGTCGGTTTTCATGAAGCGGACGGCCAGATGAAGCGGAGGGTGTGATGGAAGGCAAAGGTCAGAAGGCTGTTCGGTCGTGGTTCGTGGTACTTCTGCTTTCAACGTTCACTCTTCTGCCTTCCTGCACCGGATCGAAGCCAGAGGTCACTCCCCCGCCCGCGCCCGTCCCAGCCACGCCGGCTCCCGAACCCGCGCCCGCTCCCGTCATCGAGCCGCCGAAGCTGCCGGCTCTCGATGACGTGCGCGCCCTGCGTACAAGTCAGCAGCTCGACCTTTACGAGAGCGGGCTCAAATCGCTGACTCAATCGCCCGATGCGATCACGCAACGCCGCGCACTCGCGCTTCTCGCGCTTTTCTATGTCGATCAGAAGCGGACCGCGGAGGCGCTGCCGGCACTCGCGCAGGCCGCCGATGCCGATCCTCTCGTCGCCCCCTGGTTGCGTCTGCGCATCGTCGCCATCGATGCCGACGCCGCCAACTGGCCGGATGCCATCCTCAACGCGAACCGCCTTATCCAAAACACGCCAGCCAGCTCCGCGGCGACCATCGCCCGCTTGCGCCTGCCGGCGTTCTACGCGGCCTCCGGCGACGCCGCGAACACGAACGCATCCTTTCAAATCGCGAACGGCATTGGAATTGATGCGTTGACCGAGGAGGACTTTGTTGCGCTGGCGAAGTCGATGGCAAAAGCGGGGCGGATGGATCTGGCCACGCCGCTGCGCATGCGCCTTCTCACCGAGCTCACGCAAGGCCGCTTCACCGAGGACACGTACGATCACGTCGCGATGGCCACACCGTCGCCGCTCGATGCGCTTTCCTTCGATGACGAGCTGAAAATCGCGCAACAACTCGGACGCAACGACCGCTACGGCCGCGCCTTCGATCTGCTCGCCCGCATCGCTTCCCGCTTCCCAAGCGAGAGCAGGAAATCGAACGCCTATCGCGGCGTACGCCTGCGTGCGCTCTTCAACTCGCGCCGTTACACCGACCTGCTCGCCGAGACCACGCACGTCAAGCTCACCGAACCGTCGCTCATCCTCACGCGTGCGCGCGCCGCTTGGCGCGCCAACCAACCGGACGCGTTCCTGGCGGGATTGCGCCAAGTCGAGAAGCGATTTCCGAAAACGAGCGAGGCCGCCGAAGCGAAGATCCTTCGCGCGAAGTACTACGTGACGGACGAGGTGGACTACCACAAGGCGATCTCCAACCTCGAAGCCGCCATCGCCGCCGGCGCTCTCGGCAACGAAGGCGAGAACCTCTGGACGCTCGGCTGGACCTACTTCCTTGCGAAGCGCGATGACGACGCACTTCGCACCTTCGGCCGCTACATGACGCAGTACCCCGACGGCGACTACCTCTCGAACTCGCTCTTCTGGGCCGGCAAGATTCACGACCGCCTAGGGCAGCGCGAGCTCCGCGACGCCGCGTTCCATGAACTCGAGACGCGGTACCCGTACAGCTACTTCAGTTTTCGCGCACGCCAGATCGCGGGCGAGCCGGTGCTTGCGCCGAACGAAGTCACCAACGGCAACGTCTTTCCGGACGTCGATGGCCAACTGGCATCTGTCAACGAGCCGCGCCTCGACTCCGTGCGCGAGCTGGCGTGGCTCGGCCTCTATCGCGACGCAACGCGCGAGATGAAGTCGCTCGCCGCCGCCTACTCCGCAAACCTCGGCATGCAGTTCATGCTCGCCGATCTCTACGTGCAGGGCGGCGAGCCGTTTTCTGCCAACAACGTTCTGCAGAAGAAGTTCCGCCAGTTCGTCCGCCACGGCGGCACGAACGTCCCGCATCGCTTCTGGGAGATTCTCTTCCCGCTGAACTACTGGGACCCGATCAAAAGCGAATCCGAGAAACGCCAGGTCGATCCATACCTCATGGCGTCGATCATCCGTCAGGAAAGCGGATTCGAGCCCACGACCGTGTCAAATGCCGATGCCGTCGGCATCATGCAGATCATGCCGGCAGAGGCCGCCAAGATCGCGACGGCCGCGGGGTTGCCGCCTCCGACACGCGAACAACTCTTCGATCCGAAGGTCAACATCGCCATCGGCGTCGCCGAATACACCCAGAAACTGGCCGCGGTGCAAGGCAATCCGATGCTGGCAATCGCCGCTTACAACGCAGGCGAAGACGCAGTTGGCAAATGGACTGCTCAAACGCCCGTCGATGATGAAGACCTGTTTGTCGAATCAATTCCGTTTGCGGAAACGCGACTCTACGTAAAAACCGTCAGCCGGAACCGATACGAGTATCGGCGTATCTATGAGGCACCTGCAAAGCCGTAAGTTGGTGTTCCTGTCGCACACCGGCAAAGTGCTACATCTGCCATAATCTTCATCATGCGAAGAGCCGGTGTACGCGAAGCACGTCAAAACCTGACGGCTCTCCCCGACGACGTAAAGAAAGGGCGGGAAGTCGTGATCACGGAGCATGGCCGTGCTGTGGCCCGCCTCGCGCCACTGGAGCTCGCTCAGGGCTTTCCCGATCTGTCGCGGACACGTCGTCTGTTCAAACGCCGTGAGATCGCGCTGTCACAAGCCGTGATCGACGACCGCAACGGCCGCCTGTGAGCCCGCAGAAAGAGAGCGTCTGGGCCGATCCGCTGTATCTCGACGCCAGTGCTCTGGTTAAAAGGGGCTTGTTTTCAGATCTGGACCCGTTTCAAACCATTGGAGCTATCAGGCCAGGCCCGACCACCGAGGCGGGACGCCCCGATGGCCGCGGGCGAGACGCCCGCACTCCTCGGCGCTGCGAGGTACGCACGTCGGAAGGAGTGCGGTCGTCTCGACCGCGGGCACTCGGGCGTCCTCGCCCGAGTGCTGTAAGGGGCGGAGGTCGAAATCCGTCGACGTTCTTACTTGTGTGAAGTACGAGTTCGTAATTTCTGCCGCGCAAACTCCTAGAACAAACTTGCAGACCCCGGCCCGCCTGCGAAGGCTCACGCGATGCGCGCGAGCAGCGCTCACCCCGCCCTTCGAGAAAGGCGATTGCCTGTTCCCGGGAGACACTTGGAAAGTCGTCGAGGAACTCTTCGATCGTTTCGCCGCCTTCGAGGTAGTCGAGCAAGGCCTGCGCAGGTACGCGCGTGCCCACGATGACGGGCGTCCCGCTGACGATCTCAGGGTCGGAATGCACGATCTGCTTCGGGTCCATCGCGACAAGGATGACTGCTTTCCGCTCAATTCGGTCTACGCCCCCGGAACCCTCACCGACTGCCGATGATGGAAGATGTTGTGCGGGTCCCAGGCGGCCTTCACACTCTGTAGCCGAGGGTAGTTGTCGAGGTAGTAGAGGTACTCCCAATCCTTCAGATCGACATCGGGATAGTTGACGTAGCAGCCGTCCATGGTGCCGTCGGGGTGCGGGCCGCGGTCGCCGTACATTGCGATATAGAAGGCGTTGATCCAGTCGAGGTTCTTTTTCGTCTCGGCCTCGGTCGTCCAGTAGGTCTGGTATTGCAGCTTCATGATCGATGAGCGCTGCGGGACGGCCGTGGCGTCTGCGGGGATAGCGTTAATGCGGCAGCCATAGGAATCGACTTGCAGCAAGGCTTGTGGATTATCGAAGCCGTCGCTGAGGAACTTCCACATCGTATCGATCTGGTGTTTGGGGAAGGGCTTGCGCATGTACGCGGACTTGTACTTGCCGCGCTGGTTCTGGCCGGAGCCGTCCAACGTTTGCGTCACGTAGAGCCACGGCAAGCGCTGAACCTCCATTGTGGGCGACGGAAAGTGATGGCGGCCGACGGTATTCGTCTGCGGCACCGGCGACGCCAGGCGCGCGTTGCTCTTCATGAAGGCCACAAACTCGTGCAGCCGCTGCGGTTCGTCGCCGACGTACTGCGCCGTCAGCACAATTTGCGATGCAGCCTTTTGCGTGAGGTGGAGCAGCGCAAACAAACCGTCATAAGTACTATCGACGCCGCTGTGCTTCTGAAAGAACGTTCCGTAGAGGTCGACCAGCATCGCGAACTGGTCGTGCGTCATGTCGCTCCAGTTCCACGCCAGATTGACGAGATGCGCCTCGGGCGGCGCAGGCGGCAGTTCCTTGAACCAGAAACGGGTGACGATGCCGAAGTTCCCGCCGCCGCCCCCCTGGTTGGCCCACAGAAGATCCTGCTCCGCCGCGCTGCCGTCGCGCGACGCGATCACCACCTCGGCACGGCGATCCGCGTTGACGCAAACGATCTCGACGGCGTCGAGCCAGTCGACGATCAGACCGTGCTTGCGCGACAACAAGCCGTATCCGCCGCCGGTAATGTGTCCCCCCGCACCGACCGAGTAGCAGGAGCCGCCCGGAATGGCGCGTCCGTATTCCTTGTAGAGAGCCCAGATGACGTTCCAAAGCGTCGCGCCGGCCTCGATGCAGAACGCGCCGCGCTCGCGGTCGTAATAGACGCGGTTCATCGGCGCCATGTCGACGATGACGCCGCCATCGTTGCCCACCGCGAAGTCTTCGTAGCAATGCCCGCCGCTGCGAACGGTGATGCGAAGATTTTTATCGACCGCCTGCTGCACGGTCTTCGCGACCTGCGCGGCATCGCCGCAGACTTCGATGTACTTCGGCCTGCCGACCCATCGGAGGTTGAATCCACGGATCAGAGTGTCGTAGCGAGGATCGTCCTTGTCGATGCGGCCGCCGGAGTAGGTTTCGTGATCCGTCATTCCGGAATGATAACGAGGTTTCGCGGAACGGGGGCGTCGATCGTTTCGTGTCATGGCCAACGACCTGCGGAGTCCTACCGCGGTAACCACTTCGATTCTCTTAGGAACCCAGGAAAACGAAGCATCCATGGTTGGAAACACGCCACCGATGGTTCAAACGAGGCGTCGACGGTTCGAAACACACCATCGATGGCCCAAAACGCACCGTCTATGGTTCAAAACACAGCACCGCGGCCGCAAACCGGAGCGTCATCGGTGCAGACCGCAGCATCGTGAGTGCAAACCGCAGCATCGTGGGTACAGAACACAGCATCGTGAGTGCAGACCACATCATCGTGCGTGCAGGCCACAGCATCGTGAGTGCAGGCCGCAGCATCGGGGGTGCAGGCCGCAGCATCGTGGGTGCAGGCCACAGCATCGTGGGTGCAGGCCGCAGCATCGTGAGTGCAGACCACAGCATCGCGGGTGCAGACCACATCATCGGGGGTGCAGAACATCTCATCGGGGGTGCGGAACATCTCATCGGGGGTGCAGAACATCTCATCGGGGGTGCAGAACTTCTCATCGGGGGTGCGGAACTTCTCATCGGGGGTGCAGAACTTCTCATCGGGGGTGCAGAACTTCTCATCGGGGGTGCAGAACTTCTCATCGGGGGTGCAGAACTTCTCATCGGG
>JADGNZ010000027.1 GCA_017883205.1 Thermoanaerobaculia bacterium | reverse complement strand
GACTCTCTTCGAAGGACCCGATAGGTTGCAAACCGGACATGACTCGCCTCCGTTTCTGGATATACCCCTTAGACGGAGGAGCCCGGCGGAGGTTACATGACGGCAGTAAGTGCCTCGGAAACAGGCCTTAGTTTGTGACCCGGAAACGACGATCCGCAGATGACGCAGATGGAACGCGGATGAAGACCGTCCTCATCGGCGTTCTATCTGCGTCATCTGCGGATAAGCCTTTTCATCAACAACCCGGCCAAGCCATCGCCTCGGCGAACCCCGGCAGCGCGGCCGACAGCTCCTCGATGTGCGCGCTGGCGATGCCGTCCAGCTCCCGACGCCAGCACGCCGCTGACGGTGGTCTCCTGCTGGTCGGCCCGATACTCCAGCATGTCGATGTGATGCCGCGGCAGCCGGACGCGCAGCTCCGCGCTCCGGATCGCCTGCGGCAGGATGCCGTCCGCATCATCCCCGAGCGCCTCTTCGATGACGTGCATCGGCCAGATCTCCAGCGCCTTGGCCATCATCTCCACCCGCGGAAACCACTTCCCGAGCGGCGTGGTGCACAGCTCGACCTCCCCGTTCTCGACAGCCTCGGACATCTGCCGCCGCGTCCACCCAAGGAGCCCCGTCGCCTGCATAATGCTGACATGCGGCCGTGGCTGTAGGAAGATGTGACGGATGCGAAAGATGAGGTCGGGTTCGAGCATGGTTGGGTGCATCGCTGTTAGTCGTATAAACATATATTCGCGCATCTGCTTTGTCAAGGCACAATGAGGCACTCAAGGGACACAACTGCAGCTGGAGAACTCTTCGGAGGGCGCCTTCGCGAAGTGCGCTTGAAACGCGGGCTCAGTCAGCAGGCGCTCGCCGAACTGGTAGGCATCCCCCAGCCCCACGTGAGTGCGATGGAATCGGGAGCGAAGTTCCCGAACCTCCTGACAGTCCTTCGTCTGGCCGTCGCGCTGGAGTGCAAGGTGATGAATCTGGTTGATGTCTTCGACGAGACAGACTTGCCGTCGATCCTGCCAAAGTAACTCGACCTCCGAACAGCAACGGCCCGAGAACATCGCGATCGACGGCGTCGCGCAACGCAGCGCGATCCGCCGCGGGGGTCCAAAGTCGAAAGCGCCCGCACCAGAGCACCAACGATCCCGTGGACGACGGCATCTGCTGGCGAAAGGAGGATATCCGTGCATGTTCCGAGACAGACGCGAAAATCGCACTGAGGAGGTCATCGGTTCGATCCCGTTCAGTTCCACCAATCAGAATCAACTGACGTCTGCGCTCCACGCCAAAGCGGCAAATAACACTTGCCAGCTTCAAGTTCCTCTGATTCCACTCTGCAAGCCGCTGTATCATCGTGGCTTAGGCACGATAGAAGAACGAAGGCTTGACCCCACGGTTTTCCCCAGCAGCAACGACCACTTTCTGGCCACTCCGTGTCATGCGAACCGGATTTCCCCTCGATCGGAAGAGCCTCTCATCAGGTACCCTAGAATGACGACGACAAGAAATTGGAGTCAAAAAGGACGTGATGGGTAGGGAATTGCTGCTACGCGTCACTCCTATGATGGGTCCGCATGGTCACCGCTTCGGTTGGTCTGATATGCAATGATCGGCCCTGAGGACCTGCTGCGAACAGTAACTGGGCGTCGGAAAGGGTTTGCGAATTCAAAGCAGAAGCAACGTTAAACATCGCGCAAAGCGGGGCACAGAACTTACGCATCACGGGCGGCCGTTACTAAACAGCTTAAGCAAATAACTAACGCGCTTTCAAAACCGCAGTCGCTGGCGGCGCTTTCCAAGACTGCTGGATGTTCACGGCGATGGCGGCTGATATCAAATAATCGAGCGGAATCGGATCGATCAATGCGGTACACACGAGTACTCTCAGTATGAGCACCACAGTGCCCGAACGCCTCGACGCGCTTCCGACGTTGGTCTGGAATCTCTGCGACACTCTATTCGGCCAGCTGCGTACCGACTTCCATGCCCCCGCAGTTCAATATCTCGAACTCGCCAAAGAACGAATCCGCACCTTGCTCGGGCAAGAGACGCGCACGCTCCCGATGCTCGACGCCACAGCACACGCTGCCGTCAACACCGAATCGGCGCGAATTCGCGATGCTCTCCTCGCCGCTGGAATCGATCTTACGGTGGCACACCTTCGAAGTCGACGAGTACCGGAGCAGAGTCAATCAGGCTGGTTGCGAGTTGCGTCCGGTTCTTTGTACGACAAACACCCGGACACTATAGACGGCACGTTAAGCAGCTGGCGCTTGCTGCAAAGCGCCTTCGAGAACGCTAAGCGGCCCGGTGGCATAGTCCTCCAGTTCATGGCCGACGAGGCTTCGAATCTCGCCACTGAAACTCCGGACCTTGTCATGCCGCTTCGAGAATGGCGGCCTTTGGTCGATGCGATCCGTAAGCTGCGGAGCAGCGCGGCTGGCGCTCAAATTGACGCCGCGGCTCTCCTTGACGTCATGCCTCAAGAAGCCGTCAGTGTTTTGTCGCTACGCATCGGCCGCTTTTGGGCAGATCATCTGGATGCGCCCGTTGCGAATCACGCAAACGTCGCTGCCCTCATCGAATCGACAGTCGTAACGCTTAGTCTGCTCGCGACGGACGCGGTGTCGGCTCCTCGCTCGGTGTTGCTGGTCCCCGTTTTCGTCGGCCAAGAACGAGTGGGCGGCTTCTCCTTTTTTAGCGCGTCTGCAGAGGCGCTACACGCAACAGCCTCGAAGCTCGAAGCGTTCGCTCGGGTGCTGGCGCTGTACTTTGCCACCCGCGAGTCTCGAGAGCTTGAAGTACAGTCGCGCCTTCTCGAGCAGTTAACTCCCGTCACCCACTTGTTCATTCATACGTTTAACAAGGCCTTCACGACACCTGTCTTGAATCTTGCCGACGATATTTCATCGATTGCGGCGCGTATGCCGGACTCGGATGCCAGCGCCTCTGCGGACAGCGATCGCCTGGAGGCCATTTCGGTATTCCTCAGAGCGTTTGCCAGACGGTGGGCCGGCACCTTTCCAGCACTGCAGTTTATGTCCACGGTTAACGGAGAGCTCGGTTCTTCGGGCCCACGCTTTCTAGTCGCGCCGACATCGGTCATCGACACCGAAGATCTGGCTGAACATCTAAGGGCCTTGTTTGCCCTCTATTTGAGTAACGATGTGACCGACGATTTGGAGTTCGGCGCGTACTCACAGTCGCTCACGCGTATGGATGCGCTGGATTCCATTGTAGATCTTCGCTTCGATCTACCCGACGCCGTGCCAGGCTACAACGACATCTGGCTTCTCCACCTGCTAAACCTGGCTCAAAATGCAATCGAAGCTTTGCCGCTCCGCCACGTTCTCGAGAAGTATCGCCAATACCCCGCGCTTATGACTCCAGCCTTTCACATCAGCATGAGGTCGAAACTCGAAACAGACGATGTAGGCGCTCAGTGGTTGAATTTGTACGTAGCCAACAATGGCCAACGATTCATCCCAAGCTTGCGCGACGACCTAAACGAACTGTTGTTACGGTTTTGTAGCCCCGTTCCGGCAACCCTATGGGAAATTCACATGGCCAATCGCTCAAACCCGCAGCGGTATTCAACAAAAAGCGGTGAGGCATATGGATCAGGTTTGGCGTCCCTAGCCGATTACGTGTCACGGATTTGCCGGGTGCAAGTACGTGACGACCGCGCTGAATCGGCAGAAGTTGCTTTGCAGCAAGGCGAAATTATTGGTCGTGGCTCGGTTCGTATCGTTGACAACACCGGAGAGGACACCCAGATCGCGATTCGGGTTCCGGTCGGTCGCACGTCCGGAATGGCGACGTCCTGTGTCGTATGTCTAGAGCGGAGGTAGGACATCTGGTGGGAAACGCTGTGTTGATCGTGGAGGACTCTCGTGCTGATCGTGCACGGTTCCGCAGAGTGCTCGCGGAGACCGACGTTACGTTCGAGTTTGCGTGGTCGTGGGAAGACGACGGTTCTCCTGGCGTGATGCCGTGGTTCCGACGACATCTCCACAACAGCGTCACACCTAGCGCAGACGAGCGAGCCGGCTCTTACTTGTTGCGCTTGTTGAACGCCGTACCCGAATGCGATTTACTGATGGGCTACAAACTACTAGTACTCGATCTCGCTTGGAGCAATTCATCAGAGGCTACGATGCGCGAAGAGCAAGGCATGACGCTAAGCCGGGCACGCGACCTCGCCAGCGATCATGCGAAGTCCCCGAGGCTAGAAGAACTGATCGCCTCCGTCGAAGGAATCGCGCTTCTGGAGTGGCGGCGAAGCCGGAATATCGACCTCCCGATGTGGGTGACGTCGGCATACGTGCCTGCCGGCGCAGAAGGCATTCGCGAGTTCCTTCGACAACGCTATAACGTCGTGCCCGAGTCTGCTCTCTTTCACAAGTGGATCGATGAGGAGCCTTTACGAGCGGACCTAGTACGGTTCTGTGAATCTCGAGGTTCCGAGTGATGGGTGACATCAGCAAACTGATTAGCTCAAAGCTCGCGCTGGGTGCTCCTATCAGACTATACCTAACGGCTGATCGCCGCGACTATGCAATTAGTCGGGCAAAAGAAGTGGAGGAACTCGCGCTCAAAGCAGGTCACATCGTTCGGCGACTCCGGCCCACCCTGGCTTCCATCATGGAGACGCGAGCCTTCAGCCGAGATCTGCTCGATGACGCTCGGTCTGAATTGGTGGCCGCACGAGCCGGCGGGCCCCCACGATGGTTGATTGCCTCGCTCGGTCTTGAATCGTCGGACCTAAGTGGTTGCGTTGAACCGGTTCCAATTGCCGTTCATCTGGAAGCGGGAAGAACGGTCTTTGGGCCACTTCTGCGCGAATTCCCCCGTTACGAGGCGAGCGGCGCCTCTGTTCACGGCGTTGGCGTCGACTGTTCCTATCCCGCTATCATCTCATCCCGTGATGTCTTGGACGTGCCGGACGATGCCGACATCGATCCCGAAGCAGGCGACGGAAAATGGCTGTCACTCGCGAACCTACGCGACGCCTTGAATGAAGCGATTGCTGATCGCGGCCGGATAACTGAAGAAGCCGCGCTGGTGCGACTGACGCTCATTCGGATGGCTCTCAGTGACACGCTTCCCGGTCCCGAGTTCCAAGTTTGGATTGATAGAGTCTTGAAAGACGGCAACGTACTACTGATCCGAGCGCGCCGGTTGCATGACTCAACCACATACGGCTACTGGTGCAAATTTGGATCGACCGCCGAGCTGCGTATCGAAAGAAAGAACTGGGAGCAACTTAGCGCTGCGAAACTATACAAGGTGCTTGATCTCAGGGAACTCCCAGCTGACTATACAAGCATTCTATTCAGTAAAGCGGATGCGGACTTCGCGACAACACACGTTGACTTCGAGGAGTGGATCGGCTCACGGCGAACGTCAGAGAATGATCCGGACGTAAAGGGAGTACTGGCGACGCTCGACACGTTCTTCGACGATATGCATCTGATAGATGCGCGCGTGGGAGTGCCGAGCCGAAGCCGTGTCATGCGAATACTCGGCGCTAGGTGCTTCCGTCCGCCAAGATCTCGTAAGAGTGACGAACCGTTTCCATTGCGGCTAGCGCCAAAGGGCGACTACAAGTTGCTGTTTGTGAAGCCGAGGGATGCGGAAGGCAAGGTTCGTTTCGTATTAGAGGCGCCTGACGGCTCGCGGCGGTTGGTGGATTGGAAGAAGAACGATTGGCGCTATCGCTTGTGGTCGCTGGATATTCGTGAGGGAGCGCAGGTCGAGCTAGCGACGAAAGCGCGCTGGGCGGAAGCACGCCGAGAAGACTTCTTCACGTTTTTTAGCACGCTGTCCACCAACTACCAGATGCATACCAAAAGGGTCAAAGAAAGGGTCGACGCTATACTAGCCGGGGGAAGCACCAAGGCCCGAACCATGAGCGTCGATCTGTTGGCGTCCACCGTTCACGGCGACCTGCATCCCCGAAATGTCGTGCTCCTTGGTACCGAGCGCGGCGGCGAGCGCAGGTGGGATCTACGCGTTGTTGATGTTGCCGACGCGATACTCCCCGACGATTCGCGCGACTCGATGTCCCATGACTTTGTTACATTCGAGGTCGATTTGCGGCTCCGCGCTCTGTACGACCGGCGCGACGCCGACGATCGGCCTGCCTTGATAGAGCGCTGCCTAGCGTTTGAAACAGCACTTTGGCGGTGGTGCGTGGATACTTGTGGCCTGACCACACCAAACATTAGCGCGTTCGATGTTTGGGCGCGATTCCCGGCGAGCGCCCCAATGCGCGAGGGGTTCCGGCCGATCGCGCTCTGGCGTCACGGAGCGCTTTCGAGGCTAGCCGCTGCGGCCTCTTATTTAAACTGGAAGCCGACAGCCGCTGAGTGGTTGCCTGTTGTGTCATATGCTGAACGGCTTCTCTTGGTCAGCGTTGCGTATATGGAGTATCTGGACGTCACAAATGGGGATGATCAGGCCCGAGCGATCCATTGCTTAGCGATGGCGTCGATAGCGATTGATGTGCTCGACACTGCGATGGACGTGGATGGCGATTCTTCAGAGATAGGAAAAGGGGTTACCAATGAGATTGACGCGTCGATATAGCATTAGTTACACGGTATGTGTTATAGCGCTACTGCTGCTGGCGGCCTGCAAAGCGGAGCCGGTAAACACAGCGCGCGTAGAGCCGGCACCTCCGCTACGAATTGTACAATTGCCAATTACCTATAGCGCCGTTACCCACTTGGCCGACAGCCAGGGATTCATTCGGGCGGAAGGCTTACCGTATGCAATCATTTCGGTTCCCGCTGGACCGGACCTCGCGACTGCATTGCGGGCTAATAGGGACGACGCGGGCGCCGTGGGTGGCATCGCTGTGACACCCGTCGTGACGATGATTGCTGCGGGTGACCATCCCGTGGTGATCGCAACGACGCTGACCTCCAACCGCCAAGTGAAGCTCGTCACATTCGCGCAAATCGGAATAACGAGCGACCCAGCGAGCCTCCATAGTAAGCGGATCGGAGTAACGAAGAACACGAACGGGGATATCTACCTGTCGCGCCTACTAAAAAAGGGCAAGGTCTCTGATGCCCAAATTGTGAACGGTCGACCAGCGGATCTCCGCGCACTCCTTATCCGCGGAGACATTGATGCAGCCGTTCTCTGGGACCCGTTCGTCGTCCAGTCGGAGCGCACGTATCGGATCGAGCGCGATGCGCGACGGGTGCCGAATCGTGGCGACATCGTCATTCTCGTCGACCCGACCATTGATACGCTCGCCTTCAACATAGTGACTACGGCCGAGAAACTCCGGCGCCACCGGCCGGAGCTCGTCAAATTGCTGAGGTCACTCGTACGCTCGGATCAATTTATTGCATCTAATCGCCCGCAGGCGCAGGCCGAATTAGAGAAGTGGCTGAATGTCGAAAAAGGCGACCTTGGAGACTTCTTTGAGACGACAACTTTTCACGTGGAGCTGGACCAGCCATCGCTCAGGCGCTGGATTAGCGAAGAACTTGTTTGGTGGAAGGAAAACCACCCTGACGCCACCGTCCCTGCAGACGTCGCGCAGTACATGGATGGTTCCCTGATGGCGGAGATCGATACCAGCCGTGTCAAGCGTTAACCCGCACGGTAAGCGTGATTGGGTCGGAGGCGCGACGCGAATCGGCACGGCCTTGCTGTTTTTGTTTGTCTGCCTGAGTGGTCTCCGTCGCTACGGCCTACCGGCGCCTGCGAAGCTGCTCTTGGCCGTGCTCCAGCAGTGGTCCCACGGGCCGCTTCGGCAGGACGTTGCCGTGTCCGTCTGCCGTGCATTGCTCGGGTGGGCGCCGGGTTTTGTGCTCGGCGTCGCAGCCGGAATCGCGACTGGGCGTCTTAGGCCAGCGGCTGTCGTGGCGGAAGGCCCGCTAACGCTGATGCGATCGATTCCGTTTATCGCCTTGGTGCCACTATCTGTTCGTATCTTCGGCTTGTCAGAGATCGGGAAACTGTTACTCGTTTCGTATGCGACGCTCGGCGCGACATGGGTGATTGTCCACCAGAGCGCCTCCGCGCTGCCTATCGAGTTTGTTTGGCGGTCGCGAGTGTTAGGCGTATCAGGTGTGCGCCGCTTTCGTAAAATTATTTTACCAGCATTGAGTGAAGGAATCTACTCTTCAGGGCGCGCATCTATCTCTCTGGCGTGGATCGTTTTGGGTGTCGCCGAACTCGGCGGCGTATACGAACGGACGAGTGCGATCTGGTGGAGCGAGGGATTGGGCTATCGCCTGTTTCGATCTCTCGACGACGGCCGAGATGACATCTTGCTACTCGCGATTCTCCTTTTCGCTGGCATCGGTTTACTGGGGGACGCACTTTTTGCAGCCATTTGGAAGATCGGAGGATCGATTGCTCTTAGGGTAGCGCGGCGTCGCGCGCGGGTTCGTTCACAGGCCGGGCGTAGCAGTAAGTTGACTGAACCCATCCGGCGGTCGCCTGCGCCGCTACGCGTGAACGCCCTATGTGCTGATTATGGCCAGCATCCTGTTCTCCGAGGCCTGTCGTTAGTCGTTCCTGCAGGGGCCACTCTCTCGATCGTGGGTCCTAGCGGCTCCGGAAAGACAACGTTGATACGCGCTCTTGCGCGACTGTACGGTGGCGGTCTGGTAATCAGAGGCGAGGTGGAGTTAGACGCCCTGGCCGTCCTGCGCGTGACGCCTCGCATCGGTGTCGTGTTCCAGGAGGCTGCCGTCTTCGGCGGGCTGACAGTCTGGGATAATCTAATGTTGGGTGAGCGCATGGCGCAGGCGTCGCTGGCAGAAGCTAACGGACGAGGTTGGGCCCTCCTCGAAGAATTCGGTCTCTCGGCATATGCCGACCGTCTCGCCGCGCAGCTTTCAGGCGGGGAGCGGCAACGCCTTGCGATGGCAATGGTACTTGCTAACGATGTTCGCCTGCTCTTGCTTGACGAGCCGTTCGGTGCGCTCGACGCCTTAACGCGTCGCCGCCTTCAACGCTATTACATCGATCACGTCAGCGGTCGCACCACCACCGTGCTTGTTACTCATGACTTGGAGGAGGCGCTTCTGCTTGGAGATTTTGTGCGCGTAGGCACGCTGCCAGACGCTGATTTGCTTGAGATAAAGAAGAACGGTCTAAATCCGTTCGAATGGGAGCGACGACCGGAGTTTGCTGCCGCGAGGCTCCAATTGTTGACCGAGCTCGAACGTGTAACCGCGATGGAATAGACTCGGTCGAGCGGCTTCTCGCTGGGGGTCAGGTCTAAAGTCTAAAGTGCCGAAGACAGTTATCGCCACGGCGGCTGGATATGCGGCGGCACTTTGGACTTTAGACCTGACCCTGGTCCTATTCGCCCGGATAGCCGGCGCTGGGGTCGCGGCGGAACATCATGCGCGTCAGCGAGAAGCGTTTCTGGATGGCGACGATGGCGAAGAACACGCGATTGAGCAGGCGCGTTCGCAGACTGGAATCCCACTTTCCTGCGAGCACCGTTACGACGGCCTTGAAGATGTGGCGCGGCGGGTTGGGATCGAAGAAGAGGTCGCGGAATTGCGGTGTGTAGAAGCCGACGACGAAGCGGCGAAACGTCTTGAAGCGCCTGCGCTGGCGGCGCGAGAACGCTGCGAACTGCCGCGCCGAAAAATCGTTCCGCGCCAACGCCCGATCGAGCTCGATGGCAGCCTCGATGCCCGATTCCATGGCGATCGAGACGCCGGTCGAGAACACCGGATCGAGAAACGAGCCCGCATCGCCCGCGAGAATCCAGCGGTCTCCGGCGTACGCGGAAGCGCTGTACGAGAAATCCTTCTCGACGCGCACGGGCCACTCCCGTGTCGCGCCGCGCATCAGCTCAGCCAGAACAGGCGTGCCGGCAATGGCCCGGTCGAGCATCTCCTCGGGCGAGCCCTTCGGCAATTGCAGGTACAAACTCTTCGGCACGACCACGCCGACGCTCATCAACTCTTTGGAAATGGGGATGAGCCAGAACCAGCCGGCGTCGTTGCGGGCGACCAGGCGAATATCGTCCGGCCGGTCACCGGCGAGGCGCGGAACGTTCTTGTAATGCGAGAAGACCGCGATATTCGCCAGCAACGGCTCATCGGTCCGCAGATTGAATTTTCTTGCGAGCAACCCATTCCGGCCTGTGGCATCGACCAGGGCGTGAACACGCACGCGGGCGGCCACGCCGTCGTCGCTGGATGCGACATCGAGGATCGCTGCATCCGGCCCTAACTCGCATGCGTTGACGCGATAGCCCTCCCGGACATCGACACCGAGCTCGCGGGCGCGATCGAGAAGAATCTTGTCGAACACCTCGCGGCACACCTGAACCGTCTTCGGCTTCGTCACCTCGGTGACATCGGTGAAATCGACCCCGCGGCCGCTCAGCCCGTCGTGCGTAAAGAGACGGGCGCCCCACTTGTCGGGGAAACAGGCCGCTTCCATCGTCTCGGCCACTCCCAACTTCGCGAAATGGTCGTTGGCCGTCGAGAGCAGCGACTCGCCGATGTGAAAACGGGGAAAAGTCTCGCGCTCGAAGAGAACGACGGAGTGCCCTCGCTGCGCCAGCGAGATGGCAGCCGAGGAGCCGGCAGGGCCGCCGCCAGCAACGGCGAAATCGAAATCGTAAGTGTCTGTCATGGTTTGTGATCGCGACGTCGTGATCGATGCATCATCGCGGGCCAAACGTACCACAACGTACTCACGCCGATTCCGGCGCGGAACCAGCGCGCGATGCTCACTCTGATTCCGGCTTTGGAAGGCGAATCTTGTGAATCTGCCAGACCAACGCTTCGATGACTTCTCTTTGTGTGTATTCCGGATGCTGTTTCCGGATGTTGGCTATCGCGAGCTCACGCTCTGCGTCGCTCAAGTCAAATGCGATCCGGAGCCGCGCCGCTCCGGCACGCCTGGACGCGGCCATTTGAGTGGCAGCCGCATCGTTCGAAGGATCACGCTCGGACATCTGAATGTGAGTGTAACGGTGCAGCGTCACCTACGAAAGCTGCATGTACACGTTCGCCGTCTCGTAGCGAACGTCCGCCGGGAGGGGAGCGTGGCGGAATCCCAACGTCTCGTACAGATGGATCGCTTCGACGAGCGCGGTGTGCGATGTCAGGACGATTTCGGTTGCGCCCGCGGCACGCGCGTAGGCCAGCACCGCTTCGCAAAGGCGCCGCCCGATGCCGAGGCCGCGGGCGGATGGGTCGACGGCAAGCTTGGCAAGCTCCCACGTCGTCGCAGAGATCGGGATTGCGGCGCACGTTCCGACGACCGTCTCTCCCTGCACGGCGAAGAAGACCTGACCGCCGAGGGCGAGGATGAGACGCTCGGGCTCGCGCAGATATTCGAGATCGACCGGCTCGAGGAGTGAGTGTTGCTCCAGCCAGATCCGGTTCAATCGTTCGAAGTCGGGGCGAAACTCGGGGCGGTACTCGACGAGATCGATGTCCATTGGGTCAAGGATAAAACCGTTTCACGCGGAGACGCGGAGGCGCGGAGAATACCTCCGCATCCCCGCGCCTCCGCGTGAAACGGTTCTATCCTTGTTGCAGTGCAATCCGGAAACGAGCTTCCATCCTCCCGATCTGCGATGCGCTTCGCGGCGGCGGTGGCATTCGCGTTGATCCTGATCGGCGGTCTCGAGCCGTTCTATCTGCGGATCTTCGCGATCGATCGCGCAAGCCAGGGAGCGGTCTTCGCGGAGTTGCCGTTCCACAAGATGCGAGGACTGAAGAGCTTCCTCGAGGGTGTTGACGCCCGCACGCGTCGGGGCGCGCGGATCGCCCTCTGGGTGCCGTATCGGCAATGGGAAGGCGGGTATGGCTACGCGTATTACCGCGCCAGCTATCTGCTGCCGGGGAAGCAGGTCGTGCCGCTACTGGCGCTGCATGAAGATCGCGTCGCGTTCTCGAACCTGGCGCAGGCGGACTATCTGGCGTCGTTCGGGGAGCGGATCGAAGCGCCGGGATTCGAGAGCTGCTGGCAGGATGAGCACGGAATGTTGTTGAAGGCATCACCTCCCGTTGCTCCGCCCGCGAACGCGAGATGACGATGGTCGCGGCACTCCTAACGATCGCGATCTGTGTTGCCGCGGGATGGCCGCTGTCGATGTTGCTCGACCGCAACGCCAGGGTGTCGCTCCGTCTCAGCACGTCTTTCCTCCTCGGCGCTGCGCTCGGCGGAGCCATTCTGTTCATCCTCTCCAGCGTGCAACTCCGTTGGTCGCGCGTGACGCTGCTCGGTGGAATGTTGCTTGTCGCCGTGATCGCGAACGTCGTCGCGCGCGGACGTTCGCCGTTCGATCGCGCACGCACTACGCAACCCTTCGCGCCGCAGTGGAAAGGTTTTCTCGCGACAGGCATCGACCTGATGACGGCTGTTCTCGCTGCCGGTTATGCGCTATTTGCCACAGTCGGGCCGACCGCCGAATACGATTTCATCGGCATATGGGGAGTCAAAGCGAGAGAGTTCTGGTTGGCCGGCGGCATCGACTGGCGCTTTCTCGAGAATCCCTTCAATGAGTTCGCGCACGTCGATTATCCGATCCTGCTGCCGCTGATCTTCGACGTGCAGACGGTCATCCGCGGTTCGTGGGATGCGCGCTGGCTCGGAGCGTTGCACGTGGCATTCGGCCTTGCCGCGTTACTGGCAGTTCGGGCGTTCATCGAGGAAGAGACCGATGACTCGGTGCTTGCCGCCGCGGCCACACTGGCTCTCGCATGCATCGCGTTTTCGCCATGGATCGGATTGGCCGAAGGGCCGCTGGTTGCCAGCGGGACCGCGGGGCTGCTGTATGTGCGCCGCGGAGTGCTCGCCTCGAGCTCCGCCGCCATTCTTCGCGGCGCTCTCTTCCTCGGCATCGCCGGATCCTTCAAGAACGAAGGAGTGGCGCTGATCGCCGCAGTCGCCGCGGGCCTCCTGTTGACGGCGCCGCGGTTTCTTGCGCGCTTATGGCTGGCGATTGCGATCGTCACCCCGTGGTTCGTGCTGCGACGCATCCATCATCTGCAGACCGATCTCACGACAGGACCGATCCTCGATCGCGTCACGGGCCATCTCGCGAATCTGCAGCCGATGTTCTCCGCGCTGGCCACATACACGACAGGAAAGCCGTTCTTCTGGATCGGTGCCGGCCTCGCACTGGTACTGGCGTTCCGCGCGGCCATCACACGCGAACGTTTCCTGTTGGTCACGTTGCTTGTACAGACCGCCTTCTTCCTCGCTGCCTACATCGTCACGCCCCATGACGTGACCTGGCACGTTCGCTGGAGCTGGGAGCGTATCGTCAGCCAGATCACACTGCCGCTCGGCTTCGTCGCGATTGCTCTGCTCACGCCCCTGATCGAAGGGCGGCGCGGGCGGTTGGAGGGTTAGAACCGTTTTCTGCTCACCTTCGCGTCATCAGGCACCCGTGAGTCTGGCGCGCACGTGCTTGCTTCCCCTCTTCCCGTGGACGATGGCCATGACGAGTACGTCTGAGCCGGCCACTCGAAACCAGATGTTGTATGGAAATCGCCTCAGCACGACGCGGCGGTTGCCGTAGAGGAGCTCCGGATAAATGAAGGGGTTGTCCGAGATCCTGGCGATGGCGTCGTATACCTCTGCACGGAACTGAACACCCAACCCGGGCTCGCGCTCCTCATACCAGTCCTCAGCCTCGGCGACGTCATGCTTGGCCGAGACTCGGACCGAGACCACGTAGCTCAACGACGGCGCGACTCCAGCCAGGACTTGGCTTCTGCCCACGACTCCTGCGCCGAGGGATTCGCCTCGAGATCCGCCATTCGGGACTCCAGGATCGCGCGCTCCTCGGGGGTGACGGGCAGAGCCGAGTCCTCAAGAGTGTCCCAGATCTCGCCGATGAGCTCAAGGCGATCACCCGGGCTGAGCTTCTTCGCTTCTGCCAGGAGCGTGGACGCCGAGGCGGTCATGAGCGGATTATACCGTGTTGTGCCGCTGCGGATCTCAGTCAGGTCACGCTGCGCTCGCCTTCGTCGCGATCACGCCGCTCGCGCCCTTCTTCGCATTCCCGGCTTCTGCCTCAGCTGCAGCGATTTCGATTCGATTCTCCTTAATCTCCAGGCGCAACCTGCCAAAGAAGCTCATGTAGACGTTGGCCAGCCAGACCAGCGAAAACCCTGCGATGAGATAGCCGCGCCAGTCGTCGAACATCAGCTTGTAACGGGTGATGAACAGGAGAACGGCCGTGACGTAGTGACTGAAGCAATACTCGCACGTGAACAGGTAGAAGAACTTGCGCGACATCAGGCGCGCACACGATTTGCTCTTCTTGACACACCAGTCGCGCGGTTCCCGAAAGAGGTCTTCATGCGTCACCGTCCAGGCGATCGACGCAATCGGAATCGGAAGAACAAAGAGAAGGACGAGCTGACGATCGAGAGTCATTCCGGCTGCTGATCCTGCAACCGCCGCTCCAAGGGAATGTAGTGTAGGCTGCCGCGCCTCGGCGAGTCACTCTACGCAGGAATCTGGTGGCCGCGAGGACTCAGCCTTCGTGACGTCAGATTCCCAGCTCATAAAGGCGTTGAAGAACATCTCGGAGAGATATCGAGAGTCCGACCATCGTCAGACCTTCCCGTAGGCCAACTCGAATGTGGCAGCCACGGACGAATTCGTCAGAGGTGCGGCTCGACCCCGTCGGGCGAGGACGCCCAACGGCAGCAGGCAAGAATGCCTGCACTACGACGCGTCGGATTCGTTCCCGTAAGTAGCGCAGGCATTCCTGCCTGCTACCGACGGGCGTCCCTGCCCGGCGGTGTGGCTGCTTAACCGGGGGATTCTGCTCGCTGTACCCCGGACGAAGTGAAATGAAGGTTCGACCAAGAGCTCAGGCAGGATAGAGGTTGGTGCGAAAGGGGGGAATCGAACCCCCATGGTCTAATGACCACAGGCTTCTGAGACCTGCGCGTCTACCAATTCCGCCACTTTCGCATTCTGAACGGGACCGAGATTCTCGGTTGCACGCGTCGGAATGTCAATCGCCGGTTTTGTATTCCGAGGGGCGGCCGCGCTGGCTTTCGTGTGATCCTTCCCACCACTCGACAAAGCGGTTATTCTGATGATGCCGGATATCTGTCGAGAACCTTCCATGCACCCGATCGAAGCCGCTCCTCCGCTGGCGGAGCGCGCAAAACCTACCGTCGTTCCCCCAACGGAAGACGTCGCCACCGAGATCTGGAACCTCCCGAACTCGCTGACGCTCCTGCGCATTTTCCTCGTCCCCTTCCTGGTCGTCGTCCTCCTGACCAAGTACTCGAACTACCTCGGTCTGGCCATCTTCGGCGTCGCTGCGATCACCGATTTCTTCGACGGCTACTTCGCGCGCAAGTACAACAAGATGACGCGCCTCGGCGCGCTGCTCGATCCGATCGCAGACAAGCTCCTGATGTCGGCCGCGTTCATCTCGCTGATCGAGCTCGGCCTGGCCCGCGCCTGGATGATCGTCATCATCATCGGCCGCGAGTTTGCGGTGTCAGGCCTTCGCTCGATCGCCGCACAGCACGGTGTGACCATCGCCGCGTCGCCGCTCGGCAAGACAAAGATGGTCGCACAGGTCGTCGCCATCGCGCTGCTGATCATCGGCTACGAGCTGGGCGAGTTCCGCTTCATCGGCGAGCTGGCGCTGTGGGTGGTGATGCTCTTCGCGCTCGTCTCCGGCGTGGACTACTTCATCAAGTTCTCGCGCGGGGTTTTGAGGGGGTGACGGTTTCACGCGGAGACGCGGAGCTGCGGAGAAAACCCTCCGCGTCCTCCGCGCCTCCGCGTGAAACGGTTCTGTATCTTCCACCAATCCGAAAACAACAAGAGGAGAGAATCTAATGACCAAGAAAATCATCGCGGTAGTCGGCTCGACCGGTTGGCAGGGTGGCGGACTCTGCGAAGCAATCCTCGGCGATCCGAACGGCGGCTTTGCCTGCCGCGCCATCACGCGCGATCCGAAGAAGGAAAAGGCGCAGGCTCTCGCCGCAAAGGGCGCCGAAGTCGTCAGCGCCGACCTGGACGACGAGGCGAGCCTCGAGAAGGCATTCGCCGGCGCGTACGGCGTCTACGGCGTCACGAATTTCTGGGAGCACTTTTCCGGCGAGAAGGAAACGGCGCAGGCCAAAAACATCGCCGACGCCGCGCGTGCTGCCGGCGTGAAGCACGTCATCTGGTCGACGCTCGAGGACACCCGCAAGCTGATGGCGCCGGACGACAAGCGGATGCCGTTCCTGCAAGTCCAGTATCGCGTCCCTCACTTCGACGCCAAAGCGGATGGCGACGCCTTTTTCCAAGGCCTGCCAGTCACCTTCCTTGTCACATCGTTCTACTGGGACAACCTCTACATGTTCGGTCTTGCGCCGAAGAAGGGAGACGACGGCGTATACCGCTGGGCGTTCCCGCTGGGCGACTCCAAGATCGCCGGCATCGGCGCGGGTGACATTGGCAGAACCGCGTACGGCATCTTCAAAGCTGGCCAGCAGTACATCGGCAAGACCGTCGGCATCACAGGCGAGAACCTCACGATCGGCGAGATGAGCGAGAAGCTCGGCAAAGCCCTCGGCATCAAGGTGGAGTACAGCGCCGTCGATGCCGACACCTACCGCGGGTTCGGCTTTCCCGGTGCCGATGAGATGGGCAACATGTTTCAGGTGTATCGCGACTTCGAGAAGGAATCGCTCGCGCTCCGAAGCGCTGAAACGGCACGCTCGCTCAATCCGGGACTGCAGACGTTCGATCAGTGGCTGGCGAAAAACAAGAGCCTGATTCCGGTGTAGGCAGCGAGCTGCTCAACGTGCGATAGCTATCGATTCGCCGAGGATTGCTCGCCGGTCACAGTTGACCAACGCGTGGGTCACGTCACGCTGGCCCGAGGCTCGCTATATTTCCCCCATTGCTTTCGGGGACGCCCGTTACTGAAAGGAGAAGATATGAAGAGATTCGTACGGCTGTTCATGGCCCTGGTTCTACTGATTCCGGTGATGGCGCAGGCGCAGCGACATCGAGATCGCGACCGCCGCGACGATCGCAGCGAGCGCATCGGCCGCGTGATCCGTGATTGCGAAGATCGCACGAACGACTTCCTACGCGCTACGGAGCGGTCGTGGGGCCACGAGAGGCACAGCGGTGATGAGCTGGACCGCAGCGCCGCGCAATTGGAACGTTCGCTGAATCGAATCCGCGATTCATGGAACGGCGATCACGATTACGAACGGACTCGCAGAAATGTCGGAGCAGCGATCGAGGCCGGAAGGGAAGTCAACCGCATCCTGCGTCACCATCGGCTGGGCTCGCGGCTGGAGCGCGAGTGGGGACCGATCAAGAGCGAGCTGAATAATCTGGCGGATGTCTTCGAACAGCCGAAGATTCGCTGGTAGCTTTTTCGGGCGTCGCGTGTCGGGAGTCGGGGGTCGGAGCGAATGAAGCTTGTCCCAGCTTGGGACAAATACGTTCCGACACCCGATGTCCGATGTTCGACGCCCGAAGAGCTACTCCTCCAACGCCTCCAGATTGCCGAGGATCGACTCGATGCGGTCGCGGATCTCGGAGCGCTCGCGCTTGAATCGCTCGTTGTCTTCTTCGAGCGTCGAGGCGCGCTCGGCGCTGTCGCCTTGCTCCTGGATTCGGGCGTTGGCTTCATCGAGCTCGCGGCGGAGTGTGTCGCGTTCCTTCCGCAGCGCTTGAATCGTGGTGATCGCTTTCTCTACGCGGTCGTTCAGGCGGCCGAGGATCTCAGCCTCCTCGGTTCCGGCAATGCTCAGTTGGTCGTCGCTCTTCTTTTTCACGTTGGTTGTCTCTCTCAGAGTAATTTTACCGGCAGGGTTGCAGCGAGGCGCGTTGCGAGGTGCTGCTGGAAGTCGGCGATCTCTTCCTGCGTCAGCGAGCGGTCGAACGCCTGGTACCACATGCCCAGCGTGGTCTTGATCACGTCGTCGCCTTCGGGAACGAAGCGGTCGCGAAGACCGACTTCGTGAAGGTGAGGAACGTTGAATGAGTTAATCGTATCGATGATGCGCTGATACTCGAGGTCGCGTCCGTGCGTGAGCGCGAGGATCATCGGCACGCCGGGGAAGCGCGCCACCGGCGCCATCTTCCATTCGGTATTCGACGACGCGATCAGCGCTTCGACATCGATCTCCGCCGCCGCCACATCACCCTTGATCCCGAATTTCTGCAGAAGCTCGGCCGAAAGGAATCCGAGGGTGGCGATTTGCCGGTCGCCGTGCCAGGCGATAGCGCGCTTGCCGCCGCGCAGCCACGACTGATCCGACGCCGCGAACGCCACATCGACATGAAGCTTCTTCGCGATCTGCTCGACGATCCCTTTGATGTCGAAGAAATCGACCGCGCGCTTTGCATCGCCCCAGAAGGTGCCGATCGAGCCGTACATCACGACGGCGACGCGGTGGTGCTCCTTGACGCGGGGGTCGGGTGTCGGGGGTCGGGTGTCGAAGTCAGAGGCGGTTCCAACTCCGACTCCCGACTCCCGACCAGCGACACCCGCACGATGGTACGTTCGCCCCACTTCGAACAGCATTCCATCGCGCGTTCCGTACGAGCGGTTGAAGACCACGGTCTCGAGGAGGCCGGGGATGAGCGAGAGGCGCATCGCTTCGATGTTTTCCGAAAGCGCGTTCGTGATCGCGATCGGCGTTTCGTCCGGGGTTTCGTCAACGATGAGCGCGTTCCATTCGGGGCGGATGAAGGAGTAGTTGACCGCCTCCGAAAGACCACATCCCACCAGCACATCGCGAATCGCATCCTCGGCCACGTCGGCAAGCTCGCGGCGAACATCGCCGGTCGTGACGCGCGGCAGTGAAGCGGGAACGTTGTTCAGTCCGAAGAAGCGGAGCACTTCTTCGATGAGATCGGCCTCTTCGAAGATGTCCCCGCGATAGGTGGGGACCGTGACGAGCAGACCGTCGTGCGCCTGCTCGGCAGAAAATCCGAGACGGCGGAAGAGGTCGAGCGCGTAGCCTGCGCCGACAGAGCTCGCTGATGCCTCGTGAAGGCGCTCGGTGCGAAGGCGAATCGTTTTCGGATGCACTTCGCGCGCGACGACGTCGACCGGCGCTTCGGCGATGCCACCGCCGCTCTCGACGATCAAACGCGCTGCTTCTTCGATCACGGCGAGTGTGTCGTTCGGATCGACGCGGCGCTCGAATCGGTATGACGCATCGGTCTTGAGCCCGAGGCGGCGCGCGGTGCGGCGAATCGCGGAAGGCTCAAACCAGGCGCATTCGAGCAACACGTTGCGCGTCGACTGCGTAATCTCGGATTCGAAGCCACCGATGATGCCGCCGAGGCCGACGGCGCGTTGCGCGTCGGCGATGACGACGGTGTCGGGATCGATCTTGCGCATCTCGCCGTCGAGGCTTTTCATGACTTCGCCGCTCTTCCCGGGGCGCACGATGAGGGTGTTGCCGTTCAACCGATCGAGGTCGAAGGCGTGGAGCGGATGGCCGAGGGCGACCATCACGTAGTTGGTGGCGTCGACGACGTTGTTGATGGGGCGAAGGCCGACTTCTTCGAGGCGGCGCTGGAGCTGCGGGAGCGAAGGTCTGACGGTGATGTTGCGGATGGCTTTGGCGGTGTAGCGGGCGCACATTTCGGGCGCTTCGATTCGGATCGTGACAGTGCCGTCGCCTTTTCCGGTTTGACGTAGGTCGGACTCTCTAGTCCGACTTTCACGTTCAGAGTCGGACTGGAGAGTCCGACCTACGTTTGTCCGACTTCCACGTTCCGAGTCGGACTGGAGAGTCCGACCTACGTTCGCTTCTCTTCCGATCGCCGCGGCTAGCTCTCTTGCCATGCCGAGGTGGGACATGGCGTCGACGCGGTTGGTGGTGATCTCGAGATCGAAGACGGTGTCGTCGCCGTGTTTCTCGACGGCTTCGATGGCGTGGCCGATTTCGGTCAGGCGCGTGCCTATTTCGTCATCGCTAAGATCGGAGAGGTCGACGTAATCGTTGAGCCATTGGCGGGAGAACTTCATTGGGGCCGGGATTGTAGCCGACGGGAACGGCCGATTGCGCTCATCGTCATCGGCGAGGCGTTATTTCTTGCCGTCGATTGCATCTTCGTCCTCAGCTTCCGAGGCGACGCGCATGGTCTCGACGACGCGCTTCTTCTCTGGTTCGAGGAGTGATTGGATCTCGAGCGCGGCGGAGCTGAGCGAGCCGGATGTTCCATGTTTGCTGCGGCTGCGCGCGATCATCGCGATTGCGCCGGCACTGAGCAGAACGATGAGAACGACGATGCCAATCAGCGCGAGGCTGCCGAGAAGGAGGCTCATTGGCCGAATCGAACGCGCCTGAGAACGCCCTCGGCCGCATCGTGCGGGTTGTTGTGTTTCCGCAGCACGTCGTCGAGAAGTTGCTCGTAATCGGCGCGCGGAATCGTGTTGCCGATCAGCCGGTCCATGAACTTCTCTTTCAGCATGGTCTCGATGCGGATACGAACGCGCTCGCGATTGCGGCGATCGAGCTCGCCGGAGGCTTTCAGATGCTCGAAGTGCGTGCCGATCGCTGCGTCGAGATCTTCGATTCCCTGATTCGTCGAGGCCACTGTCTTCACGATCGGCGGGATCCAGTCGCCGTGCTCTTCGACGAGCGACATCATCATCGTGATCTCGGTGACGGTGCGGTCCGCTCCCGGACGGTCGGCTTTGTTGACGACGAAGACGTCGCCGATCTCCATGATGCCGGCTTTGATGGCCTGAATGTCGTCGCCCATTCCGGGCACGAGGACGACGACGTTGGTTTGCACGGTACGGATGATCTCGACTTCGTCCTGGCCGACGCCGACAGTCTCGACAAGGACGATGTCGAAGCCGGCGGCATCGAGGAGGTCGACGACGTCGTTGGTCGCGCGTGCCACGCCGCCGAGAAAGCCGCGCGTGGCCATCGAACGGATGAAGACGCCTCGGTCGGTGTAGAGGTCGGTCATGCGGATGCGGTCGCCGAGGATTGCGCCGCCGGTGAACGGGGAAGTGGGATCGACAGCGATGATGCCGACTTTCTTCTCCTGCTTGCGGTAATGCTTGGTCAGCGCATTGACGAGGGTCGATTTGCCGGCGCCGGGCGAGCCGGTGATGCCGATGATGCGCGCGCGGCCGGTCGCAGGGTAGATGTCCGCCAGCAATCGCTCCGCACGGCCATCGTCACGCTCGACGAGCGATACAGCCTGCGCCAGGGCGCGGTACTTACCGGAGGTCAGAGCTGCGGCGAGGGAGTCGGGTGTCGGATGTCGGGAGTCTTCGCGGGTGTCGGTTGTCGGGGGTCGGGTGTCGGAGTGATCGTCGCGGGAGTCGGGAATCGGGGGTCGAGAGTCGGAGTGATCGGCCATCGGAGACCTTTATGCCGAGGGTCGGCGACTGAGAGTCGAAACGGGAGATGAGAGAGTCGGCTCCGACAACCGACAACCGACAACCGACAACCGGGCAGACGGCTCCGACCCCCGACCCCCGACGACCGACTCCCGTCGAATCACGAATTCTCCGCGAGCAGGCCCCGTGCGATGACCATCCGCTGGATCTCGCTCGTGCCTTCGCCGATGGTGCAGAGCTTCACGTCGCGGTAGAACTTTTCGGCGGGGAACTCTTTGATGAAGCCGTAGCCGCCGAAGATCTGGACACCTTTTTCGGTGGCGCGGACGGCGACTTCCGATGCGTAGAGCTTGGCCATCGCGGAGGCCTGCGTCACTTTCTCGCCGGCATCTTTGAGCGTCGCGGCGCGATAACAAAGGAGGCGTGCGGCATCGATCTCGGTGGCCATGTCGGCGAGCATGAACTGGATTGCCTGAAATTCAGCGATCGACTTGCCGAATGCGTGGCGCTGTTTGGCGTAGTCGCGCGCTGCTTCGTACGCTCCGCGGGCGATGCCGACGGCGAGGGCGCCGATGGAGATGCGGCCGCCGTCGAGCACTTTCATGGCGCCGATGAACCCGTGACCGATCTCGCCGAGGATGTTGGAGGAAGGGACGCGGCAATCTTCCATCACCAGTTCGGCGGTGTCGGAAACGCGCATGCCTAGCTTGTTTTCCTTCTTGCCCGCGCGGATGCCCTTGCGGTCCATCTCGACGGCGAACGCGGTGACGCCGCGCTTTGTATCGTTCCTGTCGGTCACGGCGAGGACGACGGAAATGTCGGCGTAGGTAGCGTTGGTGATGAAGTTCTTGGTGCCATTCAGCACCCAATCGTCACCGTCTTTGACCGCGGTCGTATGCATGCCCGAGGCGTCGCTGCCGGAGCTCGGCTCCGTGAGTCCCCACGCGCCGATCCACTCGCCCGAAGTCAGTTTTGGAAGCCACTTCTTTTTCTGCTCGTCGTTGCCGGCGAGGTAGATGTGGCCCGTGCAAAGCGAGTTGTGTGCGGCCACGCTGAGCGCGAAGCCGCTGTCGATGACGGCGAGCTCTTCGACGACATGGATGTAATCGATGTAGGAGAGTCCCGCGCCGCCGTACTCCTCGGGGATGGTGACGCCGAGCATGCCGAGGCCGCCGGCGCGCTTGAAGGTGTCAACGGGAAAATGCTGCGCTTCATCCCACTCAGGGAGATGCGGCTTGATCTCGGCAAGCGCAAAATCGCGCACCATCTCTTGAATCTGCGTCTGCTCGTCGGTGAGGCGGAAATCCATTCGGGCTCCTGGGGAACTCTGATTGTCGCGGGGGCGCGCAGGCTTTCCCGCGCCACACATGCGGAAGCGGGGATGATAGCAGGGGAGTGAGGTGTTGGTAGAATTGGGACGATGAGCGAGGCGCGCAAAACGAAGCTGACCGAACACGAGCTTCGACAGATTCACGCCGAAACGGGGGTGGATGTCTACGCACTGTTGGACCTGATGACGCGCACGCCAACGGAGCGCCTGCGCATTGCGATGGCGAACTCGCGCAACATGACCCGCCTTCATGCGGCGACCAGCCGGGCGAAATGACCACAAACGGCGCTTTTGATCCCTTCGCCGTCCTTCGGTTGCTATATCGACACGGCGTGCAGTTCGTCATCATTGGCGGTATTGCCGGCAACCTGCACGGTTCGAATCTGATCACCAACGACCTCGATGTCTGCTTTTCCCGCGACCGCGACAACCTCCGCAAGCTTGCGGCGGCATTGAATGAGCTTCATGCACGGTTGCGGAACTTTCCGCCTGAGCTCCCATACGTCGTTGACGAGCATGCGCTGCGACTTGGCGAAACCTTTACCTTCGAGACCGACTATGGCCTCTTCGACTGTCTTGGAAATCCAGCGGGAACGGATGGATATCTTGAGTTGCACGCGAACTCGGAGAACATGGATATCGACGGGATGCCGACGCAAGTCGCCAGTTTGGATGACCTTATCCGAATGAAGGAAGCCGCGAACCGGGAAAAGGATCAGTGGGCGCTGGTTACGCTTCGAGCGATACAGAAGACGAGGGATAAACCCTAAATCAGCATCCGATACACATCGTTCTTCCGCATCCCGAACTTCTCCGCTACTGCCTTGACCGCGTCGTTGCGGCGCATTCCGCCGGCGCGCAGGCGCTCGAACTCGGCCGCGACCTCCTCGGGTGACGCGCTGGCGGCGGCTTGCAGCGCGGCGGCGAAGACGATCGTGATCTCGCCGTAGATCGACTGCCGGGCGCGGAGCTCGGCGAGCACTTCGCTGATCGTGCCGCTGAGGATTTCTTCGTATAGCTTGGTCATCTCGCGGGCGACGGTGACTTCGACGTCGCCGAGAACTGCGAGTGCGTCCTCGAGCGAACCGACGACGCGTTCCGGCGATTCGTAGACGATCGCGGTGTGGCCGAGCTTCGCGACGTCGCGATAGAAATCGGTTCGCTCACCGGTGCGGTGCGGAGCGAAACCGAGGAATGTGAAGGGAAGAGGCGCGATGCCGCTGGCGACGAGCGCGAGGACGCCTGCGAACGGGCCGGGGATCGGCTCGATGGTCAGCCCGCGCTCGCGCGCCAGGCGCACGAGACGGAAGCCGGGATCGCTGACGACCGGCATGCCGGCATCGGAGACGAGGGCGATCGTTTCTCCGGCGGCGATCCGATCGGCGAACGCTCCCGACTTGGCATCTTCGGTGTGATCGTCGAAACGCTCCGCGGGCTGGCTGATACCGAAGTGCGTCAGCAACTTGCGTGTGTGCCGCGTGTCCTCGCAGAGGATGAGGTCCGCGGATTTGAGCGCCTCGATCGCGCGCGGCGTGAAATCGCCGAGGTTGCCGAGCGGCGTGCCGACGATGAGAAGTTTGCCCGGCATGAAGAGCGAGTGTATCCCGCGCCGTAGCGCCGAGGCTCGGCGTAGCGCCGGCGGCTCGCCGGCTGTACCGCCGCCGGCCCGGCGGCGACGTTGAACAAGACCTACGCCCGCAGCTCGTAACTCCTCGCCAGCAGAATCGCCGCCGAGGTCGCCACATTCAGCGACTCGATTCGCGGCGACATCCGAATGGCGATCGTTCGCGCGCCATCCGCCAGAGCAGGCGAGAGGCCTGATCCCTCGCTCCCGAACGCCAGCACCGCACGACGCGCCGGCGGATCGCCAGCCTCACCACGTGCATCGGCCGCAACGATCGGCCATCCGCGCATCAGCAGGTCCTCGACCGAGGCGCTGACAACCGGCACACTGAGAATCGCGCCGGCCGACGAGCGGATCGCCTTGGGACTGTATGGATCGGCGCAGCCGGGCAGCAACACGATCCCGTTCGCATCGAACGCGGCAGCCAGACGCACGATCGTCCCGACGTTGCCGGGATCCTGAACACCGTCCAGCGCGACGACGACCGACGAATCGCGGGCGAAGATTTGATCGAGACTCGATTGGGGACGATGGAAGAGGCCGATGACGTTCTGCGGCGATTTCGTTTCCGCGAGCGCATCAAAAAGCCCGGCAGTGAAATCCACGCCGCGCCCAAACGTCTTGATCGGTACCCATCCCGCCGCGACCGCGTCGGCCACCGCTTTCGGTCCTTCGATCACGATCTCATCGTCGTGATCATGAATGGCTTCGCGGATCCGCTTGAACCACACGTTCTGTCTGCTGCTGATGGTCATCAACTAGAATGCGCGCTCCTGGCCTCGCGATGATACTGAAACTGATCAAGACGACGACCGCTGCCTCCGCCGCGGCATGGTCGGCGCTCTGGACGTTCCCGGCCATCCTTCTTTCGTCGTTCATCATCGCCTGGGCAGCGGAGGCGGCGCAGTTTCTGATGGCGCAGGGACTGGCGCTGGCGATCCTGGCGTGGTTGCAGACATTGCCGGAGTTCGCCGTCGAAGCGGTCATCGCCTGGCAGGCTGGGAAAGATCCGTCGAAGACGGCCCTTGTTCTCGCGAACTTCACCGGCAGTTTGCGGCTGCTGGTCGGACTCGGCTGGCCGATGATCTACTTCGTCGCCGCGGCGTTTGGCTGGAAGCGCGAACGTCGCTTCATGACCGTGGAGCTGGACGCCGAGCATTCCGTCGAGGTCTTCGGCCTTTTCCTGCCGATCGCGTACTTCACCTTCATCTGGTGGAAGGGAACGCTGACGGCTTGGGATGCATTGCCGCTCATCGGCACGTACGCGCTGTATCTCTGGATTTTGTGGAAGATCCCGCCGCGCGATGACGAGGGCGAGGCGCTCGAGGACCTCGGAATCGTCCCGCGGCGCGTACTGATGATGCCGCCGAGGATGCGCAACGCCGCCATCCTGACGCTCTTCTTCGCCGGTGGCGGGATTCTCTTCTTCGCCGCGCATCCGTTCCTCGACTCGATGCTCGCAATCGCCACGTCGCTGGGTGTCTCGACGTTCGTTTTCGTGCAGTGGGTTGCGCCGTTCCTGTCCGAGTTTCCCGAGAAACTGAGCGCGTTCTACTGGGCGCGCAAGGTTCGGACGGCCAACATCGCGCTGATGAACATGGTCTCGTCCAACATCAATCAGTGGAGCATTCTCTCGGCGATGATCCCGATTCTCTTCGTGATCAGCGCCGGCGAGTTGCGGCCGCTGACGTTCGATGCGCACCAGCGCGCCGAGATCCTCCTCACGATTCTGCAGAGCTTCGTCGGGTTTCTTCTTCTGCTGAACCTGCAGTTGAAGATGCATGAGGCGCTCATTCTTTTCGTCCTGTGGGCCGTGCAGTTCGCGATGCCGTCATGGCGCGGACCGATGATTTATGTGTATCTTGCGTGGTGTGCCGTCGAGCTGGTGCGCCTGGTCGTCAGCGGCCACGCGCCGCCGGCGTGGCGGGGGTTGCGTACGACGCTCAAAGAGCGATTCTCGTGATGGAAATGAACGTGATCACAAGACCTGATATCCGCTTCACGCGCCGCGTGCGCGAGATGCAGATCTCGCCGACGCTCGCGGTGATGAACCGCGCCATCGAGTTGACTGCGCAGGGAGTCGACGTCGTCGATCTCGGGCCCGGCGAGCCCGACTTTCCGACGCCGGAGTCGGTTTGCGCTGCCGGCAAGCGTGCCATCGATCAGGGATTGACGAAGTACACGAGCGGCAACGGAACGAAAGCGCTTCGCGATGCGCTGGCCGGCCGCTACAACCGGCGTTACGGCACGTCGCTGGCCGCGGAGAACGTCATCGCCGGCACGGGCGGAAAACAGGAGCTGTTCAACATCACGCTGGCATTGGTCGACGAAGGTGATGAAGTCATCATTCCTTCGCCGTACTGGGTGAGCTTCCCGGACCAGGTTCTGTTTGCGGGCGGAAAACCGGTGTTCGCAAAGACCGATGCGCGCAACGGCTTCCGTCCGACACTGGAAGACATCGAAGCAGTGGCCAGCAGCCGAACGCGCGGAGTGATCATAAACTCGCCCAACAATCCGACGGGCGCGGTCATCGCCGAGCAGGAGCTGCGCCGCATCGTCGAGTGGTGCGCCTCGCGCGACGCGTTCCTCATGTTCGACGAGACGTACGAGTTCTTCGTCTACGAGGGATCGAAGCACGTCTCGGCAGTGCGCTGGTTCGAAGAGTATCCGTCGACGATCATCGGCGTGAACTCGATGTCGAAAACCTTCGCCATGACCGGCTGGCGATTGGGCTACGCCGTTGCGCACCGCGACGTGATCGCCGCGGCGGGGAAGATCCAGAGTCACTCGACATCGAATCCGAGCTCGATCTCGCAGGCTGCGGCGCTCGAGGCATTGGGCGGCGGCGAGGATGAAGTGCAACGCATGTGGGAGGCCTATCGCGAGCGGCGCGCGTGGCTGATTCCTGCCATCAATGCGATCGACGGACTCCGCTGCGACAACACGGATGGCGCGTTCTACATCTTCCCCGACGTCAGCAGTTTCTTTGGCGGGCGCATTCGCGATTCGCAGAGTTTTGCCGACTATCTGCTCGACGAAGCGCGCGTTGCCGTAGTCCCGGGCTCCGCGTTTGGCAGTGACGACCACGTCCGCATCAGTTACGCAACGTCGCTGGAGCGGCTGAAGGAAGGCGTGGCACGGATTGAGTCGGCGTTGAGCAAGTTGGGCTGAAAGCAGAGATCAGAGATTCAGAGATCAGAGATCAGGCCGCCAGTACTCACTGATGAACTCTCTCGCCTCGTCTCTCGTCTCCTGTCTGCGGTTCCATCTCTGCTCTCCTTGTCTCCTGTCCCGATCGCCTCGCCTTCTGTCTCTGATCTCTTGTCTCTGATCTCCCGTCTCTGATCTCTGTCTCACCGCTGGAATCAAGCCTCACACCCCCCCGTTACGATTCGCTGTCCAATTAATCGGCATTAAGGCAACAAAGGAGATTCTGTGAAGAAAGCAACGATTCTCATGATTCTGGCGCTCGCTGCTCCGGCAGTGTTCGCACAGAACAAAGCGGCCGCACCGACGACGCCGGCTCCGGCGACGCCTGTGGCTTCGGCTCAGGGCGCAGATCCTGTGGTGGTCTCTGCGAGCGGTGTCACGATTCACAAATCGGAGTTCGAGGCGGCGCTCAAGACGCTTCCCGCCGAATACCAGAGCTACGCGCAGGGCCCAGGCAAGAAGCAGTTTGCCGACGATTACCTGCGCATGCGTCTGCTCGCCAATGAAGGCATGAAGAACGGGTTGGAGAACGATCCCGAGGTCCAGAACCAACTCACTCTGATGCGCGAGAATCTCGTCGCCAGTGCGGAGTTGAAGAAGATCGACAGCGGCATTGCGGTCAGCGACGCCGACGTTCAGAAGGCGTTCGCCGACAACGCGAAGCAGTACGAGCAGGTTAAAGCGCGGCACATCCTCATCGCGCCGAAGGGAAGCCCGGCCGCGCAAACGGGCAAGAAAGAGCTCACCGACGACGAAGCGAAAGCAAAGGCAGAAGATCTCCGCAAGCAGATCGTCGCTGGTGCGAGTTTCGAGGAGCTTGCGAAGAAGGAATCGGACGACGCTGGTTCCGGCGCCCGCGGCGGCGACCTCGGATCATTCGGCCACGGCCAGATGGTTCCGGAGTTCGAAGCGGCTGCGTTCGCCGCGAAGCCCGGCGAGGTCACGCCGGTCGTGAAGACGCAGTTTGGCTATCACATCATCAAAGTTGAAGCACACGACTCGAAGCCGCTGGCCGAGGTTCGTCCGGACATCGAGAAGAACCTCAAGCAGGTCAAGCTCCACGCCGCGCTCGACGCGATGAAGGACAGCGCCCATCCGGTGTACGACGAGAAGTACTTCGCGCCTCCTCCGGCCCCGGAAGCTCCGGCCGCCGCGCCCGCTCCGGCTCCCGCGCCGAAGAGCGACGCCAAGAAGGACGCGGTGACTCCGAAGAAGAAGCCGTAAGGCACACTCCTCCGAATCAAACCGAAACGCCGCTGGTCTCCAGCGGCGTTTTCGTTTCAGCGCTCGACTTCGAAATCGGCGCCGATGGTGGGAAGCGCCTCGTTGAAGATGATGGCTGTCTCGGCGATCGGAAAGAGCACGACATGGTTGCGGCCCTGAAAGTCCATGACGATCTCGTAGAAGCCCTGGTCATTGATGGCGATGAGAGTACCTGGCTTGCCCTTCAGCTCGAGGCTGCGGCTGAAGATCGAGACCTTCGACGGAATTTCCATTGCGCGTAAGGGTAGGTTGGGTGAGGGATTGAGTCAACGAAGGAGTGCAGGCGTCTCGCCTGCGGCGTCGAGGCGTCCTCGCCTCGGCGTGTTTGGGGGGGCGGTGCGTGCACGTATCGCGGGCCTTGGCTCGGCCAGCCGTTATGCGGGCAAAGACGCAGAACCACCGTCGGGCGAGACGCCCTCCGGCCGCAGGCGAGACGCCTGTACTCCTAGTTATGCCGTTTACCGAAAATGAACGCTACTCCCACGCCCAGGAAGTAGAGGGCGATCATCGGCAGCGCAAGCAGCGTCTGGTTCACCATGTCCGGCGACGGGGTCAGAATGGCGGCGATGATGAACGACAGCACGATTGCCCACTTGGACTTCTGCAACAGAAACGCCGGCGTCACGATGCCGAGGCGAGCCAGGAAGAAGATCAGGATCGGCGTTTCGAAGATGGCTCCTGAGGCGAGCATGATCGAGCTGGCGAAGCCGAAGTACTCGTCGATCTTGATCATCTGCTTGAACTGACGGCCGGTCTCGACGAAGAAGTTGCAGGCGCCGGGAAGGATGACGCGGTAGCCGAAGTAGCCGCCGATGAGGAAAAAGGCGGTGGCGAAGATGATGAACGGCGCGGCCATGCGGCGCTCGCGTTTGTACAGGCCGGGGGAGATGAAGCGCCACACCTGCCACATGATGATGGGCGAGGCGACGAAGATCGACGCGAAGAACGCCACCTTCATGTAGACCATGAACGGTTCGGTCAGGTGCGTGTAGGCGAGCTTCCTGTCGCCCAGCGGAAGGAGCTTCGTCAGCGGCGCCTCGACCCATGCGTAGATCTTGTCGGCGAAGTTCCAGCAGGCCAGAAAGGCGACGCCGATGGCGATGATGGAGACGATCAGCCGTTTGCGCAGTTCCTCGAGGTGATCGAGGAACGACATTTTCGGAAGCTCGACCTCGGGAGTCTCGGGCGCGTCTTCAAAGGCCGATGAGGCCGGTGCGGTGTCGGACATCGGCTAGTCGGTCCGCTCGCCGGTGGGAGTGTGAAGTTCGGAGTGAGGAACCGCTGCAACGGCTTCCGGGGTGACATCCGCAACCTGGGGAGCCGGAGGCGCTGGCTCGGTCCTTGATACAGCCTCGTGCACAGGCACGGTTGTGGACGCCAACTGTTTCAACTCTTCGACCTGGACCTCGCGCTCGATGGTGTTCTTGAAGTCGTCGGTCGCTTTCTTGAACTCGCCCATCGCCTTGCCGAGGGTGCGGCCGATCTCGGGAAGACGCTTGGGACCGAAAACGATCAGGGCTACGATGAAGATGAGGATCAACTCCGGGATGCCGAGCGAACCGAACATGAAGAACTTCTCCTTAGTTTGATACGGCCGCGTGAACATCGCCGGGCTGTCGAATACTCCGCGCCTATAATGAGTTCTGCTCCCTGAAAATCAGGCAAACAACGATATGGCAAAGATACTAAAGACACACAAGTGGACGTTTTCGTTGACGCTGGCCGTCGCGCTGATCGCCGCGACACTCCTTGGTGGATTCTACGGCAATCGCCTCTTTGGTTCGCCTGCTCAGGTCGACCAGAAGCGGTTTCGAGAATACACGGATCTCCTGAACGCGGTGACGATGTGGGCGCCCGATGATGTCGGAGCCGACAAGTTCGTCTACTCGTCGATCGACGGGATGCTCCGCACTCTCGATCCGCATACCTCCTTCCTGGAGCCGAAAGAGTACTCCGACATGCAGGATCGCCAGAAGGGATCTTTCTACGGCCTGGGCATCCTGGTGACGAAACGGAACGATCAGGTCACCGTGATCACTCCGCTCGAAGGCACTCCCGCTGCCCGCCTCGGCATCCGCGCCGGCGATGTGATTTCCGAGGTCGAAGGCGTGTCGACGGACGACCTTCCGCTCGACGACGTCGTCAAGCGGCTCAAGGGTCCCAAGGGAACCACGGTCCACATCAAGATCGTCCGCGTCGGGATGAAGGAGCCGATTCCGCTCTCGATCGTCCGCGCGGCCATTCCCACGAACTCCATCTCCAACGTGCTGATGCTCAAGCCCGGTATCGGCTACATCCGCATCAAAGACTTCACGGCCACCACCGTTCGCGAGCTGGACGAAGCCATCGACAAGCTCAAGGGCGAAGGGATGCAGAAGCTCGTTCTCGACCTGCGCCAGAATCCGGGCGGGCTGCTCGACGCGGCCGTCGGCGTCTCCGATCACTTCCTCGACAAGGGACAGATGATCGTCTTCACGAAGGGACGTACGCCCGATTCCGAGCAAAGCTACCTCGCGCCGGGTAAGCACCAGAAGCTCGACATGCCGATGGTCGTCGTCGTCAACCGTGGCAGCGCCTCCGCCTCGGAGATCGTCGCCGGCGCGCTGCAGGACCACGACCGCGCCATCATCATCGGTGAGACGAGCTGGGGCAAAGGTCTGGTGCAGAGCGTTTACACGCTTCAGTACGGTGCCGGCCTCGCGCTCACGACGTCGAAGTACTACACGCCCTCGGGCCGCAACATCCAGCGCGATTACACCTCGTTCTACGACTACTACGTCGCCGACGATAGCGAAGACGGCAGCAGCAGCGAAGTGCCTCTGAAGGACCGCAAGAAGTTCGCGACCGCCACCGGCCGCGTCGTCTACGGCGGTGGCGGAATCACGCCCGACATCTTCGTCAAGCCGGCGCCGCTGACGCGTGCGACGCAACTCCTCGAAGTGCGCAGCGCGATCTTCAACTACGGCGTCGATTATTACGCCAAGCATCCCGACGTGACGCAGGACGTCACGATCACACCGCAGGTCATGGAAGACTTTGTCCGCTTCGCCGCGGACAAGGACATCGCGCCGCTGGCCGACATCCGCGAAGCGCTGACGAAGCCGAACGACCGCTCCTTCATCGAGCGCGCTCTGAAGGCGGAGATCATCGCCGCGAAGTACGGCTTCGACGCGTCGTATCCGTACCGGCTGCAGGGCGACAACCAGATCGCGAAGGCCGTCGAAGTGCTGCCGGAGTCGCAGAAGCTGGCGGAGAAAGCGGCCGCGCTTCATACTGCGCCGGGAGCGAATTCATCGGATGCCGGCACGCGCGCGGCGCAGGCACTGCCGCACGGACCATAAATCGATCGACAGAGAACGCCGCGCCGAGGTTGCGAGGTGCGCGGTCGCGAGGGAGTGCGGCAAGAAGCGCCGCGCGGCCTCGCAACCGCGCCACTCGCAACCTTTTTTCATCGTTAACGGCTACTTGCTACACATGAGTCGCGGTGCTAACGTGTCGCCGCTTTTGACACTGGGGGAGATTCTCGAGTTATGCCTGATCTCGGAAAGAAGTACACCTGTTATAGCTGCCACACGAAGTTCTATGACCTCGGTAAGCCAGTGCCGACGTGCCCGAAGTGCGGCGCCGACCAGCGCGATGCCGATGAAGCGCCGTCCGTTCCCGCGTCGCGCAGCCGCGCGCGTGCGGCTGCGGTGGTAGTCGTCGAAGAGCCGGCCGATGACGATTTCGGCGCGGATGGTGAGGTCGTCGCACCGGCCACCGGCGATGAGGATGAAGACATCATTCCCGAGGCCGACCGCGGCGATGAGCCTGCTGCCGACGACGAAGAGGACGAAGAGTATTAGCGCATCGAGCGGAGGCCGGACTCTGGCCTCCTTCGAGAAGGAAGGAACTCATGGGTAAAGCGGGTCTGCTGGGGTGTGTGGGAGCGTTGATCCTCGTGGTCGTGATTTTCGGCGCGTGGTTCATCGGTGTGCGCAATCACCTCGTCGAGCTCGACCAGCAAGTGCAGTCGCAGTGGGCGCAGGTCGAGAACGACTATCAGCGCCGCTTCGACCTGATCCCGAATCTCGTGCGAACCGTGCAGGGCGCGGCGAACTTCGAGAAGTCGACGCTGGAGGCAGTGATCAGCGCGCGGTCGCGCGTCGGACAGGTAGCTGCGCCGGCGGGCGCGCCCGGAGCGCAGTCCAATCTGCCGAACGATCCGAATGCGATGGCCCAGTTCGCCGGCGCGCAGGAGAACCTCACTGGTGCTCTTTCGCGGCTGCTCGTCGTCGTCGAGCGCTATCCGGACCTGAAGTCGAATCAGAATTTCCTGGAGCTGCAATCGCAGCTCGAAGGAACCGAGAACCGCATCGCCGTCGAGCGCAAGCGCTACAACGACGTCGCGCAGCAGTTCAATACCGCCGTGCTGGTGTTCCCCGCGAACCTTGTCGCCAACATGAGCGGATTCAAACCGAAGGCATACTTCAAAGGTGCGGCCGGCTCGCAACAGGCGCCTGAAGTGAACTTCAACTTCGGCAATACTCCGGCGGCCCCGGCGCCGGCCACAGGCACTCGATGAACGTCCGTCGCAGCGCGATCGCGTTCGTCGCGTTCGTCGCGATCGCGCTGATCGCCTCCGCCGCGCTCGCGCTCGACATCCCGCCGAAGCCCACGCAGTGGGTCAACGACTACGGCGCGAACATTCTCAGCGCCTCCGAGACGCAACAGCTCAACGAGAAGCTGGAAGGCTTCTACAAGAAAACCGGCGTGCAGTTTCTGGTGATGATCTTTCCTTCGCTCGAAGGTGAAGACGACCTCGGATACACGAACAAGGTCGCCAACCAGTGGAAGGTCAAAGACGACAAGGCGCTGATGCTTTTCGTCTTCATCAAGGAACACAAGACGCGCATCCAGGTCGGCTACAGCATGGAGCCGGTCATCACGGATGCATTTTCGTCGGATGTTCTCCACGAGACAGTTCCTCCATTCTTCCGCGCCGGCGACTACGCGGGCGGACTCAACGCGGCGATCGATCAGATCTGGAAGAAGATCGATCCGAACGCAGTGCCGGCCGGTAGCGCGCCCACTGCACCACGCGCCAGACGGTCAAACGGTGGCGTGGGCATTCCCATCAAGCTGATCTTCTATCTCATCATCTTCGTCTTCTTCGTCGTCCTGCCGGCCATCACGCGCCGCGGCCGGCGCAGCGGATGTGGCGGCTGCTTCTGGCCGATGATGTTCCTCGGCGGCGGTGGCGGCGGAACGACATTCGGAGGCGGCGGTGGTGGTGGTGGCGGTTGGAGCACCGGCGGCTCGTGGGGTGGCGGTGGCAGCTCGTTCGGCGGCGGCGGCTCTGGAGGTGGATGGTGAACCAGCAAGAGTTTCTGTCCGCGCTCGATCAGGATCGCATTGTCGCCGCGGTCGCCGCTGCGGAGCGCGAGACCTCGGGCGAGATTCGCATTCATATTCAGCCGAAAGCGACCGGCGGCGATGCCCGCTACGTCGCCGAGCGCACCTTCGAACGCCTCGGCATGACGAAGACCGCGCTCCGCAACGGCGTGCTGCTCTTCATCGCTTCCGAAGAGCGCGTCTTCGCGATCGTGGGCGACAAGGGAATCGACGAGAAGGTGCCGGCCGGGTTCTGGGATGAGATCGCCGCGAAGCTGACTCTCCGCTTCGGCAATGGCGAGCTCACCGAGGGCATCATCGAAGCGGTCACTGCGGCCGGCCAGCAGCTCAAGACGTACTTCCCGCGCGCCGATGATGACGTGAACGAGCTGTCGGACGACATTGACGTCAGCGACTGATGCCTTTCTCGGTTCTCGTCGCCATCGGTTCGAACCTCGGCGACCGCGCGCTGTCGCTGCGACGAGCGATCGATGCACTGCGCAACGTGATCCGCGTCGTTCGTGTCAGTCCTTTCGTTGACACCGAACCTGTCGACGCGCCGCCGGGATCGCCGCGATTTCTGAACGCAGTCGTTGCCGGCTACACGGATCTCGATCCGCATGCACTTCTCGACTCTCTCCTGGCGATCGAAACACGCCTCGGGCGCCGGCGCACCACCCGCAACGCGCCGCGCGTGATCGACATCGATCTCATCCTGCACAGTGCGCATCTCGTTCGCACGGGCGGGCTGACATTGCCGCATCCGCGTTACCTCGGGCGGGGGTTTGTGCGTGGGCCGTTGCGGACGTTGGGGCTGTCATGGCGCGACCCGGCAACGGGCGCAGAACTGTAGTCTGGTTCCTGCTGCTCACGAGGCTCGGTTCAGCACAGACAAGAGTGTCTGTGCCACATAACCCGCTTCATGTGGCACGGTCTGGCCAAGCGTCAACACTCCCTGATGTCACACGCCTGAGCCACGGAAGAGGTCTGAGGCATACCTGAGCCACAGAGCGGGCTTGATGTGGCACAGACACTCTTGTCTGTGCTACTTGGGGGACAACCTACCGCGTCGACACCGGCCCGCCGCTCAGCGTCGTGTGGACGTGCGCGTGGAGGGTCGGCGTGGCTTGGGTCAGGAGCGGGTAGGGGTTGACCATCTCGTCGTTCTGGTCGACGCCGAAGTGGAGGTGCGAGGCGGTGTATTTCGCGTTGCCGGTGTTGCCGACGTAGCCGAGGAGATCGCCAGACTGAACTTCCATCCCTTCGTACAGGCCCGCGGCCCAGCGGTCGAGATGTGCGTAGTAGAACGATGCTCCGTTCTCGGTCGTCAGCCAGATGCAATGGCCGCCGAGCTTTTGATCGCCGATGAAACTGATCACGCCATCGACGACGGCGACGACTTCGGTGCCTTTGGCCGCGAAGATGTCGATTCCCTTGTGAACGCGGTTGCCGCCATCCCGAGGAGCGTGCCAGCTATCTTCCAGCATCGATGCCCGGATGCCGACGACCGGAAGCCGCAGCGGCATGCGTGAAAGGGGAGCAAACATGGCCGTCGCTTTCGCGGCGAACTCGCGGTCTCGCGTTTGCGTCGTCACGGTTGCCGTCGGACCGGCTGGCGTACGAGCGATCTCGCGGCTGTTGTACCGGTTGAGATCGACGCGCATCTGCGCCTTCAACTGGCTCCAGTCGTCCTCGTCGGACGGGAGGGTTACCCTGCTGACGAAAGGGGTTGGAGTTGGCGCAGGGTCGGCAGGCACCGACGCGCAACCCGTGAGTGTGACGAGCATGAGGCTGCTGAGCACGACGAACGTGTCTGCCCACCCACTGCGCGCGCGAACCGGAGTCATAGATAGAGGTTTGGGTACGACGGGCTGAAGTGTAAATAATTCAGGGTGTCAAAGTAAAGCATCATCCAAAGAGCAGGGCGGCGAACTCATCCACGCGACGGACTCCCAGCACCTCGACGTCAGCGCGAATCTCGGCGGCGTTCGACTGCGGAATGATGATGCGGCGGAAGCCGAGAGCGGCGGCTTCGCGGGCGCGGAGATCGGCTTGGGAGACGCTGCGGATCTCGCCGAGAAGGCCGACTTCGCCGAAGACGACGACGTCGTGGGCGATGGGGAGATTGCGCTGCGAGGAGATGAGCGCGGCGATGACGCCGAGGTCGATGGCAGGCTCGTCGATCTGCAGGCCGCCTGCGAGATTTGCGTAAACGTCGCTGGCCAGGAAGTTGCCGCCGTTCTTTTTCTCGAGCACGGCTAGGAGCAGCGAGACGCGGTTGGCGTCCATCCCGATCGCCATTCTGCGCGGGGAAGGAAAGTGCGTCGCCGAGACGAGCGCCTGCACTTCGATCAGGAGCGGGCGTGTCCCTTCGACAGCAGCCACGATCGCGGAGCCGGCGGCCGTGCTCCGCTGCGAGATGAGCGCCGCCGAGGGATTGGCCACTTCCTCGAGACCGCTGTCGTGCATCTCGAAAATCGCCACCTCGTTGGCAGGTCCGAAACGGTTCTTGCACGCGCGCACGACGCGGTAGTTCTGAAACTTCTCGCCCTCGAAGTAGAGAACGGTGTCGACGATGTGCTCGAGCGCTTTCGGGCCGGCGATTGTCCCTTCTTTGGTGATGTGGCCGATGAGGAAGAACGGGATCGAGAGGCGCTTCGCCGCGGTCATCAGACGGCCGGCGGAGTCGCGCACCTGCCCGACAGAGCCGGGGGTGGAGGCGTTCGTGATCGTGTGGACGGTCTGGATCGAATCGATGATGACGGCAACCGGCTTCAGCGACTCCGTCACGGCCACGATGCGCTCGACCGAGGTTTCGGCGAAGAGACGGATGTTGTTGTTCGTCGCGCCGAGCCGCCGCGCGCGGATGGCAATCTGCCGCGGCGACTCTTCGCCGGAGACGTAGAGCACCACGCCGTCGCGCGCGAGTTTCTCCGCGGCTTGCAGCAGGAGCGTCGACTTGCCGATGCCAGGCTCGCCGCCGACGAGCGTCACCGCACCGGCCACGAGACCGCCGCCGAGAACGCGATCGAGTGCGGCGATGTCGGTCGACGTGCGAGGCGCGTTGTCGATGTCGAGGGCACCGATTGCGACCGGCTCGGTGCCGGAGCTCACGATCAGCGGTGCAATCTGCTCCTCGCCGTACGAGTTCCAGGCGTTGCATTCGGGACAGCGGCCGAGCCACTTGGGCGATTGACCACCGCATTCGCTGCACGAGAAGACTGCCAGTTGTTTTTTTGCCACGTGAAGCGATTGTAGCGAAGCAGCGCCTCTGCGCCGTCAACTTCGCCGATGCGCTCTCAGCGGCGGTCCTCGGCGTTCTACGAAACGTAGATCGTCAGTTGAGCTTCTTGTCCCGCCGCGCGATCTCGACAGCCATGCTTAGCGTCTGCATCGGCTCGGAGTCTTTCTGCAGGACGCCGGTGCCGTAGCCCTGCTTCGTCGTGAAGTTGAACGGCACTTCATGAAACGCGATCCCTTTGGGCAGGCGCTCCTGACGATAGATCCACGACTCGCGCGTGCCTCGGTTGTACGGCTGATCGAGGTTGTCTTCCGTTTGCTGACCGGAGAGCGTCGCGATGCCTGCAGTGCTGGTGGAGTTGCTCGAATGCGCGGCTCGGCCCATGTCATCGTTGCCGCGTGCACGCAATGCCGCCGTCGCATCCTCGCCGGTGCCGATGTTCGACATCGCGGCGTAAGTCGGTGCGCCAAGGAAGGTGAAGATCGATGCGCGGTCGCTGTAACGGCCTGCTTGCTTCTCCGTTGAGAAGTTCGCGTCGGCGAACGCGATGCGCCGCTCGATCTCCTTCTGAAACTCATTCACCTCGGTATCCGGAGTCGGATCGAGCTGCTTCCAGAAGGCGGCGATGAACGCTGCGCGCTCGGCGTTCGTGGTGAACGTGGCGTACTCCTTCTTCTGCGCCGGCGTGAGGAGGTAGCGGACCGGAGACTCGACCCAGTGCTCGTCGGGCGCGAGCGCCCAGCCAGGCGGCGGGATGAAGGTTGCGTAGGTTACGCCGATCGTCGTGACGCGGCCGCGCGACTCCTTGCGGGCTTGCTCGAAGAGATCGACGGTCGCTTTCGGGAAGGGCGGCGAAGCGATCGAGGCGTTCGGCGTGAAGCCGAGGTACATGGCGAAGGCAGCTTTCGCATCGTCCTTGCGGCCGAGGGCAGCGAGGTTCGCGCCGCGGTAGAACGTGACGACCGGAATCAGCTTGGCGCGGTCGTTTTCGAAGCCTGACCGCGCGCTGTTCGTATCGAGCAGCTCGAAATCGGCGAGCGATTCCTTGTAGCGTCCGGCCGCGAATTCGTCCTTCGCTCGTTTGAAGAGGTCGGGAAGGGTGGGATCGGCGGCACTCGCGATTCCGACGAGTAACAGCGAGACGCAAAGAAGGACTTGGGTTGATTTCATATTCGCGGCTCCTGGGGTAGATCTCGATCGGCCATTCTAGACCGCACTTCTCCTCTCACCGCAAACAACGAGAGCAGTGAGGCGTGCCGAAGAGGGACAGAGGTTGCGAAGAGTCAGTTACGGAACTATGCTGCTGGCGCCAATCAAATTTGATGACGCGCTGCAGGGGGCCGTGTCTCTCGGCCGCCAGACTATCAAAACGCAGAACAGGGGGAAGCAATGGCTCGTTCGCCTATCGCTGTCGTTCGGCAGCATGTAGCAGAGATCGTCCTAGCGGTCGAGGCGATAATCACCGCGTCAGCGATGACGCAACTTTCCGGAGAGCAACACCTTGTCGCGGTAGCTGTCGCTTCGGTCGGTATCCAAATCGCCACGGCAGTCTTCTTCCTGAAGCACGAAGTCTTTACACGTCTGTCGGAGATACTCGACGATCGCCTCCAGGTCTATGCTGATTTCTTTCGCATAGCGGCGCGCGACACCTCCAACGATGACGATTCTTTGCTGGTTGTTCGTGCGAAAGAGGCCATTCAACAGTGTCAATCGACTCTCGCCGGCCTTGCTGAAGGTCGCATTCGAGACAGAGCTGAGATTATCTTCAATCTACTTTCAGGAGAAATAGAAGCCGCAAGGGAGCAGATTAGGGCTGTTCACGTTGGATACACGCTCGAACACATGACGGCCTGGAACCTCCCATACATGCTCAACTACTGCCACAAGAACTGCGAAGCGGCCAAACGTGACGTGGGCGTCGAACGGCTTTTTGTTCTTTACAAGGAGACCGCTCTGGATTCGAACGGTGACCTCCGAAAGGAAATTGCCAACGTTATCGCGCACCAGGAGGCCTGCGGTATCGAGGTACTTGTTGCCTGGGATAGCGATATCACGGATAAAGGTAACATACAGAATCTGGTTGTCATAGATAAGCGACTTGCGGAGTACGACATGGATCCGGGTGGCTTTGTGAGTCCAAACTTTCCATTTAGGGAGGCGTACATTCATTTCGACTCTCCGAACGTGAGGCAATGGACCGAGAGATATGAGAGGCTAAAAGCTTGTTCCTTGAACCTCGCTGAGTGGTTAGTTAACAACCATTTCCAGTTTCCGGATGGAGTGAATGCGCCCGATCATCCGAGCCGAGAAGCGCATTGACACTCGCGAGCCGTACTGGACGCTCTCTGGTTTGCGCTCAGACCAAGTGTGCGCATCTGGGCTCTGAAGATGGGCGTACGGCAGCTGTCCCTTGTCTGAGTTTATGCCAGCGGTCTCACACACAACTATCTAGCCAGTAGCCGTCAATTCGCCCCGCAGGTCGCGCTGCATTTCTCGCTTGAGTTTTTCATTGCCGTAGCCCCGGCTGAAAAGATAGTAGAGTTTCGCCAAGGCCGTCTCAGCGGTCATGTCAAAACCACTGATCACGCCGGCCCGAGCCAGAGCGGTGCCTGCTGCGTATTCGTTGAGATTGACCGTCCCTTCAAAGCACTGGGTGCAGTCGACGATTACAACGCCACGGTCGGTTGCTTCTGCCAGCGCACGAAGGAATGCGGCGTCGTGATCTGGCCCGTTGCCGACGCCGTAGGCCTCGAGAACAAGTCCCTGCAACGGTGGCCGGAGGACGTTCCTCACAATCTCTGGTGAGATGCCTGGGAAAAGGCGAAGAGCACTGATAATCGGTGACGCTAGGTCGTCAACATGCAGTTTTTGTTTCGGTCGTACCTTTCGTACGACATTCCAATTGATCTGGATGTCGATGCCAACGGTTCCCAGCGGCTGCACGTTGGGCGAGGCAAAAGCTGCGAATCCGTCGGCGCTCAGCTTCACGGCTCGGCACCCGCGCAGCAGGCGGCCACCGAAGTAGAGGCAGACCTCAGGTATGTCGTAGTTCGCCGCGATAAGTAGCGAAGTGATTAGGTTCTCTCTCGCGTCGCTGCGCACCTCGCAGAGAGGGATCTGGGAGCCGGTTACGATGACAGGCTTGCCTAGGCCGCGCAACATGAACGGAAGCGCCGAGCTCGTGTACGCCATCGTGTCAGTGCCGTGCAGGACGACAAAGCCGTCGTAGTCGTCATAGTGGTCGCCGATGTCGCGGGCGATCTCCAGCCACTCGCGCGGTGTCATGTTCGAAGAATCGAGTAGTGGTGCATACTCGTGAATGCGGTACAACGGCATCGAGCGATGCTTCAACTCAGGGATGGCGTTCATCTGTGCTTGCAAGTTGCCGGACGCCGGCGCGTAGCCTGCTCGCGTCCGCGTCATCCCGATCGTGCCGCCCGTGTAGGCGATGTAGACGCGCTTGCGCATGCCAAGAGATCCTATCGTGATTGCTACGCCTGTGTGCGAGTGCCGCACTCCACGGGTTACTTGCCCTTCACCACCACCCCGTCCTTCATCACGAATGACACCCGCTCCATCGCCGTGATGTCGGTGAGCGGATTGCCGGGGACGGCGACGATGTCGGCGAGTTTGCCGGCCGCGAGGGTGCCGCGGTCGTCGGTGCCGAGGAGGCCGGCGGCTACGGACGTGGCGGAGCGGAGGGCGGCGGAGGGGGCCATGCCCAGTCCGGTCATGAGCGCGAACTCCTTTGCGTTCATGCCGTGCGGGGAGACAGCGGAGTCGGTGCCGAAGGCGATCTTCACGCCGGTCTTGAGCGCATTGCGGAACATGTCGCTGCGCGCGGCCACTGCCGCCCTGGCCTTCGTGGCGATGGCGGGCGGGAACTTGTCCAGCCGCCCGCTCAGCCAGTCGCCGGCCAGCAGCGTGGGGACGAGGTAGACGCCTTTGTCGTGCATCATCATGAGCGTCTCGGTTTTGATGAACGAGCCGTGCTCGATCGAGTCGACGCCGGCCATGACTGCCATGCGCGCCGCCGCATCGCCGTGGCAATGCGCGGCCACTTTGCGTCCCCAGTGGTGCGCCTCTTCTACGATGGCGTTCATCTCTTCCTGCGAGAGCTCGGGCGCGTCGACCGGGTCGCTGAGCGAAAGCACACCACCCGAGGGCATGAATTTGATGACATCGGCGCCGTACTTGATCTGGTAGCGAACCGCGGCGCGGCATTCCGCGGGTCCGTTGCAGACGCCGTCGATCGGACCGAGGGATGGGATGCCTTTCGATGGCGGGATCGGATCGCTATCGCCGTGTCCTGCCGTCGCCCCGATCGCGTGGACAGCAACGAGCATGCGCGGACCGACCACCCAACCGTTGTTGATGGCGTTGCGCAGACCGACATCGACGTAGTCGCTCGCGCCGACATTGCGCACGGTCGTGAAACCGGCGTCGATGGTCTTGCGTGCGAAGGTCGTAGCCAGGAGCGCCTGCTCCGCTGGTTGGCGCATCAACGTCTGAAAATAGGCGAGATAGTAGTTGTCGCCGTTCTCCTCGGTGAGATGAACGTGCGAATCGATCAGGCCGGGCAGCAGCGTGACGTCGCCGAGGTCGATGACCTGGGCGTTCGCGGGCACGGATCCGCCGATCGACTTGATGTGATTCCCTTCGATGACGATGACGCCATTCGCGGTGACGGAGTCCGAGGTGCCGTCAAAGATACGGGCGGCCTTCAGCGCGATCGTTTTCGGCTGCTGCGCGAAGGTCGAGACGGCGAAGAGAGCGGCGAGGAGGAGGAGTGACTTTCTCATCATGAATGGCTCGATTACAGCTTCTTCAGCAACGCCGTCCAGCGCACCCACGCCGCGTCGCGCGCCTTCTTGTTGCCCGCGTACGCATCGCCGACCTTCGCCTCGGCGTTGGCGGGTGGCGGCGGTGCGTCACCGGCACGCATGAAACCGTGGCCGGCGCCTTCGTACGTGACCGGCTCGTACGTCTTGCCGGCTGCCTTCATCAAGTCGGTCGTCGCCGGAATCGTCGCGCCGACGCGGGCATCGTTGCCGGCATAGAAGCCGTAGACCGGTGCCTTGATTCTGGCGATGGCGTCGGCGTCAGGGCCGGTGCCGTAGAAAACGTAGGCGGCGGAAATGTTGGGCCGGTTCGTGGCGAAGCGGAAGGACTGGCCGCCGCCCCAGCAGAATCCGGCCACGGCGAGCTTTCCGTTGGCCGAGGGAAGCTTCGTGACGTAGTCAGCGACGGCGTTCAGATCGGACGTGATCTGATCAGGCGGCAATGCGCCGATCGCCTTGACCGCCGCGTTCACGTCGCCGATCTCGCTCGTGCCGCCGCCCTTCGGGGCCGTGCCCGACAGCAGGTCCGGCGCGATGGCGATGTACCCGGCTGCCGCAACCTCGTCGGCTTCCATCTGCACCCAGTCGGTCAAGCCGAAGATCTCGTGAATCACGATCACCGCCGCCGCTTTGTTCTTCACTTCGGGATAGACGACGAAGCAACTGACGACGCGATTGCCCGCCTTCACATTCACCCATTCGCGATGACGCGGCGATGACGCGAGGTGCTGCTTGGCCCAGACTCCGCCGGTCATTTCGGATGGTCCGGGCGGTGCTGTCGCCGCGGCTGCGGCATGGTCGGCGTGAGCGGTCGATGTTTCCTGAGCGCAGGCCACCGCAGCGGCGAGCGTGAGCATGGAGATCGCGAGCATCGATTTCTTCATCGTTTCCTCCGGTTAGGTACTTGGCAGATTCTATCGTCAGGGGAAGGAGCACAGACAAGAGTGTCTGTGCCACATCACTTTCCGCTTCGAAGCTCAGATGCTCCTTGGTTGTGGCACGAAGGCCAGATCAATGTGGCACAGACACTCCTGCCTGTGCTCCCCGGCTTGGTGGCAGGGGTAGCGGTACCTGAGCCTCGGAGCCGAAAGCCATGTGGCACAGACACTCTTGTCTGTGCTCCCCCCGTCACCGAATGCCAATCTCAACGTAATACCCGGTCATGAGGATCAAGACCATGACCACGAACCGCCTACGACTCGCCATCGGAACCTGCCTGCTGGCACTCACCCCGCTCATGATGGCTGCTCCGGCAACCACGCCCACGACCAGCACTACCACCACCGCTACTGCTGCCCCGGCCCGTGTCGATGACTACGACAGCCGCGAAACGCGCGACAAGTTCCGCGAACTGCTCCACACCTACCCGCCGGCCGTGGCGATGGTTCTGAGGCTCGACCCATCGCTCTTCAACGACACGGCCTACCTGGCGTCGTACCCGGGACTGGCTGCATTCGTCGCCGCGCATCCTGAGATTGCGCACGCGCCCGAGTTCTATCTGGCCTCGGTCTCATTTCCTTCCGACACGCGGCAGGACGTGCAGCACGAGCACACGCTCAGGATTCTTGCTGGTCTCACCGGCCTGTTCGTCTTTCTCGTCGTCACGCTGACGCTCGCATGGCTGGTGAAGACGCTCATCCAGCAACGCCGGTGGAGCCGCCAGTCGCATGTGCAGACCGAGGTGCATAGCAAATTGATGGAACGATTGACGACGGGGGAGGAGATGATTGCCTACGCCCAATCGTCGGCGGGGAAGCGGTTCCTCGAAGGTGGTCCGATCGCGCTCGATGCGGCCGCGCAGCCGGTCAGCGCACCGATCGGCCGTTTTCTCTGGTCGATGCAGGCTGGCGTCGTCCTTTCGGCAGCCGGTCTCGGCATGGAGATCGTCAGCGGTCAGATGCCGATCGATGTCACGCCAGTCGCTTCCGGACTCGGCATCCTCGTGCTCTCGATCGGTATCGGATTCGTGGTGTCTGCGATCGTTTCGTTTGTGCTGTCGCGAAAGCTGGGGCTTGTACCGGCGAATCCGCCGGCAGGCGACGCAGCGTAGCGGGCACCTACGGTTATCATTAATGAGATGCCATTCAGCGTCGACATGACCTTGTCCGAGCTCGGGCTCCGCTCGCGCGTCGAGGAAGCGGCAACCGCAGCGCCGATGGATGAAGATGCGTTCCGGGCTTTCTACGAACGAACCGCGCGGCCGGTCTGGGCCTACCTGCAGCGGATCACCGGCGATGCCCAACTTGCCGATGATCTGTTGCAGGAGGCCTACTACCGTTTCTTCCGCGCCTCGGTCGTGCATGCCGACGAGACGCATCGGCGCAACTACCTCTACCGTATCGCCACGAATCTCGCCCGCGACAATGTCCGCAAACATCGCCATGGTTACGACGTCGCTCTCCCCGGTGAGAACGATCCCGATCAACTCCGCGACAATGGCGACACCGCCGTCCGCGCTCACATCCGCATGGACCTCGGGCGCGCCATGTCGCAACTCGGCGCCACGCAGCGGCAGATGCTCTGGCTGGCCTACGCGCACGGTTCTTCGCACGACGAGATCGCGCAGGTCGTCGGCGTGAACACCGGCTCCGTCAAATCGCTGCTCTACCGCGCCCGCCGCAAGCTGGCGGAGCTTCTGCGTGGACATGATGATGGAGGAGAACGTGCCTAAGCCCGATTGCGATCGCGAGATCGAGACGTTCGATGCGATCAGCAGCGGCGCCTGGCCGGACGCCTGCGACGATTCGCTGCGCGCCCACGTTGCCACGTGCGCGATCTGTTCGGACGTGGCCGAAGTCGCCGCCGCGCTGATCGATGACCGCGACGCCGCGCTGCGCCACGCGGGCGTGCCGCCGTCCGGTGTGGTCTGGTGGCGCATGCAGATGCGAGCCCGCAACGAAGCGACGCAATCCGCGCGTCGTACCGTCATCGCCGTGCAAGCAGCCGTCTTCGCCGCAGTCCTCGGCATCGCCCTCGCCATCCTCGGCGGCGCCTGGTGGGAGAAGCTGCCGCACGTCGACGAGATCGCCGCGTCCGGCCTGCTCGCCGCCGCGCAATGGGGCGCCCCGCTGTTGCTTGCGCTCGCAATCTGGCTGACCCTGGCCCCGGTCGCCGTCTGGCTAGCCGTCACCGAGGACTAACTAACGCCCGCATTCGCTACGCAAATGGTTTCTGGAGGAGTGCAGGCGTCTCGCCTGCGGCCGGCGGGCGTCCTCGCCCGGCGGTGGTTTGCCCGATAGATACCCGCGCGCGATGAACTTGTTTCAGCATGGGCCGCCCCTCCCATCACGCCGAGGCGAGACGCCTCGCCGCCGCGGGCGAGACGCCCACACTCCTCGTCCAGCGTTACGATGCTCCCATGAGCACGTTACGCAAATGGTTTGGTCCGAGCCGGGAAGAAGTCTGGCGCCAGCTGAGCGCTGCCATCCATGGCCGTTTCATCGAGGGGAGCTTCTTCAAGGGCGACAAAGTGGAGGCCGAGCACGGCCCATGGGTCGTGACGCTCGACACCTACACGGTCTCCACCGGCAAGGTGACGATCATCTACACCCGCATGCGCGCTCCGTACGTGAATCCCGACGGCTTCCGCTTCACGATCTACCGGAAGGGCTTCTTTAGCGAGATCGCAAAATGGTTCGGCATGCAGGACATCGTCGTCGGCGATCCCACCTTCGATGAGGCCTTCATCATCAAAGGGAACGACGAGAGAAAGGTCCGCGCGCTCTTCGCTGATCCGAAACTGCGTGCGCTGATCGCCGCGCAGCCCGACATCCACTTCGAAGTCAAAGACGACGAGCGCTGGTTCGGCAAGAAGTTTCCCGAAGGCGTCGACGAGCTCTACTTCCAGGTCACCGGCGTGATCAAGGACGTCGAACGCCTGCAGCAGCTCTTCGCCCTCTTCGCCGAAACGCTCGACCAGCTCTGCCGGATCGGGTCGGCGTACGAGACGAAAGCGGAGGTGTAGTCGCTCGTCGGGGAGACGGTTTCACGCGGAGACGCGGAGACCGCGGGTGCAGTTCTCCGCATCTCCGCGCCTCCGCGTGACATGCCTTTCCAAACAACCGCCAAGTATTCGCCTTGACAAATGTATTCACCGAACCTATCTTCACTTCACATTCGCAATCACGCATGTGAAGGAGACACCATGACCATCAACTCGGAAGTGCAGGCCCTCAAGGTTCACGTTTCCATCAACGTCCGCAACGTCGAAGCGAGCATCGACTTCTACCGCCGCATGCTCGGGATTGAGCCTTCGAAAGTACGCACCGGATACGCGAAGTTCGACGTGCAGAATCCCCCAGTGAATCTCGCGCTCAACGAGGTTCCCGATCTGGCCGCCGCCGGAGCCCTCTCCCACCTCGGCATCCAGGTCGGCTCGACCGCTGACGTTCTGGCCACGCGGCTGCGCTGGGAGCGGGTCGGACTGCTGACGCGCGACGAGATGCAGACGAGCTGCTGTTACGCGAAGCAGGACAAGACCTGGGTTCGCGATCCCGACGGCAACGAGTGGGAAGTCTTCGTCGTTCTCGAAGACAATCTGCCGGAGACGGCGGGAACGTCGGCGGCGTGCTGCGTTTCCAAGGCAGCGACGAGCGATGTGGGCGCTGCGGTATCGGCCTGAGCGCGGGGGTCGCGAGTCGGGGGTCGGGGGTCGGGCGTCGGAGAGCAGAGATCGAGAGATCAGAGATCGGAGATCAGTACGCAACCTGCTCTCCGGTCTCTTGTCTCTTGTCTCTTGTCTGATGCAAACTCCCAACGCCTTCATCCTTCCGCCTTCATCCTTTTTGCATACACTTCCCCCGTGCTCGCCGAGCTCCTCCTGAAGTGGCCGTTGATCCGCCAGTTGAAGACCGGCGCCGACGGAACTGGCGTCGAGTCGATGTCCGATGCCACGCATGCGCTGCGGCCGAAGAACGAGGGTGCCGAAGTGACGCGATCGATCTGTCCGTACTGCGGCGTCGGATGTGGTCAACTTGTTTACCATGCCGAGGGGAAGGTCGTGTCGATCGAGGGCGATCCGGAGTCGCCGATATCGCGCGGGCATCTCTGTCCCAAAGGCTCCGCCTCGTATCAACTCGTCACGCACGACGGGCGGGCAACGAAAGTGAAGTATCGCGCGCCGCGCTCGCGCACATGGACCGAGCTGCCGCTCGATCAGGCCATGCGCATGGTGGCGCGGCGGATGTGGGAGACGCGCAATCGCACCTTCACGGAGACGCTCGACGGCAAGTCCGTCATGCAATGCACCGGCATGGCCCACCTCGGCGGCGCCACGCTCGACAACGAAGAGAACTACCTCATCAAGAAACTCTTCACAGCAGGTCTGGGCATGGTTTGCATCAGCAACCAGGCCCGGATATGACACAGCTCCACCGTCCCCGGTCTGGGGACGTCGCTGGGACGGGGTGGTGCGACGACGGCGCAGCAGGATCTCGCCAACGCCGATGCCATCCTCATCATGGGCTCGTCGATGGCCGAGAACCATCCGGTCGGATTCCAGTGGGTCATCGAAGCGCGTGAGAAGAACGGCGCGACGATCATCCACGTCGATCCGCGTTTCAACCGCACCTCGGCGATGGCGGATTACTGGCTGCCTCTTCGCGCAGGAAGCGACATCGTCTTCCTCGGCGCGATGATCAACTACACGCTCAGCAACGAGCGCTACTTTCGCGAGTACGTCATCCCGTACACGAACGCCGCCACGATTCTGCGCGAGGACTTTCGCGACACCGAAGACCTCGGTGGCCTCTTCAGCGGCTGGGATCCGGAGACAAGAAGCTACGACACGAAAACGTGGATGTACGAAGGCGCGGAGCCGGAACGCGATCCGACGCTGCAACATCCGCGATGTGTCTTCCAGGTGTTGAAGCGCCACTTCGCGCGCTACACGCCGGAGATGGTCGAGCAGAACTGTGGCATCCCGCGGGAGCGCTTCCTCGAAGTGGCTGACATCTTCACCAGCGCTTCCGGACGCGAGAAGACCGGCGCGATCTGTTACGCGGTTGGCTGGACGCAGCACTCGTCGGGAGTGCAGATCATTCGCGCCGCGGCGATCCTGCAGCTCCTCCTCGGTAACATCGGCCGTCCGGGCGGCGGCATCATGGCGCTGCGCGGCCACGCATCGATTCAGGGATCGACCGACATCCCCACGCTCTTCGACATCCTGCCCGGCTATCTGCCGATGCCGAAGCACAGCGCGGACGGCGACAACAGTCTCGCTGCGTGGATCAAGACGCACAAGTCGCCGGCGGGATGGTGGAACAACATCGACAAGTACATCGTGTCGCTGCTCAAGGCTTACTACGGCGACGCGGCGACTAAAGAGAACGACTTCGGCTTCGAATGGCTGCCAAGGCTGACCGGCGATCACTCGCACTTCGGCTACTGGCTCGACATGGCCGACGGCAAGCTCGAGGGCCTGTTCGTGATGGGCCAGAACCCGGCTGTCGGCGCGCCCAACGCGCGGCTGGAACGAAGAGCGTTATCGAAATTGAAGTGGCTCGTCGTGCGCGACCTCGTCGAGACGGAGACGGCCACGTTCTGGCTCGACTCCCCCGAGATCGCGAACGGCGAGCTGCGGACGGAAGAGATCGAGACCGAAGTCTTCCTTTTTCCCGCCGCGTCGCACGTCGAGAAAGAAGGGACGTTCACGAACACGCAACGACTTCTGCAATGGCGCGAGCAGGCCATCGATCCTCCCGGCGACGCCCGCAGCGAGCTCCACTTCATCTATCACCTCGGCCGGCTGCTGAAGGAGAAGGCCACCGACGCGCCGCGCGATGCCGGACTCCGCGCGCTGACGTGGGACTACCCGTGCCATGGCGCGATCGAAGAGCCGAGTGCCGATGCGGTGCTGCGCGAGATACACGGCTGGAAGGATGAAGGCGGAAGGATGAAGGATGAAGGCGGAAGGACGAAGGATGAAGGCGGAAGGATGAAGGATGAAGGCGGAAGGACGAAGGATGAACGTGCAGCTGCCGGCTCCATTCATCCTTCATCCTTCAACCTTCATTCTTCGCGTTCCTCCATCAAGAACTTCAGCGAACTGAAGGCCGATGGATCGACCGCATCCGGCTGCTGGATCTACTCAGGCGTCTACGACGGCGAGAACAAAGCGAATGGCCGCGCGGCGAAAGGGAAGTATGCGCACGGGTGGGGCTACGCCTGGCCGATGGACCGGCGCATCCTCTACAACCGCGCCTCTGCCGCGCCAGACGGGACGCCGTGGAGTGAGCGGAAGAAGCTCGTCTGGTGGGATGAAGCGAAAAGGGAGTGGGCTGGCGACGACGTCGCCGACTTCACGAAAACCAAGCGCCCCGATTTCGAAGGCGATCAGGAGAAAGGTGGCGATGCGGCGCTTCGCGGCGACGCGCCATTCATCATGCATCCCGACGGAGCCGGCTGGCTCTTCGTCCCGTCAGGCTTGAAGGACGGACCGCTCCCCGCGCACTACGAGCCGCTCGAATCGAACCTCGTCAACGATCTCTATCCCGATCAGCTCACGAATCCTGCCTCGGATCGCAAAGAGCGCCCCGACAACGCCTACGCGACGTCGCCCGACGCGCGCTTCCCGTACGTGCTGACGACCTATCGCCTGACCGAGCATCACACCGCCGGCGGCATGTCCCGCACGCTTGCGCATCTCGCCGAGTTGCAGCCCGAGCTCTTCGCCGAGCTCTCGCCCGAGCTGGCGGCGCACATCGGCGTCATCAACGGTGATCACGTCATCGTGTCGACGGCACGCGGCGAGATCGAAGCGCGCGCGCTCGTCACCGGGCGCATGCCATCGCTCGATGTGCAAGGCAAGCGCGTGCATCAGGTCGGCCTCCCGTATCACTGGGGCGGACGCGGCCTCGTGCGCGGCGACGTCGTCAACGACCTCGTGGCCATTTCCGAAGAGCCCAACGTGCGCATCATGGAAGCAAAAGCACTGACGTGCAGCGTGCGGAGGAGCGAGCCGGCAGAGCTCGGCTTCGCGCGATGACGCAAACGAATTGAGGCCGAAGGCCGTATCCGAGGCATGTCCCTGTCCCGCTTGCCCCAGGTTACTTTCATCGTCCTCATCGCTCTCTTCGTTGTTGTCTCCGCCGCAGTCGCCGCCGTCGAAATCCCGTTGGCGCCTCCACGTTTCGGCCCTTCGAACACTCCAGCCTTCCGCTTCGGCACTGCGGTAGCCAGCAGCGGCCACGGCTATCTCGTGGCATGGGAAGAGCGGTCGATGGAGTACTACCCGCCCGGTACGATCATGGTCCGCGCGTTCGATGAGTCGGGCAGCCCGCTGCGGGCAGTGCCTACCGTGATCGGCTACGGTTTGGCGCCGTCGATTGCATGGAATGGGCGCGAGTATCTGGTGGTCATGGGCGAGCGTGGGTCGCGATTCGGATCCGTCACTCCGCTTCCGGTGGCGGCCATGGTGCGCGTCTCCGAAGACGGAACGCCGATCGACCTGGTGCAGGTGGTCGTGGCGAATGAGACGAATGCCTACACCTCCGTCACGTCCGTGGCCTGGAATGGGGCTTCCTATCTGGTTTGCTGGAGCGGCTACACGGTTGGCGCCGCGCTGATCAGCCCCGATCTGCAGATTCGCCGGATTGATATTTCGGCCGCCGGCCAGCCCACGAGCGTGGCCTCGGATGGCGCGGACTTTCTCATCGCTGGGACGTTGCCCGACCCGCTACCCGGCCCGCATATGCTTCGCCTTCTTCCCATTTCAGCAGCGGGCGAGGCCGGGATAGCCCGCGACATCGAGCCCGCATGGACCGCGTCGCTCACGGCGGTCGATGGCAGCTACGAACTGCTTTGGAGCAGCAGGACGGGTCTTCGGGCAGCGCGTGCAGGCTCCGAACTTCATCCGATCACTTTGACCACATCACCGACGTTGTTCGAGCGCGTGGCGGCTGCGAACGGAGCGGTGGTGGCGTCGTGGACCGAGAGTCCGCATAGTCCGTCGAGCAACAACACGCGCGTTTGCACAGCGCGCCTCGATCTCGAATCCCAACCCGTCTGCTCGGAAGAAAACGACAACCGTCAACACGATCCATCCATCGGCGCGGCGCTGGGAACGTACCTGCTCGCGTGGAGCGATCGCACGGATGAGGTCGACGATGTGCGCATCGAAGTGGTTCCGAGTTATGCGCTGCCACATGCGGCGAGCGGCGAGGGAAGAATCGTCTCCGAGGCAGCCGCAGCGCAGGGGCCGCCGTCTATGGAGCGCCGGGCGGACGGCGGAGTCACGGCTGTGTGGAGCGAGATCAATCCCTCCACGCGGCTTGGTGAAATTCGGATCGGAGGACTTGATCCGAGCGGTGTCGCTATGCCCGATCGAGCAGTCGCTCCTGACGGCGGCGATCAAAACAACCCGCGAATCTCGCTCGGAGGGAACCGGGCCCTTGTCCTCTGGCGGGAGGGAACGCTCGGACTCACGCCATGGATTGCCACCGTTGTGGGCATCACAGGCCCCTTCTCCTCCCCGCCCGTTGTCATCGTCGGCAACGACTTCGACGAGGCGGTTGCGTTTGACGGCAACGAATGGCTCGTGGTCTCCGGTGGGATTCAGTACACGATCATCGATCTTGCCGGGCGCGTCCTACAGACCGGCTCGATCGACCAGCCGTCGTACGCGACGCAGGTGGAGGCGGTCACAGGAGTCAACGGTGGCTTCGTGATCGCGTGGTCGGAACTGAGAAATAACGGGGCGCAGGGCTCCCGAATCGTTACATCACGCATCGCGAAATCGGGCCAGGCCGGCTGGCAGGCGTCGGCACCATTGGTCCTCGATGATGGCGGGAATGAGTGGGGTCTTTCCGCGCCATCGGTGGCTGCGAACGGCAACCGGGTGCTCGTCACATGGGCCGCACTCTCGGGGGGCGGATATGGCGGTGAGGTTCGCCAGGCGTTACTCGACGATCAAGGCACGAGGGTCGCTGCGAACGTGGCCGTGCGGTGGTCGCCCGCGGTCTATCGCACGCGCTCCCGGCCGTCTCCAAGTGGGTTTGCCACGCTTGTGTCGACGGGGATTGTTCTGACTTCGCTCGACGGCAAGATCTGGGGCACCATCGATCTCTCCCAGACCTACATCTCCGATTTTCTCGTCAACGGCGATGACCGCTTCACGATCGCTTACAACCGTTATGCAACTCCCGACGAGTCGTTCGGCAACACGTACCGCGCCTTCATCCGATCGGTCGTGCCAACCCGAGGTCGTCCGTCGCGAATGCGATAGGCTCATTGCTCGATGGCCGTGACCGGCTTCCTCACTGACTCGACCCCTTTGCATCGGCTGCTAAGCGCGTTCGCATTGTGGAAGCAAAAGCGCTGACGTGAAGCGTGCGCAAGAGCGAGCCGGCGCACTTCGGATTTAGCGACTGAATTCGGCGATAATCCGTAACAACGTGCATATCCCAAGGCTGGCAGTCATCGTCGTTCTCCTTCTCTCGGCCTTTCACTCCTTGAGCGCGGCCACGGAGATACAAATCTCGTCACCGATTTTCGACGCGGCGCCTTATCGTCGGAGTGCGAAGGTGGCTTCCAGCGGCGCTGGATATCTCGTGGTGTGGGAGGCGTCGCCGAATCCAAACTGGGCTTCGATTTTAGAACCTCCAGTCACGATTTACCTATCCGCGATCGGTGCTGACGGCGTTCCTCTTCAGCCGTTTCCGACGGTGATAGGAAAGGGTGAGTTCCCTTCGGTCGTCTGGAACGGTTACGAATACCTCATCGTTTGGGGCATCGAAGGCTCGACGACCGGCTCGCTGCTGACACCTTCCGTCGTCGGCGTGCGCGTCCGCGAGGACGGCTCGCTCATCGACGTTCTGCCAGTGACACTTGTGTCTGAGGTGAACCCGTATTCGTACCTGACCACGATTGCGTGGAACGGCTCCGAGTATCTGGTGACTTGGAATCGGGGAGTCGCGCTCCTTGATCGCGATCTTCATGCACAGCCGATTTCGCTCACGTCCGCAGGAGGCGTTCCACTCTACGCGGCTGCATCCGGCGCCGACTTCATGGTTTTGCCGGCGGTGTTTACTGCAGCCGGTCAAACTCTCATGATCCAGCCGGTTTCCGCGACGGGCGAGACGCGAACGCCGGCTTTGCTGAACGGACCGCACGCAGCCATCACCGGAATCTCAGGTGGGTACGCTTTGATCTGGGACGACCGGTCCGATCTTCGTTCGGCTCGCATACTCGCGGATGGGACGCTGTCAAACTCCGCGATCTTCGCACGTGGTCACATCGATCTTCCCTCCGCCGCGTCGAGGGATGGCAGGACAGTAGCCGCGTGGCAGCGTAAAGCGGACGCAACTCGTTCGGTCGTTTGCACCTCGCCGCTCGACGCGTTCTTCGAACCGCATTGCTCGAACGAGTGGCAACACGATGCGACGATCTCGATCTCCTCGACGACGACCTTCCTCACGTGGGCCGATCGTTCGACAGACGGCGATGTGATGCGCGCGGCCGTTGCTCCGCTGAGCGACACGCCGCTCGCGGGTGCCGCCGCCGGACGCAGAATCTCCGATGCCCTTCCGCCTGCGGCGGAGCGCCGCAGCGACGGCTCGGTGAGCGCGGTATGGGCCGAATACAGCAAGGCCGCTAATCATTCTCAGGTTCATCTCGGCGGGCTCACACAGTACGGAACCAAGCTTGCCGATCGCGTCGTCTTCGCAACTGCGGCCGATCAAACCACGCCGGTTGTTTCCGCTGGCGCCGCGCGAACCATGGTGCTGTGGACCGAGGGGGCGGTGGAATCGCCGAAAATCCGCATGACGATCGTCGATGGCGCGACGAACGCCGTCATCGCCACGCTTCCGCTGACGGCGGGGATCGCTCCATCAGCCGCGTTCGATGGCAGGGAATGGCTGGTGGCTTGGGGATCGATCGCGACGCCGAGCGCCGTCCAGTTCGCAATCGTCAACAGCGATGGTGGCGTTCTCTCCTCAGGCAGCATGCCCGTGTCGACAACGACTCCCGTTCACTCGGAGCCGTCGGTGGCCTGGAGCGGAAAGTCCTTTTTCCTGACGTGGCGCGAGTCGGCCGCTCCGGGACAGCCGCTTGCCGACCGCATCGAGCTCTCCTCGATCAGCGCCGGTGGCGCGGCCTCGGCGCCGCTGACGCTCGACTCCGTAGATGGCGCACTTGGTTTGCCGTCGTTGGCTAGCAACGGAGATCGCGTGCTCGCGTCGTGGGGCCGGCCGGGCAACATCCTGCGGCAAGCGCTCTTCGATTCCAGCGGTAAACAACTGGGCAAGGTCATCGACTTCGCGTGGCCAACTCGTGTAACGCGCATTCGAAGCCACGCGATAGCCGAGGGATTCGCTGCACTGGCGGGAGGCCGGGTCGCGCTGACGTCGTCGGCGGGCGTCGCACTCGACACGATCGATGTTCCGCAGATCGGTACCGGAGATTTTGTCGTCGATCCCTCGGACCGTTTCACGTTCATCTATTCACGGGCCGTTGGAAACGCAACGTCGGTGATTGTCGCGCAGAGCATCAGTCTGCCACGACGGCGGCCGCAGAATCGCTGATGCGTCGGCGCTCATTTCGAATGCGATAAGCTCGCTTTCGCATGGCCGTCACCGGTTTCCTCACCGATTCGACCCTTTGCATCGGCTGCAAAGCGTGCGAGGTGGCGTGCAAGGAATGGAACGACGTCCCCGACGACGGCTTTGTCTGGAGCGGGCTTTCGTACGACAACACGCTCGCGCTCGGCCACTCGACGTACCGTCACGTCAAGTTCGTCGAGCGTCCGCCGCAAGTCGGCTGCGGAGGAAACTCTGCCGAGCGGATGACGTGGGAGTTTTCGTCCGATGTCTGCAAGCACTGCGAGAACGCCGGATGCCTCGAAGCGTGTCCGACCGGCTCGATCGTGCGTACCGAATTCGGCAGCGTCTTCGTGCAGCCCGACATCTGCAACGGCTGCGGCTATTGCGTCGTGTCGTGTCCGTTTGGCGTCATCGACCGGCGTCCCGGCGATGGCCGCGCGTTCAAATGCACGTTCTGCTACGACCGGCAGAAAGCGGGTGCGGAGCCGGCGTGCGCGAAAGCGTGTCCGACCGGATCGATCCTGTTCGGCAAGCTCGATGAGCTGGAAGCCGCCGCCGATCGGCGGATCGCGCAACTTCACGCAGCGGGGATGAACGACGCCACGATCTGGAATCCGAAAGAGACGAGCGTCGGCGGAGCGCACGCCTTCTTCATCGTGCGCGGCGATCCGCGCGCCTACAACTTGCCGAGAAGTCCCGAGGTGCCAACGCGCCTGTTGAAGCAATCATGGAGCGCCGACGCAGTCGCTGCCGGCGTGATGATTGCGGCGTCGATCGCAGCGTTCTCACTCAGCGCAAGGAACGCTGGCGTCCCGCCGGCTGGCCCGGCGGCGTCCCGCCGCCGAGGTGCGCGATGAAACCGCCGCGTGTTCCGGACAACGCGACGGAAAAGCGCCTCGACGAGATCCGCGAACAAGCCGCCCTCGGACAACTCGACGCGAAAGGTGTCCGCCCGTCCGGATCGCCATTCCCCGAGGCGGATGCGGAACATGGCTACTACGGACTTCCGATCGTCAAGCCGCCGGTGTGGACGTGGGAAGTGCCTGTCTACTTCTTCGTCGGAGGCACCGCCGGCGCAACCTCGGTCCTCGCGCTCGCAGCGCAACTGAGCGGAGCCCCGCGCGAGCTCGTGCGCGACGCTCGCTGGATCGCCGCAATCGGCGCAGCCGCTTCCGGCCCTCTGCTCATCCTCGACCTCGGCAGGCCGGAACGTTTCCTCAACATGCTCCGCGTCTTCAAGCCGCAGTCGCCGATGTCGGTCGGTGCCTGGACGTTGTCACTGTTTGGCACCGCCAGCGCCGCAGCGGCGATCGGAGAAGAGCTCGGTCTGACACGCATCGGCGATGCCGCCGCGTTCGTCGCCGCACTCTCCGGCGTGGTCATGTCCACCTACACCGGCGTGCTCCTTGGCGCGACCGCGATCCCGGTGTGGGCCGCGCATGCCCGCACGCTGCCGGTTCATTTCGGCGCGTCCGCCCTGGCGTCCGCGACTGCGGTCCTCGAGCTTCGCGGTCACGATGCCCGAGCGCTCAACGTGCTCGGCCTCGCCGCCGCGATCGCTGAGACATCGATGGGCGTTGAGATCGAGTCCGACAGGAGCATCGCCTGGGAGCCGCTGCGCCACGGTGCGACCGGCGCCACGATCCGTATCGGCGGCTTCTTCTCCGGACCCCTTCCGCTCGCACTTCGCCTCCTCGGCATCCGCTCGAAGCGCGCCCGCCGCGTGGCCGCGGCCTCAGCGCTCCTCGGCTCACTGATCACCCGCCTCGGCTGGATCGAAGCGGGGAAGGCCAGCGCAAAAGATCCGAGGCCCAGTCTGGATTGACGGAACTTTTCCGCACCATTCCGTCTATAATTGCAGCTACCCAGATCTTTCATCGCGAGTCTTGAGGAGGATCCATGCCCACGCTTCCCCTCGAAGTGCACGAAGTGCTCGAAGAAGAGTACGCATCGATGTACGGGTCGATCGACCGGCCCCAAACCGGTGCCCGATACCGCGATGAGGATCTGCTCGACGAAGGGTGGGCGAGAGCCGTCCTCCAGGACTGCAAGATCGAGCCGGTGAACGGCGTCGTCGCGGCGCTCAATGATCTCGTCGTCAACGGACCGATGGAGAAGCTGTGCAACTCGCGCGCGCTGACCGACTCCGGCAAGTCGATGATCGCCGGCTACGACGACTACACGCGCGGCGTGACCGGCGATCGTAAGCAGGAGATCAATCGCCGCATCATCGATGCCGCATTCACCGGCGCTGTTCGCCAACTGCGCGACGTTCGCCTGGCACATCTCTACGCCAAGCTCCACGATCGCGAGGATCAGAATGCGCGGACCGCGCTCAGCATCTCCGGCGGCGGTATCCGCAGCGCGACGTTTGCGCTCGGCGTTCTGCAGGGTCTTGCGGGCGCCGGCATCCTCGACAAGTTCGACTACCTCTCCACCGTTTCCGGCGGAGGCTACATCGGGAGCTGGCTCTCCTCCTGGGCGCGCCGGCATACGTCAGGCATCAGCGGCGTGCAATCGGACCTCGTGCGCGCCGACACCGCGGTAGCCGGCATCTGGCCCAAGGAAGAGCCGAAGACAACCGATGGTGAGAGGGACACGATTGTCAAACGCGATCTCCCTCTGACGAAGACCGATCCCGAGCCGAAACCGGTCCGCCATCTGCGCGAGTACAGCAACTACCTGAGCCCGCAGCTCGGACTGACCTCGGGCGACACGTGGACGATGGCGGCGCTGTACATCCGGAATCTGACGCTGAATCTGCTCGTGCTCGTGCCGCTGCTCGCCGCCGCGCTGGCGATTCCGCGGCTCTTCTCGCTGCTGCTGCGGCACGATGTTTCGTACCGGCAGCCGACTCTGCTCACCGTCATGGTCGCCGCACTCGCGATTGGATTCGGGTTCCTCGGCATGACACGTCCTACGGTGCATGGCCGCTTCGCCGGTGCGAAGTTCTTTCGCTGGATATCGACGAACGGCGGTTTCCTCGTCTGCATCGTTGCTCTCGTCGTCGCGGCCACCGCGATGAGTCTTTATTGGGCGCAGGCCGCAGGCGAACCGTGGGAAAAGATCAGGGCTGACTGGCCGTGGGCGTTGTGGGCGATCGGCGCCATGACCCTGTTGCCCAGCGGGATCTATTACATCCGCTATTCGCGCACGACGGCCGTCGACCGGCATGAACGTTTGCGGCGACACAGCCCTTGGAAGAAGCCGGCGACGGAGCTCGCTGGCGCAACGCTCGGAGTCGCGACTGCGGCTGGGCTGCTCTATCTGCTCGCTCATAAAGTGTTCGATCAGCCGCTCGCCGAGGTGCCGGACCTGACGCCGCTGCCACCGTTCCTGCGCGGTTGGCTCTCGAGCGTGCCGGTCTCGGAGTTGTACGTCTGCTTCAGCGTGCCGCTGGTTCTTCTCGTCTTCTTCATGCAGGCCACGGTCTTCGTCGGCATCTCCAGCAAGTTCAACGAAGACTACGACCGCGAGTGGTGGGGCCGCGCGGGAGCGTTCCTCCTGATGAGCGCGTTCTTCCTCGCCGCCGGCAGCGCCATTTCGGTCTTCGGTCCCGTGTTCCTGTATCGCGCGCCGGTGATCCTCAGCTCGATCGGCGGAGTTTCGGGTCTGATCGCCGGGCTGGCCGGCTTCAGCGCGAAGACGCCCGCCAGTGACAAAGAAAAAGGAAAGGAAAAAGGCAGCAAGACCGCGGCTGCGAGCGGCATCATTTCCGCGCTTGCTGTGCCGCTTTTCGTCGTCGTGCTTCTCGCGGCGATCTCGCTCGGCACCACTGCGCTGATCCAGCTCATTCGCGGCGACAAGGTGCCGGTGATCAAGGAGTGGTCGGAGCAGTTCCAGTCGACCGCGACCTATTCGCAGACCGCCACCACGGCCACCGGATCGAAGCTCGAGACGAAGTACGAGACCGAGAAGACGCCGTACCTCTCGATCGCAACGGTCAACGGCATCGAGCACCTCAAGAACGTCCACGGCACTGACTGGACGATCCTCGGATGCATCGCCGGCGTCGCGCTCGTTGCCTTCGGGCTCTCGTTCCTGATCGGCGTGAACCGTTTCTCGATGCACGCCTTGTATCGCAACCGGATCATTCGCGCGTACCTCGGCGCATCGCGTTACCACCGCGAGCCCGATGCCTTTACCGGCTTCGATCCGCACGACAACCTGCAGATGTACGAGCTGCATCCGGACCTGATCTGGCCGACCAGCTTCAGTAACCCCGCGGCCTTCGTGGTCCAGCTTCAGAAGAACGCCGTGAAGGCCGGTGTCGAGCAGGAGATCTGGAACGCGCTCGACAACCAGACAAGGAACTGGATCGAGGACAAACACATCGTGGATGCCGCTCTGACCAATTCGCTGATTCAGGATCTCAACCGCATCCTCGTCGAAGTGAAGCTCGCCGAGCCGGAAGGGATCGACACGCCCGCGGCAAGAATGCGGGCGAACCGCCGCGCTCTGACCGAAACCTTCAAGACTTCGCTGCGCCCGCGGCAGTCTGCGCCGCTGCACGTCATCAACACGGCGCTCAACCTCACAGCCGGCGAAAAGCTCGCGTGGCAGCAGCGCAAGGCCGAGTCCTTCACCGTCTCGCCGCTACATTCCGGCAGCTTCTACGTCGGCTATCGCAACTCACGCGAGTACGGTGGAACGGATGGGATTTCGCTCGGCACGGCGGTCACCATCTCCGGCGCGGCCGCCAGTCCGAATCAGGGCTATCACTCCTCACCGGCCATGGCGTTCCTGCTCACGCTTCTCAACGTCCGGCTGGGCTCGTGGCTGGGCAACCCCGGCACGGCTGGAAAAAACTCGTACGACCTCGCGCATCCGAAATCGAACCTTCATCCGCTCGCACTCGAGCTGACCGGCATGTCGAACGACCAGTCCTCCCTCGTCTACCTTTCCGACGGCGGCCACTTCGAGAACCTCGGCATCTACGAAATGGTTCTGCGCCGTTGCCGTTACATCGTCGTCAGCGACGGTGGATGCGATCCGAAGTTCACCTTCGAAGACCTTGGCAATGCCATCCGCAAAATCCGCACGGACCTCGGCGTACCGATCGACATCAAACAGATGTTCATGTTTCCGCGCACTCCCGACAGTGCGTTCCCCGAGGGGCGCTACGTAGCGACGGCGGCAATCCGCTACAGCGCCATCGACGGCAACAAGACCGAGAAAGACGGCACACTCGTCTACCTCAAGGCCGGCCTCTATTCGGAGACCTACTTTCCAAAAGACGTTTACAACTACGCCACCGAGTCGGCGGACTTTCCGCACGAGACGACGGCCGATCAATTCTTCAGCGAGTCGCAATTCGAGAGCTACCGCGCCCTCGGGCGTCACGTCGTCAACGAGATCTGTGGCAACTATGACGAGAAATCGGAGAACCCGCGCGCGCCGTTCGCCGTTCAGTTCGGAACCATCTCGGCATTCGCGAAGGCGATTGGGGAGAAGGCCGGCGCAATCAAGGGCGCGACGGTTTGAGGCAACGCAAAAGCCCTCTACGAACTTCGAGCGACTGGAGGGTTGGGGTACAAACCTCAAGAGGCTTGAAACGCGGCCAGCAAGAGTCTCCTGGTCGAATGGCGCTGGTACCATAGCGGCTGCTGTCGCCGCACCAACGCCAATCCGACCGGAGAAATATTGCCCGTGCCTCTTCTTGCCTCGCTACTGCTGTCCACGTTCTTCGCCATCAACGCCACGCCGAAGCTGGCTTCGGTGCAGGAGCAGTCGGCGCGGGCGATGCTCTCGAACTTCATTGCCAGCCGCTTCGTTGCTGCCGCGGCGGAATTCAATGACGCGCTGCGTCCGCAGATCACCCCGGAGCTCCTGGCGCGGGTGAAGGATGATCTGAACGCCAAAGTGGGGACGTTCCAGTCGGTCACAGCGGTGCACCATCTCACCAAGGATGGCTTTCGCGTCGTCGAACTGGTTGCGAAATTCGAGAAGGCGCCGGTCTCCGTGCGCGTCGTGTTCGACATCGAGAACAAGATCGGGGCGGTCTACTTCAACCCGATTCTGCCGCCGCCGGTCGATGCGGCACTCGAGACCATGGCGCGGGAGCTGCTCGCAAACGTCGAAGCGGGCCGCGTGGACGAGGCCACGAAACATTTCGACGACACGATGCGCAAGCAGTTGACGCCGCCGAATCTCGCGGATCTGAAGAACAAGCTCCTGATCACGTTCGGGAAGCTCCAGTCCATCACCGAAGTGCGCGAACGAGTCGAGCCGCCATACCGGATCATTGATGTGATCGCGGTCTGCGACAAATCTCCTCTGGCATTTCGCGTCGCCTTCGATGCGCAGAACCGCATCGCCGCGGTGCACATCTCTCCGAACACCAGCCAGTAGGGATTGCGGATCCGCCTCCGCTGACCCGTTTCTCCCCCTCTTATCGAGTGGTTCAGAGAAGGAGAGATTTGCAGTCTATCGGTGCGCCGCGCGCCGGGTTCGTACCGCGCGAACGTCGAAGATCGCACCGCCGATCGTCCGGCCCCACAGCGCTCGTGTCCCGGCGAAGTAGTAGAACGCGACGATGATGAGAAAGCCGGCCAGCGACGCGATCGAGATCGCACTCATCGACGACGGTAAGAGTGGCGACAGGGCCATTCCCAGCGCGGCAAAGAGCGAGAGATCGATGAGCAGCGCTGCCGCGCGCCGGAAGAACGATGAGACTGATGAAGGCTGCGGCGGTGCGGTTGCGGACGAATCGGCATCCAAGGTCACGGACTGCAGCTCGATCTCATCGAATCGCATCACACCCTCCCGATCGCGGGCGCGATCTCAGGCTCGCGCGCCGGATTCCGCCTACGTCACGTTTCGCAACGGCAGGTATTTTACGTAAATCTTATACAAAAGGTCTTTTGGCTGGCCGGAATAGCGCTCGGCAAGCTCCTTACTCCGCTTCGCCATCGAGTCATTCGGGTCGTTCTTCAGCACTTCATCGAACTCGCGGATCGCGTCCGGAACGCGTTCTTCCTGCAGGGCCGCCGCACCGAGGTTGAAGTGTGCGCCCACGAGCATGCGGCGGATCGATTGGTTCTGCGGATCGGCCTGCAGGAGCGGATTGAGAGTGGCAATCGTCTCCTGATACTTCTGATCGGCAAAGAGCGCCCGCGCTCCTTCGAGTCTGGCGGACTGCTCCGATGCCGCGTCGTAGATCGGTTTTACGTCGGGTGGCAGCGGTTTGATCCGCGCCGCGGTGTCGAACGCCTTCTTGGCGGTGTCGAAGTCGTGCGCGTCGTACGCCGCGCGGCCGGCCACGATGCTCTCGTCGTACACCTGCGCGGCAGGACGGCCGTTGACCATTTCCGCGGCCTGCGCTTTCTTGTGCTGCAGGTCGGCGATCATCTCCAGCGCCTTGTCGTGCTGCGGGTCCGCGGGCTTCACATCCTGGAGCTTGGCGATCGCCTCATCGTAGTGGCCGCGTTTGGCCAGTGCCTGCGCCTGATGCATCGTCGCCTCGGTGAGCGAAGGATCGTAGGCCGGCTTGGCCACGTACTTCGACCAGACGAACCACCCGAGGGCGGCGGCGATCACGACGGCGGCGATGGTGGCGATCACGCCCATCGATGAGCCGCGCTTTGTGGGAGTCTGAGAAACCTCCGCCTTCGGTTTGACAGGCTTCTTTGCAGAGCCCGGGTCCGGCGGTTTGAGCGAATCGTAGGAGCCGCTCAGGGCGATCTCGTCGTCGAAAATGCCGCGGTCGGACGACGGCGAAGGGGCCACCGGCGTCTCGAAGCTACTGGTGGCTCGACCGGAGACTTTGCTGGACAACTTTTCCAGATAGTCGTGTGCCGTGAGGTTGGAAGGATCGAGGCGAATCGCTTCCGAGAACCTCGCGCGCGCGGTCTCGTTGTCACGTCCGAATGCCGTCTCGCCCGCGGAGATGAGCGCCTCCACCTTGGTATCGAGATCGCGCCGCTTCGCCTTCGCGCTCTCGATCCGCTGCGAGGCTTCGTCGTTCGTAACGTCGATGAGAAAAATGCGCGACCAGAGATCGATGGCCTGCTGGTAATCGCCGGACGCTGCGGCGCGGTCACCGTCGGCGAGGTATTGCTGGACTTTTCGCTGATCGTCTCCCGATGCCACGGTTGCGGTAGAGAAATCGAACCCGCCGGTTCCCGCGGAAGGTGTGTCGAATGAGAACCCACCGCTTCCAAACGGCGATGATTCCGGCGGGGGAGCGGCTGGCGCGGCAGGAGCTGCCGGGGTGGGCGCGTCGAACGAGAAGGCGTCGAAGGAGAGATCGGGTCCGCTGGCCTTCTCTTCTTCGAACGTGAAACCGAAGTCGGCGGCTTGTGCGGCGCCGCGCGCGGCCGGCGCCGGCGCTGGTGCATCGACCACGAATGAGGGACTGGGACCGGAACTGAACGATGCGGCGGAGCTCGACGGGCTCGGCGTCAGTGAGTCCAGCACCGGCTTGATATCGGGGTGATCGCCGTCGAGGGCACGAGCCTTCTCCAGCTCCATGCGCGCGGCGGACAGATTTCCCTGGCGGGCGAACGCTTCGGCCTTGCGGACGAATTGGTCGACGAACGGCGCAGCTTCCAACTTCTCGCGCGCCGTATCGTTGATCTCGCGCGCCTCTTCGTTCGTGAAGTCGTCGCGCAGGAGCTCGGCGGTGAGATTGCTGGCCTGCTGGAAATCACGAGCGGCGAGCGCGGCGCGCGCCTCGCGCAGAGCCTCCGAACCGCTGTCGGCAGGAATGAGGGCATCGACGTCGATCGGTGCAGACGGATTCTTCGCCTTCTCCAGCAGCTTCTTTGCCGGATCGAACATCGGATCCATCCGCAGAATCAGACCGCAGCCCTGCACGACCTCGTCGATGCGTCCCTGTTTGTAGAGGGTGACGGCTTGCTGGAATGTCGAGAGAACGCGATCCTTCACCGCAGAAGAGAGCGATGAATTGCCGAGGTACGTTGCCATGCGCCGTGTGTTCTCCGTGAAAAGTGCCGCGATTATACTGGCACGCCCTACCGGCAAGACGTTCGAGAAGGAGCAACCATGGAGATCATCGCAACAGACGCAGCACCAAAGGCCATCGGCCCGTATTCGCAGGCCATCAAAAGCGGCAAAATTCTCTACACGTCGGGGCAGATCGCCCTCGATCCCGCAACCGGCAACCTCGTCGAAGGCGATTTCGCCGCGCAGGTACACCGCGTATTCGAGAACCTGAAAGCGGTGCTCGCCGCCGCCGGAGCCAACTTCAGCAGCGTGGCCAAGGCCACGGTCTACCTGACGGACCTCGCAAACTTCGCCACACTCAACGAGATCTACGCGTCGTACTTCGGCAACACGAAACCGGCCCGCTCGACCGTAGGCGTGGCGCAGTTGCCAAAAGGTGCATTGGTCGAGATCGATTTGATCGCGATTCTGTGAGGGGGTCGGGATTCGGGGGGGCGGAGAGGATCTCCGCGATCTCCGCGTCTCCGCGTGAAACAAAAATCGTGGCTCGCAGAGGTAGCTGGCGACTACGCAATTGCCAAGCTCGACAGCGAGCTCGCGAAGCTCATCGCGTAGCTCGGGAGGCGCTTTCTCCGACCCCCGACCCCCGAAACTCGACACCCGCACAAATAGTTATTACAATGGCACTCACGTTGCACTTCAGCCGCTCAGCCATGTCCCTCCATCGGAACCTTCTCCTCCTCGTACTCGCAGGGGCGCTTGCCGCTCCAGCGTTCGGCGCAGCGCGCCTCACGTACTACAACAACGGGGTTCTCATCCCGGTGGCATGGCCTGACAGCTCCTTCCCGATTCGCTATGCGATCGATCGGCGCGTCGTTCAGGCCGTCCCGCAGGTCGCAGCGATGCTTGATCGCGCAGCGAAGGATTGGTCTGCCATTCCCGACACGAACCTCGGCTTTCAGTCGCTCGGCACCGTCGACGGCGCCAGCGCCGGCAAGGACGGCCACAACACCGTCTCCATGGCCGACGATCTTTTCGCCGATCAGAAGTTCATCGCTCTGACGACGAACTGGTATGACGACGAGGGCCGCATCATCGAATCCGACATGCAGATCGATCCGTCGGCTGTCTCCGGCGGCTACAACGTGCAGCAGCTCGTCGAGCACGAGATGGGTCACATCCTCGGGCTCGACCATTCGGCCGTACTGTCATCGATCATGTACCCCTACGTCGGAACCGGAGCCAATGCGGTGACTCTCGACAGCGATGACCGCATCGCCATCTCCTCGGCCTACGCCAAAGCGAGACCGGCGGCGGGTGGCACGCTCGAAGGGCGGGTCTACGGCGACAGCGGCGGCATTTTCGCGGCGCAGGTCGTGGCCGTGAACGATCAGGGCCAGGCGGTCGCCACGGCACTGTCGGATAAGGCCGGCAACTTCACTCTTCCCGGCATTCCCGACGGCACCTACCGCATCTACGCGGAGCCGCTCGACGGACCATTCAATGTGCAGAATCTTGCCGGCTTCTGGCAAAGCGCAAAGGTGACATCCTTTCCGACGCATTACGCTGACGGCGGCCCTCTCCGCGTCGAAAGCGGCCACATCTACGGAAACATCAGTGTGAATGGCTCCGGAGTGGTCACGCTGAATCCGAAGTGGATCGGTGCATGGGCTCCCGGCTCCGACAGTGCCTCGCTCCAGGCCATGCCGGCAATTCTTCACGCAGGCAGCACGACGACCCTCGGCGTCGGCGGCGACGGATTCATCAGCGGGATGACCACGTTCGACGTGCCGAGCTCCGGCTTCCATCGCATCTCCGATTTCAAGTGGGCCGGCAACTACGTCAGCGCTACATTCCAGATCGATGCATCGACGCCGGCCGGATCGCTGGTCGTGATGGTGAAGAGCGGCAACGACACGGCCGCACTCACGGGCGCGCTGCGCATCGAGCCTTCCCTCCGCACCCGTGGCGTGAAAAAGGGCTGACGTATGAAGTGAAAGGCAATTGACAATTGATAATTGACAATTGACAACGACGGCCGCGATCACGTCTTCGGTCGCGGCGTCGTTAGGCTTTTGGCTCACACCCTTCAACCAACAATCGGCGGAGTCTTCGTTGTCAATTGTCAATTATCAATTGTCAATTGACGGGCTCACGGCTTCGGTCGCTGCCTCGACGATTTGATGATGCTGGTCAGAAGTTTTAGAAGCTCGAGGGTGTCTCGGTGCAGTGACTCGAACTGTGCCGCCTCCAGGTAGTCCGTGCTCTGAAGAAGAAGCAGCCAGTACTCGGTTTCGTTGGCTTCTTTCAGCGCGATAGCCAACTTGTGGATGAAGTCCGGTTTGCTCTCGGCCTGTTCGGCTTCTCGAACCATCGCGCCAATCGCCGTCCCGGAGCGGAGTAACTGTTTCGACAGGACCCACTCGCGCTGTTCCGACAATTGCCTGCACACCTTGACGATCCTCACGGCGAAGGCGAACGATTTCTCCCTGACGACGTTGGCCATGGTTGCTCCTTAATTGACAATTGACAATTGACAATTGACAACGATGCAGGCGTTGCTCGCAATCGTCAGCGTGACGACGTCACGCTGTCTGTCAATTCTTCATTGCGTTCCGTGGTCTCGTTGACAGTTGTCCAATTCTCCGTCGTCTTTCGTTGTCAATTGTCAATTATCAATTGTCAATTCCTCGTTCGCGCTTGCTCGCGTAAACGAGCTGCGCCGCCAAAAGCAACATCCCCAGGTCGCGGGCGACGTCGACTTTCATGTCGAAGATGCGTTGCTCGTGTGACTTTCCCCGGTCGGCGACATTGAAGCATCCGCAGTCGATGGCGTTGTCGCGCATGAGGTTGATGGAAATGGCTACGATGAAGACCGCCAGGAGAGCGATGATCACGTTCCGCGCGGCGGACTTCCAGATGCCGAGGATGAGGGCGAGGCCTGCCAGCATCTCGATCCATGGCATCACCAGCGAGCTGATGTTGATCAGCGACGACGGCACGAGCCGGTAGTTGTAGATCATGTGCGCGAACGAGGGGGGATCGGCGATCTTCGGCCAGGCTGCGATGACGAAGATCGCGCCGAGCGCAATCTGGACGCGGATGGTGAGCCAGGGATGTGTGAGCAGGCGCTTCACGGGTTCGCTCCCGTGTGGACCGGTCCGCCGCGCTGCTGCCAATCGGGGAAGCCGTCCTTGTAGACGTAGATGTCGTTGAACTGAATGCCCCACAGTTTCTGCGCCAGCATGTGCGAATCCTCGCAGTCGCCGCCGCTGCAGTAGATGACGATCGGCAGCGACTGCGATTGCGGATCGCCGCGCTCGTCGAACAGCTTGCGCACTTTGTCATCGATGTCGGACTCCCATACCGAGTAAGGCCGCGCCCCGGTGATGTGGCCCTGTTCGTAGACCGAGGTGCGCCGGGCATCGAGGAAGAGAACCTTCTTGCCGTGCAGCCAGTTCACATCGGCGAAGGTGACCTCGACGTACGGTTTGTCGGGATGCGGGGGGAAGCGCTTGATTGGATCGTCGTCGGGGGGAGTGTTCGTGGGAGTGGGGAGTGGGGGAGCGGAGGCTGTCGCCGGCGGCAGAGAGGAGGGAGTCTTTGCGGCCGGGTTTTTTGCCGCAGGATTCAGTCCGACCGTCTCGATAGCAGCGGTGGCGGCCGGCTGCTTTGTCGTGCCTGGCACCGTCGTCGAAGCGGGCGTCTGCCCTGGCGCGGCAGTGGTCACGCTCGGGGCCATCATGGCGGGTGGGCTGGTCTCCGTCGCGGCCTGCGAATGAAACACGGCCATCTCGTGCGGCGGAAGGGTCAGCGCGTTCGGGTACGAGCCCACGAGCCCGAGCTTGCGGTCTCGCGAGGCAAAGGCGTTAGCGACGAGTGCGAGGATGATCCCCGCGACGATGAGTGCAGCGGTCTGTACGATCGTTTTTCGGTTCATAGTCAATAGTGAGACGCATTGGAACGTCAGAAGTTTCCTGAAGGGTGCGAACGTCGGAGAGCGGGCAACGGATCCGATGCTCACTCACGGCCCGAAAGGCAGCCGCGAGCGCATTCTACAGGTCCCGCATGCGGCCCGCCCCATGCGATGGATGCAAGTGGACGAGAGACCTTCGATGGACCGCTCCGACTCCCGACCCCCGAAAACCGACCCCCGTGCTCCGAACGCTATTGCACGCCGTGGCGCAGTTCGTTGATCTGCGCCGCCTTGATTGTCGTCGCCGTCGTGATCGATCCGTCGGCGTACGACTGTGGGGTCAATCCGAGGGCAGTGCGTGAGGCGTTGAGTTTCGCGCGCAGTTCCGTCAGGTGCAGAACCTTCACCTTGGTCGATGTCGTCAGGCTAGGGTCGGTGAAGGCTGTGCTGCAGGGCGACGGATTCGCCGCCAGGGTGCAGACGGCGGTCATCGCCGTCCGCAGCTCGCTCATGTGTATGAGCTTCACTTTCGTCGTGTTCTGCACCAGGGAGTCAGTGAAGATCACGGTCGTGGCAAGATCACCGTTGCTGAACGCCGAAAGGTTGGATCCGGAATCGACGGACTGGACCTTGTACATGTATGCGGTGCCCGCGACTGCGGTATTGTCAGTGCATGGCGAGGATGTGGGCTGAGCTGTGGGCGTGCACGACACCGCGCTGAAAGTGCTGTTGTTGCTCGACCGCGACACTGCATATTTCGTGGCGCCCGCAGCGGCCGTCCACGTGACCTGAACGCTGGTCGACGTTTGCGCGGTCGCGACGACGTTCGTGGGCGGGGAGACGGTGATGATCGCCACGGTCTTGGTGTCTGTTACGCCTACGGTCCCGGATGGAAATCCAGAGCCGTTGTTTGCCCGTGTGTTGTACGCCGTGGCGCGAAGAACCACGCTGCCCGACGCGCCGGCCGTGTAGGTGATGGGTGCAGTGTTGGTTGCGCTGGTAATCGTGCCTCCTGTGATCGTCCAGGCGTATGTAACCGTCGTGCCATTTGATGGAGTGACCGATGCTGTGTTGCCGGTCGAATTGGCAGCAACGCTCGAGGAGGCGGTGATGGTCGACATCGAGAACGTGCCGACGGCGGTTACGATGTTGTCCTCACCGCTACCGTACGGCGAAAGGGGTCCGTTTGATCTGAGCATGTAGTCATCCAATTCATGATGACTGACCTCGGTCGCTTGCCCGAGTGTGTACCGGCTCTGTGGAACGCTGCCCACGCCGAACACATTGTGGCAGTAGCTCATGATCGTGCCCTTCTCTGTAGGAGCGGAGGTACTGTCCGGGCCAGTAGCACACGCGCCATTCGGCGAGGCTTGCTCGATCTCGCCGGTATGGCACATATCGACGAAGAGTTGGGTCGGGTGGTTCGTAGTGGAAGCTTCGGCGCTGGTTATGGCAACGCAGTGGGTGTGATGCCCGGCCAGGTTATGGCCAAGCTCGTGGGCAAATTCCTCGAGCGGCCAGTAGTTGTTGCCGCCTGGCGGCATCCCATAGGTCCCATTCGTTGTGGAATTCGGGTCGGGGACCGTACTTGTGAATGCCCCTTGGAAATTGCCGATCGATCCGCACCAGGCGTATGCGCCGCCAAATCCGCCGGCACCATCAGAGAAATCACCCTGTCCGATGGACCCTTCCCAAGCTACCCCACCAAAGGTGGATTTGCCGCTCAGCATCACAACTGAGGATCTCTTCAGAGAGAGATGGTTTGCGTGGTAGTAGGTTCCAAGCTCCGTAAGGCCGGTGCCCTCGTTTGCCGCTAACCACGGATCGGTGCCTGGGCCGCCCGTGTATGTATGCAAATTCTGAAGGACGACGTTTGTGTGGATATCGCGGTTGTAGATCGTCGATACTGCGCCGATCAGGTTCGTTACGAGAGTAGTCACTGCGCTGGCGCTGTTGCCGGCATTTGCGTACAGCTCGTCATCGGTCTCAACTTCGACAGCGATTGCATAGGACTGTGTGCCGGAAATGCCCTGGGCGATCAGATGGTGGCCGCTCGCATCGGTCGCCACGAGAATCCGTCTGTTGATCCGCGGTAGTTCAGGCAGGTTCTCCACGCCGCACGTCCAGGTCCGGCCTGTCATCGGCGTCTCGTCGCTCTCGTCCATCGCCGTCAGGAAGTAATCGAAGTCGCCGTCGATAGCGCGAACGTGCTTCAGCGGTGCCGGGCGCCGCGATGCGTCGATCGCGAACTTGCCATCGCGCGTGGCGATCAGTCCGCTGATCGCCCCCGTCGTGCCATCGACCGAAAAGTATGCGAACGACTCGGGGTCGCCGTTGACCATGCCTCGGAAGAAGCGCATCGGCGGAGGATCGAGATACGTGACGCTCTTGCCATCGTCGACGATGACTTTCCCATCCGGCGCCCAAACCTGAAACTCCTCGAGATCGATCTTCACCGTGCCGTGCGCGTAGAGCGGAACGCTGCTCAGGTGGATCTGCTTCGCCCCGACGTTGTCTCTCAGAGGCGAGAGCACATCATCGTTGAGCTTGCTGACGGTGGCTGCGGAAAGAGCGCCGCAGAGTCCCGCAGCCAACACAAAAATACCAACGCTGCGAACCAGCGACGAAAACGGCTGCTTCATGGGTTCTCCTGATTGACTTGGCCCGACGTTGGTACCCGTAACAAAGGGAAAGTAATTCTACTCCCCGTCGTACACCCGGAGGTGACGCAACTCACGAAACCGGATCCCCAAAGTGTTGAAAGCGCAGACGCTTACCGTACGGACTCGCGAAGATCCTTCATCTGCTGCATACGGATCGGGCCGTTGACTGCCAGATCCGGGAAGAAGGGGACGGGAGATGCCCATGGGTCGCTCGGCACGCTTGTTTGCTCGTGAACAAGCACTCGGGCGGGGACGCCCGAGTGCCCGCGGACGAGACGTCCGCACTCCTCTGCGTCGTTGTGAGGAGTGCGGGCGTCTCCGCCCGCGGCATTCGGGGGCGTCCCGCCCCGAATGTTGGCGCTCGCGAAGGTCAGGCGTATGCGGGGACCTCTCCCGGAAATCCGCAGCCCCCAAACAACCCTACTCCTTCTCCGCGACCTTCTCCTTCGCGATGATCTTCAGCACGCGCTTGAGCTCGCGCTTCGCGCCGGGGGACAACGTGGCGTCGTCGGGCATGTAGGGCATAGAGCGGGCGATCCGGGTATTCGTGAGCGTGAATGCGTTCGGGACCGTCGCCACGTCCACGAGGCGCGTGCCGATGAGGGGGGCCAGCAAGGGAAGGTAGTTGAAACGGGTGTGGACGCCGTACTTGTAGATGTCGATGGCGCCGAGGTTGCCGAGGTCGAAGTCCATGATGGCGGAGCGATGCTCGACGAAATCGTGCGCGAAGCGGAACATCGCGTCGGCGGAGTAGTCGGGCTTGGGCCTGGGCTCGTCGGCGGCGAGCGGCATCGCGATGGCGAAGAGGATGAGGAGCAGCGTTACGCGTGGCATCGTCATGTCCATTGTGACGCGGCTCGACCGGAAAAGGTTACAAAAAACGGTTAACGCTTGCTGATAACCGCAGAACGCTGGACGTACGGCTTCTGCGGGATCGTCGTGTTGGTGAGCGCAAGGGCGTTCGGCATCTCCCTGCTCGGCCGGAAGGCGGTGCCCTGAAGCGGCGCGAGGAACGGCAGGTACGCCATGGTGTACCGGCCGCTGTGGGTGGTCATGCGGATGGCACCGATCTCGACGTCGAGCCGGGTGGCCGCATCATCAGGGGTGGCGGCCTGAAGGACTGGTCCGGGCTGGGGCGGCGGAAGAGCAGGCGCAGGCGGAATGCTCTGCTGCGCGTAGGCAGCGCTGCTGGCGAGAATGAGGATGGCAATCGCAAGGGTTCTCATGACTCAAATAATACGCACGATACGTGCCGTGTGCCGGGCTGTTGAGACCGCCGATTCTGGAATGTGATGCGCCACTACGGAATCGTCACCGTCGCACGCGCGAAGCCGCTGTTGTTGCTGGTCTGATCGAGGATGCCGGTGGAGAGGATGTTCTCGCCGCGCGTCATCAGGATCACGGTTTTGTAGGTCATCGGCGTCATGCGGAACTCCTCCTCGACCTCGGCGGGGATCTTCACCGGATGCGGGCTCTTGATCACCTTCGACGTCCTGCCGCCGCTGCCGACGACGATGTAGACCGTGAAGCCGCCGGCGAGATCGGCGTTCTGCGGCAGCAGCGTGATCGTCGGCGCGATCGAGATCTCGATGGGAACGCGATAGGCGTTCCCCTGCTGCTCCGGAGTGCCCGGGTGAAGCTCGATCTTCCACGTGCCGCGCGGATCGGAGTTGTTGATGTTCGCGATGACGCGCGCGCTCATCTCGTCCTCGGTCGACTTCGTGGCGTACGTCTCACGCGTCCGGACGTTGTACTGCGCGTTCTTCGTTTTGACGACGAGGTTGCGCCGTGCGTTGTCCGCGCCGGTCGATGGCTTGAACCCGAGGGAGTAGTACGAATTGAGGTCGTCGGCGACGGTCTGAAACGCAACATCGAAGTTCTGGCTATTCGTCAGCGCCATGCCGCCGCTGATCCGCGCCAGCGTCTGGTAGGCCATCGCCGTATTGGTGAAAGTGAGGAACTGCTCCGTTTGATCGGTGGCCGAGGAGCGTTCGGCGCTGCTCGTGTCGCGCGAGTCGGCCGCGTCGATGATGTAGAGCGCGACGCCGCTGACGCTCGCGGTTTTCGCCGCCTCTTCGATGGAGTAGTGCTGCATCGAGCCGCTCTTGCCGAGGATGCCCTCGCTCGTAAACGTGACATTGCCCATGTAGGGGAGGAACGCGTTGTAGAGCCACTGGTACATCTCCACGCCGGGATGCTCGGGGAGATGGGCGCCGGCGAAGACGAGGACGTTCTTCCCTTCCATGCCTGCCAGCGCGGTCGTCGTCTGGCCGAGGGAAGCGAGCGTGTTCTTCGAGGCGAAGATGACTTCCTCCGTATCGCTTTCGACGAGGCTGAGCGACATCTGGTAGTAGTCTTTCCAGGGCCGCTTTCCTTCTTTGCCGGCGTCGATGTATTCGTTGACGCGCCGCTTGATCTCCTCGACCGAGTGCTGCCGGTTGAATCCGGAGCTGGCGGTTTGCTTGATCGACTCGATGCCTTGTTGCAGGAGTCTCCTGTCGCTCGTGAACGGCGTGATGACTTTCGTCTGCTGCGTGCAGAGAACGAGCATGACCTGATCCTGCGGGCGCACGCTGTCGTCGATGAACTTCTGCAACGACTTGAGAATCTTGTCCCGCTGGAACGGAGCGAGCGAGTAGTTGTCGACGAACATGACGATGTTCCGGCGGCGGGCATCGGCGGGAGCTTCGCCCGCAGCGGGAACTGTGGCGTTGGATGGCTGCGGCGTGATCTTCGCGGCCGCCGCCGGCGCTGACGGACGAACCTCGTAAAGATTCGTGATCTCCTGCTTCTTGTTGTTCTCGAAGATCTCGAAATCGTCTTTCGTCAGCCCGGTGACCGGCTTGCCGGCCTTGTCGCGGACGACGACGTCGACATTGACGACACGCACTTCGATCGACTCGCCAGCCGGCTGCTGTGCTGACGAGGCGACGGCGCTCCAGGCGAATACCGCTGCGATTACGAGACGTTTCATGGTGTGCGGGAGTCGGGTGTGCGGGGGTCGGGCGTCGGAGAAGAGTCCGTTAATCGATCACGGTCTCAGCTCCGACCCCCGACTCCCGAACACCGACTCCCGCTGCCATCGTAGCGCAGCGGGCGTGAGCGCGTGGCCGGCTCAACGTAGGTCGGACTCTCTAGTCCGACGTTCTCAGAAACAGTCGGACTGGAGAGTCCGACCTACGTTCGTTCCGTATGCTTCGGTGCTTCGCGCGCACGGCTTCCACAGGCTGTAGACGCGACGCGCGAATCGACGTCAACTCCCGTAACTTCACGTAACGATCTTCGCCACTCGCGCGGCTCAACGTAGGTCGGACTCTCTAGTCCGACGTTCTCAGAAACAGTCGGACTGGAGAGTCCGACCTACGTTCCTATCGTTTCCACTCGTAAAACCGGCGCGAACGAGTCGACGCAACTGGCCTGTTTCCAGGCACTTGCCCAGGCACTCGCCACAGCCCCGTAACCTTCGCCGGGCTCATGCGTCTAAGAGATATATCCAAAAGACGGAGGCGAGTCATGTCCGGTTTGCAACCTATCGGGTCCTTCGAAGAAAGTCTGACGGATGGCAGTTCCGATCGAACGGGCCTTTACTGGAGTTGGGAGTCTGCGGTCGTCGACCCGGGAGCACGGTCGGGGAGCGAGGTCGATCGGGACCAGGTCGAGTTCAGCCTATGCAGGCGTGAGATCAAGCGCTGCAAACGTGCACTCGCGCAGTTCGACCGTGAGACAACGCGCTTCCGGCTGCGCGTCGGCGAGAGCAAGCGAGAGATCCGCCACCGCAGGCGTGCGATCAAGCGGCGGCGGCATGCCCGCGGCGGGCGGCGGAGCAAGTTCACTCTCCAGGGCCGGCGGCAGAGGAAGTTTCCTCTCCAACGGCGCCAGCTCCGTTTCCAGCAGAAATCCGCTGCGCTCGCGCGGCGTGATGGCAGCCGCCGGCGGCTTGCTTTCAGCCGGCGACTCGACGACTTCGTCCGGCTTCTGAAAGATCTCAGCCGGCGCGCGAAAGATTCTGCTCCTCGGAGAGAACGTTCTGCTCCTGCTCTGAAAAGTTTTGCTCCAGGAGGACAAAGTTTTG
>JADGNZ010000076.1 GCA_017883205.1 Thermoanaerobaculia bacterium | reverse complement strand
TAACTCGCGCTTGCAGCCGACTCCGTGCCGCTCGCTGCTGCCTCCCGAGTGCGCTACTCTTCGCGTGCGGCACTGCGCGGCTGAAGCGCAGTCCGTTAGGCGTCTCGGTAGCCACCTCCTTTCCTTGAGCCAGCACTCAGAATGAGCGTCTATGAGCGATTCGTTCTTCCTCGCCTCGTCCACTTTGTCTGTGGCCTCAAGCCAACTCGGCTTCAGCGCAAGAAGGTTGTGCCCTTGGCCTCGGGAGACGTTTTGGAGATCGGTTTTGGGTCCGGTCTCAACCTCCCCCACTACGATTCTGCAGCCGTCAAGACCATCTTCGCGCTCGAGCCTTCCGAGGAGATGTGGGACTTGGCGCAGGCTGCCGTGAAAGAGTCCCCGCTTACGGTCCGCCTCCTCACCGCCTCCGCCGAAGAAATCCCACTACCTGACTGCAGCGTCGACACCGTGTTAGTCACCTATGCTCTCTGCACAGTCCCTGACGTGCCGCGGGCACTCGGTGAGTGTCGGCGCGTGCTCAAGACGGGCGGCAAGTTCCTCTTCTGCGAGCACGGCGAAGCGCCAGACAAGGGCGTTCGACGATGGCAGAACACCTTGAACCCTGCGTGGCGCCGCCTCGCTGGTGGTTGCAACCTGAATCGGCCCATACCTGCACTGCTCCAAGTAGCCGGCTTCCGCATCGTGTCCCTCTCCACCATGTACCTCCCGGGCTGGAAGCCAGCAACCTTCAACTATTGGGGCACGGCCGTCATCTCTTGAACTGTAACTTCGACAGTCACGACGAGACGCCTAACCACTCGTTGCTGCGGAACTCATACACCGTTAGCCACACACGTACTGCTGTTCGACGAGGCGGTCCATTTTTCTGCGGGCTCACGTGATCGGCGACACGGGCGGGGGGCTGCTGCCGGGTTGACCGGTTGAGCGTCGTGTATTACCCTTCTGTGTATGAGGTATTACCATGGCTAATCCGATGCGGACCGTTTCGTTCAAGCTCTCCGAGCGGCTGGATGACGCTGTTAGCGACCTGGCGCGACGGCGGAAATCCGGTCGCTCGGCTCTCGTCAGGGAAGCCCTGGAAGCCCTAGTGAAGGGCAAGCGCCGCTCCGTGACCGCTGCGGTTGACGAGCTCGTGGCCCCGGTGGTGGGCCCGGCGGATCTCTCCACCAACCCCAAGCACATGGTTGGCTACGGCCGGTGAGTCGCGTCGTGATGGATAGCGGTCCACTGGTTGCCCTGCTCAACCGAAGCGATCGGCACCACGACTGGGTTCGTGAGGTTCTCGACACGGTCGAACCTCCCGTCTTCACATGCGAAGCGGTGATCTCGGAAGCTTGCTTCCTGCTTGCGCGCATCCGGGACGGGCAGGAGGCGGTGCTCCAGCTTCTCTCGAAGGATATTCTGAAGGTCGATTTTCGGCTGTCCTCAGAGGTCGAGGCACTGCGAGCCCTCATGAAGAAGTTTGCAAACGTCCCGATGTCCCTGGCGGACGCTTGCCTTGTCCGGATGACCGAGTTGGAGCCACGTAGCCGAGTCTTGACGCTCGACAGCGACTTCCGCGTGTATCGACGGAACCGGAGGCAAGCGATTCCAACCGTCATGCCCGGTCGCGGGGGCGGTGGCTAACTCGCGGCTGCAGACGAGAGTCCTGGCACGCGAGGACGATTTGCATTGCTCCCGTCACCGAACAGATGCGCAAGGAAGATCGCGGAGACCCTCGCGGACCGAAGCCACGCCGTGAGGCTCAGTTTCGGTGTACAGATCGACAGCGGTGCACGTATCGACGTGCCGGAAAGCGAGTCGCTGACACTTCGCGATCTCGACCTAGCGAAGAGTCATTTGGTCCACATCTTCGATGGTCCTGGAGTCATCGAATCTTTTCACTTCGGTCACGATTAGTCGTGATCGAACCTCCAATCGACATCGAGAAGCCCGCCGCACCCGAGGCACCCGCCGTGCTGACGCGTTCACGCGGCGTGCTGTCGTGTTCTTCCACCGTGCTATCGCGTTAATCCGGCGTGTTGACGTGTTCATCCACCGTGCTGACGCGTTCATCCCGCGTGCTAACGCGTTCATCCTCCGTGCTGTCGCGGTTTTTCCGACGAAAATCGCGTTCATCCCGCGTGCTAACGCGTTCATCCCGCGTGCTAACGCGTTCATCCTCCGTGCTGTCGCGGTTTTCCCGACGAAAATCGTGTTCATCCGCCATGTTGTCGCGTTTTTCCGCTGAAAAACGCGTTCATCCGGCGTGTTGTCGCGTTTATCCGCTGAAAATCGCGTTTATCCGCCGAAAATCGCGTTCATCCGCTGAAAAACGCGATCATCCCTCCGCCTGCTCGGCAAGTTTTACATTCTCGCAAGACTTTCCCCGAGCAATACGTGATCGAGAATTGGCGAAAACTGCAGTGACGCCAACGCGCGAAGAGATGATGGAGCGGCTCCGCCAGCTACCTCGGACTCGGACAACACGTGATCCCGTGGACGTTATCCGCGAGGTCCGAGACGGCGGGCGGCGCGGCTCATCGTGATCGCTCGTCCGTCAGGAAGATCTGTCCGCGTGTTGCTCACGCCCCCTTCATAGCCGCCAGCACTCGCTCCGGTGTCATCGGCAGCCGGTACATCCGCACGCCGGTGGCATCGAACACGGCGTTGGCGATGACGGCGCCCATGGGCACGATGGCCGGCTCGCCACCACCCTGCGGCGCGAGATCGTCGTTCTTGATCAGGATCGTCTCGATCTGTGGCACGGCAGCGAAGCGCGGCAGCTCATACGTGTCGAAGTTCCGGTCGATGATGTCGCCGCCGCGGAACTTCAGCTCCTCGCTCAGCACGTAGCCGAGGCCCATGTTGATGCAGCCTTCCATCTGCATCTTCGCCCCCTCGGGGTTGATGACCAGCCCCATGTCCTGCGCCACGACGACGCGTTTCACGGTGACCGCGCCCGTCTTCCGATCGACCGCGACTTCGGCGGCGAGCGCACAGTAGGTACCGGCGTCGAGGCCGGCGGCGATGGCGCGTCCCTGCCCCGACGGTCCCGCTCCCGCTTTCCAGCCGAACGCATCGGAGGCCACCTTCAGTACGCGGCGCAGCCGTTCGTCGGACGCATTGCGCAGGCGGAACTCGAGCGGATCGACCTTTGCCGCGGCGGCCATGATGTCGATCTGCGACTCGCGTGCGAAGACGTTCGACCAGGCGCCGGGCGCGCGCCACGGCCCGGTGCCGAAGGGATGCACTTTCGCTCCGCCAAGCGAAGATCCGAGGTACGAGGTCATCCGGATGTTCGGTACGTCGTAGAGCATCTCGGATGAGCGCTCGCCGGCGGCATAGACGTGGTAGTCCCACAGCGTCATCTTGCCGGCAGCGTTGAAAGCGGAGTTGACTCTCACCACCGCGGCCGGACCGAACGTGTCGAGGAGAAACTCCTCGCCTCGCGTCCACATCATCATGACCGGCTTGCCGGTGATCTGCGCGAGGCGCGCCGCCTCGACGCCTTGCTCGGTGGAGCCCTTCCCGCCGAACCCGCCGCCAACGAATGGCGTGATGACGCGCACCTTGTTCTCCTCGAGGCCGAGCACATGGGCGATGCGGGTGCGTGCGCCGAACGGACTCTGCGTCGACGCCCACACGGTCATCTTCCCGTCCTTCCACTCCGCGAGTGCGGTGTGCGGCTCCATCGGCGCGTGCGCGAGGTAGCCGTTGCGAAAGGTCGATTCGATGGCGTGGCCGCTCGAGGGGGGATTCGTGACATCGCCTTTCGACGTGCTCACGTGACCCTCGCCCCCGTTCTTCACGAAGTAGTCGCCAACCGATTCGGTGTCAAACACCGCTGCCGGACGATCCCACTCGGCCTTGATGAGCGCCAGCGCTTCGCCGGCGCGCTCGGGATCGGCGTGCAGCACGGCGACAAGGTCGTCACGCTCGACGACGGTCACGCCACTCATCGCCTTCGCCTTCGACGTGTCGAGCGACTTGCGCGTCGCGCCGTGCATCGGCGGGCGGAGCATGCGCGCGTAGAGCATGCCGGGGAGTCGAATGTCTCCGGCGTATTTCGCACGGCCGGTCACCTTCTCGCGGGCATCCATCCTCTTGGCCGGCTTTCCTATGACCTTGAATTCTTTGACCGTCCGCAGCACGGCCTTCTCGCCGACGAGCCGCGTGATCTGTTTTCCTTTCGCCAGTTCGCCATAGGTAACTTTCAACGAGCCGTTCGACACCACACCGTTTTCGACGACGAGCTGCGCGCGTGGCGTTCCGAGCTTTTCCGAAGCGAGTTTCATCAGAACCGTGCGGGCCTCGGCTGCCGCCGCGCGCACCGCTGGACCGAACATCCGCGTCGACAGCGATCCCCACGTGCCGGCGTCCCACGGACAGAGATCGGTGTCGCCCATGACCATCGTGATCGATTCGGGCGAGACGTCGAGCTCCTCGGCCGCCATCTGCGCGAGCGACGTGTGGACGCCCTGCCCCATCTCGATCTTCCCGGAGAAGAGTGTCACCCGCCCGTTCTCGTCGATGCGCAGATACGCATTCAGATCCTCAGGATAGCCGCGCCGCTGCGCGAACAGATCCGACGGCTTCGAGGTGATCAGCACGACGATGCCGCCGCCGATGAGCTTGCAGAAGAGGCGTCGATCGACCCCGTTCGTGACCCCGGGCGTTTCGAGGGATTCGACCTGGTTTGCGGCTGGCGATTGTGACTTCATCGAGCACCTCCGGCCTTCGACGCTTGCTCGATCGCGGCAAGGATCCGTTGATGTGCCCCGCAGCGGCAGAGGTTCGCGTTCATCTCATCGACGATGGCGCTGCGCGATGGGTGCGGTTGTTTCTGCAGCAGCGCCCAGGCATTCATCAGCATTCCTGAAGTGCAGTAGCCGCACTGGAACCCGTTGTGCTCGATGAACGCCTGCTGCAGCGGGTGCAGCTTCCCGTCGTGCTCGAGCCCCTCGATGGTGACGACGCTCTTCCCTTCAACGGCGGCGACCGTGGTCTGACACGAACGTACGGCGGTGCCGTCGACCGCGACCGTACATGCGCCGCACACCCCTTCGCCGCAGCCGTATTTCGTGCCGGTGAGATTGAGATCGTCGCGTAGTACCCAAAGCAACGTGCGCCGATCGTCGGTGTCGAGGGCCACAGGATGGCCGTTCAGGCGGAACCGGACACTTTTCTTCACGCGAGCCTCCTTAGGGATGATTCAGCGTTGGTCGTGCAGCGGACCATGCGTGCCCACAACGGTCAATGTTGAACGTCACAGGGGGATGTGAGAGAGGTCCGGAAACGGGCGATGCTACTCACTCCCGCGCTCACTTCCCCGTCCCCAGACGACGCGCCGTGCGAACCGGGCATGCAGCCAAAGAAGAGCCGGGAGCAGCGTGGACGACTGTGATACGTTTTGACGCATGCCGGAACCGGTGCAGTGGGGGAAAGTCATCGACCAGACCCGCTGCATAGGCTGCCACGCCTGCAGCACCGCGTGCAAGTCGGAGAACGCTGTCCCAATCGGCGTCAACCGTACGTACGTCAAGTACGTTGACATTGGAAAGTTTCCGGCCGCGCGGCGCGCCTTTCAGGTCACGCGCTGCAACCAATGCGAGCATCCGCCCTGCGTCGAGGCCTGTCCCACGACCGCGATGTATCGCCGGCCCGACGGCATCGTCGACTTCGACAAGAGCATCTGTATCGGTTGCAAGGCCTGCATCGCCGCCTGCCCGTACGACGCCATCTTCATCAATCCCGAAGACCACTCGGCGGAGAAGTGCAACTTCTGCGCGCATCGCCTCGAGGTGGGGCTCGAGCCGGCCTGCGTGGTGGTCTGCCCCACGGAAGCGATCATGATCGGGAATCTGAAGGATCCCGAGTCTCGGGTGGCGCAGTTCGTCAACCGCGACGTGGTGGCGGTGCGCCGGCCCGAGAAGGAAACGCTTCCCAAGCTCTTCTACAAAGGAGCGCACCAGGCCACACTTGACCCTCTCGCGGCGCAACGGCCGGAGGGCGGGATCTTCATGTGGAGCGAACAAGGCCAGGGGCTGCCCCACGAGGTCATCTCCGGGCATCCCGGCCAAGCGAACAACGTGGCGGCGGCGATGCTCGCGTACGATGTGCCACATCGCGCACCATGGGGTTTGCCGGTCAGCGCGTACATATGGACCAAGGCCATCGCCGCCGGCTCGTATCTCGTCGTGGCCTCGCTGGTTCTGCTCGGACAACTGGACACGACGAGCGTTCTCTGGAAGTGGACGGCGCCGCTCCTATCCGCACTCTTCCTGGCCATCACGTTCATTCTGCTCGTCGCTGATCTCGAGCACCCGTCGCGCTTCTACATGATCCTGACGCGGCCTCAGTGGCGGAGCTGGATCGTGCGCGGGACGGTGATCCTGACGGGATTCAGCCTCGTGCTCGGGATCCATCTCCTCGGGAGCCTCATCGGCAAAGGACCGCCGCGCGGCCTGGCGATCATCGGAGCGCTGTTCGCCATCGCCTCCGGCACGTACACCGCCTGGCTGTTCGCGCAAGCGAAAGCACGCGATCTGTGGCAAAGCCCGATTCTGCCGCTGCAGCATCTGGTGGCATCCGTCCTGGCCGGCGCGTCGGCGCTCGTCATCGCCGCGGCGTTCGCCGCTCCCGATCTCGTCCCGCTTCTCACGACCATTGCCGCGGCCGCGACGGCCTTCCATCTCATTCTCATCGCGGCCGAGGTTTTCACTCCACATCCCACGGCGCATGCGCGCCTCGCAGTTCGCGAGATGGTGAGCGGCAAGTATCGAATCGAATTCGGAGCGGGTGTGATTCTCCAGCTTCTTGGACTGGCCAACATACCGTTTCCAGCCGAAGCCGCGGTTCTAATGCTGCTCGGTCTTCTCCTGTACGAGCACGCATATGTCGGAGCCGGACAGGCAGTGCCTCTAGCATAAGGAGCTACCGATGTCATCATCGAACATGCGCTATCCCGGGCCGAGCGGCACCGAGCTGGTGTCGTATCCGCCGCGGGATCGATGGGACGACTGGACGGAGCTCGACTCGAAATCGTGGCCGGCTCGCGTCAAGCGCCATTTCATGCTCATTCCCACGACGTGCTTCAACTGCGAATCGGCGTGCGGCCTCCTGGCCTACGTCGACCGCGACACGCTCGAGGTCCGGAAATACGAAGGCAACCCCGAGCATCCCGGATCGCGCGGACGAAACTGCGCCAAGGGTCCGGCTACGCTCAACCAGGCCAATGATCCGGACCGCATCCTCCGCCCGCTTCGGCGGAGCGGAAAACGCGGCGAGAATCGGTGGACGGAAGTGAGTTGGGATGAGGCCCTCGATGACATCGCCGCGCGCATCGGCCGGGCGCTGGCGGAAGGGCGGCCCAACGATGTGATGTATCACGTCGGCCGTCCCGGAGAGGACGGCTACACGGAGCGCGTCCTTGCGGCGTGGGGAGTGGACGGGCACAACTCACACACGAACATCTGTTCGTCCAGCGCGCGCGCCGGCTATCAGTTCTGGATGGGATACGACCGCCCGAGCCCCGATCACGCCAACGCCGACGTCATTTTGCTGATCAGCGCGCATCTCGAGTCGGGCCACTACTTCAACCCGCACGCGCAACGGGTCATGGAGGGAAAGCAGCGCGGCGCGAAGCTCATCGTCTTCGACGTCCGCCTTTCGAATACCGCCACGCACGCCGACCACTGGCTCGCTCCGTATCCGGGGAGTGAAGCGGCCATCCTCCTGGCAATCGCCCGCCACATGATCCGTGAGCATCGCTACGACCGCGATTTCGTCAGGAAGTGGTGGAACTGGCAGGAGTACATGGAGCAGCAGCATCCGTCGCGGGCGGCCACGTTCGAAGAGTTCGAGTCCGTGTTGGGCGCGCTCTACGATTCGTACACTTTCGCCTTCGCCGAGAGCGAATCGGGTGTTTCGGCCGCGACCATCCAGCAGGTGGCGGAGATCGTTGCCACCGCGGGAAAGCGGCTGAGCACGCACACCTGGCGGAGTGCCACGGCCGGAAACCTCGGCGGATGGCAGGTGGCGCGCGCTCTCTTCTTGCTCAACGCTCTAGCCGGCGCCGTTGGGGCCGAGGGAGGCGTGTTTCCCAATGCCTGGAACAAGTTCGTGCCGCGGCCGATCCACATGCCGCCGCATCCGCCGAAGTGGAACGACCTGACCTGGCCCGACGAGTTTCCGCTCGCCTGCAACGAGCTCTCGTTCCTCCTTCCGCAGTTTCTCAAAGACGGCCGCGGAAAACTCGACGTCTACTTCAGCCGCGTATACAACCCCGTCTGGACCAACCCCGATGGATTCTCATGGATCGAGGCGCTCACCGACGAAGCGAAAGTCGGATTGCACGTTGCCTTGACGCCGACGTGGAGCGAGACCGCCTACTTCGCCGACTACGTGTTGCCGGTGGGCATCGGCTCTGAACGGCACGACCTCCATTCGTACGAGACGCATGACGCGCAATGGCTGGGCTTCCGCCAGCCGGTGCTTCGCGCGGCCAGAGAGCGCCTCGGGGAGAAGATCACGGACACGCGCGAAACGAATCCCGGTCAGGTATGGGAAGAGAACGAGTTCTGGATCGAGCTCTCCTGGCGTATCGACCCCGACGGGAGCCGCGGTATCCGGAAGTACTTTGAGTCGAAGAAGGAGACGGGCGCGAAGCTCTCGATCGACGAATACTACGGATACATCTTCGAGAACTCCGTGCCCGGCCTTCCTGAGAAAGCAGCGGCGGAAGGAGTCTCGCCGCTCGAGTCGATGCGACGCGTAGGCGCGTTCGAGCTGAAGGCGCACGTCGGCGCGGTCCACGAGGAGGCGGTGCCGCAGGCGGAGCTAGTCGATCCGCTGGTGGACTCGTTAGGCCGGGTGTACGCGCGCTCGCCCAAACCCGATCAGGCGAACATCGTCCCAGTGCCGACGCCCGATGGCGACGCCGAGGGACGCCGCCGCGTTGGCGTGGAGATCGACGGCGCGGTCGTGCGTGGCTTTCCCACGCCGAGCGGACGGCTGGAGTTCTATTCGAGCACTCTCGAGCAGTGGGGCTGGCCGGAGATGGCAGTCCCCGGTTACACGCACAGTCACATTCATCCGGAGAACCTGCGGCCGGGTGAGATGCCGCTCATCCCGACCTTCCGCCTTCCCGTGCAGATCCACACGCGCAGCGCGAATGCGAAATGGCTCGACGAGATCGCGCATTCGAATCCGCTGTGGATTCACACGCAGGACGCGGAGCGCATCGGCGTCACCACGGGACAGCTCGTTCGCGTGGAGACACGCATCGGACATTTCGTAGTGAAGGCATGGGTCACCGAGGGAATCCGACCCGGCGTGGTCGCGTGCAGTCATCACATGGGGCGCTGGAAGACCGGCGACGACGGGCAGAGACAGATGATGGCCACGGTGTCGCTGGATCGGAAGGGAAGTCAGTGGAAGCTGCAGCGCGAGCGCGGCGTCGAACCTTACGCCTCGAGTGATGCCGATACCGAGCGGATCTGGTGGACCGACGCCGGCGTCCATCAGAACCTGACGTTCCCGGTACAGCCCGACCCGATCTCGGGGATGCACTGTTGGCATCAGGCAGTGCGCGTGCGAAAGGCCGAGCCAACGGATCACTATGGCGACATCTCGGTCGACGTAGCGAAATCGCGCGCCGCGTATCAGGAGTGGATGGAGAAGACGCGTCCCGCCTCGCGCTACTCTCCCGACGGAACGCGAAGGCCGTATTGGATGCTCCGCCCGCTCAAGCCGTCGCGCGAGGTGTACCGGCTGCCGAAAGCGCAGGAGCGATGAGCCCTCTCCTCTTCGTCATCGTCGTCGGAGCGATCTCTCTCGTTGCGGGGTTTCTGGGCGCGCTGCTCGGACTTGGCGGAGGGATCATCATCGTTCCGACGCTGACGCTTCTGCTGGGCGTCGACATCCGGCTGGCCATCGGCGCTTCGATCGTGTCAGTCATCGCCACGTCGAGCGGAGCGGCAGCGGCGTACGTCCGCGATCGGATGGCGAACATCCGCGTGGCCATGTTCCTCGAGCTGGGAACGGCGGCGGGGGCAATCACGGGTGCGTATCTCGCCGGGATCATCCATCCCCGTTTTCTCTTCATCCTCTTCGGGCTGATCCTTGCGTACTCGGCTTTCGCCATGCTGCGCGGCCGAAGGAGCGCCGAAGGGGAGATCGTGGTCGGACCGTGGGCGCGCGTGCTGAAGCTCAAGAGCTCCTATTTCGATGATGCCGGCGAAGAGATCGTCTATCAGCCGGTGCGCGCACGCATCGGTCTGGCGCTCATGTACTTCGCCGGAGTCACCAGCGGCCTGCTCGGCATCGGCTCGGGATCGTTGAAGGTGCCCGCCATGGATCTTGCGATGGAGCTGCCGATCAAAGTGTCGACCGCTACGAGCAACTTCATGATCGGCGTGACGGCGGCGGCCAGCGCCGGCGTGTACTTCTCACGCGGGCAGATCGATCCGTTCATCGCCGGACCGGTGGCCATCGGTGTGTTGGGGGGCGCGTTCATCGGATCGCACACGCTGGGACGCATCAGCAGCCGTTCGGTGCGGTTCACCTTCGTGGTCGTGCTCACCATCATCGCCGCCCAGATGCTGTTCAAGGGAGTGACCGCGTGAAAGAGTGGATCAACACAGCCATCGCCACCGTCTTGCGCGTCGGGGTCGTGCTGAGCATCGCCATCATGCTCGTCGGAATGGTGGTCACGTTCGTGCACCATCCCGAGTATTTCTCCTCGCGCCCTGCCCTCGGCGTGCTCACTTCACCCAAAGCGCACTTCCCGAACACGTTGCTCGACGTCATCTCCGGTGTTCGGCACGGCGGAGGTCAGGCCATCGTCATGGCCGGGCTTCTGGTTCTGATCGCCACTCCCGTGGCGCGCGTGGCATTGTCGGACGTCGTCTTCATCATCGCGCGCGATCGCCTTTACGTGGCAATCACCTCCGTCGTCCTGCTGATCCTGCTGATCTCATTCAGCGTGGGGCTGGTGGCGGCATAGGACACCGCCCTCACTTCCCCGTCCCCACAACCACAGTGCACGCGAGAATCGCGTAGCCAGAAGTGGCTCCCGCAGGAGCGCACACACGACGATTTCCTTTTCAAAATGGTCGACAAGAACGACGAATGGGTTCGTTCTGAATGAGCTCCGCTCATTTGAGAGCTTTGCCGCTACAGCTTCCAGCGAAATACTGCGTCACCGTGAGCATCCGCAGTGCTCATCATCATGAGTAAGGGGTTGCAGGTCATACTCGACGAAGTGCAGATGAAGGACTACAATCAAATCATCGCGCCCTCTTTGTTTGGCGCTTCTGGGAGAAGTTCATGCGCACCTTAGTCAGAGCGCTTTGCATCGTATGGATTGGTGCGGCTGGGCTTGCTTTCTCCGTTTACGCGCAGAGCGCGCCGCCCACGCCGCCCGGTATAAGCATTTGTGATTCGCCCCAATATCGTGGGACTGCTATTTACCACAAGTACTGCGACCCACCGCCGTCACAACCGCAACCTTCACAACGCCAACAAACGGAACCTTCGCTATCTGCGGAAGAGATCGAGAAATATTCGGACCTCGTCACTCAACTGGCACCGTATGGTGATGACGACTGGATCGCCAGCATCAGAACGGCACCGCAAACGCCCGCGGAGTTATCCCGGCGCCTCGATGAGATCGCACGGCAGCTTGATGATTTGATGCCCCCCGCCTGGCGATCGTTTCATTCAACGACATGGGAGCGCGATGCCTACCGGCGGTCCATAAAGCAGGCGCGCCTGGACATTCAACTGTTTTCCCGATCGCTTGAATCCAATGCCCAGGGCCAGGAATCCGTGGCCCGGGAATCGGAGCAACTGAAGCGGCAGGCCGACACCCTTGAGCGTGATGTCAATTGGGCGATGGCAACTGCGTCACGATTGTCCGCGAGCACGGTCGAGACCAGAAAAACCGTCATCGAATGGCTGTACGTCGCGGCTCCGGCAGACTCGCGGATCGTCGAGGAGGAGTCGTGGAAGCACGGCCACGATGTCCCGGTACCGGCATTGCCTCCACAGGCTTCCGCCGCGCCCACGCCGCACCTGCGGGCGGCGGAGGCCGCCCAGGCAGGTCCGGCGGCGGCTCCAAATTACCCCTACGCGAATATCTCGCTTTCTGGCTCCAACGAGGAGAGGCTGGCCACTTTGGCGCCTCTGGCCGATAACCTCGAGAAGTGGAGCACAGAGAGCGCCGCGGCAAGGCTCGAAGCCGCAAGGCTCAAACCGACCGTCGCTTCGCTCGCGGAGCAGAGCACGACGCTACAACGTCGCCTTGCTGGCATGCAGAACCTCTATGAGAAGACCGCCGATCGAAGAGACTACTTGCGCTCACAAGTCAGGGCCGAGGCGCAACGCCTTAGAGCGGCAAACAGCCGAGCCCTAGTGAGGGCAGTCGAGAACTTCACCTGGAAGATGTACAAAGAACATTACGTCACGCCGGACGTGCTCGCATTCTACGAAGAGAACAAGCGCTGGTATAAGTTATCGGTGCCTGGCCGCTTGGATGACGATCAGGTCAAAAGACTCTTCGCCCGTGGAAAGGCTTCTCTGGACATACTCGGGTCGCGATTCACCGGACTTCAGCACTTTAACGAGGTTCAGAAACAAACGCTGGACCTTCTTCAAGACGAGATGCACTTCATCGCCGAGGCGCCTCGCATCGTGGCCCTTGCCACTCCGGGGGAGATTCAAGCCTACGGGGCCAGTCTGGACGCGATGAGGCAGAACTCCAGTTACAACATGATGAAAGAGGCTGGGGCCGGGCAGTTCAGCATTTCCCCCGACCAACTGGAGCATGGCTGGATCCCTCAGCAGATGTTCGGTATTGCGAAGAGGCTGGGGCTCGTTAAATCATCATCCGATCAATAGCGGGGCGATGAGGCTCCGGAAGAGGAACGTCATGCCGCGCTTTCTGGCAATCGTAGTCTTGCTCGTTACGTCGATCTGCCTCGCAAGCCAGGACCGCCTATCGGCGCGCGAGACCAGTGGCCCCCAGGGGCTTGGCACCGATACGCGCGCAATCGACCTGGAGATTGCTCAATATGACAAGGCAATCGCGCTCGATCCAAACGATTCCCATGCCTATGCCGGAAGGGGAGATTTGTTCATCGAGAAAGGCGACTATGATCGCGGGATGGCCGACTACCAAAAGGCGATCGACCTCGGTTACGACGTTGTTTATTATGTTCGCGCAGAGAAAAACATCGAAAGGGGTTATTACGATCTGGCGATTGACGACTATACCAAGTTGATCGATCGATCGCCGAAAGACCCAAATGGCTATCGCTTACGCAGTAACGTGTACCTGCGCACGGGAAACAACAAACAGGCGATCGAGGACCTGAGCAAGGTGATCGAGCTCTCGCCGAAACAATTACAAGGCTACCATGATCGCGGGCTGACATACCTCGAGACTGGCAACTATGAACGGGCTCTCGCTGACTTCAGTGCAGTCCTCGACATTGACCCAACCTGGGGGGAAGAATACGTCAACCGAGGCGTGGCGAAGTTCCTGATGGGGCAGTATACGGCGGCAGTCAGCGACTTCGACCAGGTTCTGAGGATGAGCCCGAATCAGTCTTCGATCACGACCGGCGATGCCACGCTCATGTACTACTTGTCTCGGACCAAGGCCGGACAAGTGGACGAGACGTTCGCGCGGCGGGCGGCGAAGTTCGACCGCACCAAGTGGCCCGGCCCTGTCCTCGCGCTGTTGCTTGGGCGTGCGGCTCTTGCGGATGTGCGTGCCGCAGCCGCAAAAGGCAACGCTACCGAGAAGCGCGACCAGAGGTGCACAGCGGCGTTCTGGATCGGCGAGAACGAATTAATGCACGGAAGGCCGCAGACTGCGCGCTCGTCCTTTCGTGATGCCGTGAAAGAGTGCCCGCAATTGTTCTTTGAGCACAGCCTCGCAGCGTTCGAACTAAAACGCCTCGGCAATTGAGCGACCGCGTCATCGCCGGCAGCTCCTCGGGGAACAGCATCCGGCCATCGACGATCATGGCCGTTCGCTCGGGGTCAGAACGGAATCCGGTAGTGTCCTAATCCACTAAGCCGGGTTAATTAGGACACTACCCGGAATCCTGCGCGATTGCTGTCTCACCAGGGGCGCGCGTTGGCCCATCATCGACGTCAGGCCGGAAACTGCTTCGCCATCGTCTCGAGGATTCGCCACTGCCGGGCGATCCGCCCGGCCGCGGCATCGACGTCCAGCGCGCTTCCGGCGTAGCGGCGCTGACGAGACAGGTACTCGCGCAGGTCGGTCCCGTCGGGGCGCACGTTGATCGTATAGCGCTCGCCGTCGAAGACCTCGTACAACGGAAAGAGTCCCGATCGGACGGCCAGATCGACCAGCTCGATGCTTTCGTCGGACGACGATTTCCAGCCGATCGGGCAGGGCGAGAGCATCACCAGGAAGCGGAAGCCACGCGTCTGCCGCGCCACGCGGAGCTTGCGGAGGAAGTCTTCGCGATGCGCAACCGAAAGCGTAGCCGCGTACGGAATCCGATGCGCGGCCATGATTGCGACCATGTCCTTCTTCCACTCCGTCTTGCCGCGCGGCGTCGTGCTCGTCATCGCGCCTTCAGGCGTCGCGCTGCTGCGCTGGCCACCTGTATTGCCGTAGATCTCGTTGTCGTAGCAGATGTAGAGAATGTCCTCGTTGCGCTCCGCAGCGGCCGAGAGCGAGGCCATGCCGATATCGTACGTTCCACCGTCACCGGCCCAGCAGATCGTCGGATTCGTTTCGCCATTCAACTCCGTCACCACGGACACACCGGTTGCAAACGCGGGCGCGCTGGCAAACGTCGCTGCAAGCGTCGGTACGCCATACGAGGTCGTCGGAAACGCCCCGGCGGTGACGATGGCACAGGCTGCGGGAATGACCAGGCACGGACGCTGATCGGCAAAGACCTCATCGAGCCACTGCAAGCCGATGGACATACCGCATCCGGCGCAGTTCGTGTTGCCGGGCCGAAGCAGCGGTTCGTCGAGGAGCGCGCTGGTCATACGGCAACCTCCTGCCACAGCGGGTCGACGGCTGCGGTGCGGCTGGCCAGGTCGTCGATGATCGAGTCCAGGATTTCCGGTGTGACGTCGCCGCCGCCGATGCCGGCGATGTAGTCCTGCAGCAGGATGTCCGAACTGTGCAGCGTGGCCGCAACTTCGTTCCAGAAGATGCCGCCTGATCCCGGCGAATGATTGCGATCGAGCACTCCAACACGTCTGGCCCCGCCGATGGCGCGCAGCAACTCGCTTCGCGGGAAGGGGCGGAACTGCTTGATGCGAATCATCCCGATCCGCTCGCCGCGCAGGCGCCGCGCACGCACGACGCCTCGCAGCGTTGCGGCCATGGTGCTCGATGCGATGAGAATCGTCTCGGCATCCTCGGTTTGTTCCGCGACGATGGCACCGTCGGCTCTTCGTCCAAACATCGATTCGAATTCGCCGATGGCCTCATCCAGAACAGCGGGAACCCGCTCCATGGCTTCCTGGATGTCGCGGCGATGCCGCTCCGTTTCCCGCGGCCACGTGAGATTCCCGATCGTCGCCGGGCGCGAGTGCTGCACCCGATGCGGCACCTCGCACGGCGGAAGGTACCGATCGACGCGCTCCTGATCGAGGAGCTCGACCACCATCTCTGTGTGCGAGGTGACGAAGCCGTCCATCGCCACCATGACCGGGAGCATCACCCGCGCGTCTTCGGCGACGCGGAAGGCGATGGCGATCGTGTCGACGAGATCCTGATGGGAGTGGCAGTAGAACTGAAGCCACGCCGCGTCACGCAGGGCCAGCGAGTCGCCCTGATCGACCCAGATGTTCCAGGGAGGACCGAGGGTGCGATTGACCGCGATCATGACGATCGGCAGCCGGTAGTAGCCGGCGGCGAAGACATTCTCCGTCATGTACGCAAGACCGTTCGACGAGCTGGCGGTGAATGCCCGCGCGCCGGAGAGTGAGGCGCCGATGCAGACGCCCATTGCACTGTGCTCCGATTCCACCGGCACGATGCGCCCCTTCCTGAAGTTGAAGCCGCGCAGGTACTCGATGATCTCGGTCTGCGGCGTGATCGGGTACGCGCCACCGCAGCAGCCCCGCGCCGCACGGTTCGCTTCTCCTGCCACGGCCAGTGTGTGTCCCGCCGCGTAATTGCCCGTGCAAAGCGTCCTTCCCATGTCAGATCTCCGCCATCACGACGACACCGCGCGGACACTCGGATGCGCAAACGCCGCAGCCTTTGCAGTAGTCATAGTCGAATCGATAGTCATTCCCTGCTCTCGTGAGGATGCCGTCGGGACAGTGATCGCGGCAGCGGTCGCAGGTGTTGCACACGCCGCAACTGAAGCAACGCTGCGCTTCCAGCGAGGCGTCGGCCAGGCCGGTGTGGACTTCGAGAAAATTGTGGCGGCGGTCCTGGGGCGGAAGCGCGGAGCCGCGATGCCGGGGAGCGTGCTGAAAGAGATTGAGATGGAGGTCGCCGGTCGTAGCGATGGTCGTGGCGATGGTGGCGCCGTTGCCGCTCACCCGCTCTTCCGCACTCTCCCCGCCGGCAGGAAGGGCCGAGAGACGCGCTCGAATATGCTCGGCGGCTTTGCGGCCGCTGGTGATCGCAGCGGCGACGGTCCCTTCGTTCGTTGCGAAGTCGCCGCCGAAGTAGACATTCGTATTGCCGGCGATGGACCGGTCGGGCTCCTGGCCGAGGGCGAGGATCAGCTGATCGCAGTCGACGGCGAAGCGTGTCGATGGATCGGCGATCGGTGTGCGGCGTCCGCTCTCGTCGGGCTCGCCGAGGATCACACGCACGCAATTCAGATGATCGCCGTCGATGCGCTCCGGTAGGGCGAGCTCCTCGAGGACGACACCTTCTGCGAGCGCGGCGCTGATCTCCTCATCGATCGCCGGCATTTCGGCGCGCCTGCGGCGATAGAGGATGCGCACACTGCTGGCACCGAGGCGGAGAGCGGAACGCGCGGCGTCGATGGCCGTGTTGCCGCCCCCTGCAACGACAATGTGCTGGCCCTTGAGCACGACGTCCTGACGATGGACGCGGTCGAGGAACGCGATCCCCTGCATCGCCGGGCCGACCGGAAGCGATCGCGATCGCTGGAGTCCCGTGGCGACGAAGACTGCGTCGTACCGCTTCTCGATTTCTTCGAGCGCGGAGGCGCTTACGAACGAGTCTACGTACGCGTTGACGCCGTGCATCAGCACGAAACCAATCTCGCGATCGAGAGCCTCTTTCGGCAGCCGGTAACCCGGGATGCCGTTGCGCAGCACGCCGCCAAGCTCGTCGCTCCCTTCGAAGAGACTCACGTGATAGCCGCTGCGCGCGAGGTGATAGGCGGCGCTCATACCAGCCGGTCCGGAGCCGACGACGGCGACGCGCTCGCGCCGCCACGGCAGGACCGGATCGGGCCAGCGCGCGTTATCGGCGACGAAGCGCTCAATCTCGCGAACGTTCACTCCCTCATCGAATGCATGGCGGTTGCAACTGCCCATGCAAGGCGCGGGACATACGCGGCCGCAGACGCCGGGAAATGGCGAGGTCTCAAGCAGCACGGCCAGGGCGCGGTCGTAGTCGCCGTGCGCGGCTGCAGCGATGAAGGCCTGCACGTCGTTGCCCGCGGGGCAGACGGCGTTACACGGCGGGGTGAGCGTGCGGCGCTCGGGCCGGCGCGTGGCCCACGAGCCAGTACGAATCGCCGGGCGGCGGCCGATGCCGGGATCGAGCAGACCGGTGGTCGGAGCGGCGTTGCGTGCAGGCTCGGCCGCGGCCGGTTCTCCGTCGATCCGTGCGGCGGCCACGGAGTCGAATGCTTCCTTCGCGGCATCGATGTTATTGCCGCGGTAACCACGGTCCTCCAGCAACGCACGGACCTCATCGAAGGAAAACCCGAAGGTTCGCGCGATGGCACCGAGCATCGCTGTATTGACGATCGGAGTCGTGCGCGTGCCGAGGCCATGACGGATCGCGATCGAGGTGGCATCGACTGCAGCGATGCGGCGCCCTCGGAACGCTGAAAATGACGATGGTGGCTTCGGCGTATTGAGGATGATCCAGCCGCCGGCTTTGGCGCCCGCGAGGATCGCTTCGCCGATGAGCGTCGTGTCGAGGACGATCACATGGTCCGGCTCGCGAATCTGATTGTGATTTGTGATTTCGTCGTCGTCGACGCGTACGTACGCTTGAATTGGCGCACCCGATCGCTCAGCAGCGTAAACCCCGAACGCCTGCGCCTGCTTGCCTCGAGAGAACCAAGCCATCGCGATCAGCTTGGCCAGCGTCACGCCCCCCTGTCCCCCGCGGCCATAGAGCGTCATCTCAATCATGAGACAGGCATCATCCGCGTCACCCCCACCTATGACAGTGGCGATGGTCACAGGTCAACGTTTGGGGTGGCCGCGGCCACAGCGCCAGAGGAGCGGGAGCGTGTTTGGCACTGATGTTGCGCTGACGAATCGCCACACACTCGATCGAAAACACTCGAAAGGAACCCGCACATGACCTTCACGTTGCCCGGGCTCATTCTCTACATCATCATCGCGGCCATCTGCGGCGCTATCGGGCGAGCCATCGCCGGCGGCGTTCGGGGAGGGCTTTTCGCCTCGATTGCCCTCGGTTTCATCGGAGCTCTCCTCGGGCCGTGGGTGGCGCACAAGATGAAGCTGCCGGAACCTTTCACGGTTCAGATCAGCGGCCACCCCTTCCCGATCCTCTGGTCGATCATCGGCGCCGCCCTCTTCGTAGCGATCCTGCACCTGTTTTCCCGTCGGAGATAGACGAGGCATCTCCTCGGCTCATGCAAGTGCTCGGCGTTCGCGCCGCCCTCGCCCCGGTCAAGGCACGATGCGCGTGCCGGCCTTGCCGGCAAGGGCGACTCCGATATGGGCGGGGTCCGTAATGATCGCTTCGCGTCCGCCTCCTTCGAGGAAGGCAATGATGGCCTGGATCTTCGGGAGCATGCTCCCCGGCTTGAAGTGGCCCTCGGCCACGTATTGCCGAGCCTGGGCAACGGTCATGCGATCGATATCCTCCTGGTGCGGCGTCCCGAAGGCGAGGGAGACCTTTTCGACTGCCGTCGAGACGACGAAAAGCTCGGCGCCCAACTGCCGCGCCAGGAGGCTCGACGCGTGGTCCTTATCGATGACGGCGGCCGCGCCCGTGATCTCCCCCGCAGCGTTCTCGACCACAGCGATCCCCCCTCCACCTGCTGCCACGACCACGAACCCGGCGTCGAGAAGGCTCCTCACGGCGCCTAGCTCTAGGATCATGGTCGGCATCGGTGAGGCGACGACGCGCCGCCACCCCCGTCCCCCATCCTCGACTACGTCCCACCCGTCGAGCGCGCGGCGGTGCTCCGCTTCCTCCTTCGACAGGAATGACCCGATGGGCTTGTCCGGCTTCTCGAAGGCAGGATCGGACCGGTCCACGAGACACTGTGTGACCACGGTGGCCGCGGTTTTCTTGATGCCGAGCCGCCGGAACTCGTTCAAGAGCGCGAGTTGGATGTGGAATCCGATGGCCCCCTGTGTATCCGCGACGCAGGAGTCGAGCGGCACGGCGTGGAGCTCCTTCGACGCGAGCTCGGACCGCCGCAGGATGAAACCCACCTGTGGGCCGTTTCCGTGTGTGATCACGAGCCGGAAGTGCGGGTCCATGAGGAGCGGCGCGAGGTGGCGGCACGTCTCGGCACACGCTTCATACTGGTCCGAGACGCGCTGGTGCTGCTTGTCCGCTATGAGCGAGTTCCCACCGATGGCAACGACAGCTGTCATGGTCACGTGAGCGTCCTTCCTTCGACCCGTTGAAGTGACAACTGCTGGCCGCGATCGACGATACCGAAACATGATAGGCGTGAATCCTCTTTCCTCACGGAGGCAGGCGTCACTCACGCGGGTTCGCCGCACGTCACAGATTCCTCTCCCACACATGCGCTACCATCCGATCGATTCGTCGGAGACCCTATGAACGAATTCGAGCTCGTGGATGAGCTGTCGCGCAGAACCTCCCTTCCCGAAACAACGACGACCGCGGTACTCAAAGCGATGCGCGAGTTGCTCAGCGAAGGGGCCATGAACGAACGGACCCTGCTGACGACGACGCCCGAGCTGGCATCCAACCCCGAGGACCCGCGTCTCGTCGACCAGCTCATCGCACGCGCGAAGAAACACCCGCTCGGCATCGAGTTTCTCGTCAGCGGTTTCCTGGCAAGCGTCGCCATCGGCCTCGGCGCGCACGCGTTCACCGTCGAAGCCGCGCGACGGCGCCTCAAGCGAGAACAGGAAGCGAAGGATGGTGACGCCCAATGACACCCCTCTCCTTCCCGAAGAGGGTCGAGCTGGCCGACATCACTGTCCGCGACGGATTCCAGCATGAGGAAAAGTGGATCCCGACGCCGGCCAAGCTCTGGATCGCCGAAGAGCTGATCCTGGCCGGCTATCGCCGCATCGAGGTCACGAACCTCGGCAATCCGAAGGGAATGCCGCAGTTCGCCGACTCCGACAAGTTGCTCAGTCAGATCCGGAACAGCAAGCGGATCTCGAAGCAGATCGGCGAGGTCGAGTTGACTGCAATCACGATCCGCGAGCGCGCCGTCGACCGCGCCATCGAGCTGCGCAAAGAGGGCATCGGACCGGACCGCATCCTGATGATGGTCTCCACCTCCGCCTCGCACATGAAAATTAACTCCGGCCTGGACCACGCCGGCTACTGGGCCGAGGCGGAACGGGCCATCCGCAAGGCACACGATGCCGGGATCAAGGTCAACGGCACGGTCAGCACGATCTGGGGCTGCCCGATCGAGGGGCCGACGCGCCTCGAGGACGCGATCGCCTTCACGAAGCGCTTCCTCGATATCGGCGCGGACGACATCGAGCACGCCGACCATGACGGCTCTGCTCCCCCGAACAAGGTGTACGAGTATTACTCGATGATCCTCGACGCGATCCCCGACACGTCGAAGCATGTCGCACACTTCCACGTCACGCGTGGCTGGGGGCTCGCGAACATTCTCGCGGCACTGCAGGCGGGGATCGTCCGGTACGAGAGCACCCTCGGCGGAATCGGCGGACAGCCCGCGAACTTCTTCGACGGCTATCCCGTCTCGGGAACCGGCAGGTATTACTACCAGGACCCGAACAACGTCGGCCTGGTCTGCACCGAGGATCTCGTGGTCATGCTGGACGAAATGGGAATCGACACCGGAATCGACGTCGACGCGGTCCTCAACACGGGCCGGATGGTGGAGCGCGTAGTCGGCCGCCGCCTGCGAAGCGAAACCATCAGGAGCGGGCGCATCCCGAAGAAGGCGACCGGGCTGTAAACGCCCGTCCGCACTGCCAATCATCTTCGAGCGTCGTACGCAGGCGACCGGCAGGCGTGGTCGATGATCGCCGTGACGTGACTTCTGCCTGACACTCGGCCGCGGCATGCAGCGCCATCCGCTGCATGCCTTTGTCAGGTCGGAGAATGCGGCCTTACAGCACCCGCATGAAGGCAACGAGGTCCTTCTTCTCCTGTTCATTCAGCTTCAGTTCGAGAACGAGGTTGAA
>JADGNZ010000026.1 GCA_017883205.1 Thermoanaerobaculia bacterium | reverse complement strand
GAAAGAGAGAGACCAAGGGGGAACCAAAACCAAAACCGTTCATCAAGAGTGTTACCTATGTTCCCGGGCCAATGTGTTACCTATGTTCCAGGTCGTACACCGAAGGACGGATGAGGGGGGAGTAAATACGCAGAGCGATCAACTACACCTCGTCCGAACTGCATGAAAACGCGGCACATGCACGGATGTCGTCTCGTTGAAACGCCCCCTCATCCGCCTTCGGCACCTTCTCCCCCACTGAAAAGCGTGGGGGAGAAGGCGCTCGATTGGAAAGAGTTGCATAAATCCCTGCGCGATCATCGGGGAGATGAGAAGTCTCGGGCCTCTAGCGAGAAGTCCTCGGCCTCTTGCGAGAAGTCCTCGGCTTCTTGCGAGAAGTCCTCGGCTTCTTGCGAGAAGTCCTCGGCTTCTTGCGAGAAGTCCTCGGCTTCTTGCGAGAAGTCCTCGGCCTTCTTGCGAGAAGTCCTCGGCTTCTTGCGAGAAGTCCTCGGGCCTCTTGCGAGAAGTCCTCGGCCTCTTGCGAGAAGTCCTCGGCCTCTTGCGAGAAGTCCTCGGCCTCTTGCGAGAAGTCCTCGGCCTCTTGCGAGAAGTCCTCGGGCCTCTTGCGAGAAGTCCGCTGGTTTCTTGCGAGAAGCCCCGAGTCTCTCGCGAGAAGTCTCGACCTTCTGGCGAGAGACTCCAGGCCTCTCGCAAGAAAGAGATCGCTTCTTCGCTGCCTCCTGGTCATGATCGAACCGGATACTGTCCTTCTGTCCTTGGGTTCACACCTTCGGTTCTCGCCAGGCTCCTCGAACGCGGACATAACTCGCTCAGTTTCATTGACTTGCGTAAGCCACGCCGGTGAGGCACTTCCGCGCGCTAAGGTTCGAATTCGCGCCTTAAGTTACTGCAAACGCGTCGCTTGTCTGCTTCTCCGGAGGCCGTTCGCCAGCGACCTTCGAGATCGCGTCCGCCAGTCACACCGCCTCGAACACCTCCACCATCCCATTCCGCATCCGCAGCAGCACCGTCCGATCGAGGACATCGCGAATCCAGATGCGATTTCCAGGATCGGTGGAGTCGATCGTCTCCACCCTCTCCATCAGCTCCTCAGCCGACTCGATCTCCTCGACCTCACCATCGTCGAAGATGACACGAAGCGGGAATTCCGGAGTGGCCATGAGCTCTTCGAACGCGCGCGATGGGAGCTTAGCGCTTCGGCTATACTCCCCGCCTCAACTTTTCGAGACCAGTGGCGCAAGCCCGTCTCGCCTCAACCAAAGGAGCATTCCGATGTCCGGCCACAGCAAATGGAGCACCATCAAACACAAGAAAGGTGCGGCCGACGCCAAGCGCGGAAAGATCTTCACCCGCATCATCAAGGAAATGACCGTCGCCGCGCGCATGGGCGGTGGTGACGTCGACGGCAATCCCCGCCTGCGCGCTGCAGTCGCCGAGGCGAAGGCCAGCAACATGCCGAAAGACAACATCGACCGCGCCATCAAGCGCGGCACCGGTGAGCTCGAAGGCGTGAACTACGAAGAGCTGACCTACGAGGGTTACGGTCCCGGCGGAGTGGCCGTCATGGTCGAGACGATGACCGACAACACGAACCGGACGACTCCCGAGATCCGCCACGCCTTCGAAAAGTGCAGCGGCAACATGGGGACGCCCGGCTCGGTCCGCTTCCAGTTCGAGCGCAAAGGTTACTTCGCGGTCGAGAAGAGCGCGGCCACGGAAGACCGGCTGATGGAAGTCGCCCTCGAAGCCGGCGCAGACGACCTCCAGACGCTCGACTCCGATATCTACGAGATCTACACGACGCCTGACGCGTTCGAGCAGGTTCGTACGGCCCTGGAGAAGAACAAGATTCCGACCGTCGAAGCCAAGATCGGCCAGATCCCGGCCAACCTCGTCAAGCTCGACGACCAGAAGTCGAAGCAGATGATGCGCCTCCTGGAAATGCTCGACGACCAGGACGACGTGCAGAACGTCTGGACGAACTTCGATATCCCTGAAGAGATGATGGAAGAGGAGTAGAGCAGAGATCAGAGATCAGGGATTAGAGATCAGAGGATTAACAGGTTGATTGCTGGGTTTTGATCTCTGATCTCTGTAGGCACTGATCACTAATCCGCTAATCTACCTACCCCTTGCCCCTCATCTTCTCTATCGCCGCCTACGATTACATGGCCGACGCGCTCGTGCGCGCCTGTGGCGCTGAGCGGGGCGTGGTCGAGCGGAGCAACTTTCCGGATGGCGAGCACTACCTGCGCGTCGTCTCGGGCGTTCTCGATCAGCACGTTGTTGCCATCGGGGGAACGATCTCCGATGCGGCCATGCTCGAGCTGTACGACCTCGCGTGTGCGCTCGTCGAGAACGGCGCCGAGACGCTGACGTTGATCGTGCCGTGGTTCGGCGGGGCGACGATGGACCGGGCATCGAAGAGCGGTGAGTCGGTGACGGCCAAGAACCGCGCGCGCATCTTCTCGTCGATTCCGCCCGCGAAGAACGGCAATCAGATCCTGCTGCTCGATCTGCACACCGAAGGGCTTCCGCACTATTTCGAAGGAAGCCTGCATCCGGTGCATGTCTACGCCAGATCGGTCGTCGAGACACTGGCCCGCGAGCTCGGCGGCGCGTCCTTCATCCTCGGCTCCACCGACGCCGGCCGCGCCAAGTGGGTGGAATCGCTCGCCAATAGCCTGGGCGTTCCTGCCGCCTTCGTCTTCAAGCGCCGCCTCGGGCCTGCGGAGACCGAGGTGACTGCGGTCAGCACGAAGCTCGACGGCGAGACCGTCGTCATCTACGACGACATGATCCGCACTGGCGGTACGCTGATGAACGCCGCACGCGCCTATCGCGACGCCGGTGCCGGCCGTCTCGTCGCCATCGCCACGCATGGCGTCTTTCCTGGCGATGCATTCGAGACGATCCACGCGAGCGGTCTATTCGACGCAATCGCCTGCACCGACAGCCATCCGAACGCGCTCGCTCTCAGCGCACGCGGTTTGATCGTGCGGCCGGTGGCGGAGCTGTTCTGCCGGTATCTGCGGTAGAAGCTACAGCAGCCGACATCCCCACAAGTTGCTCAAGCCGCTTGGGTTGCGGGCATGGCCCGCGCTGGTGTGCACAGTGCCACACGGCTTGCAGCAGCGTTGCGTGGTGTGCACACGCACGCACCCTCGGTGCACACGTGCGCACCCACCGTGTCGCAGCGTCGCACCCTCGGTGCACACGTGCACACCCACCGTGTCGCAGCGTCGCACCCTCGGTGCACACGTGCGCACCCACCGTGTCGCAGCGTTGCACCCTCGGTGCACACGTGCACACCCACCGTGTCGCAGCGTTGCACCCTCGGTGCTCTCTTGCACACCAGCCATGCCGCATCGCCGCACGCGCGGTGCGCAGCTGCGCGCGCTTGGTGTTGCAGCGTTACACCTCGGCGCGGCCACACATTGTCCCTTGACACGTCGTCTCAACCGCCCGGCACCGTTCTCGACACAAGTGAACCGCGGACGGCGCGCAGGCAACATTCGACACGCAACCTACAGGCAACATTGTCACCAGTAGGTTGCGGGCACAGCCCGCGTGGTGAACAGTTTTACTCCCCCACAACGAAATCCGACCGTACGAACCCGATCTGGTCACCAAAGCGCACGAGTACCTTCGCGGCGTAGTGACCATCAGGCAGGTCGAAGCTCTCCGAGAGGCGCACGGGCTTGGCGGGGTCGACGCGGCCCGCCTCGATCATGATCCGCCTGTCTTTGAAGGCTACAACCGAATTGCCCGAATAGACATAAGTCAGCGCCTCGGCCTCCACATCCTGTGAATCGCTCAGCGCCAGCAACTCGCCCGTTGCGATGTCGATATCGACGACTGCGTGTTTTCCCGTCGGAGTCACAGCGGCGCGCAGTGTGAGGCCCGTCTGTGGCAGGTCGTTCATCAGGACGTCGGCGAGGTGAAGGGCGTCATTCGACGCCGGTAGCGAGATCTCGTTCGAGTACGAAGGCCGATAGGTAACGCGAGCGCCGGAAGGAGCGTTGCGCACTTTGACGCGGATGCCGTTCGTTTTCCGTCCGCTGGTGGGGCGGAATCCCAGGACGTAAACCACGCGCTGTTTGTCGGTGAGCTCCTGGATGGCTACGTTCATATCGCTCGTGCGCTGGACCAACGTGCCGCCGGTATCGTGAGTGAGGGCGAAGAGACCGTCGGCATCGTTGCTTCTCAGTCCCGGCCGCAAACCCTCGATGTCGATCGCATCAAGGAAGACAGAGGCTGCCGTGAAGTGGCCATACATCTCCTGTATGTAACCGCCCAGGCGCGGGTCAAAACCCAACTGAGGATTGCCCGTCACCGCTACATCGTTGTAACGCACGCGACTTGCTGACGCTTCATAAGGCGTGGCGAACGCGTTGGTTCCTCCGTGAAGCATGGAGAACGTTCCGTATCCGGTCGGACCGAACGCCCCGTATCCACTGAACGTAGTCGGATGAACGGACCGGACCCCGTGAATGAGCGAGGCATTGAAGCCGCCGGAGAGGAGCACGACGTGCTTCTGGCCGTCGAGTACGGCCATGCGATCGGCCACAGCGCTAAGCGCGCGGATCTCGTCTTCGACCGCGTTGCGGAGCGGCTGGATGCTGAGCTCGCGCATGAATCCGAAAGCCAGCGTTGCCTGCATGTCCGGGCCGGCCATGGAACCGCCGTCTGTCGTCACGGTGAGGAACAGTGGATCGCCCGCCCGCGCGCTGCCCAGGCCACGCAGTGCACGACGCAGAAGAACCTGGTCGCGCGTAAAGGGAACGACGAACTGAAGACTGTGGCTCGCTGTGTACGTCGCCACGGCGAAGACGTCGCCCGGCAGAGCGTGATCGATGTACTGCAGCGCCGCTTTTTGCGCGCGCTGCAATGCGCCGCGCGAGGAGAAGCGTAAATCGAAGGTGAGCAGATAGAGCCGCCGCTGCCGTGGATCGCTCGTCGTCGAGGCTGGCAACGCCGCGAAGTCGATCGTGTCGAAGTAATCGACCGCCTGCGGCTTGCCGTTGACGTAGATCGCGAAGTCATCTTTCGTCAGGCCCGTGACGGCGTGGCCATTGACAGAGATGTACACCGGAACCTGCACGACCTCGACGGTCGCTACCTCGCGGTGTGCTGCGAAAGCGGACGATGAGACGAGGAGGAGCGCCGAGGCAAGAAGGGTGAGGCGACGGGTCATGTCATTCTCCGATCGTTGCGTGCTGCGTGTCGATGAAGCCGGGGATGAATGGAATTGTCCGCGCGTCGGACAGGATGATGCTGAGGAACCCGCTCGCATGCCTGCGTCCAGCGTACCAAGTACAGCTCGTGTGGGCTCAGGCACTTAGCGGCAGCCGATCCATCGTGTGTCGCCTCCAACGGCCACCAGCGTCCTGATTAGTGGTTGGCGTCGCTCTCACTACCCGATCACGTGCGCTACGGATCGCTACTCGCTGGCAAGTAGTCAGAGATCAGGATCAGGGGATCAGGAACCGGGAGAGGTGCTCCCTTGTCTCTGATCTCTGATCTCTGTCCATTGTCACTTGTCCCTTGCCTCACTCCAAACCTTCTGCGGCCGTTTTCGTCTTACCATCCAACTGCCTGATGAAGATCCGCGCCCAGCTCGTTCTCGCCTGCTTCCTCCTCTCGGTTCTTCCGTTGAGTGTCATCGTCGTTTATTCGTATGAATCATCGCGGCGTGCGCTCGAAGCGGCGTACCGCCGGGAGGCCGACGCGCGCACGAAGCAGATGGACCGGCGCCTGGCCACGATCCGCGGCGATCTGCAGCAGAGGCTGGCCGAGGTATCGGCGCTGCCGATGACGAACGGAGCGTCGGACCGGACGCCCGACGTCGGCAACATCCTCCTGACGATGGGCGACGCGGCCTCGCTCGTCGACTCGCTCGAGGTTCGTCCAGTGCGTGTCGATTCGCTTCCGAAAGTACAAGCGATCGTGCGGGAGGAGATTCGGCACGTGGCCGGCGCGAACAATGCGCCGAAAGCGAACCGCAACGCTCCGCCCGGCGTCGAGGAGCCGGCCGCGCCTCCTGAAGCTCCGGCAGTCAGCGCGGCCGAAGCGGCGGCGGACGCGGCGGACGAGGCTGATGCGACGCCGAGCCCCGATGCAGCTCCGGCCGGCTCATCACCCACGATGGCTCCCGGTGTGCCGCGGCCTCCGACGCTGCCGCGCTTCACGATGACGCCCGAGCAGCGAGCGGCAATCAACGAGATCGCCACACTCAGTGCGAAACTCGGCGAGAACTTTCAGAGCATGCCGCCGGTGGATCGAATGTCCCTGGAGGCGAGAATCCAAGTTCTGCAGAGGAGCCTCAATGCCTCTCTGCAGGCCACGCAGACGCAGTGGAAGCAGCAGTTTAATGACGCGCAGAGGCAGCGCGAGATGTATTTCATCGCCCGGCAGCAGCAGCGCATTGCCGCTCAAGACCAGCTCCGCCGCGCGCACGATGCCGGGCGTGAGGCGGGCGAACACCCGCTTCCCGCCGCTCCTCGAGTTGCTCCCACTCCTGCACCCGCCGCCGCGCCGCAGGTTGCCGCTGTTCGTCCAACGCCAGCTCCAGCTGTCGCGCAAGAAGTCGTCGTGAAGAGCACGCCGGCCGATCCCGTTCGTGTGCACGAGCATCCGGCGTCGTTCCTTTTCGGACAGAAGTTCAATTTCCCGCTGCGCAAAGAAGGGACGATCGTCGGCCACATATCGGCGCAGGTGAGCACCCCCGAAGTCGTCCGCCGCGTCCTCGGTGCGCGCAGCGACGACAACGACGAGATCACGTTTGCTCTCGACAGCGCCAACAACGTCTACACGCGTACACCCGCCGAACGGAAGACCATCGACAGCACCGGAATCACCGAGCGCGTCCTGAAGAACCGGCCGCTGAACGACGTACACGACTGGATCGTGGTGATGTCGCGCGATCCGCAGAGCGGCCTTCGCGTCGGGGTGGCCCGGCCGGTCGGCGACAACCTCGAGGAGCTCCGCAAGACCGCGGGCAAGAACTTCGGCTACGGTATCGCCCTCATCTTCGTGGCCATGATCGGCATCGTCCCCATCGCCAACCACATGACGCGCGATGTGAACCTCGTCACGCGCGGCGCCGAGCGCATCGCTCAGGGCGACCTGATGACGCGCCTTCCGGTGAAGTCGAAGAACGAGATCGGCCAGCTCGCCGCGGCGTTCAATCGAATGGCCCAGGATCTCAGCCTGCAGCAGCAGACGATCGTCGAGCAGGAACGGACGCGCAAGGAGCAGGAGATCCAGCAGCGGTTGCTGGCGCTCGAATACGAACGGAAGTCGATTGACCTCGAGGACGCGCGGCGCTTTCAGCTCTCGATGCTGCCGAAGTCGGTTCCGGCGCACGATCGTTACGACGTCGCCGTCTTCACGCTGACCGCGGCGGAAGTGGGCGGCGACTACTACGATTTCCACGTTGCCGAAAACGGCGTGATGACCGCGACGATCGGCGACGCCACCGGCCACGGCGCGAAAGCGGGCACGATGGTCACCGTCATCAAAGCGCTCTTCGCGGGCTATGTGCCCGAAGTGACGCCGGCGGAGTTTCTGCGCGACGCGGCCGAGAAAGTGAAGCGCATGGACCTCGGGCGCATGGCCATGGCGCTGCTGCTGGCCCGCTTCGACCGCGAGCGCCTGACCGTGGCGTCCGCAGGAATGCTCCCCGCGTACGTGCATCGCGCGCGCAACGGCAACATCGAAGAAGTCGCGCGCGGCGCCACCCCCCTCGGCACCCTCGGCGCCGACTACCACGACGTCGTCATCGACCTCGCCGCCGGTGACACCGTCCTCTTCATGACCGACGGCTTCCCCGAGTTGCAGAACGAGTCCGGCCAGCAACTCGGCTACGGCGCCGCGGTCGAGCACTTCGCGGCCGCTGCCAACGGCGCGACCGCCGACGATGTCATCGCATCACTAGCGGGCGCCGCGAAACAGTGGAACGGAGAGCGTCCGCCGAATGATGATGTGACGTTTGTCGTGGTGCGCGCGAAGGGCTGAAGAGTAGCGCAGGCATTCTTGCCTGCTACCGCTGGGCGTCCCTGCCCAGCGGTGTTATCCGCGGCCATTTCGCAACGCTCGATTGGGTCGTCAATCAAGCAACGATACCGCCGGGCAAGAATGCCCGACGGGAGCAGGCAAGAATGCCTGCACTACATGACGTTCTCAAAGTGCCGTCGCCGCGAAGAGGGAACGGAGAGCGTCCGCCGAATGATGACGTGAAGAGTAGCGCAGGCATTCTTGCCTGCTACCGCTGGGCGTCCCTGCCCAGCGGTGTTTCCCGCGGTCATTGCGCAACGGTCGTCAATCAAGCAACGATACCGCCGGGCAAGAATGCCCGACGGGAGCAGGCAAGAATGCCTGCGCTACTTGACCTTCTCGAAATGCAGAAACTCCCACTCTGCGTTCGGGACATCCGGGCGGTTCTTGCCCCAGAAGCGGAACGTGCCCTTGTCGGTCTGCATGACGTCGCCGTTCGTACACCACTGCGTGTGGAAGGGGATCTGGTGCGGGAGTTTCTCGCCGCCTTTGATCCAGCGATCGGCGACGAACGTGAACTCGGTGAAGTCCTTGTTGAGCGGATAGCCGGCCGGGTGATGGACTAGCTTCGTGATGTGCCCTATCGCGATCCAGTCCGCTTTGGCATCGCAGACGGTTGGATCGAATTGCGCTTGCGCACTCCAGCAGGGAGGCGGCGGGCAGGGCTTCGTCGCGAATGCGGAACAGGCTAAGAACGCGAGCAGGGCAGCGAGGGCAAATCGCTTCATCATCATTTCTCCTCGGATGTTGGACTCCGATTCGTGTCGGGAAGAAACTCGATCAACGGTCCCACCGACTTCCGCATCAGAAACTCCGACTCGCCGCGCATGAGGTAGTCGTCCAGTTCACCGACCAGTTTGTATCCGAGGCGTTCGTACAGCGCGCGGGCTCGCGGGTTGTACGACGACACGCAGAGAAACACGTTCGGGAGCTCGCGGAAGATCCGCTCCTCGGCGAACGCGACGAGGCGCGATCCCAGCCCTCCGCCGCGCGCGCTCTCCGCAACGCAGACGATCTGGATGTAGCCGACGAACGCGCCTTGCAGGACGAGGATGATAAAGCCCTGCGGCACTCCGTCGATGCGCGCCACCCACACTTCGCCGGACGGATTCGTCACGCGCGCCAGGCATTGTTCGAACGTCCGGCCGAAGTGCAGCCACGGATCGCTCGACGCCATCATCTCCGCGCAAACCCGCGCCTCAGCGTCGCCGGAAAGCCTGCTGATTGCCACCTCTTCCATTTTGCAGCGAGTCTACGCGATGATGCGCGCATGACGAATCCGGGAAAGCCTCAAACGGGCGAATACGCCACCTTCTACCAGAGGTACATCGACCTCGCTGCCGCCGAGGATGACATCGTCGGCGCGCTCGACGCGCAGGCGCGCGAAACGGCGACGCTTCTGGCCGGGCTCACGGACGAGCAGGCCGCGCATCGCTATGCGCCCGACAAATGGAGCGTGAAGCAGATCGTCGGCCACGTCATCGACGGCGAGCGCATCTTCGCCTATCGCGTTCTTTCGATCGCGCGCGGCGAGACGGCGCCGTTGCCAGGATTCGAACAGGAGCCGTACGTCGCCAACGGCGGCGCCGACGATCGATCGATGTCCGATCTGGCCGCGGAGCTGGCGACGGTGCGGAAGGGAAACGTGATGATGATGCGGGCGTTGTCCGAGGAGGCGTGGCGCCGCATCGGCACCGCGAGCGAGAATCCAGTCAGCGTACGCGCACTTGCCTACGGCATGCTTGGCCACGAGCGGCACCACCTCCGCATCATTCGCGAGCGCTACCTCGGCGCCCCTACAGCAGCACGTACCGCGTAACCGCGACGTAGTGGCAGGCGCTGCCGCCGATCACGCAGAGGTGCCAGACGCCGTGCGCGTGAACGACATGCTTGGAAAGCGCGAAGAAGACGATGCCGAGCGTGTAGGCCAGTCCGCCCGCGGCAAGCCAGACGATGCCGCGCGACGGCATTGCCGCCCGCAGCGGTTGGATGGCCACGACGACGAGCCATCCCATCAGCACGTAAAGCACGACCGAGACCGGACGGTAGCGGCCGTGCAGCAGCGTGTCCTTCAGCACGCCGGCGAGGGCCAGCGTCCAGACGATGGCGAACAGCCACCAGCCCCACGGTCCGCGCAACGTGATCAGCGTGATGGGCGTGTACGTCCCGGCGATCAGAAGATAGATCGCGCAATGATCGAACACGTGAAACACGCTCTTGGCCGGTCCGCGCAACGAGTGGTAGAGCGTGGAGCTGAGATAGAGAATGATCATCATCGCGCCGTAGATGGCGATGGCCGTGACCGTCTCGCGGTCACGACCGCGTGAGACCGCGGACTCGACGGCGACGATCGTCCCGATGATCGCCAGCACCGAGCCGGCGATGTGCGTGATGCTGTTGAAACGCTCTCCCGCGTACATCAGCCGAATCTAGCATGGGGATCGGGCTCTGTGCGCCGGATCAATTCAGAGAGACGGTTCACGCGGAGACGCGGAGACGCGGGGTTGATGCCTCCGTGTCCTCCGCGCCTCCGCGTGAACCAATAAAGCGTGTTGCCTAGAACGGAACTTCGTCGTCGTCTTCCATCTGTGGCGCGCCGGACGAGACCGGAGCCTGTTTGCGGGCTCCCGTGTATCCGCCGCCACCTTCGTCGTCGCCCTTTCGGTCGAGCATCTTCATGGTGTTGGCGTTGATCTCTGTGCGGTACTTCTTCTGCTTCGTCTCTTTGTCTTCCCAGCTATCGGTGCGGAGCGAGCCTTCGATGTAGACCAGCTTTCCCTTGCGAAGGTACTGGCCGCAGATCTCGGCGAGCTTGCCCCAGGCGACGATGTTGTGCCACTCAGTGCGCTCCTGTTTCTCACCGTTCTTGTCGGTGTAGCGCTCATCGGTGGCGATCGTGAATTTTGCGACGGTCTGTCCGCCGGGGGTGGACCGCATCTCCGGATCCTTTCCCAGACGTCCGACCAGAATGACTTTGTTGATCATGTTGAAAACTCCTTCGTGTTTGTTGTTCGTCCGCCGGCGAACGCCAGCGGCTCGCGCCCAGTCCTTGGCCGGCGCAGCCCTTGAGGCGCGGTCTCGTGTTGGGTGGACGAATTGTAATCGAAGGTTGCGCAGGAATCGCGTTTTCTACCCCGCGTAGAATCCGTGTCTGTGAAGGTCGTGATCCAGCGGGTAAGGCGCGCCTCCGTGAGCGTCGGTGACGAGCTCGTCTCCGAGATCGGTCCTGGTCTCCTGCTCCTCGCTGCTGTTGAAAAAGGGGATGCGGAGCAGGCCATGCGCGACGCCGCGAAGAAGATTCGCGAGCTGCGCATCTTCAGCGATGACGCAGGCAAGATGAACCGCGACGTCACCGAAGCCGGCGGTTCGATTCTGGCGGTATCGCAGTTCACGTTGGCGGGATCGATTGCCCGTGGACGCCGGCCGAGCTTCGACAACGCCGAGGAGCCGGAACGGGCGAAGGTGTTGTTCGAGCTGTTCGTGACCGAGCTTGCGTCGACCGGTATCGCAGTCAAGACCGGTCGCTTCCGCGAAATGATGATCGTCTCGCTCGAGAACGACGGACCGGTTACGTTCGTTCTGTAGTCTCGCCGCGCGAAAGAAGCAGTGCACAAGCGATCGTCATCGCGCTGAGCAATGTGCCGATCGGCAGAAACCAGAGCGTGATGATGGCGGCGAGAAGAGCCACTGTCATTGCGTGCCGGGCGCGCGCTACGACCAGCGCCAGAACGACGAGCCAGAGCACGCCGAACGTGACGAATATCCACATCATCGTCGTCGAAGTTGGATCGATTCCTGCGCGAGAAACGATCGCTGCCCACGGGCCGAGGCGAGGACCGTAGTAGAGGCCGGAGCGGAGCGCGTGGATTCCATCCGCGAGCATCCACATGCCCTGAAGAGCGCTGGCGAAGATGAGGAGAAGCCGCATCACGTTTCGCATTGCATCGTTATACTCCGCCGCCTATGCCTTACGAACCAAAACTGATCGAAGAGAAGTGGCAGAGCGCATGGTCCGACGCGCGCGTGGCCGAGGTCGATGTGAACGCGCCGGGCGAGAAGTTTTACATGCTGAACATGTTCCCGTATCCGTCCGGCGATCTTCATGTCGGTCACGGCCGCAACTACATTCTCGGCGACGCGCTTTACCGCTACTTCCGGATGCAGGGACGCGCCGCGCTCAATCCGATGGGATGGGATGCGTTTGGTCTGCCTGCCGAGAATGCCGCCATCAAGCGAGGCATCCATCCGCGGCAGTGGACGGTGTCGAACATCGAGCGCGAGAAGAAGCAGTTTCTTCGCTGGGGCATCCTCTACGACTGGTCGAAAGAGCTGGCGTCGTGCGAGCCGGAGTACTACCGCTGGAACCAGTGGCTCTTCCTGCAGCTCTTCAAGCGCGGTCTCGCGTATCGCGCCAAGGCGCCGGTGAACTGGTGCCCATCCGATCAGACGGTGCTCGCCAATGAGCAGGTGATCGACGGCCGCTGCGAGCGGTGCAATTCGATCGTCATCCAGCGCGACCTCGAGCAGTGGTTTCTCAAGATTACCGATTACGCCGACCGCCTCGATGCCGGTCTCGACACGCTCGAGCACTGGCCGGAAAAAGTGAAGCTGATGCAGCGCAACTGGATCGGACGATCCGTCGGCGCTGATGTCGACTTCGAAGTTCCGTCCCTCGGCAAAGCGATGCGCATCTTTACGACGCGCCCCGACACGATCTTCGGCGCGACGTTCATGGTGCTGGCGCCGGAGCATCCCGACGTGGTTACGCTGATCGCCGATCATCCGGATCGCGCCGAGATCGAGCAGTGGATCGCAGGCGTGCGCAATCAGTCGAACCTCGAACGGCAGGAGGCGGGCAAAGAAGGACGCTTCAGCGGCAAGACCGCGACGAATCCGTTCACGAACGAGCAGATCCCGATCTGGCTCGGCAATTTCGTGCTGATGCAATACGGCACCGGCGCGATCATGGCCGTGCCGGGACACGATCAGCGCGACTTCGAGTTCGCTCGTCAGTACAACCTTCCCATCCGCATCGTCGTCCGCCCCTCGGGTGGCGAAACGCCGGACGCGGACACGATGCCCGAAGCATTCGTCGTCAAAGATGATTCGGCGATGGCCGTCAACTCCGGCCTCATCGACGGACTGCCTACTCCGAAGGCCATCGCCACGATCATCGACGAGATCGAGCGCCGCGGCATTGGCAAGAAGATGGTTCGCTATCGGCTGCGCGACTGGCTCATCTCACGACAGCGTTACTGGGGAACGCCGATCCCGATGATCTACTGCGAACGAGACGGCATCGTTCCGGTCCCGGAGGAGCAGTTGCCGGTCGAACTGCCGCTGGACGTGCCGTTCACGGGGCGCGAAGGGAATCCGCTTGCGAAGGACGAGCGCTTCGTCAACACGACCTGCCCGAAGTGCGGCGGCGCGGCGAAACGCGAGACCGACACGATGGACACGTTCGTCGACTCCTCCTGGTACTACGCGCGCTTCATCTCCGCCCACGACGACACGAAGATCGTCGACACGCCGCTGGCAAACCGCTGGCTGCCGGTCGATCAGTACATCGGCGGCATCGAACACGCCATCCTCCACCTGCTCTACGCACGCTTCATCTGCCGCACGCTGCACGACATGGGGTTGCTGGCGTACGAAGAGCCGTTCACGCGCCTCTTCAATCAGGGAATGATCACGAAGGAGGGCTACCGCGACGCCGAGCACGGGACGTGGGTTGCCATCGCCGACGTCGAGTGGATCGACGGAAACGCGGTTCAGAAAGCGACGGGCCGCGCGCTGATCGCCGAGATCAGCAAGATGTCGAAGTCGCACTTCAACGTCGTACCGCCCGACGAGCTGATCGAAAAATATGGCGCGGACACGGAGCGCGTCTACACGTTGTTCATCGCGCCGCCGGAGAAGGAAGCGGCGTGGTCGGACGATGGCGTCGTCGGCGCGCATCGTTTCCTGGGGCGCGTCTGGCACATGGGCGAGCAGATCCTCGGCGCCACTCAGAATGCAGAAGGCGGAAGCGGGCAGGCTCTCATCCGCAAAACGCATCAGACGATCGACACCATCACGCGCCGCTTCGACCGTTTCGAGTTCAACACCGCGATCTCCGGCCTGATGGAGCTTTCGAACGCCATCGGCGACGCGATCACGTCAGGCGATGCCGATGCGGCGACGCTACGCCAGTCGTACACGACTCTGCTCAAGCTCCTCCATCCGTTCGCGCCGCACATCACCGAAGAGCTCTGGATGCTGTTTGGCAACGAAGGCTTCATCCTCACCTCGGATTGGCCGAAAGCCGATCCGGCGCTGATGGTGGAGGATGTCGTGACGATCGTCGTGCAGGTCAACGGCAAGCTGCGCGGGCAGGTCGAAGTGCCGAATCCGCCGGAGAAGGAAGTCGTCCTGGCCGCCATCCGCGCCAACCGGAAGGTCCAGCAGTGGCTGGCCGGCAAAGAGGTCGTGAAAGAGGTGTACGTTCCCGGGAAACTGGTGAATATCGTGATCAAGGGTTAGGCGTCGCACTTTCAAAATGGGGTCAGGTCTGATTTTGAAAGTGACAAAAATGCGCGCCGCGAGACGGACCCTCGTTCGTCACTTTCAAAATCAGACCTGACCCCATTTTGAAAGTGACGTGTTACCTTTCCCGGAATGAGACGCCTCGCACTTCTGCTCCTGCCGGTTCTGGCCACATCGTGCGGCTACGCGCTGGTCGGCAATGCCAACAACCTCCTCGGGCCGAGCGTGCACACGATCCACGTGCCGGCCTTCGTGAACAAGACCACGCGCGTCGAGCTCGAGCAGCGCGTCACGCAGTCGGTCGCCGCCGAGTTCGTCTCGCGCGGGCGGCTGAAGCTCGTCAACACACCGCCCGAGGCCGACGTGATCCTGCGCGGATCGATCGACTCCTTCGGCATCTTCCCCGTCGCCTTCAACGCCCAGGGTCGGGCGACCCAGTATCAAATCTCCATCACCGCCAAGATCGAGCTGCTCGATCACAAGGCCGACGACAAAGTGCTCTGGAAGAACGACCAGTACCGCTTCGCCGAGAACTACCAGGTCAACACCGATTCGACCGATGCTTTCGATCAGGAGACCCGCGCCATCAACGAGATCGCGGTGCGCTTTGCGGAATCGCTGGTGACGAATCTGCTCGAAGGATTTTGAAGGACGCCGCGCCTACACCCGCTAAGTCTCTTGGCGTTCACTCATCCGATTGTTCAAGCAATCTCGCCAGGTCGCGGGCCACGTGTACGAAGCCGATGATCCAAACCTTCGCTTCTGTAACCTGGTAAATCAGGCGGTAGCTGCCAACCTGGATCTCCCGGATCGTCGGATCGTCGTATTCGGGAACGGCGCGGCCTCGATACGGAAAATGATCAAGCGAAGCCGCGGCCTTTTCTGCTTTGAGACTGAGGGAAGCCGCGTAACTTGGCGAGTCGCGGTTGATGAAGTCGAGTTGCTCAATCAGCGCAACGGTCGCCGATTCAGCCCACTCTACTTCGTGCGCCACTTCGCCAGCCGCCTCTCCAATTCGGCTTGTGGCACGGTGCGACCAGCATCGACGTCTGCCAGCCCTTGTTCGATCTTCTGGCGAACGTAGATGTGGTACTGGATGTCTTCCAGCGAAGAATCATCCGGAAGAGTCTCGAGCAGCTTCTGGACCTGATCCTTGGCTGTGTCCATGAGATGGATTGTACCCTCGGATGGCTGCGCTGCGCGCGTTGTCGGCTGTCGGATGGTTGCGCTTCGCGCGTTGTCGAACCAATTCCCGGAGATTGCACGTCGAGCATCGCGCGGTCTCGAACCCGCACGGACAACGCGCGAAGCGCAACTAACCGACAACCGACAACGCGTGCGCCGCCAGGCGCACGCTTCAGCGCCTCTGAATCTTCGCCTTCTCCTCATCCTTCCGGTCGCGGATCAGAGTCGAGACGATGAGGTATACGCCAGCGACAGCGGCGAGTAGGTAGCCGGTCACCGCAATGGCCGGGTAGCCGAAGAGCTGCGCGTGCGTTGGGACGCGCATCATCATCGACGAGGCGATCAGCAGCGCGGCGATGATTACGCCGACCGTGATGCGGTTGGCGATCTTGTGGATGCCGGCGAGGAACTGTTCGGCCTGCGTGAGATTCAGGTGGAACCCCAGCCGGCCGGCGGCGGTGAGGTCGATGATCTCCCGTGCACGGTGCGGCAGGTCGAGCATCAATTGGTTGAGATCGAGCAGGGCAGGGTAGAAGTTGCGCGGTGCGAACTTCTGGGCGAGCTTCTGCACCATCAGCCGCTCGGCGTAATCGCGGATCACCGTGTGCGGGTCGTAGTCCGGATCGAGCCGCCGCGTGACGCCGTCGAGATGCAGCAGCGTTTTGGCCAGCATGGCCAGCTCCGCCGGCACCTTCAGCTCGTTGCTGTTGGCGACGCCGATGACGTGGAAGATCAGGCGTCCGATGTTGATCTGCCGCACGTCGACGTCGTGGAACGTTGACACCAGCGCCGAGATCTCGCGCACGAAACGCATGGCGTCGAAGTGCTCCTGCACTTCTGACACGCGCACGCATGCATCGGCCGCCTCAGCGCCGCGATTCGACGAAATGGCCAGGAGCAGTTTGATGATCTCGTCCTGAAACTCGCGGCTGACGCGGCTCACCATCCCGAAGTCGAGCAGGACGACCTCGGCCTGGTTGTCATCGAGATCGCGCACGAAGACATTGCCGGGATGCGGATCGGAGTGCCAGATGCCGTCGACGCAGATCTGTTTGAGATAGGCCCGCGTCAGCGCCGAGGCGAGGTCAGCGTAGTCGTGGTCGATGACCTGCAGCGGCGTCAGCTTGGAGACCTTGCGGCCGCGTATGTGCTCGCTCGTCAGCACGCGTGAGCTGGTCATGTCGTGAATGACGGTGGGGATGTAGATCTGCGGGAACTCCGCCAGGTTCTTGCGCAGGATCTCCGTGTTGCGCGCCTCCTGCTCGTAGTTCAGCTCATTCATCAGCGAGATGCGCGCTTGTTCGATCGAGCCGATGAGGTTCATCTTCCGGCCGATGTCGCTGTGCTGCTCGATTGTCGTCGCGATCTCGGTGAAGACCTCGAGATCGTGTTTGACCTGCTCGCGGACGTTGGGACGCTGCACTTTGACGACGACTTCGCGACCGTCGCGCAGGACGGCGCGATGAACCTGGCCGAGGGAGGCGGCGGCGAGGGGAGTGGACTCGAACGACTCGAAGGCTTTGGAGATGCGGACCTTCAGATCCTCTTCGACGATTCGCTCGACGTCGGCGAACGAGAACGGCTCGCAATCATCCTGCAGCGATTCGAGGGCGACGATGTACTCGGGTGGGACGATGTCGGGCCGTGTCGAGAGGACTTGGCCGAACTTGACGTACGTCGGCCCCATCCCCTTGAGTGCGCTGGCGAAGGCCTCGGCGCGGCGGGCGACGTCCGGCTCGATCTCCGCGGCGGGGTCGTCGCTGACCAGAATCTCGTCGGTATCGAACGAGAGGTGGAAGTCTTTGCGGCCGTATTTTGTAAAGAGGACGAGCAGATCGCGGTAGGCGGCGATGTTCCGTGGCTTCAGCATTCTGCCGATGAGTTTGCATTCTGCGCGCCTGACTCTGATCTGGCCGCCATGTTAGGATTGCCTGAATCCAATTAGGAGCTTTTCACGATGTCAATCCATAGAACCCTGTTCACCTCGGAGTCTGTCACCGAGGGCCATCCCGACAAGATTGCGGACCAGATCTCGGACGCGATTCTCGACGCCGTTCTCGCGGAAGATCCGCTCGGACGTGTCGCCTGCGAGACGCTCGTCACGACCGGTCTGGCCATGATTTCCGGCGAGATCACCACGAAGACGTACGTCGATTTCCCGTCGATCGTGCGCAACACCATCAAAGAGATCGGCTACACGCGGGCCAAGTACGGCTTCGATAGTGAGACCTGCGCGGTCATCTCCTCGATCGATCCGCAGTCACCGGACATCGCCCAGGGCGTTGACACGGGCGGTGCGGGAGACCAGGGGCTGATGTTCGGCTTCGCTTGCCGCGAGACGCCGGAGTTGATGCCGCTGCCGATCATGATTGCGCACAAGCTGGCGCGCAGGCTGTCCGAGGTGCGGAAAGCGGGCGAGCTCGACTTCCTCCGCCCCGACGGCAAGTCGCAGGTCACGATCGAGTACGAAGGAAAGCGGCCGATTCGCGCCGCGGCCATCGTCGTCTCCACGCAGCATTCGCCGAGCATCGGTCATGGCGATCTGAGCGAGGCCATCATCGAGAAGATCATCCGGCCCGTGGTTCCTCCCGAGCTTCTCGACGAACGGACGAAGTTTCACATCAACCCTACCGGCCGTTTCGTGACCGGCGGACCGCAGGGCGACACCGGACTTACCGGCCGCAAGATCATCGTCGACACGTACGGTGGCCGCGGACGCCACGGCGGCGGCGCGTTCTCGGGCAAAGATCCCACGAAGGTCGACCGTTCGGCTTGCTACATGGCGCGCTACATCGCCAAGAACATCGTCGCGTCGGGCCTGGCGGACGAGGTGGAGGTGCAGCTCGCATACGCCATCGGCGTGGCCGACCCGGTGTCGATTTACGTCGACACGTTCGGTACGGAGAAGATCTCGCAGGAGCGAATCATCGAGCTCGTCCGCGAGAACTTCCTGATGACTCCGAGGGGAATCAACGAATCGCTCAAGCTGCGCCGTCCCATCTTCAAGAAGACCGCGGCATACGGTCACTTCGGCCGCACGGAGCCCGAGTTCACCTGGGAAGCGACGGACAAGGCGGAGACGCTGCGCCGGGCCGCAGGTGTCGCCGAAACAGTGACCGTCTAAGCCTCGATCTCATTCAAGACAACAAAAGGCCGCGCATGTCGCGGCCTTTTTTGTGCTCAAACACGAAGCGCGCCGACCCCTCAGGGATTATCGGCGCGCCTCCAACTTCGCCAGCGTCTCCCGAGCGAGTCGGGACAATTATTGATGATAGCGGATCGCGTGCCAGTTGCCGGGGTCAACGGAGCAGAAACCGTGAAAACGCCTTTTCGGTCTTACCGCACGTATTCGTAATTGACTTCGATCTCGTGAACGACTTCGACCGGCTTGCCGTCGATCGTCATTGGCTGATAGCGCCAGCTCTGGACGCGCATGAGCGTTTCTTCGTCGAAGATCGGGTATTCGGACTTCTCGAGGAACGTGATGTCCGAGATGCGGCCGTTCTTGCCGATCGTATAGCGGACGATGCTGTGCCCTTCGAGCTTGGCCTTCTTCGCCGCCTCGGGATAATGCGGATACTCGTGTTCGATCTCTCGCATCGGCACTTTGACTTTGCGGTCGACGTAGACGCGGCCGTCATCGCCGAGGGTGATGCCTTCGCCGCCGAGTGCGCGTCCAGTTCCACCCGGTTTTCCGCCAACAACGCCGTTGGGCGAGCCGCCCTTCACGGCGACAGCGACTGGCGCGGCAACCGGAGGAGGAGGTGGTGGCGCCGGCTGCGGCGGCAGGACCTCGGGGATGATCTCCGGGATGATCGTCGGAGCGACGATCTGCGTTGGCGCAAGCGGCGGTGGCGGCGGCGCCAACTCCCGCAATGGCCGCGGTTTGACCTCGACCGGTTTCGGCGGCGGTGGCGGCGGAGGGGGTGGATCGGGAACCTGCGTCAGGCTGTACGCGACGCTCACCTTCGGCGACTGCGAGGGGAAGTCGACGTTCCAGACGCGCGCGGCCATGACCATTGCAATCGCGATCAGGTGGACGGCTACCGAGGCCGGCAATGTCCTGATGAAGATGCGTTGGCTCCGTGTCTGGAACGCTTCGGGCGCGACGGTCTCGAACATGAATAAATATTAGGGGAAGCGCGAGGGGCGAAGGGTAGCACCGTTTTTAGCCCCTTCTCGTTACAATCGAACCACCGGTGCGGGGGCGTGTATTCTGTTGTGTGCTGGCAAGGGCCGGCGGAGAGACGAGTCATGGCGCGCTACATCCAGCGAATCACGTTGCTGGGCAGGCAGAAGTGGATCGGATGGGAAATCGATGGTGTCGGGACAGAGATCCCGGGCCTCATCCTCGCCGACGAGCTGCCCGAAGAGGACTTGCGCAGCCGCGGCGTGAAAGAGTTCAAGCATCTCCCGTTCGAGACCTTCCTGGAGATGAACCCGGAGGCAAATCAGCCGCAGGACGGATCACTCCTGGATGAGGACGTCGAGTTCCGGCTCGACGCGTTGCAGGTCGGCATCGACCGTCTGCGCGGACGCGGTGAAGACGCCGTGCCGAAAGCGCTGCTGATGCACATGTTCGGCAACGCCGTCCACCTCAACCACCCGCGCGTCATCAAACGGCTTCAGGAGTGGGAGCAGCGCGGCGCCGTAGAGTTCGTGGGGCGGGACGAGTGCTACCTGCGGATCGTCGGAAAGTTGTGATTGCTCGAAAAAGCGTCTCACGCGGAGACGCGGAGAGCACGGAGGGATTCTCTCCGCGTTTCTCCGCGTCTCCGCGTGAAACGCTTTTCATCTGATCCCCAACTTCTCACGCATCGCGACGTCTCCGAGCTCGACGCGTGTGAACTTCGTCACACCTAGCTCGCTCAGCCTTTCTTCGCTCCAGTCATCGACGTTCACCAGTCCTGAAACATCGCCGCTCACGCCGTCAATCTCGTAGCCAACCCAAAGCGCGAATCCCCGCTCCTCGGTCGGACCGAGTGCCGTAGTGGACTTGAATTTTTTGACGTAGCGGGACATGGGTTTGCCTATCATCTCCGGCAACCGAGAAACTCAGCAACCCAGCAACCATGCCACAACAGTCTCCCAAAGCGCTGCTCCAGAAACTCTTTCCGCCCATGCTGGCGACGCTCACCGAAGCGCCGCCGCGCGACGGGAAGAGCTGGGCGTTCGAGTTGAAGTACGACGGCTTCCGTGCCGTGACGGCAATCGTCGATAGCGACGTGGCCATGTGGAGCCGCAACAGGCTCGACCTGGCGCCCCGCTTTCCTTCCATCGCCGCCGCGCTTTCGAAACTGAAACTGCCCGACGTCGTGCTCGACGGTGAGGTCGTCGTCCTCGATGAGCATGGCGCGCCGCGCTTCCAGCTCTTGCAACAAGGCGATCGCCGCGAGCTGTACGTCGTCTTCGACATCCTCTGGCTCGACGGCCAGGACCTTCGCAAGCTCAGCTACGAGGAACGCCGCGCGCTGCTGGTCAAGGCGTTGCGCCGCGCACCTTCGTCGATCAGCGTCTCCGAGCAACTCGAAGGCGGTGGTGATGCTGCGTTGGAACGCGCGAAGAAGTCGGGTTGGGAAGGGATCATCGCCAAGCGCCGGACGTCGATCTACGAAGGCCGCCGCTCGAAGGAATGGCTGAAGATCAAAGCGATCAACGAGCAGGAGCTGATCGTCGTCGGCTGGAATCCCTCCACCCACTCCGCCCGCGAGATCGGCTCCCTCCACCTCGGCGTCATGGGCGCCGACGGCGAGCTTCACTACGCCGGCAAAGTCGGCACCGGCTTCTCGGTCAAGCAGCGCGCCTGGTGGCTGGAAGAGTTGTCGAAGGATGTCGTCCCTAAGTCGCTGGTCAAAGACGCGCCGCGCGAGCGCGTGTCCACATGGGTTCGCCCTCGGTTCGTCGTGCAGGTTGCGTTCACCGAGTGGACCGCCGACAACCGCCTGAGGCATCCTTCGTTTCTGGGCATTCGGGAGGATAAGAAGGTGGGAGAGGTTGTGCGGGAGTCAGTTGCGCGGGAGTCGGGTGTCGGGAGTCGGGTGTCGGAGAAGGAAACCGTGGAACCTGTGTCGAAGAACCCTGCGAAGGGAAAACCAGTGCCGACGAAATCCTCGCCACGAAAAACGTCATCGTCGAAATCCTCAACGAAGACCTCTATCTCCGACTCCCGACCCCCGACTCCCGACCCCCGACAATCGACGCCCGCCACCCCCGTAACCCTGACCCATCCCGAACGCATCCTCTACCCCCGCGACGGCATCACCAAGCAGGATGTTGCGGACTATTACGCGGCGATGACGGAGCCGATGCTTCGCGCGCTGCGGGACCGGCCGCTGGCGCTCGAACATTGGAATGACGGCATCGACAAGCCGTCGTGGTTTCATCAAGACGTTGGCCGCGGCGCGCCGCCGTGGGTGAGCTCGATCGAGACGCCGACTCGGACGACCGGCAAGAGCGTTCGCCACCTCGAGGTTGACCGCCCGGAGACCTTGCGCTGGCTCGCCCAGATGTCCGTGCTGACCATTCACATGTGGGCCTCGCGCGGCGCCAGCCTCGAAGAGCCGGACTGGCTCGTCTTCGATCTCGATCCGGCAAGAGGGAAAGGGATCGAGCAGGCGATCGACGCCGCGCTGATCATCCGAGGACTGCTCGATCACCTTCACCTTCCGTCGTTGCCGAAGACTTCGGGCAAACGCGGCATCCACGTGCTGATTCCGCTCGCCGGCGGCTACACGCACGAGGAGGCGAACGCGTTCGCCTGTTCTATCGGCAATGCTGTGACGTCGAAGGTCCCCGAATTCACGATGGAGCGCGCGCTGAACAAACGGCAGGGGAGGCTCTACCTCGACTGCATGCAGAACGCGTACGGCAAGACGATCGTCGCCCCGTACTCACTTCGCGCCATCGACGGCGCGCCGGTCTCCGCACCGCTGAAGTGGGAAGAGGTCACGAAGAAGCTCGACCCGAAGAAGTTCAACCTGCGCACGATGCCTGCGCGCCTGGCGAAAGTCGGTGATCTCTTCGCCCGCGTCTTCGAAGATCGCGCGAAACTTCCGGAGTTGAAATGAATACGGCGGCGGAACGCCGCCGTCTCGGCGGCTGGCCCGGCGGCGTCCCGCCGCCGCACCGCAGTCGGGCCATCGATAGGGCGCGGAGGATCGGATGAAGCTGCCGGAGTTGAAGTGCTGCCGGGAGTAATAGGTCAATGGATGGGGCGTCAGCTCTTGCCACCGCGCGCCGGCGTGTCGATCGTCGACGTAGTGGACCGTGGCGGCTGGATTCCGAGCGCCGGCGGCACCGGACCGTATCTCGCGTTTCGCGCGCGCATCCCGTCGATCAGTCGCCGGGATGTTGACGATGCAGGCTTCAAGCGCCTGGATGTGCTCGAACTTCCTGCCGTACGCGACACTGCCTTTCTCGTCCCTCGCGCCGATGCCGGCGTCGCCCTCGCGGCCGGCCGGCGATCGCTCGACGAGCGCTTGCGAAAGCTGCCTGTCGAGCGGCGTGTCATCGAGGCACTTGCCAAGAAGGTCATCAAAGCGATCGGCGGAAACGCTTTCACGGCCGATCAACTGCGACGCGAGCTTCCCGCGACCTCGATCGACGACCTCGGTGACGCAGGCAAGCGACTCGGCATCAACTCGACGCTGACCGCCGCGCTCAAGCTCCTACAGGCCGAGGGGAGAGTGCTGCGGACGACGAGCGACGGGAAACTCGACGGGCGCACGCATCTCTACCGCATCTGGCCGGAAGAGATCGACATCGCTCCGCCCGATGATCTCAACCGGGCGCTGGCGCAGCGGTATCTAACGTGGGCCGCTCCCGCCTCGATCGACGACTTCGCCTGGTGGGCCGGTATCGGCAAGCGGGCCGCAAAGGAGGCTGTCGGACCGCTACGCATCGAAGACGTTCGCACGCAACCGGCGCGCCGCGATGACGAGATCCTTCTGCTCCCGTTCCGCGACAACCTCTTCGGCCTCCATCGCGGACTCGAGCCATTTGTCGAAGACGATGACGCCGAGGTGATGGACACAGGAGGCAAGGCCGTCCCCGCGAAGGATGCCCAGATGCTCCACCACAACGCCATCGTCGCCGGCGGGGTCTTGCACGGTATCTGGGAGTTTGATGGGGATCGCATCGCTGTGAAGCCGTTCGGCAAACCGCCTCGAGGGCTCGATGCCGCCATCGCCGGCATGGAGACGTTCATCCGCGAGCAACTAGGCGATCACAAGTACTACGCGTTCGACTCGGGCGCGACGCGGGCGAAGCGCGTTGACTTTGTTCGCTCTGTTTGAACCACAGAGGCTCAGAGGACACAGAGAAACCGTTTCACGCGGAGACGCGGAGGACGCGGCAGCTTCTCTCCGCGCTCTCCGCGTCTCCGCGTGAAACGGTTCTCGCCTTCTCAGTGTCCTCTGCGTCTCTGTGGTGATCTGTCGTCACACGATACACTCCACCCGTGAGAGCAATCATCACCGGTGCATCCAGCGGAATCGGCGCTGCCCTTGCGCGCGAACTGGCCCGTCGCGGCTGGACAATTGCGTTGCTCGCCCGCCGCGCGGATCTACTCGATGCGCTCGCCAGCGAGCTGCCAACGAAATCGATCGCCTTGCCGTGCGATGTGACTGATGCGGCCGCGGTGCGCGAGGCCGTGAAAAGAGGAGAGGAAGCGCTCGGCGGACCGTTCGATCTCGCTGTCGCCAACGCCGGAATAGGCGTTCCCTCCCACGCCGCGAAGTTCATCCTCGCCGACGCGGAGCTCATGGTCCGCGTCAACGTCCTCGGCATGTTCAATCTCTTCGATGCCGTCATCCCGTCGATGGTCGAGCGCCGTTCTGGCCGCTTCGCCGGCGTCGCCTCGATTGCTGGACTGCGCGGCCTGCCCGCGACGTCGGTCTACTCCGCGACGAAAGCGGCGATGCAGGCATTCCTCGAGGCCAGCCGCATCGATCTCTTGCAGTACGACGTCGGCGTGACGACGATCAATCCCGGCTACATCGAGACGGCGATGACGGAGAAGAACCGGTTCAAGATGCCGTTCCTGATGAAGGTCGACGATGCCACGCGCATCATCGCGGACGGATTGGAGCGCGGCAAACGCGTGGTCGAGTTCCCGCGCCCGATGTCGCTCTTGATGCGGTTCGGCCGCCTGATCCCGGACGCGTTGTGGGAGCGCGCGACGTCGCCCTACGCGCGGCGCAAGATCGAACCGGAGAAGGTGAGGCGATGACCCGCGACTTCAAAGCGACTGCCGGCGTCCGGCTCTGGGCCTTTCGCCACGTTTTTCTCCTCTACTTCACGAAACCATCTGTGCTCGAAGTCAATGAGCGCCGCTGCGAAGTGCGCATCCCGCTGAACTGGCGAACGAAGAATCACCTGAAGTCGATGTACTTCGGCGCGCTCTGCATCGGCGCCGACGTCGCCGGCGGCTTGATCTGCTTTCATCTGATGTCGGCGATGAAGGTGCGGCTGTCCTTCGTCTTCAAGGCGGTGCGCGCCGAGTTTCTCAAACGCCCCGAGGATGACGTCCACTTCGTCTGCGAAGATGGGGAAGCGATTCAGGCGCTCGTCCACCGCGCTGTCGCCAGCGGGGAGCGCGAAGAGACGACGGTTCACGTCACCGCGCGCGTGCCGAAGAAACTCGGCGACGAGCCGGTGGCGCAGTTCGAGATGACGCTGTCGGTGAAAGCGCAAAACCCTCTACCACCGAGGCACTGAGAGCACAGAGTGAGCGGTTCACCTCTGTGTCCTCTGCGTCTCTGTGGTGCAAACGAACCTCCAAACCCGGAATCGACTAATCTAGCAGGCCGATGATCGAGCAACCGATCGGCGTTTATGGCGGGGCGGAGCTCATCGCTACCCTTCGCGGGCTCTGTCCGGCGCGTTCGTTCGCCGACGGTGCCGAGCGCGACCGCTGCCGCGTCGCGATCATCGATATCGATTCGCACTCGCTCCTTCCTGAGCCGCCACGCAAGAGTCTCGTCCGCATTCTGTTCGACGATGATGGGGCGTCCGAGGCGCGGCGGGAAGGTGACATCCGCGTTCCGCGGGCTGCATTCCTCGCGCACCCGGAAGACACGCTGGCCGTCGCCGCCGAGCTCGCCAGCACCATCATCCATGCCGCGGGATTGGAGGCCGAGGTCGCGTACCTGACGCAGATCCAGGAGCTGATGACGATCTCGGACGCCGCGGCCGTCTCCGAGCGCATCACGCGGACCGTGCTCGACATGCTGGGGCTCACACGCGGTGCGCTCTTTCTGCACGACCCGCGCATCGAGCGCTATGTCGTCAGCTACAGCTGCGATCCGAAGGTGCGCGAGACAGGAGAGTTTCTGCCCGGCATTCCGCCGGGCCTTCTGCAGCGCGCGCTCTCTTCCGGCACGTCGTTCGCCGCCGACCGCGACGCCGGCATGATCGTCATGCCGATGCAGGCGCAGCACGATCTCATCGGAGTCATTCGAGTAACGCTCGATCCGGACGACGCCTACGACGAGGACGGTGCCGCGAACGTGACCCGCTATCTCCGGTCGGTCGGTTCAGTCCTCAGCAACATCTATCAGCTCACGCGCAGCCGCGATCTGGCCATGCGTGATGACCTGACGAAGGCCTACAACCGCCGCTTTTTCGACTCCTATCTCGACGAGGAGATCGAGCGCGCGCGCCGCTACGCCGCGACCTGCAGCATCATCTTTCTCGATCTCGACGATCTCAAGACCGTCAACAATGCGCACGGACACCTTGCCGGATCGCGCACGCTGCAGGAAGTGGCCAAGCGCATCCTCGCCGCCGTGCGCGGCATCGACAAAGTCGTCCGTTTCGGCGGCGACGAGTTCTGCATCATCCTTCCGCAGACCGACCAGGAGCAGGCCGTCGCCGTCGCGCACCGCGTGCGGCGGGCCATGATGACCGCGCCGTTCCACCTCTCCGACGATATCGACATCGCCATCAGCGCCAGCTTCGGCATCGCCACGTACCCGACGCACGGTCTCACCAAGGACGACCTCATCCGCCAGGCCGACGCCGCCATGTACCGCGTCAAGTCGACGACGAAGGATGCGGTGGGGGTGGCGTTGGTGGGCGTAGAGAGCAGCCGCGAGGCTATTCTCTAACTTTTCGCAACGCCCGCAGCACCTCGGCCACACTCCACGCCTGCGCCACGCAGCCGCGCGGATTGAACGGCTCCTCGGCGTCGAAGACTTCGCTGATCGTACCGATGCAGGCGGCTCGCAGCTCGGCGCGGAAACCGTCGAGGAAGGCCAGTGCGCCGGCGGTATCGCGCGGATGCACCCTCAGCCACGCATCGATGAAGGGGCCGATCAGCCAGGCCCAGACAGTGCCCTGGTGATACGCGGCATCGCGGGCGCGGAGATCGCCGTCGTACGTTTTCTTGTAATCAGGATTCCCTCGGGACAATGAACGCAGGCCGACGGGCGTGAGCAACTCGTCCTTCACCACATCGACGACTCGGCGCCAGCGGCTCTCATCGAGAACGGGGTAGTCGAGCGAGAGCGCGAAGATCTGATTCGGGCGGAGAGAGGTGTCGGGGCCGCCGCCCTCGGCATCGACGACATCGTAAAGATATTGACCTTCTTCGTACCAGAAGCGCGCGTTGAAGGACATGCGGGCGCGGTTGGCGTGTTCGTCGATCATCCCGGCGTTGGCGTTATCGCCTTCCCGCTGCAGCAGCGCTTCGAGAATGCGGAGCGCGTTGTACCAGAGCGCGTTGATCTCCACCGCCTTGCCGCGGCGCGGCGTGACGACCCAGTCGCCGACCTTCGCGTCCATCCAGGTGAGTTGATATCCCTCCTGACCCTGAGCGAGAAGTCCGTCGGCGGGATCGACGTGGATGTTGAAGAGCGTGCCTCGGAGATGGTGATCGACGATGTCGAGGAGCTTGGGGATGAGCATGCGCACGGTCTCGCGGTCGCTCGTCGCGACGGCGTAACGCCAGACGGCGTGGAAGAACCAGAGCGTGGCGTCGGCCGTGTGATACAGCCCGGCGTGTGCGCCTTCGGGAAACAGGTTCGGAATCAGTCCGTCGCGGATGTAAGCCGCAAACGTGCGCAGGATGTTGCCGGCCTCGCGGTTGCGTCCCGTCGACAACGTCAGCCCTTCCAGACTGATCATCGTGTCGCGGCCCCAGTCGGTGAACCAGTGGTAGCCGGCGATCACAGTGCGAGGCTCGTCACCGGAGGCATGCACCCGAGCTTCATCGGCGACGCGCGTGGCGGGATTGATGATGAACTGATCCGCGGCTAGAACGAGCGACGCAGCGAAATGATCCGCGCCCTGGCCGGAGATCGTGAGTAGCCGCGCCACGCGCTGGTTCTCCGCCGCCAGCGCCTCGGCGTACGGCAGCGCTTTCAAAACCCTCCAATCGTCCGTTGAGGCGACGATGCCGCAGTCGGTGCCGACCGTGAGGTCCGCGTGAATCACGCCCGGGCTCCACAGCGGACCTTCGTGCTCGTAGCCCCGGCTCTTTTCGATCCGATAGAGCACATGCTCGAACGTTCGCACGTTCTGCTCTAGATGCGCCTTCGTACCGAAGAGCAGGAGACGAAGCGGCGGATAGCTGTTGCCATCGGTCAGCTCGATCTCACATCCCTTCTCATTGATCGCGACATTCCACTTGTCGGACAACTGCGCCGTCAGCAGTCCTTCGTGCGGACGAAAATGAAGCGAGGGACGCAGCCGGAGCCGCAGCCCGGGCGGTCCTTCGATCAGCCGGTAGACGATGTAGGAGGTGTTCTGCAGGTGAGGCATCAGAACGCGCTTCTCGATGCGGATGCCGTCCTTCTCGAAACGCCAGACAGGCTTGCCGTTCTCGATCGCGAACTCCTCCAGCGCTCCCTCCTCGGGAAGCGCGGCATCGCGTCCGCCGTACTCGTCGCCGCTGAGCTTCCAGCAGAGATCGTCAGGACCTTCGAGGATCTCCTCGAGGTGATTGAACATCATCGTCCGTCCGGCCGGAGCGGGGAGGGCGGCGATGAGGAACCCATGAAAGCGCCGCGTGTTCGCGCCGCCGATCGAGCCGGAGGCGTACCCGCCGAGGGCGTTGGTGACGAGCCACTCGTGCGAAAGCATGTCGAGGACAGGGTCCCCGCGTTTCCAGCCAAGCTGGATCGGGATGTTTTCCATCAGCAGCGAGGTTTGCCGAACTTGTGCCTGATGCGGGAGTCGGGATTCGGGGGTCGGGAGTCGGAGGAATCCGGCATGGTCCCGACAAGCCGTCGGACGATCACGGTTATCCGCCGATTTGTCGCGTTTGACCGCCGTCCTGTCGCGCTTGACCCCCGTGTTGTCGCGTTTGAGCGTTGTCCTGTCGCGCTTGGACCGCCGTCCTGTCGCGCTTGACCAGCGTTCTGTCGCGATTGACCGGCGTTCTGTCGCGTTTGACCGCCGTTCTGTCGCGTTTGACCGCCGTTCTGTCGCGTTTGACCGCCGTTCTGTCGCGTTTGACCGCTGTTCTGTCGCGTTTGACCGCCGTTCTGTCGCGTTTGACCGCCGTCCTACCGCGTTTGACCGGCGTCCTGTCGCGCTTGACCAGCGTTCTGTCGCGCTTGACCGGCGTTCTGTCGCGTTTGACCGGCGTCCTGCCGCGTTTGACCGGCGTGCTGTCGCGTTTGACCAGCGTCCTGCCGTGTTTGACCGGCGTGCTGTCGCGTTTGACCGGCGCGCTGTCGCGCTTGACCGGCGTGCTGTCGCGCTTGACCAGCGTTCTGCCGCGTTTGACCGGCGCTCTGTCGCGTTTGACCGGCGCTCTGTCGCGTTTGACTAGCGTCCTGCCGCGTTTGACCGCGTTCTGTCGCGTTCGACTGGTGTCCGTCGCGTTTGTCCGATGACAAATCGCGTTTGTCCGCCGTGTTGCCACGACAAATCCGGCTGCTTCGGCATTTCTCACAGGTTTGGTGTACCTCCCTGCCACACCTCTTCCTTTTCCTGGAGTACTTCCCCTCGGCGCTCGATTGGAACGCACGACATGACGGAAACGTAGGTCGGACTCTCCAGTCCGACAGCCCGCGAACGTCGAGACTAGAGAGTCCGACCTACGTAAAGCCCGCGAACGTCGGACTAGAGAGTCCGACCTACGTAAGGCCGGCGAAAGTTGGACTAGAGAGTCCGACCTCGTGCAAGGGGGGAGTGTGGCGTCGAATGCGATCGCTCCGACCCCGTACCCCTGACCCCCGCCGTAAGGATCGCTCCGACTCCCGACCCCCGTACCCCCGACTGCCGCACGCTCCCACCCCCACTCCCCACACCCCACCCCCTGCTATCCTACAAACATGCGCCGCCTTCTCGTTGCCGTCATCTTTCTCGCCGCCCTCCCGCTCGCCGCTGCCCGTCTGCCGAAGAGCGTCATCCCCGATCATTACGCGATCAGCATCACGCCTGATCTTGCCGCGGCGAAGTTCAGCGGGCAGGAGACGATCGACGTCGATATCAAGGAGCCGGTCGATACGATCACGTTCAACAGCGTCGGGCTCGAGTTGCACGACGTTGTTGTCGCCAGCGGAAGCAAGCTGCTGACGCCGACCGAGATCACGTTTGATGTGCCGAACGAGATGGCGTCGCTCAAGTTCGGGCAGACCGTGCCCCCGGGCAAGGCGTCGATGCGCATCAGTTTCAACGGTGCGCTGAGCGAGCAACTGCGCGGTCTCTACCTGAGCAAGACGCCGCGGCGCAATTACGCGGTCACGCAATTCGAAGCGACCGACGCACGCCGCGCGTTTCCCTCATTCGACGAGCCGGCGATGAAGGCGACGTTCGACATCACGCTCGTTGTCGACGACGGCGACACCGCGATCTCGAACGGTCCGATTGCCTCGGACACGCCGGCAGGCACCGGCAAACACGCCATTCGTTTCCGCACGACGACGAAGCTGTCGACGTATCTCGTGGCCATGCTCGTCGGCGATTTTCAATGCGTCACTGGCGGCGTCGACGACATCCCGATCCGCGTTTGCTCCGTCCCCGGCATGCAGGACCTCGGCAAGTTCGCGCTCTCGGCTGCCGAGGCGGCGGTGTCGTTCTATGACAAGTACTACGGCATCAAGTACCCGTTCGGGAAACTCGATCTGATCGGCATTCCCGACTTCGAGGCGGGAGCGATGGAGAACGCGGGCGCGATCACCTTCCGCGAGACGGCGTTGCTGCTCGACGACAAAAACGCGTCAATCGAGCGCAAGCGCGGCGTGGCCAGCGTCATCGCTCATGAGATCGCGCATCAATGGTTCGGCGATCTCGTCACGATGAAGTGGTGGGACGACATCTGGCTCAATGAGGGCTTCGCCACGTTCATGGCGCCAAAGCCGCTCATGGCCTGGCATCCGGAGTGGCGCGTCGACCTCGATCAGGTCGGCGGCACGCTCAACGCGCTCAGCATCGACTCAACGCGCACGACGCGCCCGATCCGCCAGAAAGCGGAGACGCGCAACGAGATCAACGCGCTCTTCGACGGCATCGCGTACGGCAAGACCGCCGCGGTTCTGCGAATGGAAGAGGCCTGGGTAGGGGAGGAGACGTTCCGCGACGGCATCCGCGCCTACCTGAAGAAGTTTTCGTACGGGAATGCGGCTGCCGAGGATTGGTGGGGAACGATGACGGCGTCGACGAAGCAGCCCTTCGATGCCGTGATGAAATCGTTCGTCGATCAGACCGGCGCGCCGCTGCTGCACGCATCGGAATCGTGCGGACCGGACGGCACGCGGACTGTGACCATCTCGCAGGAACGGATGCTGACGCAATTGGCCACTCCTGTGCCGCAGTCGTGGACGATTCCAGTTTGCGGACATGAAGCCGGTGCAGCCGCAGCGTCGCCGTGCCGGATCATCGCCAAGCCGGCCGACGCCTTCACGCTCGCCTTCTGCGAGCGGCCGCTTTATCTCAGCCGCAACGGCGCCGGCTATTTCGTCACCGACTATTCGCCGTCGATGCGCGGCGCGTTGCGCGGGCATGTTGGCGAGATGCCGCCCTCCGAGCAGATCTCGTTTCAGGGCAACGAGTGGCTGCTGGTGCGCAACATGCGCGAAGACGTCTCGGACTATCTGTCGCTGGCACGCGCCCTGCCGCGCCCCGCGGAACGCACGCTTGTCTCTCACGTCGCCGGGAACCTCGGCTACCTCGACAGCACGCTCACGGACGACCGCAATCGCGCTGCGTGGCAGGCGTATGTGCGCGACACGATGCGTGGATTCGCGCCGGTGACGTGGGAGGCGCCGGACGGGGAGACTCCGGAGCAGCGCATCATGCGCGCCACGGTTCTGAGCATCCTCGGTGTTCAAGGTGCGGATCCCGAGGTAATCGCGGGAGCACGACGGGTCGCGCAGCAGTACATGAACGATCCATCGTCGGTCGATGCCGGGATTGCCGACCGGGCGCTAACGATCGCTGCGATCAACGGCGACGAGGCATTGTTCGATCAGGTGCTCGCTCACATGAAGAGCGCACCGACGCCTGAGGTTGCCGCGCGTTATCGCCAACTGATTCCGCGCTTCCGCGATCCGAAGCTCATCGCCCGGGCCGTCGATTTCATCTACAGCGATCAACTTCGTTCCCAGGATCTTCCGAACATGGCCTCGGAATTGTTCTTTAACCCCGCCGCGAAGCAGATTGCGTGGAGCGCCGCGCAGTCGCATTGGGAGATGTTGAACAAGAAGATCCCGACCGCCATCGGGGCCATCACCGGCTCGGTCGGGACCTTCTGCGATCCCGCCATGAAGCAGGAAGTGCAGGCCTTCTTCGCCACGCATCCTGCCGGTTCCGGCGAGCGTTCGTTGCGCCGAGGACTGGAGCAGATCGATAGCTGTATCGCGTTCAAATCGGCGCAGCAGGCGTCGTTCGATAGTGCGATAGGGGTGACAAAGTAAGGCCTCCTTCGCGTTCTTCGCGGCTTCGCGTGACGGATCGCACGCGAAGACGCGAAGTGACAGATCCCGCCGCTCATGGTTGAATCCTTCCTTCCAACCTGGACGGGCGACACCATGAAACGAGCGGTTGCTGTTCTCTTCGCGTCTGCACTCTTTTCGGCGGCGGCATTCGCCAGCGAGAGCTTCATCCTGAACATTCCGCAGCGCTTCGATGCCTCGCAGGAGATCGGAGAGGTTCGGATCGTGCTCGGCCTCAATGCCGCTCCTGCCGGCTCGCAACTCGTCGTCAATGGTGCCGCGACGCTGAACGTCGGCGACACGGCGACCGTCGCTGGCGACAGCGTCTCCTTCACCGCGACGGCCGGCAATCACGTGCTCATCACCTACGTTCCGAAATCGAACTTCGGCGCGGACTTCTGCGCCGGCGCGAACGCGACGCCGAAGAACATCCCGTTGCGCTTCTCCGGTCCGCAGGATGTCGTCGACTACGCGATGTCATCGTTCGTCGTCGGCTCGCCGATGGTGGAGTGCTCGAAAGTGTCGAAGCGCGTTGCCGATACCGTGGCGACGATCACGCCGATGGCAGACAACGTCGCTCCGGCACTCAATGCACTCGTTCGCGGGAGGCTGCCGCTCGACGTCGTGCTCGTGCTCGACAAGTCGGGCAGCATGAACGATCTCCCACCGGACGTCGGCGCCGGCAACCTGACAACGAAAGTACAGATCCTGAAGTCTGCCGTCGATGCGTTCGTCGGCAACTGGCAGATGCTCGATCAGCCGACGGCGGACGGCGGCGACTGGTCGGGTGACCGCATCGGACTCGTTTTCTTCGATTCGTCGGCCGTAGCGCAGGCGCTCGCCGGCGCCGATGCTCCCGCCAACTTCTTCGTGCGGCGAAGTGCGGGATGGAATCCCGTCATCAACGATGTCAACTCGCTGACTCCGGGCAGTTCGACATCGATCGGAGCTGGCATCAACGCCGGAATGCAGCAGTGGGTGGCCGACCCTGCGCACGACGCCACCTTCGTCGTCGTCACCGACGGAATGCAGAACACGGCGCCGCTGATCCAGCCGACAGGAAGCGGATTCCTCGGACTCTTGCCCGTTGCTGGACTGCCGCAGGAACTGCGCAAGCGATTCATTCCGATCCTGACCATCGGGTTCGGCACACCGGCATCCGTCGATGAGGATCTTCTGCGCAACATCGCGTTCGAGACGTCGGGCCGCTCGTATATCAGCGTCAACGCCACGACCCTGTTCGACGACTTCGCGCTGACGCTGGTGAGCATCCTGAAAGGAAACACAGCGTCGCTGGCGGCGCGGCGCCGCGCGACGTTGACCGGCCCGGGACCCGGACCGCTGCAGAGAGTAATCGTCGACAACTCGGCGCGGCGCGTCGTCTTCTCACTGCAATGGACTCCGCCGCTGAGCAACGCGCTCGATCTCGAAGTGTTCCCGCCGGGCGCGTCGTCACCAGCGACGCCTGCATCATCACGAACACTGCCGCAGGCCTCGATCCAGACGTTCGACATCCCGCCTGGCCAACCCGGCGCCTGGAGTGTGCGCGTCAAGCGCTCGCAGAAAGCCGATACAAAAGCCGATGTCCCGTACTCGCTGAACGTCTTCTTCCTCGAACGGCATCTCGATTACCGGTTGTCGCTCAACCCGCCGCACCCGAAGAGCGGCGACAAGATGACGCTGCGCGCCGAAGTGTCATACGGCGGGAAGCCGCTGACACGCCTGCCGGACGGCGCGCTCCGCGTTCAAGTGCAGCGACCGAAAGCAGCCCTCGGCTCGCTGCTGCGCGAGTTCACCGAGACTTCGAAGCGAGGCCAGTTCGGCGATGTGAAGACGCCGTATGACAACAAGGTGGCGGCACTGCCGCGGGCGGCGCTCGCCCGGATCCTTCCGTCCGACGCGGAAGTAGTCACGCTGAAGGAAGAGGGACGCGGCTTCTACTCGGTCGCGCTTGATCCGGCCACGATCCCCGGCCAGTACGCATTCGAAGCCATCCTCGACTGGGACGATCCCCGCACCGGTCAGGTCCATCGCGAAGAGCGCGTCGAACAGTTGGTCGCCGTCAAAGCCGACCCCGCCAAGACCGAGATTCAAACGACACGTTCCGCCGATCGACAGAGCGTACAAATCGCCGTCGTCCCCCGCGACCAATTCGGCAACGCCCTCGGCCCTGGCTACGAGTCGAGAGTGACCGCGAGACTGATCACGAAGTCCGGCAAGCTCACCGGCCCGACCGACACCCGCGTCAACGGCACCTACCTCTTCACGATCGCCGGCCTTCCTCGCGACGAACAGCCAAACGCGGAGATCAGCGTCGACGGCGTCGTGGTCGGAGATTTGCGTACCATCGCAGCGAAAGGAAAACGATAAATGCGCAAAGCCCCTCTGATGTTCGGCCTGGCACTACTGGCCGCCGCCCTCGCCGCGTTCCACGTATTCGGAAAAGACGCGAACGACATGGTCTGGGGATTCGCAGCAGGAATTGGGATCGGCGCGCTCGTCACGTGGATCGCGGAGCGCGGGGGGCCGTGACCTGGCGACACGCCCCGCCTGTCCGGAGAATCACTATCGCCAGGAGTCGACAGGTAACCATACGACGGCACCGTACGTCTCATTAGCAAGATGAACGGACTCCTGCGGTCGTTGCGGCGCGTCCTGATCGCGCTCGCGATCAGCGTAATTTTGATCCTTATCCTGTTAGCTGCAGTTGTCCGGCAGCCAAGTACTCGCAGCCTGGCGTACCCGCCAGGACCCAGATCCTCTGCCGATGTCTTGAGACGGCACGTCGAGTTCTTCACGACGACGGTGCGCCCGCGTGGTGCGGATCAGCCGGAGAATCTCGATCGCGCAGCCGCTTACATCGGGGAACGTTTCCGTGAAGCGGGCGCCCGAGTCTCCGAGCAAACCTTCACCGATCGAGGGAGAACCTATCGAAACGTCATCGCCGACTTCGGACCGAATGCGGGTGACAAACTCATCGTAGGGGCGCACTACGATGCGTTCACGTCGACGGGCGATCTGCCGGGCGCGGACGATAACGCCAGCGGAACGGCGGGTCTCCTGGAGTTGGCGAGACTGCTCGGCGTTCGCGCGCCGCGAAAGCCGGTCGAGCTGGTCGCGTTCACAACCGAGGAGCCACCCTTTTTCGGATCGGAAAGAATGGGTAGCGCCGTGCACGCCGCGCAACTGCAACGATCCCATACCGGAGTCGCCGGAATGATCTGCCTGGAGATGATCGGCTACTTTCATGGAGAGCAAACGTGGTCGTCACCTCTGCTGGGAATGATGTACCCGAGCAAAGGCGACTTTGTGGCAGTGACCGGCGGATGGCCCGATCGTGAGCTCGCACGCGATGTGAAGGCGGCCATGCGCGGCGCTGGCGGCGTCGACGTCTACAGCTTCACCGGCCCGCGTGAAATGTTGGACGCATCCGACCAGCGCAACTACTGGTCCCGAGGCTGGCGAGCCGTGATGGTCACCGACACCGCCTATCTCCGGAATCCGAACTACCACACGAAACGAGACACGTCCGCCACGCTCGACTACGAGAGGATGGCTCGCGTCGTCGATGGCGTGTTCAACGCCGTGCGAGGATGGTCCGGGTGATCAGTCAGCATCGAGAAGCTCTCGGATCTTGCTTTGAACGGGTCCTGCTGGCTCGAACCGCCCGTCGATGAAGTCCCCGATAATCGGCTCACCTTCAAGCGGGTCTTCAAGGGTTGCTTCGGCTTCCACGAGCGCGTCTAGTGCACGCTCGAACCCTGGATCCAGCTTTCGATACTCTCGAAGTGCCGCAAGGTTAGCTTCCAAACTGGATCCTTTTGGAACCCGACGACTGAGGTAGCTCTTGATGGCCTCATCTACCAACTGATTGACTGGGCGGCCGTCGACCTTACTCAGGTTCTCGAGCGCGGCGCGTGCTCCAGCATCAATTTTCAGCCCGAGAGCGATTCTGCTCATTTCACTACTAGCTTACAGCGCGCTGAAGCTTGGTGCCGCCCGCAGGATTCGAACCTGCGATCAAAGCGGCGTCGGGCAGCGATTCAAAGCGGAAGATCGGCGTACAGCACTGCGAGATCGAGTGTGGGCCCGGAGGACAGTCGAACGGTCCCTTCTCGGACTTCGAAGTACTCCCACGTTGCCCGAGGGCGTGCGGCGGAAGATCTCGACACGGGCCTCCTGGCTCACCAGGACGTACTCCTGAAGCGACGAGATGCGCTGGTAGTGCATCCACTTGTTGCCGCGATCGCCTTTCTCGGTCGTGACCGAGAGGACTTCGACGAGAAGCACCGGATTCGTGATCGTGGTGCGCGCGGGGTCCTCAGGGTCGTATTCGATTGGTCCACAGACCATCGAGACGTCGGGATACGTTGCGCGGCCGGTAGCAACGACGCGCACGCGCATATCGGATTGAAACACGGTGCAGCCGGGAGGGCGTGTCGTTCCGAGTGCGACGACGATCTTCGCTGCGAGTGCGCTGTGCCGCGCCGTTTCGCCGGACCTCGCCAGGATCTCGCCCGCATCGAATTCGTGCTTGACCTCACTGTCGCGCTCGATCACGAGGTAGTCCCCGAACGTGTAATCGTGATGGGACTGCGGCGGAGGGGCTATCATCAGGCCTAGGATAGCGCCCGCTTCAGCCATTCAAGGTCCTTCAGCCGCTGTTTCTGTCGCGCCGCCTCGCGCTCGAACAGCGCTTCACGCTTGGCGAGCACGAGCGTGTAGGGGCGGCCCGGTGCGGCGGGTGCCGGCGACAACGCCAGCGGAACAGCGGGTCTCCCGGAGTTGGCGAGACTGCTCGGCGTTCGCGCGGCGCGAAGGCCGATTGAGCTGGCCGCGTTCACAATGAGGAGCCGGGATACATCCGACACGCTTGACTACGAGAAGCTGGCTCGCGTCGTCGATGGCGTGTTCAACTACATCGTTCGGTGATGAGGCCAGGTTCTCTGAACGCGACAGCCACAAAGCTCGCGTCCGGCGTCATCGACGAGTTGAAGATAAAACGTCTCCAGAAACTCCAGGCCTCTCAGCGGCGGCAAATGCCAGAGCTCGGTCCTCGGATCAGAGATGCGCGTCGTTGCCGCTGGAAAACCTAGTGGGCTTGGCGTCAATTCGATCCAGAGCGGCCGGGCATCGTATGCGGAGATGTCGAGGCCAATGGCGCCGTCTCTGTCTGTGGCAAGGTCGGGCCAATCCATGGCGACACGCTCACGTTTGGCCGCGAGAGACAAACGCCGCATGAATCGCTCGCCATAGTAGCGATCTCCAAACCGGCGAAACGACTCGGCCTCCCATTGAACGCGCTCGGGCTCGTGCGCCAGATTCGAATTGTGGAGGTGAATCGCCCTTGCGGATGGTACGTATAGACACAGAAGGTCTGCGCGGGCGGCGCGAATCAGCCAGTCATCCTCTTCAAAATAGAGCGGGAACCCTTCGTCGAATGGTCCGATTGCGGTCCAGGTATCTCGCCGAAAGGCCAGAAGCGCGCCACTGAGCGCGGTTGTGGCTAGCGAGCCGGTCGTGCGCCAGTGACGTCGGGCATGCTCCCGCCACGCGGTGCGCGCGCGTCTCAGTTGGGTCAGATTTCGTTTCCCGGCAACCTTCAATCGCTCATTGTGCCGCGTCCGTTCTTCGGTGCACGGCAGGGCGAATGTGCAATCGCGATCCCAATAGAACTGCGGGCCGGCTACGGAAGCACCGGACATCAGGGCTGTGTAGAGTGCCCGCAGACAGCCCGGAAGAACGATAACGTCCTCATTCATCAGGATGACGACATCGGAGCTGGTTGCAGGGAAGGCGATATTCACCGCGCCGGCGTATCCCGCGTTTCTGCCTGAATCGAGGTAGTGGATGTCCAGCGATTGAAGCAGGACTCGTTCTTCGGGAGTACTGCCATTGTCGGCAATGACAATGTTCAGGCGAATATTCGTTCCGCCCGCGTCGAGCTGCAGCGCCGCCACTGCCTCCCGGACCGATGCTGCGGCGTGGCAGTGGACGATGATGACGTCCATCTCCGCCGCCATGTCTCCGGTGACCGCCTGGTTCGCGTCATCGCTCATTCAGGACGCGCCCACGCTTCACTCTTGTTGACCATATTGAAGAAGAAGTCGTCGTAGATGCCGGCCGAAACGGTTTTCTTGATCGTGCAGTGCTGACAATCGATCCCAGGCTGGGCGATCTCGAACTCTCGTCGTAGTTGTTCGAGGCTCTCTCCGTGCCAGATTTCTTCAAACGACTGGCGGGCCAGATTGCCGGTCGGGGGTCTGGTCCACGACATACAGGGGTGCACGTCGCCATTCGCGTGGATCGCCAGCGTGTCCCACGGACGCTGGCAGGTCATCCGCTGGCCGGATGCATTCATGAGATCGATGACGCCGGCCTGGTCGCGAATGAAACCGCAGTCCTCGATGTGATTCCGGCGGCAGTAGTCCGCGTAGAGAGGACGCACCCTGCGCACCTTCTCGTAAAACGCTTCGTCCCTGCTCTCCAGACCCGTCACATAGGTCATCGGCTCGATGGTGCGTACGTCGATCTGTTCCGGACGAATCGAATCAAGAAGCGACAGGAGCTCCTCGAAGTGACCGACATTCCGTTCCATGAGGACATGATTGATCTGGAGATGCGGGAGCGTTGTCCCGCGTCTGGCTCGCAACTCCTTGAATAACTCGATGTTCGCCAGCACCGTTTCGAAGCGCGCGCCGGTCCGGATTTCTTCGAAGATCTCCTTCGTGCCGCCGTCGATCGAAATGGTGAGCGATGTGATCTGAGAGTCGATGATTTTCTCAATCGTCGCCTCGGTAAGGAGAGTTCCGTTCGTGACGACACGCGAGTAGGGGACGCCGTACTGGCGGACGAGCATGAGGCGGTCGGGGAAGCCGGCCGTCATGAACGGCTCCGTCATCAGCGACATGTGCAGGTAGTTGGTGGCCGGAAAGATCTGCCTGGCGATGGTTTCGAACAGCGTTGCCGGCATGTGGTAGCGAGGAACAGCGGCCACCCGTGAGTCGCTGAAGCCGCACATCCTGCATTTCAGGTTGCAGGTGTTGTTCTGCTCGATGAAGACATTCAGATAGCGTCCCGTCTCTTCCGGATGGCGCTTCCACTCGAGCTTTTGTGCAAGAACGTCGTACTCGGCGCCCGGCACATCGAGCGATGCAGGGAAGTCTGCGTCGGCCGTTTCTGCGCGGGAGAAGAACCGCGAGAGGTTGCGCAGAGGGTTCCGCATGCGTACGGGATACGCGCCGGCGCTGCGAATCGTCCAGCGCCGTGCTGTGCTCGGCTCACATCGAACCGGATTGGATTTCGGATTTGGTGCGCCCTGCAGGATTCGAACCTGCGACCTACAGCTCCGGAGGCTGTCGCTCTATCCAGCTGAGCTAAGGGCGCGCACGGTGGAAGCGTGGCGGATTGTATGGTGCGCAACGCGGCGCGGCAACGTGTGATTTCAGGGAGGTGTTGAACGTAGGTCGGACTCTCCAGTCCGACGGTTCTGTTTCCGGACCATACGGAGTCGGACTGGAGAGTCCGACCTACGTTCAGGCACGATCGTTCAAGCGGCGTCGGTGAGGTTGATGTGCAGGCGGCGTTTCAGGGCCACGCGCAGCGGGCGGGAGGAGTCGCGGAGCCAGTCGTACGTTCGGCGCCAGCGCTGGCCGCCGATCAGTTCCCGAACCTTTGGATGATCGTAGAGGAAGACGTCGGCGCGGCGTTTGACCTGTTTCGGTGTGCCGATCCAGCGCACTTCCTTTTTACGCACGACCTCCAGCTTGGCATCGAGCTCGGCGTAGAACTCCTCGTCGAACTTGAAGTACATGTTTTTCAGCCAGCAGAGGCCGGGCTTGACGCAGACCTCTTTCAGGACCTGGAAGCGTTTCGGGTCGTAGTCGACCTTCCCACCGCGGAGCAGGATCTCGCGCATCTCGTCGCGCATCTTTTCGAACATCGGGCCGCGCCAATGCTCGGTGATCGACGCCTCGTGAACGTTGCCGAGGGGCGGGACGTCGGGGTTGAGGAGGAGGCAGCAGGGGCGGATGTCGCCGTTGCCGGTGATGGCGGCTGTGTACCAGGCGAAGAAGCAGCCGTCGTTGCGGTCTTTGAACGACGGCGCGACCGGATACATGTTCGTGGGCTGGATACCGGCGCGATCGCGGACGCGCTTCATCATCTTGTTCCAGCCCCAGACGGCGAAGTCGATCTGGAGGAGTCCGGCGTCGGCGTCCTTGCGCAGCAGCTCTTCCACGAACGGCTCGGCGAGCTCGGCATCCTCGGGACGCAGAAGCAGCTCGCGGTCGATGCGCTCGCGCGGGATCTCGAGCACCGCGTTCACGGCGATGCGGTCGACGCCGAGGGATCGGGCCAGGTCGTACATCTCGACCATGCGCGTGACGTTGTCGCGGTCGATGAGGAACTGCGTCACGATCGAGGGATAGATCGAATCGCCGCGCACTTCGACGAGCGTCTTGATGTTCTCGATCACCTTGTCGAACAGCGCCGGCTTCACCTTCATCATGCGGGCGTAATCGGCGGCATCGACGGCGTTGAGCGAGAAGATCACCTCGCGCCCTTTGTTGGCGACCAGGAAGCTGGCGATGTCGCGGTTGAGCGCGACGCCGTTCGTGGTCACGTTGTCGACGACGATGTTGCGGGAGGCGAGGTGGGTGAGGACGTCGTTGATCTCGCGGTGAAAGAGCGGATCGCCGCCGCCGGAGAGCCGGACCGATCGCAGTCCGTTCTCCGCCATCTCATCGATCAGCTCAGTCGTCTTCTGGATGGGGATCTGCTCTTTGGTCCGCAGGTCCTGCTGGTTGCAGAAGTAGCAGGCCACGTTGCAGCGGTCGGTGAGGTCGAGCTCGGCGTGGACAGGGCCCTTCGTCGGCTTGTTGGCGACGATGGAATCGATGATCTCGCGCTTGCGCTCGCGCGACACTTCTGCCCACCCGTGAGTTCCTCTCATGATTTCGAGTCCGCTAACGGTAGCGTAGTTTTTGGCATTCCGCGGTCGGGATCGTCAACGTGGAATTGACAATTGACAATGGACAACGATGCCGAGGGGAACGATCGGAGGTGAGATCGGGAGGTCAGGGATCAGGTGTCAGTCACCGGTCGGCGTCGCATCTCCGCCCCGATCAACGCCTCGAATCGTTGTCCATTGTCCATTGTCAATTGTCAATTCCGTCGAATCGGTATAATCGCGGCGCTTGTACGGCCCCCTCAAGATCTTCACCGGCCGCGCCCATCCAGGGCTCGCGCAGGAAATTTGCGCGATTCTCGGGATTCATCCGGGGCACGTGTCGCTCTACAGCTTCTCCGACGGCGAGAACTACGTGCAGATCGACGAGAACGTCCGCGGTGCCGACGTCTTCGTGATCCAGCCGACGTCGCCGCCGGTGAACGACAATCTGATGGAGCTCTTGATCATGCTCGATGCATTCAAGCGCTCCTCGGCCAGCCGCGTGACGGCCGTGCTGCCGTACTACGGTTACGCGCGTCAGGACCGCAAAGACAAGCCGCGCGTGCCGATCACGTCGAAGCTCGTCGCTGATCTGATCACCGCGGCGGGCGCCGACCGGGTGCTGACGCTCGATCTGCACGCTTCGCAGATCCAGGGCTTTTTCAACATCCCGGTCGATCACCTTTTCGCCGCTCCCGTCATCGTCCGGCATCTCCGCGACCTCGGGCTCGAAGATCTGACGATCGTCTCGCCCGACGCTGGCGGCGTCGAGCGCGCGCGTGCATACGCGAAACGGCTCGGCGCCACGCTGGCCATCATCGACAAGCGGCGTACCGGCGCCAATCAGACCGAGGTGATGAACATCATCGGCGATGTCGAGGATCGGAACGTGGTCATCGTCGACGACATCATCGACACGGGTGGGACGCTCATCCACTCGTCCGACGCGCTGCTGGCAAAAGGGGCGCGCTCGATCTCGGCGTCGTGCACGCATGCGGTGCTTTCCGGCCCGGCGATCACGCGCATCAACAACTCGCAGCTCAAACAGGTCATCGCCACGAACAGCATGCCGATGGCCGACCGGCAGGCGGAGTGCCCGAAGATTACGACGCTGTCGATCGGCGATCTTCTGGCGCAGGCCATCAAGCGCATTCACGACGAAGATTCGGTCAGCTCGCTATTCGAAATGTGAGTCCTTCCCGGCGGTGCCGCAGTCGCCGTGGATGGCGTGAACGACGAGCGCCGACATCTCCGACTGCGCTTGCGCCACCGCCTGCAGCGCGACGTCGATCTGCTGTGCTCTCTCCACGAACGCAATGACCTCGGGTGTCACGATCCGCGCAGCCGGCTCGAGCACTTCGCGATGAAACCTCTCGCGTTGCGCAGGGATGTTGGGTGAGACGTGCGGATCGAAGATCTGTCTCGCCGTGATCATCAGAGACCTTAGCTGGAAGGAGATGGGATCGTTGTCGGTCGGTACCATCCTGCCCGCAGCCTCGAGTAGATCCGCCGCCTTGGATGCCGACACGTTCGGTTGCATCGGATCCATGGCGTTGTCGACCTGGATGAAGGTGTTGAGCACCGCCTGAAAGTGGCAGACGCGCATCCCGTCCGCCGTTCGAATCCGCGCCCACTCTTTGATGTTGTCTGCGGCACTTTCGAGCCCCGGCGCTGCCGGACGGTTCGTCCGTTGATTGGGACGCATCGGTTGCCGCTGCGCGAATGCGGTGAACGCGATGAAAGCGACGGCTGCTGCGAACGCGAAATGACGTCTGGCCATGCTGATCCTCCGTTGATCGTTTGATGTTATGACGCGGGAGGTGTGGCCGAGGTTGCTTGGGTGGGTGTGGGGGGTGGGGGGTGGGAGCGATGCCAGCATGGCAAGATGCGAGGGTTTGCCGCCTTCTCTCCGATTCCCGCACTCCTCACTTGAGTGACTAACGCTCAACTCTGCTTACATCCGACTCCGGCCACCATTCCGCAGTCTCGACGGCATCTGTACCTTGTTCAATGCTTGGAAGTTACTGAGCCTGAATGTAGTTACGCATGCTTCCATCTCTCCAGGCTGATCTGGTGTCATGAGACTCGGAGCGTCATTCATGAGACTCGGAGGTTCATTCATGAGACTCGGAGTTTCATTCATGAGACTCGGAGCTTCATGCATGAGACTCGGAGTTTCATTCATGAGACTCGGAGTTTCATTCATGAGACTCGGAGCTTCATGCATGAGACTCGGAGCTTCATTCATGAGACTCGGAGTTTCATTCATGAGACTCGGGGGTTTCATGCATGAGACTCGGAGTTTCACGCATGAGACTCGGAGCTTCACGCATGAGACTCGGAGTTTCACGCATGAGACTCGGAGTTTCACGCATGAGACTCGGAGTTTCACGCATGAGACTCGGGGTTTCACGCATGAGACTCGGAGTCTCACGCATGAGACGAGGGGGTCTCATGCATGAGAGTCAGGGTTTCTCGCAAGAGATAGAAGATGGTCACGCGGAGGCGCGGAGGACGCGGAGATAAGCCTCCGCGCTCTCCGCCTCCCCGCGTGAAACCCAAAGAAGGAGGTCGCCCTGGCCGTTTCTCCCACCCCCCACGCCCCACTCCCCACCCCCCAAGGAATAACCCTGATACCGCAGGGACTTAAGATCGTTTCGTTGTCTCTACCGAAAAAGGAGTTTCTGCATCATGGCTGAGGTCACGTTGGAAGTTTCCCGTCGCGAACGCTCTGGAAAAGAGTACGCGAAGAAGTTGCGCCAGGACGGCAAGATCCCGGCCGTTGTCTATGGTGGTCACAAAGAACCGGTGGCAATCACCGTCGAGCGCAAGGCTGTCTCAGACCTGATTCAGAAGAGCGATCACGGCATCCGATCCATCTTCCTCCTCAAAATGTCCGGCACCGATCAGCAGCGCCACGCCATGATCAAGGACATGCAGATGGATCCGATCTCGCGCCGCATGACGCACATCGATTTCGTGCGCGTCGTGATGGACGAAGTCGTCCGCGTTACCGTTCCGGTCAACATCATCGGTAACTCCATCGGCGTGAAAGAGGGCGGCATCCTCGACTGGCAGATCCGCGAGCTTCACGTCGAGTGTCTCCCCAGCGCCATCCCCGACAAGATCGACGTCGACATCACCAACCTCGGCGGACACGAGCAGGTTCGCGTCTCCGACCTCCAGCTTCCCGAGGGTGTGAAGGTGTCCGAAGACGTCCAGCGCGTCATCGTCGGTGTGACGTCGCCGCGCGCCGAGGTCGTTGCGGAAGTCGCTGCGGTGGCCGAGCCGGTTGTGGGCGAGCCCGAGGTCATCAAGAAGGGCAAGCCCGAGACCGAGACCAAAGAGTAACTTCGATCGTCATCAATTCGCTTACGATTGCGCCCCGCGGCAACGCGGGGCGTTTTGTTTCCGGGAGAATCGATGGCGCGGCTCACAAAGCTCACGAAAGATCAGGTCACGGACGAGGTCCGCGAGAAGTTCCGGCAGATCGGCGCGGCGCGCGGCAACGTGCCGAATATGTTCCGCGTCTACGCGCACCGGCCCGAGATTCTGAAGACGATGATGGCGCACATGGACGCCGTCACGAACAGCGGCACGGTCTCCGTCCGCACCAAAGAGCTCGTGGCCACGCTCGTCTCGCGGCTCAACCGATGTGAATACTGAAACCGCTCGCACACCGCGCAGGCTGCGCGGCACGGAGCGGAGGAAGCCCAGATGCAGGCACTGCTCGATTTCGAGAACGGACCGTTTGACGAAAAGGAAAAGGCCGCGCTGGCGTACGCGAAGCAGCTAACGATCGACGCGCACGGCGTGGACGACGCGATGTTCGAGCGGTTGCGGCAACACTACGATGAAGGAGAGATCGTCGAGATCTCAGCGATGGCAGGTCTGTTCAACTACTTCAACCGCGTGAACGATGCTCTGCAGATGGAGCCAACCAAGCCGGGAGAGGGACTATGAGATCGCTGATCGCCCTCTCCGCTCTGCTGCTCCTCAGCGTCGCGCCGGTGCGTCCGTCGATGCCGGTGGCATCTGTGGCGTTTCCGTTCGGGCATACGACGTCGGCGCCGTATGTCGTTGCCGGTGGCAGCGGCGGGTTCGACGTCTCGTGGTTCGATCGCCGCACGAAGTCGTTCAACTTCGCGCACTACGACGGCGCGAAATGGTCGAAGGCCGCGGTCGTTGCTCACGGCCGCGTGCTGGATAACCGAGCGGACTACCCATCGATCGCCGTCTCCGGCCGCGCGGTCACTGCGCAGTGGCGCGAGGGCGTGGGTGAGGAGGGCGCGCAGATCCTCCTGGCGCGATCGTCCGACGGCGGCGCGACGTGGAGCAAGCCGGTGACGCCGCATCCGGTGATGGAGCGTGAGTTCGGTTTCGTGTCGATCCTCCCGCTCGCCAACGGAACCGCGCGCATCGCATGGCTCGACGGCCGCGCCAGCGCGCACGAAGGTGAAGGAGATACGCAGCTTCGCGCGGCCACGATGACGGCAGCAGGATCGCTGACGGACGAAGTGCTCGTCGACAGCCGCGTCTGCGATTGCTGCCAGACATCGATGGCGATGACGTCCCGCGGACCGCTTCTCGCTTACCGGGACCGCTCGGAGAAAGAGATCCGCGACATTGTCGTGGCGCCGCCGCAGGCGAGTGCGCACAGCACGCCTGTGCATGCCGACGGCTGGCTGATCAAAGGATGTCCGGTGAACGGTCCGCGCATCGACGCGCGCGGCAGCAACGTGGCGGTGGCGTGGTTCAGCGCGGCGAACGGCAAGCAGGTCGTCAATGTCGCGTTCTCGCGCGATGGCGGCGTGACGTTCGGCGCGCCCATCCGCGCGGGCGCTGAGCACGATGCCGGCCGCGTCGACCTCGTCCTCCTCGGCGACGGCACCTCCGCGATGGTGACCTGGGTCGAAAGAGGAGGCGTTCTCTCGAAGGTCATGGCCCGCCGCGTCAGTGCGTCAGGAGAGCTGAGCATGCCGGAAACGCTCGGCAAGGGCATGACCGTCGGCTTCCCCCGCATCGCGATTTCAAACGAGAACATTCTCGCCGCATGGAGCGGCGACGACGGAATTCAACTAGCCACAATGGACACTCGCATACGATGAACATGATGATGAAACGAACCCTGCAGTCGACATTGACCCTGCTCACCACGCTCTGCATCGCCGGCACGCTGGCGTGCACGAAAACCGAGACTCCCGTTACCGGAACCACGCAGTCCGCGGCGAAATCGAAGACACCCGGGGCGAAGTCGCAGACGGCTGTAAACACCGCAGGCGCCGAACCGGAATCGGCGCGTACCGAAGTCGGCGATCCGATGCCGTCGTACGCCGCGGCCTATCTCGACGGCAAGCCGCTCAACCTCGCCGCCGAAAAGGGCAACGTCGTCTTCCTCAACGTCTGGGCCACGTGGTGCGGGCCCTGCCGCTTCGAAACGCCGGAGTTGCAGGCGCTGCAGAATCAATACGCGGCAAACGGCCTGAAGGTGATTGGAGTCAGCGTCGACGAGGGCGACGCGGCTGCGGTGAAAACGTTCGTCGCCGAACAGAAGATCACGTACCCGATCGCCGTCGACCCCGAGGGACGCATCGCCACGATGTTGCAGACGACGGTGCTGCCGACGTCGCTACTCATCGGCCGCGACGGCAAGATCGTCTGGCGGCAGATCGGCGCGGTCATGCCCAACGACGCAAAGTTGAAGGCGGCCGTCGAGAAAGCAGTGGCAGCAAAGCGGTAAGGAGTGCAGGCGTCTCGCCTGCGGCGTCGAGGCGTCCCGCCTCGGCGTTATTCTCGTGTGGCCCGCGAACCTCCTTTTGCGGTCGCTGATCATGAGGAAGTGACCCCGCGAGATCGACCGCTGCTGCTGGGATTCATCTGCAGGCGTGATTCTCATGCTGCTCGCGAAATCCCTCTACGATTCCTTCGCACTCTCACCGACGGGCGAGGACGCCCGCCGGCCGCACGCTAGACGCGCGCACTCCCTCGCGACTTCACGGCGCGACTTTGCGGCGATCAGGCGTTTCGCGATGCACCAGGCGCCGTTCGCGCTGGCGCTGGATGAACTCGCGGAGGTTTCGGGCCATGTGCGCGACGAGCAGACTCAGGGGAACGTAGGCGAGGCCGATGGCAACGATGACCGCAAGGGCGGCAATGAGAAGGACGACGATCGAGGACATACTCGGATCGATGAAGTAGCAAACTCCAGGCCGCACTTCCGAGCTGCACTCGTGAACTATTGCGGCGGCAGCCGAGGTTGGCAGACGCACCGATGGCCGACGTTCCCGATCCGCCGCCGATTCCTCTCTCCCTTCAGACACCGCTGCGCGCACTGTTGCGCGGCGAGGCTGCGCCGTGGCCGCCCGAGGCATCAAGCAACGACGCCGCGAAACTGCTGGAAGCGCTCGATCAGCATGGCATCGGGCCGCTCGTTTACGCGCGGCTTTCCGCAGCGGGGGAGGCATGGCCGGTTCTCGCAGCTCTGCGCGGGATGGCGATTCACGCCTTCGCGGCGGAGACATTGCGTCTGGCCGATGTTCGCTCACTTCTCGATACCTTCGCACCCCGCGGGATCCGCGTTCTCATCATCAAAGGAACCGGTCTCGCGTATGACGTGTACGACGCGCCGGAACTGCGTCCCCGAGGGGATACCGACTTGCTGATCGCGGAGGAGGATTGCGAGGCGGTGCGTGCGCTGATGCTCCAGCTCGGCTACGAATCGCACCTCACGAGCGGCGACTCGCTGGCCGTGCGGCAGCAGTCGTTCCGCCGCGAGGGCCATGTGTACGACGTGCACTGGGATGTGACGAACTCGCCGGTGGTCCGCGACGCGTTGCCTTTCGACGAGCTCCTCCGCCGCGCCATCGGAGTACCTCGCATCAGTGCGCACGCGCTTGCGCCATCGCACGGCGACTCGCTCCTGCTGGCCTGCCTGCATCGTGTGGCGCATCATCACGACAACGAGCGCTTGATCTGGCTCTGCGACATTCATCTCCTGCGCGAGCGGATGTCGCGGGAGGAGCATGCCGCGTTCTGGCGCCTGGCCGCGGAACGCCGTCTCGTCACGATCTGCGAGCGCTCGATTGCACTGGCCGAGGATTGGTTCGCGCGCACGTCGCACGACCGGGCAGCCGACTGGCTTCGTGACGACGAGCGTCTTCGCAATGAGCCCTCGGCCGCCTTCCTCGATCGCTCCCGCACCCGCGCTGCGCTCCTCAGCGGCGATCTGAAAGCGCTCACCTGGCGCGCACGCATGCGCCGGTTGCGCGAACTGGCGTTCCCTCCGGCGGCGTTCATGCGGCAGAGCTTCCCGACCGCGCCGGTCGCGCTGTTGCCGGTGCTGTACCTCTGGCGCGGTGTGCGGGGAGTGTTGCGGTTGTTCCGACGCGTGAGTGATTGAGAAACCAAAAGCTTTTCACGCGGAGACGCGGAGAAGCGGCGAAAAAAGCTCCGCGATCTCCGCGTCTCCGCGTGAAAAGCATCTGGCATATTTGGAATCACCCCGGACCTATCGAGCAGATCGCCGGCGCGTGATTAGGTGATCAGATCAAGACTAAGGTGCCTGTTCCGCCACCATGGAGTTTGCCCGACGGGCCAACCGCCCTCGGTGTTTCGCGATCACTGCCCTCTCCATCGATTCTTGCTCGAGCATCTCGCGCCGGGCCAGGAATTCAACTAGCGCTTCTCTCACCAACTCTGAGCGCTTCCGCCGTATGCGCCCCTTCTGTGCAAGCCGGTCAAGGGCGGCAAGTGTTGGCTCATCAATGGAGATCGCAATTGTTTTCATGCTCAGGCCTTCAGCCAGCTTAGGGCGGCGATGGGATCAACCACGGGAAGTGGCGCGTCGGGAAAGTCGCTCGGGTCGCGGGTTACGATGACTTCACAACCACTGGACTCGGCTGCCGCAGCGCAGACGGCGTCTTCGAAATCTCGCCACGCGAGTGCCAGTGCCCGGCGCACCACAGTCTCATTGACGGGCGCGACGCCAAAGACGCTGATCAGGCGCTCGACGCCTTGCCGGGCGAAGGCTGCGCCACGAGCCTTCTCGATCAAGTAGAAGATCGTGGTGATCCCGTGAGCTGGAATGAGGCCGCGTCCGTGACCGGCTTCAATTGCACGCCAAAGTGCGGCGGCGGCATCGGCATCAGGCTTTCGATCCAGGATCACGTCCAGAATCACGTTCAGATCGAGCAGGAGAGTCTTCACCGGTATTTCCGGGAGAGATGGCGGCGATGTGCTTCCGCGGATCCTCCGCGAGCGGAGCCGCGAAGGAGTTTCAACACCGGCGGTTCCGATGCGACATCACCTGGCTCCGAGAGCAACGCCAGGTAGCGCTCGACAAGCTGCGAGACAGACGTCTTCTGCGCCGCGGCATAACGCTTTGCGCCGCGTACCACCTTCTCATCGACGCTCAAAGTCAGCTTCGGCATGATACGTATGCTAACACCGTGCGGGTACGTATCGATTTCCAGGCGTACGCCTCATTGGAACCACGAACCGCCGTTGATGTCGATCGTGACGCCGTTGAGATAGTCGGCCATTGGGGAGGCGAGGAAGAGGATGACGTTGGCGACGTCGGCGGTGCTGCCGACGCGGCCGAGGGGGATCTGGCGGAGGATCTCCTCGCGATTCTTTTCCAGTTCCGGCTTTGCCATCTCGGTCTCGATGAATCCCGGCGCCACGCAACTGGCGATGATGTTGTCCTTCGCGCATGCGCGCGCGATCGAGCGGGTGAGGTTGACGAGCGCCGCCTTCGAAGCACCGTAGTCGGCGAATTCGGTCTCGCCGCGAAAGGCAGCGCGCGAGGCGACGTTGATGATCTTTCCGGCGCTGCTGCGCGATGTCGCCTTTCGCATCGCGCGCATGGCCAGCCACGCGGCATTCGCGGCGGCGAAGACATTCAGATCGAACGTCCGGCGCCAGCCTTGTTGCCAGGCAGCGTAGTCGTCACCGTCGAACGGGTTGTACTCGAACACTGCCGCGTTGTTGACGAGCACATCGATCGCGCCGAAGCGGGCGACGATGTCGTCGATCATCGTCTCGAGCGCTGCCGGATCGGCGACGTCAGCCTGGATTGCGACCGCGTTTCCGCCGATCTCCCCGACCAGCGCATTCGCCTCGGCTTCGCTACGCCGGTAGTTGATGATCACGTGTCCCCCCGCCGCGGCCATGCTTCTTGCAGTCTCGGCTCCTATACCGCGCGAGCCGCCGGTGATGACGACGACTTTGCCTGTCAGATCGAGGGACGTCTTCGGATTTGTGTTCATCAGGTATCCTCGTCTCGGAGTTTATGCGATGAACCATGAAGTGACGTTTTATACGCGCGCCGACTGTCCGCTATGCGAGAAGGCCTATGCCGCTGTCCGCGAATCGATCGCGTTGCACCAGCTTCCGGTCACGGTAACGGTGACCGATATCGATACCGACGCGGCGCTGCGCGCGAGGCTTACGGATGATGTGCCAGTGATCTATGTGGACGGTGTGGAAGCCTTCCGGCATCGCGTTACCGCGGGTGCGTTTGCGGCCTACGTCCGCGATTCCAGCGCGCCGGCATCGCGCTCGTCGCTGGCGGACGAGATGTGCATTCCGTGCACCGGCGGCGAGCCTCCGGTGAAGGGGGCGGAGCTGGAGGCGCTTGCAACATCACTCGGCGGCGGATGGCGCGTCGTCGAAGAGCATCATCTGGAAAAGGAATTCACGTTTCCCGATTTTGCGCAGGCGCTGGCGTTCACGAACCAAGTCGGTGCGATCGCGGAGGCCGAGGGACATCATCCGGATATTTACCTGGCGTGGGGCAAAGTGCGGATCACGATCTGGACACACAAAGTCGATGGACTGACGCGGGCGGATTTCGTGCTGGCTGCGAAGATCGATTCGCGGTAGGGGTTGGGAAACGGGTCACCACAGAGGCACAGAGGTCACAGAGAAACCTCCGTGTTCTCTGGGCCTCTGTGGTTGTGTTCAGATACCCGCGGAGCAACGTAGCAACCGCGCTACTCGCTCTGCGACTTCCAACCCTCTTTCTCCACCTTCCACGCGCCGTTCTCGCGGACCATTGTGATCGTGCCGTTGGAGACGTTGTCGCCGTCTTTGCCGGTGGCGAGGAGGGTGGCGTGGGTGCCATCGGAGGCGCCGCCGGTGACTTTGATGCCGGTGGGCTGCATCGCCTGCAGCATGGGAAAGAGCTTCTTGAAATCGGGATCCGCTGATGCCTCTTTTGCGCGGGCGGCGCAGAAGCTGCCAATGACGGCTTTCATGTCGCCGGCGGCGAAATTCTTGAGGTAGACCGCGTATGCCTTGCCCGGCTCGCCGCCGCCGGCCGGAAGCGGCGTTCCTTTGAGCACAGGTGGCAGAGGCGGCCCGGCCGGTTTGCCGATGGGGAGATCGAACGTGGCGTTGTACTGATATTTCTCATCGAAGAAATCGTCAGGCTTGGCCATGGAGATGGTGCCGACGATGCGCGTCGACGTCATCGCCGTCAGCTCGGCTTTCTGCATGCCGACGCCGGAGAACTGCTTCATCTTCTTGAATGCGGGGCTGAAGACGGTGGCGCTGATGACCTGTTTGCTGGCGTCGATCGTGGCGGTGAATCCGCTGAGCTGTTGCTTGTCCTGCGCCTGCATCAATTCCATCTCGTCGGATGCGGCGGCGGGTGAGAGCTCCTGATCGGTGACGATGACTACCGTGACGGACTTCGTCTTGTCGAATGGATCTTTGCGCGTTTGCGCGTAGGCGTGTTTGAGCGCGACGGTCTTGCCGTTCGCGGTGAGCGAGCCGGTGACGCTGGCGGTGGCGGCGAGTGCGGGAACGATGAGCATCAGGATGAAGAAACCCAGGGAAGAGCGGAAACGATGCATGCTCGATGACCTCCGGTTGTGTGTTGTGTGAGAGAGAGGTGCGGAAGATACGGCATCGGAGCCGGGCCTTTTGTGATGCAGCTCAACACGGCGACCCCGACGACGTTCGGAAATTGCCGCAACCTTTCGCGAGACGGCGCCGTAGTTCTCCGCATGCTAGCCACACTCGTCTTTCTTGCCGCTACTGCGTCGGCAACGCTGTCGTCGGTGACCACGCAGACGCTATCAGGAGAGAAAGTCGTCTTGCCTCAGGATATCGGCGATGCGGCGGTACTCGTGGCTGGTTTCACGAAAGCGTCGCGTGCGCAGACGGAGACGTGGGCTCATCGTCTTCGTGACGATCCACGCGTTTCACCGAAAGCAGCGATCTACGAAGTATCGATTCTCGACGGGGTGCCCGGATTTCTGCGCGGCATGATCATCAGCCAGATGAAGTCCGGCATCGCGCCAACGCGGCAGAAGCGATTTCTGATCGTGACGGAGAGCGTTGATTCGTGGCGGCGCGCGCTCGCTGCCAGCGGCTCTGACGATCAGGCCTACGTCATCCTCGTGCAACGATCGGGAGCGGTCGTTTGGCGCGGCCATGGCGCTCTCACCGAATCCAGCTACCAGGATTTGATTCGCGTGATCGAGAGCCTCAAACGCGAGTCGCGCTAGACCAGGCCGCGCTCGCGCAGCTCGCGCTTGACGAACGCGTAGAGAATCGGCGCCATCACGACGCCTCCGATGCCGAACGCGGTCTCGCCGATGAGGATGGCCAACAGGATCTCCCACGCCTGCGAGTCGGTCTGGCTGCCGACGATGCGCGAGTTCGTCAGGTACTCGAGCTTGTGAATGATGATGAGAAACAGCAGAGAGGCGGCGGCGGTGCCGGGCGAAATGCCGAGCGAGAGAATGACGATCACCGAGTTCGAGATGAGATTGCCGAGGACTGGGATCAAGCCGCAGACGAAGGTCACGAAGACGATCGTCGTCGCGAACGGAATGTGCTGTCCGAACAGCGGAAGCACGACGAGCAGATAGAGCCCGGTCAACGCTGTATTCAGGACCGAGATCTTCACCTGCGCGGTGGCAATCTGCGCGAAGGCACGCGTGAAACGGACGACTTTCTGCTCCAGCATCTCGCTGAGCGTTCCGGGCGCGCGGCCCGTGTGATGGGTGACGTGCCGGAAGAAGACCATGACGGCCAGCAGCATCCCCATGAACAGATGGACGAAGCCAAAACTGACTGTACTTCCGGCGAGCTTGAGGGTTTCGGCGTGCTCCTTGAGCCAGACGGCAAGTGTGGCCTTGAACGTGTCCGCGTCGGTCAGTACTTCGGGGATGAGTTGCTCGCCGTAGTCGCCAAGCCAGGCGCGTGTCGATTGAAGGATGTCGGCCATCCTGGTCATCATGGCGGGAAGGTTGTCGACATGATGGCGCAGGTAGGAGACGAGCAGTGCCACCACGCCGAAGATGACGCCGCCGCCAACGAGCGTGACGAGGATCAGAGCCAGCGGCCGTGCTGCCGCTCCCGGCATCCGCCGCGAGAACGATTGCGAGAGGCGGTCGAGAACGAGATAAAGGACGAGGCCACCGACGACCGCAGGCACGAGATGCCAGACGAGGACGTAGGCGATCAACGCGCCGAACAGCAGCCATGCCGCGATTTCTTCGTTCGACGGACGTGGCCTAGGAGCGATGGGTGGCGCTTCGTCTGCATCGGGCGACGCAGACGTGACGACAGGGAATGGATTCGGACTCATCGGTTTTGATTGTAGACGCCGGGTCAAATAACCCGCATCATGGAGAGATTACGGCCTTTAGGAGCCCGGGTTGCCTGCGTCACATCGTCATGTGACAATGGTGCCGGGTGCCTCATACAAATTCGATCATGGATAAGCGCGTGTTCAAGCACCGCGGGGAGTTTGCTCTGCGACAGGTAGGGAACGAAAGCATTCTGGTCCCGATCCGCAATCGCGTGGGCGATCTCGACTCGGTGTACGTCTTCACGCCGGTGGCAGCGCGGATCTGGTCGCTGCTCGACGGGCGCGACAACGACTCGGTCGTCGACACGATATGCCGCGAGTATGATGTCGATGCCGAGGTTGCGCATCGCGACCTGAGCGAGCTGCTGGGCTCGCTCGAAGCGGCGGACCTCATCGGCGAAGTGGGGAGGGTGGGTGAATGACTGCGATCGAAACAGGCACGTACGGCGACTTCAGCCTGATCGTTCACCAGGAAGGAGCGGTCACGCGCGTGCCGCTCAACGGCACGATCGAGGTGACGAACCGCTGCCCACTGGCGTGCTCGCACTGCTACAACAATCTGCCGATGAACGACATCGCCGCGCGCGTGCGCGAGCTCTCGCTCGCCGAGCACAAGCGCCTGCTGGACGATCTGGCAGAGCAGGGCTGCCTCTGGCTGCTCTTCACCGGTGGCGAGATTTTCGCGCGCCGCGATTTCCTCGAGATCTACACCTACGCCAAGAGCAAGGGATTCCTCATCACGCTCTTTACGAACGGGACGATGATCACCGAGCGGATTGCCGATTTCCTGGCGCAGCACCCGCCGTTCATCATGGAGATCACACTCTACGGCGCCACGCGCGAGACCTACGAGAAGCTGACACAGATTCCCGGCTCTTACGACTTGTGCATGCGCGGGATCGACCTGCTGCTCGAGCGAAACCTCCCGCTGAAGCTCAAGACGGTCGCGGTCTCGATCAACAAACACGAGATCCCGATGATGCGGCAGATGGCGGAGGACCGCGGCATTCCGTTCAAGTTCGACGCGATGATCAACCCGCGCATCGATTGCTCGGCCAGTCCGCTCGCCGTGCGGCTTACACCGTCGGAGATCGTGGCGCTGGATCTCGATGATCCCGAGCATGTATCGGAGTGGAAGCGGCTGGCGAAGGAGCACGCGCAGCCGGTTTACGAGGACACGTCGAAGAAGCCGCTCTACGACTGCGGAGGCGGGATCAGCTCGTTTGCTGTCGATCCTTACGGCGAACTCTCCATCTGCGTGTTGTCGCATCAGGATTCCTACAACGTTCGCGACGGCAACTTCAAGGAAGGCTGGCAGGACTACATCCGCGGCGTTCGTTCGCGGAAGATCACGCGTCCGACGAAGTGCACCGGCTGCGGGCTGAAGTCGATGTGCGGGATGTGCGCCGCGAACGGCGAGCTGGAGAATGGTGACGCCGAGTCGCCTGTCGACTTCCTTTGCGAGGTTGCGCATTTGCGGGCGATGACGCTCGACATTCCAGTCCGGCCGCACGGCGAGTGCGAATACTGCCTCGGCGGCATTGGTCACGATCGTGTTTACGAGGCCGCGGAAGCGCTCAAGTCGGGTGAAGCCGACCGCATTGCCGCCATTCCGCCTCCGTCCGACGAGGCAGCGGCCGGTTGTGGTACCGGCGGATGTGGCAGTTGTTCGACCGTTGGCGTATCCGCTTTTTGAATCGAGGAGAACGAAATGGAAAAACAGGAAAGCAACGCGAAGAAGCGCTATGAGAAGCCGGAGGCGAAGCGCTTTCCTCTCCGTCCGGAAGAGGCAGTCCTCGGCTTCTGCAAGACAAACGCATCGGCCGGGGTCAGCGGCGGCGGTTGCCGCGGCGGTTTTGCCTGCCAGACCGCGGGTTCGTAGAGCTTTGATGCTGTCTCGATCTGAGCTCATCCGCATCGCAGGTCTTACTCTGCGCGTTCGTTATGCGGATGAATCGTTGCGCCGGCCGCTGTCTCCAACGATGAGCCGCTTCGCGATCGCGCCGGACGATGGACCCATCGACATGGACATCGTCATCGAGCCGATGAATGCGCCGCTGCCTGCTCCCGGCAAGTTGCTCTTTGATTCGGGGGCTGTCTGGCGCGCCTACGCAGCCGATGATGGCTTCCGCATCGACTGCCACAGCGAGATCTTTGGCGCTGTTCCCTACAAGGTGGCGCTATTCAGCAATGATCTTTCGCAGGCCAGCATTCTCGTTCGCCGCGAGACCTTCAACGACGAGATGCATCCTCTCGACTATCCGCTCGACGAAGTGATCGTCGCGCACCTCCTCGGACGCGGGCGCGGCGTCGAGCTTCATAGCTGCGGCATCATCGACCGCGACGGGCGGGGGCAGCTCTTCGTGGGCCAGTCCGGCGCCGGAAAGTCGACGACCGCGCGCGTCTGGCTGGCCGAGGGCGATTACGAGATCGTCAGTGACGATCGGGTCATCGTTCGCTTCATCGACGGCGAGTGGCGGATGTTCGGGACGCCATGGCATGGCGAGGCCGAGCTCTCCTCGCCGGCGTCTGCGCCACTGGCGGCGATTCACCTCCTTGTGCAGAGCAGACGGACGGAGCTCCTCGAGGTGGCACCAGCCGAGGCTGCGGCCAGACTGTTCAGCTGCGCATTTCCGCCGTTTTATGACGCCGAGGCGCTGGCGGCCACGCTCGGGATCCTCGATCGGCTCGTGGCGGAGGTGCCGGTGCGCGCGCTGCGGTTCGTGCCGGACCGCACCGTCATCGACTGCATCCGGAGCGCAGCGTGAACACGTTCGAGACGACGCTGCGCGAGCTCCTGGCTTCGGGTCAGTGCGCTCGGTTCCGCGCGGAAGGCGACAGTATGTATCCGACGATCCGGAGCGGCGACATGGTCGAGATCGAGCCATGTGCCCTCTCCTCGTTGAGGCATGGAGACGTCGTTCTGGCGAGGACGGTTCGCGGTCTGACGTTGCATCGGATCGCTCGTATCGGCCCCCGTGGCATCGTGACCCGAGGCGACAATTCGCTCCTGGCGGATGCGCAGTTTGCGGCTGAAAACGTACTCGGACGTCTGGTGGCGCAGCACCGCGTGAATGGTTGGAGAGCCCCGCGCGGATTGCTGAAAATAATATTCTATGTGACGACGTTCTTTCGTCGGTTGCGATCGGTGATCCATCAACAGCCTCTGCTGTAGGACATCCAATTGTGCGCCTGCCGACGATAGTGATTCGCGTCACGTCGGGCTGACCGAAATATCGCGGCGCTGACGCAATTTTTGCGGTCGGCTACATGTATTTGCTACGGTACCCCTAATAACCTAACAACCGTGTAGAATCGTCCGAAGCAGATCCTGAGAATGGATGCAGAACACATCGCCCTTGGCGACGTTTTGCTCAGCCGTGCTGAGCCATTGCATTTTCGTAGGTAAGGCTCGGAGCCTCAAGGAGCCCAAGCATGAAGGCATCTTCGTTTCGCTTTGTCCGGTCGGTCATCGTCCCGGTGGCGTTTGCAATCGCGGCCGCCTCGCCGGCCGCGGCGCAGGTGGTGTTTGACGCGGCTTCTGTCGCGGCAGCCACGACCTCGACTGGCGCACCGGTCACGGTTTCCTGGAATCACACAGTCGGTTCGGCCAAGAAACCCTACATCGTGGTCAGCGTTGCCATCGACAGGAACGGTGGTAATTCGCAGGTGGTAACCGGCGTGACGTACGGCACGGAGGCCGGTGGGCCGACAGTGCCGATGACCTTCCTCGGCTCCTCGACGAGCACTACGAACACCATCGATCGTGCGGAGTTGTGGGGTCTGGCTGGCCCGGCTGCCGGTACGCACCAGATTACCGTCTCCGTCTCCAATGCCGGAGGGCAGAGCACCGTCGTCATTGCGGGAGCGAAGTCGTTCACCAATGTTTTCCAGACCTCGGCGCCGGGTACGGCGGTCGCGGCCACTAACACGAACACGACTCCTTCGGTCACAGTCGCCAGTTCGCCCTTCGATTACGTCGTGGACGCGGTGGCCTTGAACACGAATGCCACATTGACGGCCGGAGCCGGACAGACCAACCCTTTCAACGTCGTCAGCGCGTCCTTTTCCGGCGCGGGAAGCATCGAGACCGGTTCTACCAACGCGGTCATGTCGTGGACGGCTGGCGCCTCGGCGACGTGGGCTGCCGTAGCCATACCGCTGCACCCGGCCAATCCGCAGATTCTCTTTGATGCGGCCAGCAGCGTAGCGGCCGCAGTCGTCTCCACTGCGAATCCGGTCGTCGTGACCTGGAACCACACCACGACTACGGCGGCGAACCGCTACCTTGTCGTTGAAGTGACGATGAGCACCGCTGGTGTTGCCAAGGCGGTCGGCAGCGTGACGTATGGCGCGCAAGCGATGACATTTCTCGGAGGCATCTCCCGCTCCACCAACACAGTGCGCTCAGAGCTATGGGGCTTGAAGTCCCCCAACAGCGGGACCAGCACGGTCACCGTCAATGTCACGAACGCGGGCGGAACGTCGCTCACCGTTGCGGCGGGCGCTCAATCCTTCAGCAACGTTGACCAGAACACGCCGACGGGAACTGTCGCCACGGCGCAGAACCTATACGCTGGCGCCGGCACGGAGCCCTCCGTCGCCGTCACGAATTCCGCGTACGACTATGTCGTCGACGCGGTGGCGTACAACACGAACGTTGCGCTCGATCCGGGGCCGACCCAGGACAAGCGCTGGGAAGTTCTTCACGCGGGCGTCAATTTCTACGGAACCAGCAGCGGCTCCCGCGGATACGCGAACACGACGATGTTCTGGAGCGAGGCGGGACCCGCCAGCATGGGCTTCGCGATCACGGCTGTGCCTCTGCATATGGTTCCGGTCGTTCTAACGAAGACTGCGTCCGCGGACGTCGTCAAGACCGGAGACACCGTTACCTACACGCTCAGTGCGACCAACTACAGCGCCGCGGCAGTCGCCGGCGTGACGATCACGGATGCGATCCCCGCCGGTAGCACGTTCGTTTCGCAGACCGGCTGCACGGGTACAGGTCCGGTGACCTGTAACGTCGGCGCGCTGGCCGCCGGCGCGACCTCTGCTTCCTTCACGATCACCGTGGTACCCACCACGGCGGGTACGGTCGCGAACGTTGCCACGCTCACTTACACCGGCGGGGCAACGCCGACCTCCTCGGAGACTGTCCGTACACTCGCCGAAGGAAAGATCTGCGCGAATCCTGGCAAGGATGGTGCGGGCGGAACCCTCACGGGAATCAAGAATGATTACTGGCCGGGAAGCACGACCAGTGTCGCCACCGGCGCTACCACGTTCAACGTTGGTGCGCGTGCCGCAGGTGCAGCAGGGATCAACATCAATGCCGGTGATCTCGTCATCGTCATGCAGATGCAGGATGCGGCATTCGATACCACCAATGATGAAACCTACGGTGAAGGCACGGGCTCGACGAGAGCCACCGGAACCGGCAGCGGTGCTGCGACGAGCCTCAACAACGCGGGACGATGGGAGTACGTGGTCGCGACCAACACGGTCACGGGCGCGGCAGGCGCGTTCACCTTCACCGGCGGCGGCGCCGGAGGTGGCCTCCTTTATAGCTACACCAACCAGCCGTTCGCCAGTACCACTACCCAGGGACAGCGCACGTACCAGATCATCCGTGTTCCGCAATACACGACTGCGACACTGACCTCGACACTGACTGCGCTTGCCTGGAACGGCGCGACCGGCGGCGTTCTGGCGATCGACGTCAGCGGTACGGTGACCATGGGTGGTGCCACAGTCTCCGTTGACGGCATGGGATTCCGAGGCGGTGGGGGACGTGTCCTGACGGGCGATGCCACTGCCGGTCTGGCATCCACCGATTTCCGTACGTTGTCGACGCTGACGACGAATGGATCGAAGGGTGAAGGCATCAGCGGAACGCCGCACTACGTGTATCAGCACGGCGCGACGATCGGAGCTCCGACGTCAGGAAACGCGCCGCTCAACACGGGAGTTGAAGGTTACGTCGCCGGCAGTTATGGCCGAGGCGCGCCGGGAAGCGCTGGCGGCGGCTCGACAGACGGCGACCCTCCGGCGAATGACGACAACAGCGGCGGCGGCGGCGGCGCGAACGGTGGTTCGGGCGGCGCGGGAGGCAACGGCTGGAATTGCAATTGCCCGTCCGGCGGCCAGGGCGGAGGCCCGATTTCCCCGCGTCTCACGCGCATCGACCTGGGTGGTGGCGGCGGTGCGGGCACTACCAATAATGCGTCGGCCGAGACATGCGTTGCTCCGCCTACCTGCCGGGTGAATGTGGCCGGCGATTGGGCGGACACGGAAGCCGGCGCGAATGGCTACTACAGCAGCGGCGCCAATGGCGGCGGAATCATCATCATCCGCGCCCTGAATGCCACCGGCACGGCCACTCTGACCGCAAACGGATTGAACGCCTACAACACCGGCCGTGATGGTGCGGGTGGCGGCGGCGCAGGCGGATCGGTGCTCGTGACGACGCAGATGGGAACCCTCTCCGGCCTGACGGTTCAGGCCAAGGGAGGAAACGGCGGCAATACATGGCTGACCACAGCGCCAGCCGGAAGCCCCGGCGAGCGTCACGGACCTGGAGGCGGCGGTGGCGGCGGGTACATCCTTCTGTCGTCCGCTGGAGCCTCGACGGACGTCTCCGGCGGCTCGAATGGATTGACGACGACAGCCAACGATCACTATGGCGCGCAGCCCGGCACGATCGGGGTCGTGGAGATGATCACGGGCAACAACGTTCTGCCCGGCGGCGATGGTGCGACATGCGCGATCGCCGATCTGGCGGTCACGAATGTAGCCAGCCCCGGCGTGCAGACAACAGGTAATAACGTTACCTTCACGCAAACCGTTACGAACAACGGTCCCAGCCCGGCCGACGGCGTCGTCTACATGATGCCGATTCCTGCCAGCACGACATTCGCCTCGATGAGCATTCCCGCAGGCTGGACGTGCGTTCCTGCATCCCCGGCGGTCGGCTCCATAGGGACGATCATTTGCACAACCCCTACGCTCGCAAACGGCGCCACGGCGAACTTCTCGCTCGTAACCACGATCGACGTGAACGTCCCTCCGGGCTATGTATTGTCGGAAACGAACTCGGTCTCGAGCAACACGCCCGATTCCAACCCGTCGAACAATCAAGCGACTGCTACTGCCCTCGTTAAGGCCGGACCTGGCTACTATGCGGATCTGGCGATCACGATCGCACAGAACACGAATTATCCGGTGGCTGGTGGGAACATCGTCTATACCCAGGTCATCACGAACAATGGGTCGGAGAATGCGACCAGCCCAAGCTACACAATCACGACGCCGCCGAACACGACGTTCCAAGGCATCACACCTCCCGCCGGATGGTCGTGCCCAACGCAACCCGCAATCGGTGGAACTGGAACGATCAGCTGCAGTGGGCCGACGATGGCGTCCGGGGCAAGCGTAAGTATGCCATTGACGTTGAAAGTGAATGCGGGCACCGCAGGCGGTACCTCGATCACCGCATCGCCGAGCGTCGCTACCACAGCCCCCGATTCCTACCTGCCCAACAACGCTACCAGCATCACCTCCACGGTGGTGAACGGTGGCGATGTAGGCATCACACTCACCGACAGTACCGATCCCGTCCAGCCGGGCCAGAACTACAGCTACACAGCGGTGGCCACAAACAACGGACCGGCGGCCGCCGCGAACATCATCGTGACGATTCCGCTGCCGGCCGGGACGAACTTCCAATCGCTCGTCGTGCCCGGGGGCTGGGCCTGCACTCCGCCCGCCGTTGGCTCCGGCGGCACGATCACCTGCACAATCGCATCTCTGGCCTCCGGCGCAAGCGCAACGTTCAATCCGGTGGTTCAAGTGAACAACGGCACGGCTTCGGGCACGACGCTCACCACTACGGCGACGATCAGCACGACCTCGACCAATAGCATCGCGCCCAACGACTCGGCCACGGCGACGACACTGGTAACGGCGCGCACAAACGCCGATGTCGCCATCGTCAAAACGGATTCCCCTGATCCTGTGGGCGTCGGCCAACTCGTTACCTATCGCCTGACGGTTACCAACAACGGGCCAGCGATAGCGACCACCGTACAAGTCAGCGACACGTTGCCGGCAAGCATGACTCTTGTCTCCGTGAACCCGAGTATTGGAACCTGCAGCGGCACAACAACGATCACCTGCTCTCTGGGCACATTGGCAGTCGGCAACTCGCAATTCGTCGACCTCATCGTCCGGACGTCCGTGACTGGGGTAATCCCAAACACGGCCACCGTGACGGCAACGCAGCCCGATCCGGTTCCGGGAAACAACTCATCTACCGCCAACACGACGGTCCTCGCGGTCACGCTCGTTCGTCTCCGCGACTTCACTGTGACGCAGGACAACAAGAAGGTCCGCATTACGTGGCAGACGAGCTTCGAATCCGACAACCTCGGTTTCAATCTCTATAGGGATATTGGCGGGCAGCAGACTAAAATCAATAAACACCTCATCGCCGGAACGGCCCTGCAGTCGAAGGAAAACGACTCCGAGGCTGGCCACGACTATCGGTATGACGACAAGCTCGACTCGGGCACATTCGCGCAGTACTGGCTGGAGGATGTCGATACGGCCGGAAAACACACGATGCATGGACCGGTTTCGCCGATTCCTGGCGTGACAGTCGGTGATCCCAACACGACGCCACTTCCGGGTCTCGGTGCAAATGGTGAGGTGTTCACTTCACCTGATGGCTTCGGCGCTGCTCACACTACCGCTCTGGAGGCCGCTACCGCAGCGCAATACAAGCAGCAACTCGATCTTGCGGCCGACAGCGGCCTGAAGATTTTCGTAACACAGGAAGGCTGGTACCGGTTGACGCGCGCGGCGATGGCGGCTGCGGGCTTCGATCCGGGATCAGATCTTCACCTTTCGCTCTACATGATGGGTATGGAGCAGTCGATCATTGTCGATGACGGTGGTGACGGCAAGTTCGACGCGAATGATGCGATCGAGTTTTACGGTTATCCCCTCGACTCCATCTCAACGGGTGCTCGCACGTACTGGCTCCGGCCGAAGAATGGCAGCGAGAAGAACGTAACAGTCTCAAAGGTCAAGGGCGGCGACCCGATCACAGGAAGTGTCCCCTTCGTAGGCCAGCGAACCGAACGAAGTCTCTTCTTCGCCGGGCTGACCACCAACGGCGACGAAGGAAACTTCTTTGGCCAGGTAATCGGGAGCTGGACCACAACCGAGCCAATGACTGTCAGCAACCTGGACACCTCGTACGGAGGCAATGCCTCGCTATACGTTCTGATTCAGGGCGGTCTCAACATGTCGCACCGCATTGATGTTGCGATCAATGGGCACAGCATCGGCACCGCGACGCTCGAGAAGACGGAGCAACGCGCGTTCACGTTCCAATTCCCGCAGTCATGGCTGACTGCAGGCGTGAATAATTTCGCGCTCACCTCACTGAATGGCGATGATGACGTCAGTCTGATCGTCAAGGCGAAGCTCACCTATCAGCACCTTCTACGAGCAGACAATGGCGCACTCGACGTCAATCTGCCTGGCGGAAGAGCGGTGACGATCGGCGGCTTCGGTACCAATGCGGTCCGCGCTTTCGACATTACAGATTCGCAGCACCCAACGGAGCTTCAAACGGCCGTGTCCGCCGATCCGCAAGGCGGCTTCGCAGCAAAGTTCACGACCCTGGCCGGAAACGCGCGTACCGTTCTTGCCTTCGACAATACCCGGCTGCTCACACCGGCAGAGCTGGCCATCAATACACCGTCCTCATTGAGCGATACCAACGGGAACAGCAACGGTGCGAAAGGCCCTGCGGACTTCTACATTATCAGCAACAAATTGTTCACTACCGCAGCGGCGAAATTGAAGGCAGTTCGAGACGCTCAGGGAACCGCGACAACGATCGTCGATGTGGTAGACCTCTACGATGAGTTCAATTTTGGTATTCGCTCCCCGGAAGCGATTCGTTCGTTTTTCAAACTGGCGGCGAGCTGGAAGCGTACCCCCTCTGCTGGGTTGCTCCTCGGCGATGCCAGCATCGATCCGCGCGACTACTTCGGTTTTGGGTCGGTCGACTACGTGCCGACGAAGCTCGTAGCGACGACTTATCAGAAGACGGCGTCCGATGACTGGTTCTCGGACATCAATGGAGACGGCATCGCTGACATCCCTATTGGCCGTATTCCGGTTCGCACTCCCGACGAGGCGTCGCTTGTAATCGGCAAGATCACATCGAGAGGAACACCGAGTGGTGCATGGTCGAAGAGTGCGCTCTTTGTAGCCGACGCGCCGGTGGACTTCGACTTCGTCGGTGTCGCAAAGTCGCTGGCGAAGCTGATGCCGGCTTCGATAACCAGCCAGACCATCGACTTCTCGACGACGAGCTCGGCGCACTCCGACGTCGTCAATGCAATGAACAACGGCTCATTGATCACCACGTATATCGGTCACGCTTCGATCGAGATGTGGGCAGAGAACGTGTTCGTCTCTTCCGACGCCAGCGCATTGACCAATGGGAGCAAGCTTCCGGTGGTGATCACGTTGAACTGCCTGAATGGTTACTTCCACGATGTCTTCTCGGAAAGCCTCGCCGAGGCGTTGCTGAAGGCACCGAATGGCGGAGCGGTCGCAGTGTGGGCGTCATCGACATTGACCCAGCCGGATCAGCAGGCTTTGATGGGCCGCGCACTGTTCCAGCAACTGTTCCGCACGGATGTCAATCTCTCGCTCGGCGATGCCGTTACGCGAGCGAAATTCGCCGCTACCGATCCCGACGTTCGCAAGTCGTGGATCCTCTTCGGCGATCCGACGATGAAACTCCGTCCATGAGCATCGGCGGCGAGCAGACAGAAATCTGCTCGCCGCCCTGCGTTGTCGAGGGGCTGTGAGCGAACGATTTGCGGTAGTGATTCCGGCCCTGAATGCGGAGCGTACGATCGAGGCGGTCGTTCGCGCCTGCAGGAGCGAGATCAAAGATGTTGTCGTCGTCGTCGATGACGGTTCGATTGACCGCACGGCGAGCGCCGCCGCCGCGCAAGAGCCTTCGTGTTGCGGCACCGTCAGCGGCGCGGCAAAGGAGGGGCCATGAAGACGGGATTCTCATGGGCGCTCGGTTACGGCTTCGACAGCGTCATTGGCGTCGATGCCGATGGGCAGCACCTTCCCAGCGAAATCCCGAAGCTTCTCCGTTGCCGCGCCGAGACCGGGGCAGACATGGTCATCGGAGCAGTCTCGAATGGCTGCGAGGTGGCAAGAAGGAGTGAGCCGTATTCAATGGAAGTCGTGGCTCGCCATTTCGCCGATTCCGTCCAGCGACCAGAATTTGTCCGCGCGCACGGAGCACTGGCCATCCTCGTTCTGCAGTACGCCTTCGACGATCAGGCCCGGCGAACCGACGATGAGCGCGCGATGATCGCGGAAGAGAGCAGGCTTCACGATCGCTTGTGAGATACCGGTTTCATCTTCGAGCGTCAGGAAAACGAATCCCTTTGCGGTTCCCGGACGCTGACGGACGATGACTGCGCCGGCGGTGGCGACGCGTCTTCCATTCGCCAGTTTCGTCAGTTGCTTTGCGGTGAAGACGCCATCGCGTGCCAGTTGCGGACGGAAGTGCGATAGCAGGTGAAGGCCCGTCGTCAGATCCATCGCCGCGTAGTCGGCGAGCGTCTCCTCGCCCGGCGCCATCTCATCGAGAGGGGATTCCGTTGAGGACGGCGCAACGCCTTCGAATAGCTCGCCCGCCGCCTTCGCTGCCTGTGCTGCCTGCCAGAGTGACGCGCGGCGTTTGAGGCCGAGGGAGGCGAGGGCGCCGGCGAAGGCGAGCTTGGTGAGTTGATCGTCGCGCAGCATCGCCCGGCGCGCAAGATCGTCGGCGTTTCTAAATGGGGAAGACGCTTCGATCGATCGCGCCGCCGACTCTCGTAATCCCTTCACGAACTTCATGCCGAGGCGGACCGCGCCGCGCTCCCAGCGGCAATGCCAGCCGGAGTGGTTCACATCGATCGGCAGCACCGTCACTCCGTGGCGCTCTGCATCCTTGATCAGCGTTGCGGGATGATAGAAGCCCATCGGCCACGCGTTCATCAGCGCGGTGTAGAACGCGGCAGGATGATGCGCTTTCAGGTACGCGCTGGCGTAAGCGATCAGCGCGAAGCTGGCCGCGTGCGATTCGGGGAAGCCGTACAACGCAAACGACGTGATCGACTTCACGATCTGATCCTGCGCCGGCAGATCGATGCCGTTCTTTGTCATGCCCGAGCGCAGCCGCTTTTTGATCTCGCCCATCCGCTCCATCGATCGTTTGAAGCCCATGGCGCGGCGCAACTCTTCTGCCTCGCCGCCGGTGAAGTCGGCGGCCACCATGGCGATGCGGAGAAGTTGCTCTTGAAACAACGGCACGCCGAGCGTTCGGCGGAGGATCGGTTCGAGACACGGGTGCGGATACTCGAGCGGCGCTTTGCCCTGACGGCGGTCGAAGAATGGTTTGACCATGCCGCCGACGATCGGGCCGGGACGGATGATGGCCACCTGAACGACGATGTCGTAAAACTTCGCCGGTGCATTGCGCGGCAGCGACGCCATCTGCGCGCGGCTCTCGACCTGAAACATGCCCACCGTATCCGCTTCGTTGAGCATCTTGTAGACGCGCTTGTCGTCCTGTGGCAGATGCGCGAGGTCGACATCGATGCCTTCGTTCGTGCGGATGAGCGGGAGCATTTCTTCGATCGCTGCAAGCATGCCGAGGCCGAGGAGGTCGACTTTGATGATGCCGAGGTCCGCGCAGTCGTCTTTGTCCCACTGAATGACGACGCGGCCGGGCATGGCTGCCGGCTCGAGCGGCACGACTTCATCGAGACGGCCGCGGGCCATCACCATGCCGCCTGAGTGTTGGCCGAGGTGACGCGGCAGATTCTGGATCTGCAGTTGAAGACGCATGAAGTGCTGCACGCGCAGATCGGTCGGGTCGAAGCCTGCTCCGGCGAGCTCCTGCGGCATCGACTCCATCCGCTCGCGGATCTCGCCGAAGTTCCATGTGCCGAGCGTCTTGGAGAGTTTGTCGGCCTGTTCGAGCGAGAAGCCGAGCGCTTTGCCGACCTCGCGCGCCGAGGAGCGGTCGCGATACGTGATGACGTTCGCGGTCATGGCCGAGCCGTACACGCCGTACGTTTGGTAAACGTGCTGGATGACGCGCTCGCGTTGATCGCCCGACGGCAGATCGAGATCGATGTCCGGCCACTCGCCCCGCTCCTCGGATAGAAAACGCTCGAACAGCAGCTCCATCGAAACCGGATCGACTGCGGTGATGCCGAGCGCGTAACAGACCGCGCTGTTGGCCGCCGAGCCGCGTCCCTGCACGAGAATCTTCTCGCGCTGACAGAACTGCACGATGTCCCAGACGATGAGGAAGTAGCCGGCCAGGTCGAGTTTCTCGATCGTAGCCAGCTCCTTTTCGATCTGCGCCTGTGCTTTGGCGGTCAGCGGACGAAAGCGCGTGGTCGCGCCGTTCCATGCGATCTTGCGAAGGAACGACATGGGCGACTCGCCGTTGGGCACTGGGTACTCAGGGAATTGGTAGCCGAGGTTGGCCAGCGTGAAGTCGAGCGTATTGGCGAGTTTCCAGGCACCATCGAGCGCCTCGGGGAGATCGGCGAAGAGCACGGCCATCTCATCCGCACCTTTGATGAAGCGCTCGCGGTTCACGCCGAGGAGCCGGCCGGCGCTGTCGACATGCTTTCCTTCCCGGATGCAGGTGAGGACGTCGTGCAGCTCTTTGTCCGCAGCACTTGCATAGCGAACGCCGTTCGTGGCGATGAGCGGGAGGTGAAAGCGGCGGGCAAGATCGACGAGGACGATGTTGCGATGCTCTTCGTCGCGCCGATGATGGCGCTGCAGCTCGATGTGCGTGCGCCCTTTGAAGATGCCACTGATCTTGTGCAGCAGTTTTTCAGCATCGTCGACACCACTCTTCGCCAGCGCATGCGCCAGCGGTCCTTCATCGCCGCCGGTGATGCAATGAAGACCCTCGGCGTGCTGCGCGATGAGATCCCACGTGAATCGCGCTTGTGCCTTCGGGCGGTCGAGCGCGCCGGCAGTGAGGAGCTTGCAGAGATTGCGGTAGCCGGTATGGCTTTCGACGAGAAGCGTGAGCCGCGTTTCGCGCGCATTCGAGCGCGCGGCGTCCATGCGCGTGAGGGTCAGTCCCGGCTTTTGCTGCTCGTTCCCGAGCACGACCTCGGCGCCGACGATCGCGCGCACCCCCGCCTTCTTCGCCGCCCCGTAAAACCGCGGCGCACCGTAGACGCCGTTCGTGTCGATGAGCGCCATCGCCGGGATATTTTTTTGCGCGGCGTTGTGAATCAAATCCTCGGGAAGACTCGCACCGTCGAGAAAGGAAAACGCGCTAGCCGATCGCAGCTCTGCGTATGGCCGTGCTTTCTTTTGATCCGCAGATGACGCAGATAGGCGCAGATGCCGGTTGCCGCCTTTATCTGCGCTCATCTGCGTCATCTGCGGATCACTCAGTCACTACATTTCGTATCGCGCATCAACGAACCAATCCTCGGCCATACCGCGGAAGAGTCGATAGACGCCTCCGCGCTCGAGCTCGACATCCCAGTACTCGCGGACATCGGGACGGTCGCTCCACCATCCTTCCTCCACACGCCATGGGCCGGAGCAAATGCGCACCGTGCCGGCGATCTCGATCGTGGCGCCGACTTCAACGCGTTTCGGGGAGTGGGGAGTGGGGAGTGGGGGGTGGGAGTTGGCGATGGTGCGGATTGAGGCGATCTGGGTTTCTTTATCCGACGTCTCGCGCGTTGTCACTTCGATCGCGATGGGAGGACGAAATGTGCGGACAGCGAGCAGGCCGCGCGCACGCGACGGTTTGCGCCGGACATCAGGCGGTGGGGGAGGATCGAAATCGCTGATGGCAAAACGTTCGGGGAGATGGCCATCGACCGTCATCGGCATGCCGACGCGGCCGTCGCCGAGGAGTGCGACGAGCTTGGCGATCGTGGTGGCCAACTTCTCCGGCGACATCGCAGCCGGACCGAATAGCGAGAGCTGCGCACGGCGGGGCCTGTCAGGGTGGGCGACGAAGGAGAAGCCGACCACCGGTGCGCCGGGCGGGGTCTTCTCGAGATCGAGGCGCATCAGTGTCAGCATCGTCTTGACGTCGCGCGTCGGTGCAGGGAGGTCGATACCGCGAGCGTCGTAGCCGTCGGGATCGAGCGTCAGCGTGAATTCGAGCCGCTTGCAAGCGAAGCCCTGGATCTCCATCCGCTTGGCGAGGCGATCGAGCGCGGCGTTGGCGATGAAGAGAAACGGCTCGAGGGCGACGAGCGGCCATTCCAGCTCCATCCCTTCGCGAAACTCCGGCGGAAGCGCGCGAGACATGAGGGGCCGCGGATCGATGCCGCGCGCGGCCCAGTGAAGCTCGCGCCCGACTTCGCCGAGCCGGCTGGCGATCTCGCTTTCCGGGAGCCGGGCCAGGTCGCCGATCGATGAGAGCCCGAAACGCTGCAGCATTGCCGCCGCTTCGAGCTCCGGCGAAAGACGCGTGAGCGGAAGCGGCGCGAGAAACGTCCCTTCTTCGCCGGCCGCGACAACATTCGGCGACTTCGGCAACTCCGCCGCCACGCGCGCCGCCAGCTTGCTCGCCGCAATGCCGACGCGCGCCGGCAGCGAGACCGCTTCGCATGCGCGGATTGCTGCGCGGGCGAGGCGGGTCTCGGGGGATTGGGAACGTAGGTCGGACTCTCTAGTCCGACTGCTCGCGATGTCGGACTGGAGAGTCCGACCTACGTCACTCCCCACATCAGCAAAATGCCTCTCCATCCCTGTCACATCGAGAAAGACGACCCCTTCACCGGCGTCTTCGACGCGTGGCGAGAATGACTCGGCGACTTCGAGCAGCGCTTCCTGCGCGGTGCGCTCGCATTCGGCGTCACGGCCGCGGGCGATCAACTTTGGCAGGAGCGAGCGAGCCTGCGTCAGCGAGAGTCCCGCGTGGATGCCTTTCTGCCGCGCGCGTCTCGTGGCGGCGACGATGTGTGCATTGTTCCCGTTCCCTTCGACGATGCCGACCGCTTCGTGGAGCAGATCGGGCTCGCTGCGCAGCCGTGCCGCCAGCGCAAACATCGGAACGTAGAAGCAAGCTAAGCGGGTCATGAGGCTTTGCGGGTGTCGGTTTTCGGGAGTCGGGTGTCGGAGAAAGCTTTGAACGGATCGCGACCTTGAATTTGTGAAGCGGAGGGCGAGGATGTATTCGGATTTTGTATCCGACTCCCGACCCCCGACTTCCGACTCCCGCGTATCGCCTCCTCACACCGAAAGAACACCGAGACACTCTGTCCCGGCCGCAAGCGACGATGCTTCTCCAGTTTCAGGCGCGTCTCGATTCCGGCCAGAACGCGCGGGGCGTTGCCGCGGCCCAGCCATCGTGCGTGCGCTGCGTACGCGAGGATCATTGCTTCCGAGGTTGTGCCGGTGAGGGCGTAGGGGGCGGAGACGAGGATCGTCGCGCCGTGCGATTCGGCGACGCGGGCCAGACGGACCCACGCGGCGTCGGGCACGCGCCGGCCGGGCGGACGATGTGTCCCACTATCAATGATGACGAGCTGGAAGCCGGTGGCGCCGAGCATCTCCGCGGCCGTCACCATCTGTTTCATCGTGCGTGGACGGGCCCAGAGGAGCCGCCGCAGATCGACGCCGGCTGCTTCCGCGAGTTGCGGATCGAAGCAATCGCCGGCGTCGATGAGTGCCGCTGCTTCACCGATGCTGGTGGCGGCGGCAAGCGCGGCGATGACGATCGAGAAGCGCGTTCCGCGGCCGGCGATCTCGGTCATCTTCCCGCGAGCCAATCCGCCGCCGAGGAGCGCATCGAGCGGTTCGATCGTCGTGGGGAGGATCTCTTCGCGTCGCTGGCGGGCCAGCGCGCGAACCAGCTCCGAGCCACTGGTCAGCTTCGACGCGATCGACGCTTCGAGGCTCGCGCGCAGGTTGCGGATGGCGTCATGTTCGCCGGGCAGGACGGGAGGTGGATCGGGGAGGGGGCGGAGGGCCGACTCCACCACTCGTGGAGTGCTTGCTGGGGTTGGGATTGAGGTTTGGAGGAGCTGAAACTGCGAGTCGAGAGTACGAGCGTGTACGGCCATGGGGGAGTCGCATGACTAACTTAGGCGGTAATTGAGCGTAAGTCAATGAACAGTCCCTTGATACTTTGGTCTGCTGATCCCAATCCTCTTTGACCGTTGCTGCCGGGGACTTCGCGTCTTCGCGGCTTCGCGTGAACTGGTGTCACGCGAAGCCGCGAAGAACGCGAAGGAGAATCGCACGCGCATCCGTCTGCTGCTATAATCCTCGCTTGTTCTAAGGTAAATTTTTCCGATGAACGGTGAATACGACTCGACGACTACGGTCGAGATCTTTGGTCAGACGTACAACGTTCGTGGGGAGGGAGACCCGAACTATTTAACGGAGCTTGCGCGGTTCGTCGATTCCAGGATGCGCGAGGTCGCAGCGCAGGTCGCTACGGTCGATCCCATGAAAATCGCCATCCTGGCGGCTCTCAATATCGCCGATGAGTTTTCCCGATTCCGGAAAGAGCGCGACAACGCGGTCGGTATCTGGATCGAGAAAACAGAGGAAATGTCGGAGCGGCTCGGGAAGATCATCACCTGAGCCTCAGTTTGAAGACAGGCAGTTTTCGGAGTCCCTGCAGAGTTCGTGATGAACGATCTAACTCTTGAACCGATGCTTTTTTCTTACTTCGGGTGCTCGCGTCTTCGGGTCGCGTGCACGCCGTCCTTCCGAGTGGCAACATTCGGAATATGGAGACGGTAGCCAAAACGGCACGGGTAGAGCGCCCAACCTGTTTCTGCAGGTTCAAGTAAGAATCCAACACACGGCTCAGGCGGGGTTCTCCGAAATTTCCTGGCGAGAGAAGCGCGCAAGCCTCCCGGAACAGGGGAGGCAGTTTGAATATCAATGGATATGTGATTGCAGTGCTCATCGGCGTTGCGGGCGCAGTCGTGCTCGCCGCTCTTTGGGCAGCCGTTTACCGCAAGCGCGGCGTCGCGCAAATCGACGAAGCACGCCGGAACGCCGACCGCATCCTCGATGATGCCCGCAAGGCCGCCGAGTCGAAGAGCAAGGAAGCCGACCTCGAGGTCAAGGAAAAACTTCTGCAGATGCGGTCGGACTTCGACCGCAAGTCGCAGCAGCGCAACGACGAGCTGAAAACCAGCGAGAAGCGCCTGCAGCAGAAGGAAGAGAACCTCGACAAGAAAACGCAGCAGCTCGACGCGCGCATGGCCGAGGTCGAGAAACGCGACCGCGCCATCGATGGTCGCGAGAAAACTCTCGAACAACGCGAAGGAGAGCTCGGCGAGTTGATCGAGGCGCAGCGCCACAAGCTCGAACAGGTCGCGGGCCTGACCACCGACGAGGCCAAGCGCGAGCTGATTCGCGGCATCGAGAACGAGGCCAAGCTCGACGCGGCCCAGATCATCAAGCGCATCGAGACCGAGGCAAACGAGCACGGTAACCTCAAGGCACGCAAGATCCTCGGCATGGCCATCCAGCGCATGGCCTCCGACTACGTCGCCGAGAACACCGTCTCCGTTGTCGATCTCCCCAGCGAAGATATGAAGGGGCGCATCATCGGCCGCGAAGGACGCAACATCCGCGCGCTCGAGCTGGCCACCGGCGTCGATCTGATCGTCGACGACACGCCGGAAGCGGTAATCCTCTCCGGCTTCGATCCGATTCGCCGCGAGATCGCGCGCATCTCGCTCGAGCGCCTCATGCAGGATGGCCGTATCCATCCGGCGCGCATCGAGGAGTTGGTCGAGAAGGTTCGCCAGGAGCTCGATCAAAAGCTGTTCGAGGAAGGGGAGGCCGCGGCCTTCTCGCTCGGCATCACCGATATTCATCCCGAGGTTCTCCGGCTCCTCGGCAGGCTTCGTTATCGCACGTCGTACGGACAGAACGTGCTGATGCACTCACTCGAAGTGGCGCAGTTGGCGGCACTCATGGCCGTCGAGCTGGGTGTGAATGACACGATCGCAAAGCGCGGCGGATTGCTGCACGACATCGGCAAGTCGATCGACCGCGAGATGGAAGGGACGCATCTCGAGCTCGGACGCCAGGTGCTCGAGAAGTACGGCGAGAAGCGCGAGATCATTCACGCGATGGAGTGCCACCACGGCGATTACGATCCGACGACGGTCGAAGCCGTGCTGGTGAACGCCGCCGACGCGCTGTCCGCGGCGCGGCCGGGTGCACGCCGTGAGATTCTCGAGAACTACGTGCATCGCCTCGAGCGTCTCGAAGGGATCGCCAACTCGATGGAGGGCGTCTCCAAGAGCTTCGCCATCCAGGCTGGGCGCGAGCTTCGCATCATCGTCAACGCGGAGAAGATCTCCGACGAGCAGTCGATCTGGCTGTCGAAGGATGTTGCCCGCAAGATCGAAGCGGAATTGCAGTATCCAGGTCAGATCAAGGTGACTGTGATTCGCGAAATGAGAGCGGTGGATTACGCGAAGTAGTTGTGAGGGTTCTGGGTTGCTCGGTTGCTTTGTAAGACCGTAGCAACCCAGCAACCTACAAACCCAAAAAATGATCCGCATCCTCTACATCGGCGACGTCGTCGGCCAGCCGGGCCGGAAGGCACTCCATCAGAAACTGAATCACGTGGTTGATCGCGAGAAGATCGACTTCACGATCGTCAACATCGAGAACGCCGCGGGCGGGTTTGGTGTGACCGAGGCGATCATGCACGAGTTGAGCGAGCTGCCGATTCAGGCCTACACCTCCGGCAATCACATCTGGGACAAGAAGGACTTCGTCGAAAACTACGATCACTACGAGCACGTGATCCGGCCGGCGAACTATCCGCAGGCCAATCCGGGCAAGGGACGCGTGATCCGGCAGACAGCGGCGGGCGTCAACGTGGCGGTCGTGCAAGTCATGGGCAACGTCTTCATGCCGCCGTGCGACAACCCGTTTTACGTGATCGAACGAGAGCTGAAAGAGATCGGCGACGCAGCGAAAGTGATCGTCGTCGACATTCACTGCGAGGCCACCTCGGAGAAGCAGGCCATGGGACGGCATCTCGACGGCCGCGCCTCCGTCGTCGTCGGCACGCACACGCATGTTCCGACCGCGGACGAGCGGATACTGCCGATGGGTACGGCGTTTCAGACCGATGTCGGAATGACAGGTGCGTATGACTCGATCATCGGCTTCCGCCCGGAGGAGGTGCTCTACCGCTTCCTGATGAACACACCGAAGAAGCTGGAAGTGGCCAAGCGCGATATCCGCCTGACGGGAGCGATGATCGAAGTCGACGAGACGACCGGCCGCGCGTCGAGTATCGTCCGGATTCAAGAGAGAGTCGAGGAGTAGCCATGCGCCTCGGCGTGATCACGCTCGGGCACGTCCACGAGGGCGAGCTCGCGGCACTCACGCCGCATCTGGAGCACCTCGAGCAGCTTGTTCTCGATGTGCCGTTCACCGATCCGCTGACGAAGCATCGCGCGGAATTGAATCGCGCCGTCGACGCCGCATCGGACGACTGGCTGCTCATCGTGCGCGAGCGCGAGGTGGTCGATGAGGCGATCGCCGGTGAGATCGCCGCGGCGATGCGCGCGCAAACCGCATGGGGATTTCGCATCCGCTCCGTGCCGATGTACGCCGGGAAACCATTGCGCATCGGCGTTGATGACGGCGAGCTGCGCCTGTTTCATCGACGACACCTTCTGCGCCGCGGCGACCTCGGCGTGCAGGGCACCGTCGTGCGTCTGAACAACGTGCTGCGCTCGATGACCTTCGACTCGACGGACGCGCATCGCGACTACCTCGCGAAGAACGGCGTGCCGCATTCGCTGCTTCGCCGCTTGCTGCTTTTCGTGCATCACGCGCTTGTCACCCGCGCTTTCGATCGGAACACGCTGCGCTACCTCTGGATCGAGGCAGGCTACGATCATGAGGCGCGGGAGTCGGGAGCCGGGGGTCGGGAGTCGGAGAAAAGCTAGGACTGGCGATGGCAGTCCTAGCAGAGAATCGATGCGCAGCCGGATACTTCTCCGACCCCCCACAACCGGCTCCCTCACCTCACGCGATCTGCGCTTGCACGAGCGGCCGATCCGACAGAGCCCGCAGCGTGCCGTTTGCGCGGAACTGACGCGGCGACATGCCGAAGCGCTCCCGGAACTGCTGCCGGAAGTAGTTCTCCGAGTCGAAGCCGCAGCGGCGGGCGATCTGCGACACCCGCATGTTTCCGGTCTTCAGCAGACGCGCCGCTTTCTCCAGCCTCTTCTCTTTCAGGAAGTGGCTCAGCAAGCGGCCGGTCATGCGATGGAAGCGGCCGGAGACATACTGCCTCGTGTACCCGAGCTCCTTGGTCACTGCTTCGACCGTAAGCTCTTCATCTGCTTTCATGCGGCGGCGAACCGTCTTGATCAAATTGCGTAAGAGGCCATCCATCGCGGCCCTCCCTCGTTGATGCGCCGGTCGAGCCGCTGTACCCTTGCGGTCCAGCAACTCGGTTCCGGCTATTAATCGATTTAAGTGTGGCGACATTATACCCAGAATCGACGGGAGATTTCGTGGAAGAGTCAACTTTTATTCGCAGCGTGATGTTGTTTCTCGAGTTTGACGAAGAAGAGCTGGCTGCGGTTACGCAATCGATGGTCATGAGCCGGTTCGCGGAAGGGGACGCAATCCTCGAGGAAGGGAACGCCAATCGCGCTCTGCACGTGCTGCGCAGCGGCCGTATCCGCGTGTCACGCCGCGTCGGCGACAGCGAAGTCTCGCTCTGCGATCTCGTTGCCGGTCAGACGTTTGGCGAGCTTTCGATCATCGAGGACGGCGTCGCTTCCGCCACGCTCCGTGCGGTTGCCGAGACCGAGGTCTTGTCGATGCCGATGCACTCACTGGCGCAGTTTCTCCAGGAGCATCCTGCCGCCGCCAGCAAATTCTGGCGCGCCATCGCTGTCGAATTGCGCCGTCGTCTGCTGCAAACCAACGACGTCGTCAGCAGCTACTTCGAGATCAACCGCAACCTCGTCGAGAACGCGACGTTCCGCGAGGCGTACGCCATGTGCAACCGGTGATCGCCGCGTTTCTCTTCGCTGTCATCACATCGACGGCTGCTCCGCCCGGCTGCCCGGCCGGACCGATTGGCCGCGTCGGATGCTGCCGCGACGCGCCGCAGCTTCTAACACGTGTCGACCAGCCCTACCGCGAGGTTGCGGAGCGCCGGCATCTGCACGGCATTGCCATCATCGAGCTGATCATCGATCCGAACGGCCGCGTCTGTGCGGCGCGCATTCTCCGCGGTCTTGACCCTGAGTTCGACCGCGCCGCCCTCGTTGCAGTCCGGCAATGGAAGTTCCGGCCCGCCATCAGCAACTCAGGCAAGCCGGTCACCGGCGCATTCAATGTGACCGTGAAGGCAAAGTGACCGATACACTTCCGCCATGAGCTTCGCGCCGATCCAGAAGGAAGTCGACGACTACATCTCTCAATTCAAGGAAGGCTACTTCCCGCCGCTTTCGATGCTGGCGCGCATGACCGAGGAGTTGGGGGAGCTGGCGCGCGCGCTGAGCCATCAGGCCGGATTCAAGAAGCCGAAGAGCGGCGAGCCGACAGGCGAGGTTGCCGATGAGCTATGCGATCTGATCTTCGTCGCCGTCTGCCTCGCGAATTCTCTCGACATTGATCTCGATGACGCCTTCGCCGCGGCGATGACGAAATACCGCGTGCGCGACGCGGATCGCTGGACGAGGAAGTAGGTAGACGTTTCTCAATTGTGCAGAGGATCGCTACCTCACGAACGGTGTCATCCTTATAGGTGCTCCTGCACCGTTCTACGCTCCTTCATCGATCGTTAAGAAGAGGGCTCGTCGTGAGACGCAGCTGTACCTTCGGAGCGAAG
>JADGNZ010000075.1 GCA_017883205.1 Thermoanaerobaculia bacterium | reverse complement strand
CCGCCTCAGCACTTTCATCGATTGAATGGTGGGGGCCGTCCGCTCTTACATCCACTCGCCAGTTACCATTCTCTTACCACTCGATTCCCGGATGCCCCTTATTAGTTAGCGGTCGCCGAACTTGGCGGTGGAGCGGACTTCGGCCAGCTCCTCTGCCGTATACTCTGACGGGTTGCGCGGCTGGCCGAAGCCGCTCACCTTGAAACGTTAGGTGCTTACAGCGTCGCGGACGACTGCTACACCTGTGGTCAATGATGCGTGAACGTGGCGAGCTGTTTCTCGGCCTCCGCGCGCCGGCGACTGTGAGGAAAGCGCCGAATGAAATCGCCATACCTTGCCTCGGCGTCCTCCGGGGACTCGGGCGCGCATTCGTCACAGCACGGAGGTTCGACGTGTGTATGCCACCATGCGTCGTCGGCCCGGGATCCACTCGGCCAAAGCTCAAGGTAGTGCGACCACCCAGCGTTCGTCGTTCTAAGCCAGCCCGCGTCGGACTCGCAGTATCCCACGTCAGCGCCCAGCCTTCGCGCCTCCCGGAATTCGCGCGCGCCAGGACAACGGTCGGCAACATCACCTGGACGGTTCGGGTCTATACACAGATCATTCGAAGTTCCGGCGGGAAGCTCCTTTAGAACCAGATCGCACGCCTCTTGAAACTTCAGCCAAGCCACGGCTTTGTGGTGGCTGTCTCTCGCATTGTTCACGGCACGCCTGGCTTCGCGTAGCTTCGCGATTGCTGGGCCATCTGCGGCTATCGCCAACAGCGGCATGAGGAGTGAGAGAGCCCCGCAAAATGCCGACCGCAGCCAGAACGCTCGATTGTGCATCAACGGAAGATAGCACGGAGAAGTAGTGAAGCCGCTCGTCTCGTTCACGGCGCACCTAACTCGGCGCTGCACCGGACTTGGCGCCGCGCGTTGCTGCCTCCCAAGTGCGGTACCATTCCGCGTGCGGCTCGAAGCCGGTGAGCTTGGAACGTTAGCCGCTTCGAACATGAGCTGGAACTATCGCCTGATCCACCGAGATTCTCAGTACGCTGTCCACGAAGTCTTCTACCGAGAAGATGGCACCGTTGAAGGCTGGACGGAAGAACCGGTTTTCCCAAGTGGCGATTCGCTCGAGGAGGCGATGGCGGACCTCGCCAATTACGCCCGGGCGTTCGACGAACCCGTCCTCGTGGAAACGGGCGACGGGAAGTTGCGAGAACGCGGCTAACTCGACGCTGGAGCCGACTTCGGCCCAGTGTCTGATACGCTTGCTTATACGTCCCCTCGCTGGGCCGAAGCGGCTCAGCTTGGAACGTTAGGTGCGAAGCGTGAAGTGCGGCGAAACCTGCCGGTCGCGGCCGCGTCTGAGCTGTTGGAGGTTCATCATCATGCGAAACGGAACGATGCTACTGCTTGCAACGTTCGCCGCAACGTCAATTGCGGCGCAACCACTTCAGGACACCGCGCTCAAAGCGGCCGTGAGGTTTGTGCCGACGGTCGTAAGGGGGACCAAGACCAGTCAGACGGCAGGGCTAATACCGAGCGATTTCGCAATTGCGGAAGAGACCATCGCTTGTGACGATGCCTTCCTGACGGAGTGGCTGGAAGATCGTTACAGCCATCCACTCGTGCAGGAACTCCTGGCCTCTTACCGGATGAACGGTGCTGAACGACCGGGCATTCACAGCGAGGAGACATACATCCCCATACTGGCGCTTGATCAGTTCAGTAAGGGAGACAATGAGTATGACTGGGAGAAGTTGCGGTCGGCGTTCCCGGCCGTTCGGGGTATCGTCCGCATGTCCTTCCCGGCCATGGACTCGCAGAGGGTGTACGCCGTCGCCCACTACGAGGTGATCACGCCGAAGGGGCGGGCGTTCGCGAACTTCCATATGATCGAGAAGCAGGGCGACGGTAGCTGGCGCGTCACCACCGGCGTCACCGGCTCCCTTCAAAACGCCGTTACGCGTTCATCTGCAGCCGCGGCGCGCGCGCGATCTGCAGATTGACGAAATACGTAATTCGCACCTAACTTGGCGGTGGAGCGGACTTCGGCCAGCTCCTCTGCCAGTATACTTGCACGGGTTTGCGCGGCTGGCCGAAGCCGCTCACCTTGAAACGTTGGGCGGCCTGAGCAACGCGAGCCCCCCTGTGATAGTCTCAAGCTGGCATTCATGACATGTGGAAGCGCGCGACATGGCACGAATGTGCCGGCGAACTAGAGCAGGTCTCCCGGGCATTCTGCGATGCTTATTGGGGAAGGCGCCACGGCGGCGGTTGGCCACGGCATCCTGAAGACGAGGCCGCAATAGTAAGAACTTCAATTCAGGGCGTCCAGCTCTTGAGATCACTCGCTCTTGCCGTGCGCTCCGAACAAGACTTTGGGATGATCCCACCCGCAGTTGCCGTCGTCGGAGCTCTCAAAACCGAAAACGTCACGTCGGCCGATGCGACTGAAGCGAAGCACAAATGCGGTCATGCGCAACTGTTGACGGTCGAGGGCTACGTTCCGCTCAATCTTCGTCAGGCCCTCAATAAAATTGCACATGCGGATCCACAGAGGGCCGACTACTACGTTGGTCCCCTAGACCGTGTTCACGATCTGCTCCTTTATGGTGCAGATCGGCAACGAGCTTGGTTCGCAGCGGTGTCAATTCCCAAGCTGGTGAACGCGGTCCGCGCTCTCCCAGATGCAGCAATCGGCGTGGATGGGCCGCCCAACTAGCGGTTGCACCCGACACGGCCCGCGGCGTTGCTGCCGCGCGAGAGCTATACTTCTTCGCGTCGCGGCCCGTGCGGGTGAACCGCGGGTCCGTTGGGCGGCCATGGTCAAGCGAATATCACTGACGCTCGTGGTTGTGCTGCTCGCCTGCTGTGCGCATTCGCCGGCGGGCAAATACGTTGGCGCCTGGGGGTTCACCTCGGAAGTAATCGAACTACGGCCCGATCACACATTCATCTACCGCAGTTGGACTGACGATGGTGGCATCACCCTTTGGGCGCGCGGCACGTGGCGTCCACTGAGCTCCTCTACTTCTCGTCAAGTCGAGACAGTCGTCGTTCGGACAGAGTCTGGAAAGGGTCCAAGTGTCATCGGGCTAACAGAGCACGAAGTCTGGGAGCTTTCCCTTCATGGCATCCGGTATGGTCGGACCCCCGTGCTCCGGCGGGTTCGGGGCATCCCCGCGTACTTCAAGTGGCCGCCCAACTGAGCGGTTGCAGGCGGACTTCGTGCCGTCGTCTGGTACGCTTGGCTTCACGGTCTGCGCGCGGCACGAAGCCGCTGAACCGCAGATCCGTTAGCCGGACGATGGGAGTTCTTTTTCGCTACTCCCTCTCGAACTGCGCGATCTCATCGAGAAATCGCTGCGTTTTGAGTAGACTCTTCCCAGTGACACTCTCGTTCCAGATCTTCGCAAGGTGTGGACGATCGGGGTGGCGCGACCAATGGTAAAGCCAGTACGTAAAGCCAAGTCCCGCGATTCCAACTGCTGATCCGACGTAAATCACCGAAGGAGCATTTCTAACCAGGTCAGCGCCGAGGAATCCGAAGATCATGGTCATCATCGGAATCCAGAGCAGCCACCATACGAGCCCGATCGCCATCCCACTTCGGATAAAGAAGCTTCGCAGCTGCGCGAGCTCCCTCTGAATCGTCACGACGGGAGCCGCGTAGTCGATCTTCTTGATCAGCAGTGCGGTTCGCGCTCCGAAGATGATCAGCAGTATGCCGTATGCATGCATGGTGAGCCCACTTAACATCAGATGCAGCTCTTGGCGGTGGCTCGTCCAGAACAGTGCGGATACGGCGACGAGAAGAGCGCCACAGATGATCTGGAGGATCTGACCCGCAAATAGAGGCCGCAGGTTGGTCCGCGCTTTGTCGAGCTTTCCGTCGCGGTAGATTCGGAGCTGGAGATTGTTCTGCATCTCGAGCCGGCGATCGATGCTCTTCCATGTTGTTTTGAGGTCGTCGAGTTCCATAGGTCATCCTTTCATTTCGCTGCGAATGCGCTGCTTGAGGCGGCTGATCTTCGTGGCGACGTTGGTTTCGGTAATGCCGAGAATGCCGGCGATGTCGGAATAAGTGTGTTCTTCAAGATAGAGGAGAAGGAGGGCGCGATCGAGAGCTTCAAGTCCTTCGATGAAGTCATAGAGTGCGCGTACCCGTTCGTCAGCGTCGCCATCGGCCGCCCGGTGGCCGCCCACTGTTTCGTGAAGCTGACCGTCGAGCGGAACGTTGTGCGCAGCGTGCCGCGTTGCACTTCGCATGTGCGAGATGGCCACATTGAGCGCGATCCGGTACATCCACGTGGAGAAGGAACGGCCCGGATCGTAGGCAGGGAAAGCGCGCCAGAGTTGCGCCGCGATTTCCTGCGCGAGGTCGGCTCGATCCTCGGGGTGCCGCGCGTAGGTGTTCGCGACCTTGAACACCATCTTTCGATGCACGCGGAGAAGCTTGGAAAACTGCTCCTGCGCCAGTGACTCAGAGATTTCGGAACTCACGTCAGTATGATTCGCTCGGATGACGAAAAAATCACAGGGCTGGCAAGAAAATCGTCGCCAGCCTCAGCCCTCGCCGTCAATCAACACCTCGGGTTTTGCGGTTCGAGGCAGGGTGTTGTGCACGTTCGCTCGCGCCAAGAGCAGGCGTCATCGGCGAAAGGCGCTCTCTCTGTCCCTAGAGGGCGCCACGCTCGTCGTCTCCTCGAAATTCAGCGTTGCTCGCTCCTGGTTCAAGCGCCGGCTAACTGTCAGCTCCACCGGACGCGAACCCGCAACCTGCTGAGTCTCAAGTACGTTACCATGTCGCGTGCGGGTCCGCGCCGGTGAGCTGCGGTCCGTTAGCCCGCATCAGAAGCGAGTAGCTCGATTGGAGGTGCCATGAATCGATGCCTGATCGTAATTGCGATACTCGGCGCCATCATCGGCAGTTCGGGTTCGGTCCATGCGGCTCACTCGGGACAGCAAGGGACATCCCGACAGGAACACATCGCTTGGGTTTCCGATGCTCTCAAACGCATGCAGACCGTGAAAGTGGGAATGACGAGGGCCGATCTCCTCAAGGTCTTCACCACGGAGGGCGGACTCTCCGCCGCGCTACGGCGAACGTTCGTGAGTCGAGATTGCCCGTACTTCAAGGTCGAGGTGGTGTTCACAGCGGCCGGCCGGCCGAGCCCAAGCAGCGCCGGGCGTGTCATTCAGGTCGAGAGCGACCAGGATGTGATCGCCAAGATCTCCACGCCGTATTTGCAGTTCAGCATCATGGACTAGCTCTCCGCCTGCGGTCTGACTTTTGCCTGCATCATCCTTGGTCTGGCCTTAACAATCATCGCTTTCTCCGGGCCTGCCATGCTCGCTCTTGCCATTCTTCGGAACGGATCAGTCCCAGCCAAGTTTGTAACTTCGGTCGCGTTCATCATCCCAGCTCTGTGGCTGCTGGATCTTGCGTTTCGGCGGCGCTGGTACGTGTGCGTGCACACCAGGCGCGGATCGCGCAAACTTCTTTTTGCCAAGGGCAGCGATCCTGTCGAACTGGAGCGGTTTGTCGTGTCCGCAAAAGCGCGGTTCGAGTATTCGTGACTCGGCGGCTAACTCGAGGTTCCACCCGACACGAACCGCTGCGTTGCTGCATCGCGGGGCTATACTTCAGCGCGCCGCGGTTCGTGTCGGGTGAACCGCAGGTCGTTGGACCGCAAGGCGTCGTGGCGAGGTGCCCCAGTCACGCACGGGCGCTTGGCGAGCCGAGCCAAGTTCCGCGGTGCGTGCGCCGTCTCAAGCAAGACCTCCTGGGGCGGGTGGCGGGGGAGTGTGCCTCGCTTCGTTCGACACGGAGCGAGCGTGGGGATCTCCTGGCTCCAGGAAGTCGCTTGCATGTCGCACCGGCCACGTGGCGAGATGAGGCCAGCGGCGTAGGTACACCATATCAACGGGACACCAGAATCGAGGATGCACGATGAATAAGATTAAGGTGCTTTTTCTCGCCGCCAATCCGACGAACACCACCCGCCTTGCCATCGACGAGGAACTCCGAGATATTCTTGCGAGGGTCCAGGCGGCCGAGTACCGAGACGCATTCGAGATGATCGTCGCCCTCGCGGTTCGCCCGGACGATGTCGAGCAGGCACTTCTCCAGCATAAGCCGGTGATCGTCCACTTCAGCGGGCACGGCTCCGACCTGAGGGGACTGGTATTCCAGGGAGACGCTGCAGGGGAGGCGAAATTCGTCAGTGCCAATGCGATCGGGGACCTGTTCAAACTGCTCAAGAAGAACGTGCGTATGGTCTTTCTGAACGCGTGCTACAGCGAGGAGCAGGCGAATGCCATCGTTCGCGAGATCGACTTCGTTGTGGGGATGAGGGATGCTATCGGCGACGTTGCTGCGCGAAAGTTCGCGGCCTCATTTTACCGCGGTCTCGGCTTCGGCGAAACCGTCGGTACCGCCTTCAGGCTTGGCATCAATGCACTCAAGCGCGACGGGCTCGTAGACGACGAGAATGTTCCGGCCCTACTGGTTCGGCGCGACATCTCGAGCGATGTGGCACTCCTGAGCGACGACAATGAGCGCATTGGCCCGCTGCCTCCGGTCGTCAGCGCTGACTTCGACCATTTGAACGCCACCTCCGTTGAAGTCTCCCCGAAGGAGCATCCCGGGCAGTCGTTCTGCGTCAAGGACCTTCGTATCACCAGAGCAGCGTCGTTCGGAGAGAGGTCCGCGCCATTTCTGCGTCTGGTGGTCACCAACAAGAACACCTACGACATGAGCGTCGACAAGCTGTTCGTGGATGTGGCCGAGTTCATGGACGTGGACATCGTCGAGTATCGTGGTGGGGGCTGGGCGATGGCAGGCATGGCGCGGCACGGCTACACTTGTCAACTCGCCGAGTGTTCGGGGCGCTACGAGTGCGTGCCAGTCTCTAGAAACTATGACTACATTCGCCTTTCGAATGGCGAGATGGAGCAGTTTAGCGTGGATGTGCGGAGCGGTGCCCCGGGAGTCTACACCGTGCGTCCGGGGTTGGAGTACTCGATTGGCGCCGAGCACCACGTGCTCAAGTTCGACGACTACGTCTTTAAAGTCTACTTGGACTGGGAGAGCGAGTTGCACAAAGAAAACCTCGCCCGATGGGTCGCCTCCGGGACCCCCGGTTCTTGGGTCGCTGCGCATCAGTCTCACTGGGATCACGCGGACTGGATGGCCCTTCTCGGCGAGCTAAGGTGCTCGGCGTACTGGCCGATGGTGCCCAACGCTGTCGGCGCGGTGCTCGAGTCGCTGAAGAGGCGGTGAACCTGTTGATTAGGGTGGAACGAGTACGGTGGACGTCCTCTCCCGTAGCAGATGCTGATCTTCGGCACTCCTCTTGAGTCTGCCGTTCAACTCGACGCTGGAGCCGGCTTCGGCCCAGCGTCTGATACGCTTGCTCTCACTCAGCGACTTCAAAGTCGTCCACCCGAACTCCGACGCCGCGATAGTGTCCTACAGGGTCACAGGCAAGTCGTTCCCGTGGAAGGCATATGTCACATCAGTTTGGGCGCGCCGCCAAGGAAAGTGGACGACGGTGTTCTATCAGGCCTCGACAGCGAAGTAGGCAGCGCCTCTTTCAAGCTAGATCCTGAGGTCCTAACAAGCGGTTGCACCCGACACGAACCGCTGCGTTGCTGCATCGCGGGGCTATACTTCTGCGCGTCGCGGTTCGTGCGGGTGAACCGCAGATCCGTTAGGCGCCACCCCATGCACCGAAAAGGAGATCCCGCAATGAACTTCAAGCGTCTTTTCGCCGCATTTCTCCTCACTGTTCCCTTTACCCTCGCCGCGGCCGAGCCCTCTCCTGTCGCGCCTCCCGAGCGCGCGGCCGTCCTGTCTGCTGCCCGCGCGGTCATGACCCAGGCGCATTTCACAACGCTCATCACCATCGGTGACACCGGTCAGCCCCAAGCACGCGTTCTAGATCCGTCCGAGCCAGACTCCGACTTCACCGTCTGGCTCGGCACGAACCCCCTCTCCAGAAAGGCCGCCCAGCTTCGGCACAATCCTATGGCGACCCTCTCGTACTTCGACCGCTCCACCCTCTCCTACGTCACTCTGCTTGGCTCAGCCACGCTCGTCCCCGATCAGGCGGCCAAGGACAAGCATTGGCAGGCGAGCTGGGCTCCGTTCTATCCCCAGGGCTCAAAGAGCGCGAACTTTGCACTTCTCCGCTTCACGCCCACGAGTCTTGAAATCGTCAGTCTTTCCTACAAACTCTACAACGATCCACAGACATCACGTCCCGTAATAGTCACGCTCCCGTAGCACGACGGGCGCGGCGCCTCCACGCAGCCGACGCCAACCCGCACCACGAGGGCTCCAAAGCGCGATAGACTTTCGCGCGCGGGTTGGCGTGGCTGAGCGTCAGGCCGTTAGGCCGCTTCCCCGGTAACCGGAACCACTGGAGGCCAGAACATGTTCGACACTCCTCTGCCGCAGCGTCTGGATAATGGGTATCGAGGCTCTAGGTTCGCGCTCTGGCTTTTTGGCCTGGTAGTAGGGATGAAGAGCGCTCAGAGTCTAGCCATTATCCTGAACGGGTACCCCACGGCGAGGAATGCGGATGGGATTCCACTCGATTCATTTACGCCCGCGGCCGCTCAGACGGTTGTGGCGGTGTTCGCGCAGGGATCGCTCTGGCGCCTGTTCTTCTGTCTCCTGTGCGGGCTCGTCCTTCTACGATACCGAAACGCAGTCCCGCTGATGTTCGCGCTCCTCGCGTTGAACTATCTCGCCGCGCAGTTGGTATCTGTTTTCGTTCCACTGCCCCGCGTGGGGGCGCCGGTCGGGCCGCTGGTGAACCTGCTGTTGTTCGTCGTCACGCTCGTTGGCCTAGGGCTCTACCTGTGGCGGCGAGACGGCTCCGTCGCACAAGAGTGACGCGCGGCCTAACCCGGCCTAACCCGGCGCTCCAGCCGGCAGGAACCGCCGCACCATCGTCGTGGGTGCTACAGTACCGCGTGCGGTTCCTGCGGCTGAGCGCCTGGTCCGTTAGGCGTCATGCGAGGGTACCCAATGAAGATGACCCGCCTCATACCGATGCTACCCGTGAAAAGCATGCCCGCGAGCATCGAGTTCTATCAGAAGCTCGGTTTCAGCGTTGAGGAGAGGAATGATGAATGGCGTTGGGCGATGCTCTGCTTTGGGGAGTGTCGTCTCATGGTGGATCAATCAATCAACGTTCATCCAGGAGCTCCCCGCTTTTCCGTTCTCTACCTCTATCCGGACGACATTTCTGATTATCACAAGCAGGTGCGGAGGAACGGCCTGGTTGTCCCCGATCTGGACGTCACCTTTTATGGCATGACTGAGTTTCGGCTCGATGATCCGGATGGGAATCGGTTGTGGATCGGGCAGAACACTTCAACCGGAGTGTAACGCGCCCGCGCGATGGAGGCCGAGACGCTCCTGCGAGCGGTGCCGCTAACTCGCGCTTGCAGCCGACGTGGCCCGCTGTGTTGCTGCCTCCCCGAGTGCGGTACCATTTCGCCTCGCGGGCCACGAGGCTGAAGCGCACGCCCGTTGCGCCGCAGCGGCGAATGCGCAGCAGAATGCATGGAGGGATGACCCTCGCGACAAAGACCGCACTCCTGACCCTGGCCGCGATTCTTGGCGCCGTGGGCATCGCGCCAGCGTCTTCGCAGCAGCCGCGCGATCCGCAGAAGTACACGCGCCTCCTGATTCCCTTTCATGAGTCTGTGGCTGCAGTGGCCGGCGTCTGGAATGTGAATTGGTGGGTCCACAATGACGGCGATACCCCGGCCGATGCGTTTCCGCTCGCCGTCGGAGGTGGACTCCCGCAGTCGCCCGGGCCCGATGGCCCGCGCGTGTTCATCCTCGGGAATCCAGCCATCGGGCCACACGGCACACCCCATGGAACGTATGGCGATGTTCTGCCGGCCTATCCGTCTGCTCCGTTCGTTCCAGTCGTCACAACGGGTACCGGTGCTTTCCTCTACGCGGAATCGGCTCGTCTCGCGCAGCTCGTCGTCGGAGGCTCGCTCCAGTTCAACAATGGTCCGGCCACGGCGCTGCACGCGATTCCCGAAACTTCATTTGCCATCGGAACGCGGAGCATTCTTCCGATTCCCCTTCTGACCGGGTGGCGATATGCACTCCGGATCTACGCCTTGCCTGAGACCGCAGGCAATCCGCGGGTGACGGTCAGGATCTACGACATGCAGGCGCTGTCGCTGGACAACGACGAACCGCTCATCGCAACGATCCAGACGAGTCTCGTCATGCCGTCGTCGCGGGTTCGGCCGTGCTTCGAGCCATGCGATGTCCCCGGCGGGCCGTTCGCGCCCGCCTCGCTTCAGCTCTTCGACCTCGCGCGGCGCGATCCGTCGGCGTTCTTTTCGACTCTTCGCCTCGAGATCGAGCCCCAATCACCGGACCTGCGTTGGTGGGCCGTTGTCTCAGCCACCGACAACGTATCCGAGGCTGTGACGCTGTATGAACTGGAGCGGTCAGCACAACCGGACCGGCGATGAGTTGGCCGCCCAACTAGCGTTGCACCCGACACGAACCGCGGGCGTTGCTGCATCGCGGGGCTATACTTCAGCGCGTCGCGGTTCGTGCGTGAACCGCACAGCCGTTAGACGCCGAATGCCGATTATCGAAATTTACGCGAGCGGCCAATTGATCGGCCACGCATCGCTCGACGGCGTCGACGACGGGATGGGGGTGGCGTTTGGGCCGTTTCACCCGAGCGCGAGGTATGCCGAGATCAGACCCAGCGTCACCGCAGCGGCCGAAGCGAGACATCAGAGAAAACCGGCCATAAAGCTCGACCTCGAAGCTCGGACGACCACAGGCGAGGTCATCTCGACAGGCTTTGTACAGATCGACGATTTTGCAGATGTGGACGTTGATCCTGAAGCAACCGTTCAATTCAGCGACCGAGATCAGTGGTTGCGCGTTTCCGGCGCGGTGTAACTTTTCGCTTGCAGCCGACCCAGCCCGTTCAGATGTCGGCGTAGGTGCTACGATCCCCCGTGCGGGCTGCGGGCTGAAGCGCAGACCGTTAGGCGGCTCCAATGTCGAAGCGATTCCGATTCACCAGCTCATTCATTCTCGCGGCTCTGTTGTTTGGGGTGGCTGCTTCGGGCCAGCAAGTGCGGTTCGACTCCGTCACGCCGACCCTCGTTCATGCCAGGGGTGGCGACCACATAAGGATCAACGGGCAGTATTTCGAGACACCTTTTTGTTTTTTCCCGGATTGCCCCCTAGCCCGCGTCACGATTGACGGCGTTAACGCGCAGATTTGGGTCTTTTCAGACACCGTACTCGAGGTGGTCACGCCGGCACATGTTCCGGGTACTGCAAGCATCGTGTTCTACCCGCAATTTCAGACGGCGGCGACATTTCCAAACGCCATCACCTATGTCACAGACATCCCGACCTTGTCAGGGTCTGTGCGCGCACTGCTTGCCTCAACGATTCTACTGATCGGTGCGCTGGCAAGTCGCAAGTGACAGCGCCGCCTAACCCTTCGGTGGAGCGGACTTCGGCCGTCCGCTGCTATGCTTACCCTCACTCTACGTGGGTGGGGACGACGCCACTCACCCTAACCATTTGCAAGGCCGCTCCAAGCCGGTGAGCTTGGAACGTTGGACCGCTCATGAAACGAATCTGCACGGCAGGGCTGGTGGCTATGCTCGCGTTTCCAGTCCAGGCCGGCCTCTCACTTTCGTGGGAGATCCACATCCTGGACGTCGAGATCCTGAGTTGTACCGAACCATCCGTTCGCAACATTCAGTTGCTTCCGCGAGTCGAAGAAGTTTCGGATGAACAGGCTCTGGCGGCACTTCCGCCGGGTCGTATAATTCGCGCTCGCGTCCTCCGGTCTAAAGTCGTCGAGGAATTCCTCGACGCTATGTGGCCTCCCAAGATCCACGGGTGGGAGAGCCGAGACGCGCGTCAACCGACAGCTTTCTTCTACCCCGTGCACGTACCTGCGAGGGTGTTTCCACAGGACATTGTCCGACCGGTCTGCAAGAATTTCCGGCGAGGTACCCGCCGGCTAATGTTCGTTACCACTTGGAGCGACTGCGACACTCCGGGAAGAATGGACCTGTGTCTGTTCTCGTCAAACCACGTCCTTTACGAGTTGACGGATCACATTCAGGTCTATGCCGGCGCAAAACGGTCCAACTAGGATTGCCCCGACACGAACAGCGGCATTGCTGCATCGCGAGGCTATACTTCATCGCGTTGTGATTCATGCGGGTGAACCGCAGGTCAGTACGGGCTGGCACCCGACAGGGCCTGGACGATGAGAGATGCAAAACAGAACAACGCCGGGAGACGAGCCGCGATATTCGGCCAATGCGTCCTCCTCTTTCTCGTGGCGATTCCTCTGATTGCTCAGGACGAAACGCTCATGAATCGCATCCGGCCGCTCGCCGGAAAGTACCTTGCTTGTGCCGCGGTATACAGCAGCTACAAGAGCGGCCGTCCGCGGCTCGTCGTCGCTGGCATCGACAAGGGTAACCTCACCTACCCGGGTGAGCTGTTGCTCGTCCGCCTTCCCGATGCAGCGAGCGGCCGCGGTGTGGTCCTCGATCGGATGAGTCTCGAGGCCGGAGCGATGGAGCTGTCGTTCATCCGTCTCCTCGATCCGAAAGACATTGCCGTAGAGCTCCGCCTCAAGCATCCACCGTCGGGGGTCACTGTGCGCGTCATCGAGGGAAAGCTGGACCAAATTGCCGACGCTCTCGCGATGCCCCAAAACGTCGCGGACCTCGATGGCGATGGCGTCCCGGAGATCATCATCGGCTTTGAGCAGGGTGCAGGAGAGTGCGGGCGTAGGGGAAGGCTTGGCATCCTTCGCTGGAATGGAAGCGAGTACGCGTTCGATGGCAAGAGTTACGCAGCGATGATCGAGGCCCGGGTCGGTGAGCCTGTCGAAGAGCTCGGGTTCGACGCGAGGTCAATCACCCACGATCCCGCGCCGCCACAACCGTCTGTGCTGCGCCTCTTCTCGCAGGCAGGCGTCGACCGCGTCGAGGTAACCGTTGACGGCGAGCCGGTCGCCGCCGGAGAGCGCGTGCTCCTGGAGAGCGACTGCCACACCATGTCGGCGCGGGCGTCAGGTCGAAGTGGCGCGGTTGTCTTTGCGTTCCTGGAAGAACAACACTGAAAAATTACCGCAGTATCGGACGACAGATCCTCTCTTCGCGAGGAGCCCGGTAACGGACTGCTCTTACGGTGCCTGTTGCAGTGAGGACAACGTTCCGACGAGTTGGCCGATCGATGCGAGCGGGTAACTGGCATTGCGGACCTGCACAGCGCTGCCGGCAGCCGGGAACTGCGTGAAGATCGGCGTTGACGCATACTCAGGACCGATCGAGCCACCCAACGCGCTGCCGACATTCGATAGAAGAGCCATCCATTCCTTCAGCTCCTGCACTGTCGAAGACGCCGGAGTCGTATTGACGCGATTCGCGAGCACAGCAGGAAAGTTGCTCGACGAAAGAGCAGTCGAACCGCTTGGCGACTGGTACGGAGTGATCTTGATTCCGTATTGCGATTCGACTGCGTTGAGCAGGAGAACCGCGTACAGGTCGACCGCGCCGCGGACCCGCGTCGTCGCGCTCAGCGGCGTCGCCGTTCCCGTGTTCCGGATGTCGCTCGGCGCGAATCCGGAGACCGTATCGATCGCGGCGACCGCCTTCGAGGCCACCAGAGCACTGACCGATCCGGTGCCGTAGATTGCCGCCTGTCCGACTTCTGCGAGCGCCTTGAGGTCTGCCGCGGACTGCGTCGCGTCGGGATTCGCGTCGTTGAGCTTCACCATGGCAACGGCGTATGGATTCCCAGCTTTGCTCAACGCCAGAAGTCCAGCGCCCTGGTCATAGCCCATGTTGAACAATGCGCCAACTGCCTGCCCCGCCGCGGCGGAACCGCCCGAGGCCTTCGCATTCGCAATACTGAGCACTCCCGCAGCCGTCGCGTACTTGAAGTACGTAGACGCTCCGTCCGCGTTCAGCGAATATTGGATGCCTGACATGTTGAGGTAATACGAGGATGAGACGAGGTTGCTCTGACCTACCAACTGGAGCGCCGCGATCTTCTTGACGTCGGCCAGGTCGAGATACACCGAGATCAACGGATATCCGACCGGAAGGAGCTGCGTCGAATCTGGTGAGATCCCCAGCGGCAGGACGTCGTAGATATCGGCAAACGTCAACGGCACTTTCGCAGGCAACGTGGCCCGGAGCACGCCGGTACCTACGACGCCGAGCTGATACGGCGTGAAGTCGTAGCCCGGGAGATTGGCGGGCTGCCCTCCGACTGCCGCCAGCGTTTGGGCGATCAACGCGTTGGGAACGTTGCGCACGGAGTCCGCGGCGAGGTTACCGAGGCCGTTGGGCGACAGGACTGGATTGATGTCGTTCGACACCATGTCCTGCGCTGCGGCGCCGGCGGGGTGATAGATCCCCTTCCCCAGATTCGAAGCGCTGAAGTCGGCGAAGAACTGCGACAGAAGCGGCGCGAGCGTGCTGTTGAGCTGCTGATCCGTGGCCGAAACGAGTGCTGTCGTGGCAGGGTCCGCTTTCAGCCCGGCGCGCAGCGTGGCGAGACTCGCGTCCGTCATCGAGACGTTGGCGAAGCTGGCCGCGGCCGTCCCCGTCACCGTGCCTGCCGGTGTCCGTTGAACTTGCAGATCGAGTCGCGCCACATTCGTACCGAAGGCTCCCGCGTCGATCACCTGTGTAGTCCAGGTGCCATTCGTCACCGCGTGTGCACTAGAGAGCGGCGTGTGTGTATGCCCCGAGGCGATCACGTCGATTCCGCTGACATGACGCGCCAGAGTGATGTCTTCGCCGGAGTTGCCGCTGGAATCGGTTCCGGAGTGAGAGAGCGCAATCACGATCTGCGCGCCCTGGTTCTTCCGTAGATCGTCGACCATCGCCTGAATGGTTGCGTAATTCGAAGAAAGCGGCGCAAAGGCCACAGGCGCCGATGCCGACGCATCGAGGGCGGCCTCCTCGCCCATCAGGCCGATGAAGCCAACTTTCATCCCACTCGGCAGAGTCTCGACATACGTCGTCTGGATGGCCTTGCCGCTCCCGTAGAACGGCGCGAGATCGGTATTGCCGCCGAGGCTCATGTTCGACGCGACGATTGGCGTCTGGAAGTTGAACGAGGTTTTCGCGGCCGCGAGCATCCCGGCCAGACCGCGCGGCGTGTAGTCGAATTCGTGATTGCCGAGCGTGACCGCGTCATATTTCATCGCCGTGAGGAAATAGAGTGCCAGCGGACGGCTGGCGAGCGTAAGGTCATAGAGCGTCCCCATCGTCCAGTCGCCGGAGTCGACGAGGATGACGGGATGGCCGGCCGAAGTACGCACGAAGTTGATGTAGGAGGCGATGCGCGAATACGCGCCGGTCGTGCTCGTGGCCGTACCGGGATCGACATCGAGTCCGACGTGACCTGCCCCGTTTGCGTGATCGTGCAGATCCGTCGTCTGGAGGATCGTGATTACCTCCGCTACGATCGGGTTGCCCGGCCGGTGCCGCGTCTGACCGTTCTGCGCGGCGAGATCGATCGGTATTGCGAGTGCAAGAATGAGAACAGAAAGAGTCAATCCGAGCGATCTGGACAAGTTCATCCTCCCTCAATGTGCGGCAAACAAACTATGCGAACGCTGTCGTTCGGAGCCACGATCGGTTGCCGGCGCGACGGGATTCTCTCACATCGGAAACGCAGAGCTGCTGCAATTCGAGCAGGAGCCGGCGTGCGGCCGTCCCTTGGCCCGATCCGCTATTTCCTGATTGAAAAACCGGTCACCACAGAGGCACAAAGGTCACAGAGACCCCTCCGTGTTCTCTGCGTCTCTGTGGTTGCCTTTGCTTCGGCGACCACGAGAAGCCGTCCAAAGCGAACCACGGCCAAAAGGGGCTCGTCTGCTACTCTTGGGTCACGGTCTGCGCGCGAATCCGCTGAAGCGCGGTCCGTAGCCGAGGCATCATTTGCGAACACTTCCAACCCTGCTTTTCGCGATTATGGTGTCTTCGCCGGCTGTTCATGCCAGCCGTGTTTCTGGAATCGTGAAGCGGCCGGTTCTGGTGAAAGGCGTTCAACCAGAGTGCAGCGATCGACGCAGTTGTGCGCCAGTCGTTCTCGATGCGGTCATCACCAAGGCCGGTTCCATTCGCGACGCCAAGATCGCGGAAGGCGCGTCTTCCGGGTGCGCTGACGCTGCCCTCGCCGCTCTTGCGAAATGGGAGTATCAGCCAGCAACGCTGAACGATCAACCTGTCGACACCATTTGGAAGTATTACGTCACCCGCTGTCGCATCACGCAGGCGAACTAGCGTTGGCCCCATGGACGCAACCTCGCGCGCGAACGTACCACCGTCATGCGCACGGTTGAGTGGTTTCACGGCAGATGGCTTTGCGTCTTCGTACTCAGCTTCCTCGTCGTACACGCGAAGGCAGATCCGCTGTGGGTCGTTCGCAACATTGCAGTCCTGCAGGATCCTCCTACTGCGGGAATCCCATTCCAAGTCACCTATTTTATTTCCGGGATCTCGGTTTCGACGACGCGAGTATCGGTAAGCGGGAATGAAGTTGAGTTACAGCCTTCTCCAGGTCACCTGCCATGGCCTGTGCCCGTGGGTGTGACGGCGACGGTTCCCGGTCTGTCGGCCGGACAGTACACCATCAAAGTCACGCTCCACGACGACCTCTTCGGGCCGCCAGTGACAGTGCTCGCCTCTCGTCTGGTCACGGTACCCGCCTTTCCAGCGCCCGCAGTTGGAAAAACTGGGTTGATCCTCCTCTTCGTACTGCTTGGAACCGCCGGCTTACTGGTTCTTCGCCGCGCCTAGGAGCACTCGGGCGAGGACGCCCGAGTGCCCGCGGTCGAGACGACCGCACTCCTTACGACATGCATGCCTCGCAGTGCGGAGGAGTGTGGGCGTCTCGCCCGCGGCCATCGGGGCGTCCCGCCTCGGTGATCGGACCCGGCCTGGTAGCTCCAATGGTTGAAACGGGTCCACATCTAAAACAAGCCCCAAGTAGCTAGATCGTCGCTCCATTCAACAGCCAACCGCCGGGTTAATTAGTTGGGATCGTGTCTGGTAACTCAACTCACTGGCCGGAGGTCGGCCAAGGCGCTAAGTTGATTCTTTAGATAACGACCCAACTTACGGTCTCCCCGCTCCCCACGTGCATGTCGCCTTCGAAAACGGCACACAGGCGCGCTGGCCGCACGGCACCGTGGTCCGCGTCATCGACGACGAGATTCGAGACATCGATGTGATGATCGACCACATCGATGTCCAGATCTCTAACACCGATGTCCAACTTTTCCACATCGACGTCCAGATTTTCCACATCGATGTCGTGAGTTTTCACATCGATGTCCAGATTTCTAACACCGATGTCCAGCTTTTCCACATCGATGTCTGGGTTTTCCACATCGATGTCGAAGTTTTCCACATCGATGTCTCGATTTTCCACATCGATGTCGAGATTCTCCACTGCGATGTCGAGATTCTCGACCTCGATGTCTCAATCGACCAAATCGGCGTCTCGATTCTCCATATCGCGGTAGAACGCGACGTGCCCTTCCACTGAGACGGCGCCTGACGAGTCGTCTTTCCAGCCTCTCTGCATATTGATGGATGTTCGTGGCTGTAGCTGATGTTTCACAAAATTACCCCTTTTTTCGGCCACCTTGCCGCGTCTTAATCAAAGTATGAAAGGCACAGACTACAGAAACACAGCGAGAGCGGCCGCGGATGATTCGCGGCGCGCCGGTGGGACCTCGCGCGGATTGAGCCGGAAACAGCGGCAACCGTGGCGCCGGCCGCTTCGGCGGACGCAGCGGGCCATCGATTCGTCGATGCGACTGCTCGACTGCTCACGCCGTGTCATCGAGGCCTCGGAGGCCTTCGCGACGGAGCGCCCCGTCAGGGCATCGCGTGAGTATCAGCGCGTTTCGAGCTGGCTCTCTCGGGCGGCGGCGCAGTTGGAGCGTGCCGTTCGCGGGTTGCGCGACACGGTCGATGATGCGTCGCGTGCGCCGGAAGGGGCCGCCGAGGCCCCGGGACGTCTGATCGATGCCACGGCACGCTGGATCGACAGTGCGGCGCGGATGGCGGAGCTCTCCGACCGGCTGGACCAGGCATCCAGCCAGTTGCTCGATTCCGCCAGACGCGGCGCGATCTCCATCGATCGGTCAGACGACCAGTCCGAGCCCAGCGGAGACTCCGGTAAAGCGCTCATCGCTCCATTGCTGATTCCGTCGCGCTCCGTCCAAAGAACGTTGACTGACAGGCGTCACCGTATTCGGTTCATTTCCGCTCGGCGCATGCGGTTCATTCGCAGCAACGCCGCCGAGGCAGCAAGGCAAATCTTCAGAGGCCGTGCTCCGCCTCATGTCACCACTGTGCGCTCTTACCACAGCAGTTGACAAAGAAAAGGAGGACCACGTGTCCACAGTGAATGAAGTTCCGCAGTCGTATATCGATAGTGCGCAGGCGCGCGTCGACGAGATTCGCGCCATGCGGCAACTGATACCCAATTTTGTAATTCCAGCGTCAACGAGCGCCAGCCGCAGCCTGACCACTGCCGCATCGGTGCCCGAGAAATTCATCGAGCTGGCTGTAGTGGCAGTGAAGAACAACGCGGCGCTCGTCCGCGGAGGCGGCGCCGATCCGGCGCAGCTCCGCGATCTGATGAGTTACGCCGCGTCCTATGGGCCGGTGGCGGACGAGTTGGAAGCGCTGGCTCAGTTCATCCGTCACAGCGTGACGACGGCCAGGAACAAGGCAGGAAGCGACGCGCTCACCACCTATGCCCTGGCCTGCCGTCTGGCCAAGCGTCCCGAGACCGCCGAGCTGGCGCCGCACGTCAATGACATGCGCAACGCCCTCGGCACTCGGTTCCGCAAGACCAAAGCTCATCCGGCGCCCGTTCCGTCGCCGGTGCCAGCGACGCCGCTGACGTAATGCAGTTCGTGCAGTAAGCCCCGCGCGGGCGCGTCCGAAGGCGCGCCCGCGCATTTTGTTACTGCACTCTGCTACACCCCGCCTACTTCGCTACATACAAGATCCCCACGATCGTCGCGGTCAGGAAGTTCGCGAGTGTGCCTGCGAGCATTGCGCGAAGGCCCAGCCGCGCGAGATCGCCTCGTCGCGATGGGGCGAGCGAGCCGATGCCGCCGATCTGGATGGCGATCGATGAGAAGTTCGCGAAGCCGCAGAGTGCATAGGTGACGATGACGAAGCTGCGGGGATCGAGGCTCGATCCGACGCCAGCCTTGCCGAGGTTGACGAAGGCGACGAACTCGTTCAGCACCATGCGCGTGCCGAGCAGATTGCCGACCGTGAGGCTGTCCTTCCACGACACACCCATCGCCCAGGCGATCGGGCGGAAGATCCATCCGAGGACGATGTCGAGGCTGGCGGGAAAGACGTCGCGGAGATGCAGGACTCTCGTGCTGCCCCAGACGAGTTTGTAGTGAGCAGCAAAGTCGTGCGCGTATCCGAATACTCCGTTGATCAGCGCCACCAGCGCGATGAACGCGATCAGCATGCCGGCAACGTTCAGCGAGAGGTGCAACCCCTCGATGGCGCCGCGGCCCGCCGCATCGATCACATTGACGTCCTGCTTCGGCACGACCACTTCCACATCGGCGCCGGTCGCCGGCGTTTCCGTCTCCGGCACGATCATCTTGGCCATCATGATCGCCCCCGGCGCCGTCATGATCACAGCCGTAAGGAGGTGGATGACATCGACCTTCGCCACCAGAACGTACGCGGCCATGATGGCGCCCGAAACGTGGGCCATGCCGGCGGTCATGACCGTCATCAGCTCCGACATCGTCATGCCGTCGAGGAAGGGGCGGATGGTCAACGGCGCTTCGGTCTGACCCATGAAGATCGATGCCGCCACCGACAGTGACTCCGCGCCCGAGGCGCCCATGAAGCGCGACATCAGCTTCGCGAAGAAGCGCACCACCACCTGCATCACGCCGAGGTAATAAAGGACTGCGAAGATGGATGCGATGAAGATGATCGTCGGCAGCACCCGTGTGGCGAAGACGAAACCGATGTTCGTGTTGGCCGGATCGCCGAGCGGGCCGAAGACGAACTTCGAACCTTCTGCCGTGTAGCCGATGAGCTCTGTAACGACGTTCTTCAGATTCTGAAAGAGGAACGCCAGGAGGTTGTAGGCCAGAAAGAGAACGGCACTGAGGACGAGATACACGCCCCAGACGCCGGTTCGCGGCGTGCCGTGCTCCATCCGTTTGGTGATCTGAACGACGACGATCGTGAGGGTGGCGAAGATCAGCGCCGCGACCCATGGATTGATCGCCGGCGTGAAGCTTCGGAAGACATCGGCGATCTGCGTGCCTCGCAATACGGCGATGGCGGTGACGATCTGGAGCGTCAGGCCCCAGAAAACGGTCTTCCAGCGAATGGCCCGCCGGTTCGTCGACAGCAGATACGCAATCGCCAGAATCCCCACGAATCCGATCAGTCCGGAGAATCGCTCCATTCACAGCTCCCGTCGTTGCCGAATTTTGATGATGACCGCTTGGATGGCGGGCATTATGCGGGATCGAGCGCGCCGTTGCGAAGTTTCGTTGCCGGGTTGCTGGGGGTTACTCGGTTGCTTGGTGGTCGCCGGTTGGCGGGCCACCGAAAGAGTGACCATCAAGGATGTCTGCAGCAAGTTTGCAACCGAGCAATGCAGCAACCCAACCGGCAACCGACCGACCCCCGCTATACTCCGCCCTCCAAGTTCGTCCAAACGAGGAAACAAATGATCGAAGCAATCAACGAAGCCGTGAGGTTTGTTCGCAGCAGATCATCGATGCAGCCGCGAGTCGGCGTCATCCTCGGCTCCGGCCTCGGCGATGTCGTCGACGCCCTCGAGGTCGAGACCGCGATCCCTTACTCCGAGATTCCCGGCGCACGCGCCTCAACGGTCGTCGGTCACCAGGGCCGGATGATCCTCGCGCACGTGCAGGGCACTCCCGTCGTCGTCATGCAGGGACGTATTCACTTTTACGAAGGCTACGAGATGGCCGAGGTCATGTTCCTCTCGCGCGTCATCGGACGGCTCGGCATCGAGAAGCTCATCGTCACGAACGCCGCGGGCGGGATCAACACCAAGTTCCAGGCCGGCGATCTGATGCTCATCTCCGACCACATCAACATGATGGGGATGAACCCCCTCCGCGGTCCGAACATCGACGACCTCGGCGTCCGCTTCCCCGACATGAGCGAGGCCTATCCTGAATCGCTGCGCGACATCGCCAAAGATGTCGCCCGCGAGCTCGGACAACTGATCCAGGAAGGCGTCTACCTCGCGCTGTCCGGACCGAGCTACGAGACGCCGGCCGAGATCCGCGCCCTCCGCCACCTCGGCGCCGATGCCGTCGGCATGTCGACAGTCCCCGAGGTCATCGCCATGTCACAGATGCAAATCCCGGTACTCGGAATCTCCTGCATCACGAACATGGCCGCGGGAATCCTGAAGCAGAAACTGACGCATCAGGAAGTGATGGACACGACCGCACGCGTGCAGAAGGATTTCACCGCGTTGGTGCTGGGATGTTTGCAGCGCTTCACCGCGTAATCGAATCGAACATCACTGCGTCGTCGTCGGACAATCCTTCGCGGGGGGATTCGGCGGCGGCTGCAGATTGTGCTCGGTCATGTAGTTGAAGAAGGTGTTGTTTGCGTAGGCGTCGTTCGCCGGCGTGGCCGCGCTCCAGATGCCGTTGCACGCTTCCTGACGGCACTCCCCTCCCAGCGTCATCGATGGACTGATCTTGATCGGACAGGTGCAAACGGCCTTCGAGGGATTCTTCTCATCGACGACGCATGGCGATCCGTAGCACCAGGCCCACATCTGGCTCGAGCTCGGACAGGAGAGAGTGAGGTTCGTCTTGTTGAAGAAGTTCGAGTACGTCGAAATGAGGAACGTGCGCCCGTTCACCGTTTCCGGCGCTCGTTTGTCGCATGATCCCGGTCCCATCGACCATCCGGAGAGAACGTCGCAAACGCAGTCGGCTTGCTCGATGGAGTAGGTGCCATCCTTCTTGTTGTGGGTGACGATCGGACTGCACGGCGCCTTGATGCAGAGCGCGTACGTCTGATTGCAGAAGGTCGAGGCGAGCTGCTCGAGCTTTTGTACGACCGGTTTCGGCGGATCGGCAGCGAAGAGTGAAGTGGTCACCAGGATCGAGGCGATGAGAGAGATGGCCCGGACGCGCATAGAACCTCCCGTACTTCCTGATCGATTGTGGCGAGTCACGACCCTACTTACATCCGCCACTCCTGTCAAGTGGAAGGGGTCAGGCGGAAGGGGTCAGACCGAAAGTGAAAGTGACGATAATTGACAGGGTGCCTGCCAAGACTCATTTTTCGTCACTTTCACTTTCGGTCTGACCCCTTCCACCCTACGGCTTGAACTGCGCGACGATCTTCGGACCCGTCGCGATATCGACCAGCGCGCGAATCAACACCCGCGTCCCCTTCTGCAGATCGGCGATCGGATTCTTTTCGTCGACGTCGTGGCCCGGATACGGTTTGTCGGGGAACCAC
>JADGNZ010000025.1 GCA_017883205.1 Thermoanaerobaculia bacterium | reverse complement strand
CGCCGGGCACCTCCGTGTCTCGAGCTTCGACAACCCGATTCTACGGGGACTCGGCGGTACTTCATCCCTCTCGTTTCAAAGCTGTTTTGGACACGTGTGATTGATAGCACTCCCTGTTCTGGGGTTGGAGCTTGGGGTCAGGTCGGAAGTGGAAGTGACGGAGTAGGGAGTCTGGCAAGTGGTTCCACTCTGGCTTCGTCACTTCCACTTCCGATTTGACCCCAAGCTCCGCGCACCCGGCTGGGCGAAAGACGTTAGGCCGGGTGTGCGTGGAAGCAGCGGATTCCTATGCGACCGAGTACTGGCTCGTAGATCGAGGCGGTCTGCGCAGCGCTGGAATACAATTTGGAACATGGGACAGCCAGTCTCGATCAGAAACATTAGAAACACATTCGAGGTCGCCATCGGATCGGCCATCAGTCTTTATGAGTCGATGGAGCCGTTCGTGCGTCGCGACTTCGACTCTATAACTACAAATCCAGTCCATCCCTCGCAGGCCAGGCGCATCGTAGCTCTCGCGTTTCTGGCGGTCGTAGCCTCATGGGAGGAGTTCATCGAAGGTACCTTCGTGCGTTACTTGTGTGGGGCGCAGTCTATGGCTCGCCGGAGGCCGCTGCTTAAATTTGGTCCGGCGTCTACCCTGAAGGACGCGTACGGAATTGTCTCTGGTCGCTCGAATTTCGATCCACTTCGTCACTACTTGAGCTGGTCCGTCGAGGATACGCTCAATCGCGCCTCGTTGTTCTTCGTTGCAGGCAGACCCTTCCGCGAGGCAATGACGTCCAGGAAGAGAGCCTTTGAAGACGCCTCCATTATTCGGAATCGCGTCGCACATTCGTCACAGAAAGCGCGAGCTGCGTTCCGCGTGGTGGCGCTGAGGCTACGAAGTAGCAAGTTGCCGAGAGCCTTTTCGGTCGGCGACCTGCTACTAGAGTGTGTGCCGCCCGCTTGCGAATGTGATTACGCAGGCGAGACGCTTTTCGAAGCCTATCTGTATGCGTTGAGATGTGCCGCAGATGAAATCGGTGGGCTGCCGAGCTTCGATCGCATCCCGCGAGACCCGTAAGCGGCCTTCTAAACACGGGTAGTCGGAGTATCTGGAGGCGCTGGCGTCCAGGTCGAAAGCGAAAGTGCCGGCTCCACATCACGTACCAGGCGATGCTTCCGCGCCCAGCTCCGCGCTAAATTTGCGGCGGCTGCGGCGGCTCAGGATGACAGCGTGGGCGCCCTTGGGGCGGCGCCGGGAGCCCGACGACTCACTGCGTGCACGCGATGACTTTCCTCGTACACCCGATGACTTTCGCTGCACGCCGGATGACTTTCCGTGCGCACTCGATGACTTTCGGTGCGCGCCGGATGACTTTCCGTGCGCGCCCGATGACTTTTGCTGCACACTCGATGGCTTTCCGTGCGCGCTCGATGACTTTCGCTGCACACTCGATGGCTTTCCGTGCACACTCGATGACTTTCGCTGCACACCCGATGACTCTCCGCGTACACCCGATGTGTGTCCGCGCAAGCCGAGCGTTGCACGGTGTAAGCCGAGTGTTGCACGGTGTAAGCCGGGGCGTTGCACGGTGTAAGCCGGGTGTTGCACGGTGTAAGCCGGGTGTTGCACGGTGTAAGCCGGGTGTTGCACGGTGTAGGCCGGGCGTTGCACGTGTAAGCCGGGCGTTGCACGGTGTAAGCCGGGCGTTGCACGGTGTAGGCGGGGCGTTGCACGGTGTAAGCCGAGTGTCGCACCGAGTCGGCCGAACGCCGCACCGGCACGGGGGACGCTGCGCGTGGTTACTTCGCCGCTTCCATCTCGCGGCGCGCGGTCGCCTCGCGCTCATCCTTCGCCGACATCGGGCGCCAAGCGCAGACAACGCACGTGAAGCGGGCAGACAACGCGGCGAAGCCCGCAGACAACGCGCGAAGCGCTACGATAGGGCATGCACTCTTCAAAGCTCATCCGCGCGGCCGTGTTGCTGCTGACTGCGTTCATCGCCCTGGCGGCAACACCGCCTCCGTCTCACGGCCTCGATCTCGCGGCCATGGATAAGACCGTCAAGCCCGGCGACGACTTTTACAGCTACGCCAACGGCACCTGGGCGAAGGTCACGCCGATTCCTCCCGACCGCTCGAGCTATGGCGTCTTCATCATCCTCGACGAGAAAGCGAACAAGAGAACCTCGGATCTCATCCGGGAAACGGAAGAGGCCAAAGCTCCCGCCGGCTCGGAAGTGCGCATGATCAGTGACTACTACGCCGCGATCATGGACGAGAAGTCCATCGAGGCGCGAGGCCTGAAGAGTGCACAGCCGGAGCTCGACGAGATCGCGGCCATCGCTGACAAGCAGGGGCTGGCACACGTGCTGGGAAGCCAACTGCGCGCCGACGTCGATGCCCTCAACAACACGAACTTCTATACCGACCGGCCCTTCGGCCTGTGGGTCTCTCCCGACTTCGACAACCCGAACCGGAACATCGGCTACCTGCTGCAGGGCGGCCTGGGGATGCCGGACCGCGAAAACTACCTGAGCAAGGACAAGAACGACGTCGCGCTCCAGGAAGAGTATCGCCAGCACATCGCCACGGTTCTGACGCTGGCACACATCGCCGACGCCACAGGGAAGGCCGGCAGAATCTATGACCTGGAGCGGAAGATCGCCGAGGCACACGGAAACCGCACCGACTCCGAGGATGTCCACAAGGCAAACAACCGCTGGCCGTTGCAGCAGTTCCCGGCGAAGGCACCGGGACTCGATTGGGCGGCCTACTTCAACGGTGCTGCGCTCTCCGGTCAGACCGAGATCATGGTCTGGCAGCCGTCCGCCGCCGTCGGCATTGCCGCGCTGGCGGAGAGCGAACCGCTGTCGTTGTGGAAGGACTACCTCACCTTCCGCGCCATCGACCGCGCTTCAGGCCTGCTGCCGAAAGCGTTTGCGGATGAGCGCTTCAAGTTCTACGGCACGGCGCTGACCGGCGCGCCGCAGCAACGCGCCCGCTGGAAACGCGCCGTCAGCGCCACCAGCGCTGCGCTCGGCGACGCCGTGGGCAAGCTTTATGTGAAGCACTACTTTCCCCCCTCGGCGAAGAAGGCCGCACAGACGATGGTGAGCAACATCGTGGCCGCCTTCAGCCGTCGCATCGATAACCTCGACTGGATGAAGCCGGAGACCCGCACGAAGGCCAAGGCCAAACTGAGCACGCTCTACATCGGGATCGGCTATCCGGAACACTGGCGCGACTACTCCGGGCTGGTGGTCAAACGCGACGACGCCCTCGGCAACGCGCAGCGCTCCGAGTTGTTCGACTATCGCGCCGCCGTGGCCAGACTCGGCAAGCCGGTGGACAAGTCGTCCTGGGCGATGGAGCCGCAGACCGTGAACGCCGTCAACCTGCCGCTGCAGAACGCGCTCAATTTCCCGGCCGCCATCCTGAACCCGCCTTTCTTCGATGAGAAGGCGGATGCGGTCCTCAACTACGGAGCGATCGGCACGGTCATCGGTCATGAGATCAGCCACAGCTTCGACGATCAGGGTAGCCAGTTCGACGCCGAGGGTCGGCTGCTGAACTGGTGGACGAAAGAAGACTTCGCGCACTTCAGCGCGGCGGCCGATCGTCTGGCGGCAGAGTTCGATACCTACGAGCCACTGCCCGGACTGCACATCAACGGCAAGCTGACGCTGAGCGAGAACATCGCCGACGTGGCGGGCCTCTCCGCGTCGTACGACGGGTATCGCCGGTTCTACGGCGACAAGGCAGGCCCCTCGGCCGCCGGATTCACGGGCGACCAGCGCTTCTTCCTCGCCTTCGCGCAGGCCTGGCGATCGAAACAACGCCCCGAGGCGCTCCGCAACTCGCTGATGACCAATGGCCACGCCCCGGGTCAATACCGCGCCGACACCGTCCGCAATATCGACCAGTGGTACCAGGCGTTCGACGTCAAGGCGGGAGAGAAGCTGTACCTCGCACCGGCGGAGCGGGTGCGATTGTGGTGATGGCTGCGCTTCGCGCGCAGTGATCGGGGGGCTCAAAGGCTTACGCAGCGCGGATGAAGTTTCGATTTCGCGGCGAAGCCGCTGTGGAGTGCGGTGGCGCCAGCCACCGCTTTCAACACGTGATTCAAAGCGGTGGCTGGCGCCACCGCACTCCAAAGCGCTTCGCGCGAAATCAGCTCACGCTCCGCCTTAGCCGCCCGGGCGCCCCTCGTAGTGCAGGCATTCTTGCCTGCTCCCGCCGGGCGTCCCTGCCCGGCGGTGGTGGTGCCCATGGGGGGATCACTCGGGAAAGGCCGCAAGCAACTCCGCCACCTTCCTCGCATCGCTCGTCGCAGCCTTCACTGGTGATTCGTGCAGCGGACACTCGCGCTAAACTGAGGGCTTGCGATTCCACCTGCTCGCAGCACTCATCGTTTTCGTTGCTTTAAGCAGTTGCGGCATCGATTCACCGCGAGACCACTCCGAGCAACTCGTAGGAACGTGGGACCTCCGTACTGTGGCAGGCCAAAACGTCACGGTTTTTGGCTTTCACGACTGGCATTTGGAGTTCCAGCGTGGCGGTACGTTGAAGTATTGGGGTGCGATGACGGGGACACTCGTGGGAATGCAAGTGAGCGGGAAGGGGCATTGGCAACTCCGGAAGAACACGCTTCGTTACAACACGGAAGGGACGGCCGGCGCGTCGATCGTCCGCGTGTCGGAAGAGGAACTTACTCTTACGCCTGATCCGGTTCTGGTAAACCCCGGCAATCGAAATCCGGCGGAAACGGTCTACATGCGGCATCGCGGCGTCTGAACACGGACAGTGTTTATCTGGCCGGCAATCTTAATTGGAGGTCCATGAAGGCAGCCACAATCGCGCGTTATGGGTCACCCGGCGTGATCGAGGTGCGCGACGTCCCGGCGCCGGTGCCCGGGCCGGGGGAGGTACTGGTGCGGGTCCATGCGACGACGGTCAATCGGACCGATTGCGGCGAGCTCCTTCACCCGACACTCATAAGGCTGCTGACCGGCGGCGGGCGATCGCGGCGGAAGATTCTCGGCCTCGATTTCGCCGGGACTATCGAAGCCGTTGGCGGATCGGCCAGCCGGTTCAAGCCCGGGGACCGCGTATTCGGAATGTGCCCGTTCAGGAATGACGGTGCCCAGGCAGAGTATTTCTGCATGGCCGAGACCGGGCCGATCGCGCAGATGCCCTCGAATCTTCGCTTCGATCAGGCAGTCGTCTGCGAAGGCGCCTTTTACGCCAATCCGATCATCGAACATTTCGCTCTGAGACCCGGTCACACGATCCTGATCTACGGCGCCTCCGGCGCGATCGGGACGGCAGCACTTCAACTGGCCAAAGATCGTGGCGCCGAGGTGGTCGCGGTCGTCGCGGGACGCCACCGCGAACTGATGCGCTCTTTGGGAGCTGACCGGGTAGTCGACTATACGACCGACGAATTCGACCAGCTTGGCCGCAGCTTCGACTTCGTGCTGGACGCGGTGGGAAAGCTGGGCATCCGCCGATGGCGGCGATGGCTCAAGCCCGGCGGCGTTTTCGCGGCGACGGACCGTGGCCCCTGGTCGCAGAATCTTCTGTTCATTCTCTGGTCGAAGGTCACGGGAAGCGGGCGGGTTGTGGTTCCCCTGGCGAAGCGGGGAAGCGGGCAGGCGTTCGTGAACGAACTGAGGGATAGGATCGAAGCAGGCCGGTTCATCCCCGTCATCGATCGCCGATATCCACTCACCGCGATCGCCGATGCCTACCGTTACGTCCAGAGCGGAGAGAAGGCGGGCGTGGTCGTCATCGACGTCGCCACGGAAGATCGGGCTGCCGAGCCTGGGTGAGGAAGGCTCACGCAGCGCGCTAAACTCGCACGGTGCTGTTCACGAAATACCTGCGTGATGGCGTGCGAAGTGGTGCGATCACGCGAAGCGTTCGCGTCTGGATGCGTCCGCACGTCCGTGCCGGCGGGCGATACCGCTTCGAAGAAGGCGAGATCGAAGTCGATTCCATCGTCCCGATCACGCTCGAACAGATCACCCCTCGCCTCGCCCGCGAATGCGGCTTCGCCGGCGTGAGCGATCTCCTCAAGGTGGCAAAGCACGGACCAGGCGAAAACGTGTACCTCGTCGAGTTCCACTACATTGCGCCGAAGAGTGGCCGTCGCTAGGGCTTGTTTCAGTCCGGGCCATCACGCCGGATCCAACCACCGTCGTAAAGGAGTGCGGTCGTCTCGACCGCGGGCACTCGGGCGTCCTCGCCCGAGTGCTGTCGGGCGGCGGTCGAAATTTCGTCGACGTCCTCGCCTGCGAGAAATTCGGCCCTCGGAGCTTCTGGCGCGCCGACTCCCAGACATACACCGCGCGGACTTGATGAGCCACATCACTGTGGGTGCCTCGGCCGAGCTCCGGACAGGCCTGACTCGCGTTTGGAGCGGATGCGGCCCGCCGCGCTGCTGCGTCCAGATTGCGTTAGCATCTCGCGTCGCGGGACACGCCGCTGCGCTTGGTCCGTTAAGCGCACAAAGATGCTCCGAGCGTCATCAATTGTCTTGTTAATCGCCGGCTTTGCGGCCAGTACGGTCTTTGCCCAAAGCAACGACGATGCGGCCGTTCTCGATGCGACTCTCGTCAGGTTTGCGTCGGGCTTTGAGCGGTCACAGAAGGTTGCGCCAAAGTATCTGGTTCTCAACGAAACGACCGTGGTTCTTCCGCAGGACCTCGGATATGCGGCGAAGGACTTGCCAAAACAACTCGTGGACGCGCTTCTCACCTACAACAGCGTGCCTCAGTCCATCGGAAGATACTCGCCGCCATTCCCCTTTCGCCTGTCGTCCGCCACGATGCTCGGTCCCGTTCTCACCGTAGCAAAGCCTGGTCTGGTTCGCCCCCACTACTACAACTGGGATTTGCTTCGTGCGCAGTTCCCGGAAGTTGTCGGTGTCCTGGAGTTTGCTTCTCCTGCATACTCGTCCGATGGCGCTACCGCGCTTGTCTATTCTTGGACCGGCTGTGGACCCCTCTGCGCAAGTGGGTTCGTGTACGTTCTCGAAAAGTCGAACGGCACATGGAGGGTGGTGCGCACCTTCTCACCCTGGATTGCGTAATCGCCGGTTCAGATTACGGCGAGCGAGGTTTGGAACCGCGTGCTTCACCGCCCCGATCACGAAGCGATGCCGCGCGGGTACCGGTGTTTCCTGTAGTGATCCCGCCATCGTCGTCGGGTGCGGCCGTGCGAGCCGCCAGAGTGTGCCTGCGATCGAGCCGGCTCGTTGTGCGCGCCAGCCGTCTCACCGTGCGCACCCAACGACTCTCCATGCGTACGCGATGTCATGTCGTGCGCCCGCAACTCGTTTTCGTGCGTCCGCCTTGTCATTTCGTGCGTCCGCCTTGTCATTTCGTGTGTCCGCCTTGTCTTTTCGTGCGTCCGCCCTGTCTTTCCGTGGGTCCGCCTTGTCTTTTCGTGGGTCCGCCTTGTCTTTTCGTGGGTCCGCCTTGTCTTTCCGTGGGTCCGCCTTGTCTTTTCGTGCGTTCGCCTTGTCTTTTCGTGCGTCCGCCCTGTCTTTTCGTGTGTCCGCAATGGTTTTCCGTGGGCACCCGACGACTCTCCGCGCGCACCGGCCGAAACACAGCGCGGGCTGACTGAACCACAGTCCGGGCTGACCGGTCCCACGTGCGGGCTGACTGGTATCACTTTCGGGCTGACCGAACCACAGTCCGGGCTGACTGGTCTACCGCGCGGGCTGACCGATCCACCACGCGCGCCGGGCGATTCCCGCATGATCGCCGTGAGTCTTCTCCATCAGCAGTCCGCCGTCGCCACACTTCCCCTCGGCACGTGACTTAGCGCGCCCAAGTACAATGTTGCGCATGGGAATCGACGAGATCCTCGCCAGCAAACGCGACGAGATCCTCAAAGAGGGCGTTCTGGCCGAGACCGTTGGCGCTGTGAAAGCCGCCGGCTCGCAGGACGTGCGCACTCCCCCTCCACTCAAACGAATCGTGTCATCAGGATGACAGAACCCGTGGCGGCTGCGATCGCACCGATCACTGTTCGGATGGCCCCGCACGTCATCGTGTGCCGCACGTCACGGCGGCGCGCATGAAAGCCGCATATCTCCTTGACAGGAGGTGTGTCATGAAATCGAACGAAGACAACGTGCTGAAGAGCTCGGAGTGTGCATCAATGCACTCCGATTGCCCCAACACCCATAAGGGTACATGTGATCGTGAAGCAGGTCACTCATCAAATCATCACTGCAGTACCTGCAACATGGCGTTCTAGCTGGAGGGTTCCAGTTTGGAAAAGATGCCGCGAAAGACGGTAATGCTCTCTAGCGATTCACGTGCTTCACCGCCTCGATCAGCTCCGGCGGGGCGTCGTGCGCTAGCTGCAGTGCTTCCTTTTCGCAGTCACCCGAGCGCCCAAGTACAATGCTGCGCATGGGAATCGACGAGATCCTCGCCAGCAAGCGCGAAGAGATCCTCCGCATCGCTGCGAAGCATGGCGTCAGCCGCGTCCGAGTCTTCGGCTCGGTAGCCCGTGGGGATGCCGGACCTGATAGCGATGTCGATTTTCTGATCGAAGATCGGCGGGAAGACACCACCATGGTTCCCCGGCGGCTTGATTGCCGATTTAGAAGAGCTGTTGGGCCGTCACGTCGATGTCGTCGCGCCATCGTGGCTGCACGAGATCATCAAAGACGACGTTCTGGCCGAGGCTGTGGCGTTGTGAAATCCGCCGGCTCACAGGACGTGCGCACTCCCCGGCCACTCACCCGAATCGTGTCATCCTGAGCCGCCGAGCCGCCGCAAGCTTCGCTGCGTTTGCCCCGCCAGGAATCGGCGGCGAAGGACGGTCGAAGGATCTCAAACTACGAAGATCTCGTTGGACCAGCGCGAGCGAACGTCGCTGATGATGAGAATCGCTCGCGCCAGGAGGTTGCGCGGCAGAAATCCCGAAGCCGTACTTCACGCAAGCGAGAACGTCGACTCATTTCGACCTCCGCCCTGACCGCACTCGGGCGAGGACGCCCGAGTGCCCGCGGTCGAGACGACCGCACTCCTTGCGACGTGCATGCCTCGCAGCGCTCGGTGGTTTGGATCCGGCATGATAGCTCCAATGGTTTGAAACGGGTCCAGATCTGAAACAAGCCAGGCAAACACGATCAGCGAAATCTGAGATCCTTCGACCGTCCTTCGCCGCTGATTCCCTGCCGGTGCACATTCAGCGTCGGAGGGCGGCTTCGGCGGCTCAGGATGACACACGAACCGGGGCGGCAATCCCCCAACAATCAGTCGTAAGCAAGTAACGCTCTACCTCTTCACGTGCTTCACCGCCTCGATCAACTCAGGCGGCGCGTCGTGGGCGAGCTCCTCTTCCTTTTCGGCCACTCCCCGCACGAGGTCGATCGTCTCCTCGTAGCTGGCGAGATAGGCGCGGCAGGAGGGGCAGACGATGAGGTGGAGGTCGAAGGTTGTGCGCGTTTCGGCGTCCAGCTCCTCGGCGACGTAGGCGTCGAGGAACGAGATGAGCTCGATGCAGGTCACGTGGCTCACGTCGCACCTCGCATGTGCGGGTCGAGCAGGGTGCGCAGCGCCTGGCGGGCGCGGTGAAGTTTGACTTTGAGGTTGTCGCGCGTGATCTGCAACTTCTCGGCGACGACGTCGGGCGGTAGTTGTTCGATGTCGCGCAGGACCAGCACGACGCGATAGGACTCCGGCAGGCGATCGATGCACTCGCGGACCAGGGCGCGCGATTGCTCGCGCTGCAGGACGTCTTCGACGCTTTCTTTCCAGCCCACCGACGATTGCTGTTGATGGCCGTCGGCTTGGAAGTGGGGCAGGAGCTCATCGACGTCCTTCTCGCGCCGGCGCTCGCGGACGCGAAGCTTCATCAGCGCGCAGTTCACGGCGATGCGGTGCATCCACGTAGAGAGGCGGCTCTCGATCTGGAAGTCTCCGATGCTGCGAAAGGCGGCCACGAACGCTTCCTGCACCGCGTCGCGCGCTTCCTCTTCGTCGCGCAGGATGCGGCGCGTGACCGCGAGAAGGGGAGCGGCGTGATGGTCCACGAGCTCCTCGAATGCTCTCTCGTCGCCGGCGCGGAGCCGCTCGACAAGTCCGCGCTCGTCAGGACGCGCGGCAGCAACTGGTTGCATGGAGTAAGCGTAGCGCGTTTCGAGCATCCCGGCTGAGCACTCCTCCTGCAGGCGCCTTGCGGTCACTCCGCGAGGCATCCCTCGAGAAGGGCATTGAACATATGTCCCGACACCACCAACCTATCCGCCGCCTCCTCGGATAGCGGCTCCGAGAAGAGGAAGCCTTGCGCGTACTCGCAGCCGAGCGATGCCAGCAGCCGGAGCTGGGTCGGCGTCTCCACGCCTTCGGCGATCACTTCGATGCCGAGGTTGTGGGCGAGGGCGATGATGGTCTTGACGAGCTCGCAGTGCTCGCTGCTCGAATCGAGCGTGCTCACGAACGAGCGATCGATCTTCAGCGCGTCGATAGGCAGGTTCACCAGGTAGGCGAGCGAGGAGTAGCCGGTGCCGAAGTCGTCGATGCAGAGCTCGATCCCGAGCTGGCGAACGCGCTCGAAGAAATCGGCAGCGCTCCGTTCCACCATGGCGCTTTCGGTGATCTCGAGGCGGATCGACGCGCCTTCGACATGCGCCGCCGCCAGGACGCGATCGAGCTCGTCGATGAGCGTTGGATCGAACGTCTGACGAAGCGAGACATTGATGCTGGCACACCATGGCCAGTGCGCCGTTGACGGCCAGCGCCGCAGTTGCGCGCAGACGCGTTTGAGCACCCACACGCCGATCGGCACGATCAACCCGTTCTCCTCGGCGATGGAGATGAAGTCGTTCGGCGCGATGGTGCCGCGCACCGGATGCTCCCAGCGCAGCAGCGCCTCGAAGCCGGTCAGCTCGCCCGAGCGGATCGAGACGATGGGCTGATAGACGATGCGGAACTCCTCCCGCTCGACGGCGCGGCGAAGGTCCATCTCCATCAGCATCCGCTCGACGGCCTGCACGTGCATCCGGCGGTCGAAGATCTCGTAACGTCCCTTGCCGCGCTCCTTGGCGCGATACATGGCGGTGTCGGCGTCGCGCAGCACGGCGTCGGCGGAGCGGTAGCCGGTCGCGCTAACGGCGATGCCGATGCTGGCGGACGTGAACACCTCTTCGCCCGAGACGGTGAAGGGGCGCGAGAGCTCGGCGGAGATCCGTTCGGCGATGCACGTGGCCTCGCTGGCGTCGGCGATGTTCTCGATGAGGATGGTGAACTCATCGCCGCCGATGCGGGCCACGAGATCGGAGGGGCGCACGCAGCCCCGCAGACGGTCCGCGGCCGCGCGGAGGAGATCGTCGCCGGCGATGTGGCCGAGGGAGTCGTTTACGAGCTTGAAGCGGTCGAGATCGAGAAAGAGCACCGCAAAGTCGTAGACGTGCTCGCGGGCGTTCATGGCGATGGCGTGATCGAGCCGGTTCATGAACAAAGTGCGGTTGGGCAAACCGGTGACGGCGTCGTGGAGCGCGTCATGCGTCATCTGCCGCTGGCTGCGCCGCTGCTCGGCGATCTCGCGCTGCAACTCGGCGTTGATGCGCTCGAGCTCTTCGCCGCGCTCGGCGTGAACGGCCAGGTCGGCGTGTGCGCGCTCGAGTGCGATGGCCGTCTGCTGGCGCTGCAATTCGGCGGATGTTCTTCCGGCGACGAAGAGCAGCGTGGCGCGGACCTTTGCTCCGTCCATCATCGGCCGGCGGCTCATGACGCCGATCCAGCCGAAGGCGGCACCTTCCGCGTCGATCAGGGCGATCGCGGCATAACTCTCGACCGACTGGATGGCCAGGCCGGGATCGAGCGGATAGCGTTCGGCGGCTCCTTCCGGAATCCAGCAGAAGTGCTGCTCGATGACGTCGTTGCACGGCGTTCCCTGGAGCACATATTCAATGTTCGCGACGTGTTCGCTGTCGGCGAAGCGCGCCACGGTGCGGGCGCGCAGCGGCTCTTCGCCCGACAGTTCCGCGGCGAAGGCGATGTCGGCGTCGAGTGCACGGGCGAGCTCACTGACGAGTGAGCGGAAGTACTCCTGACCCGGTCCGCAGAGGGAGAGCCCTTCGAGCAACTCGCGGATTGGTTCATGGCCGAGGATTGGTTTTTCCACTTCGAGCATTCCGGTGGCACAGTCGTTCATCGACATCGAAACTCCTTGCAACGTCCGTTAGATGACGATTTATGTAACCGGTTACACCTCAAACGGGCTTTGTTGGTGGAGTTCACATTCTGTTCACGGAAATTGAGGCGCTCGCGTGGGTCAAGAGGCGAGCCACCGGCGGGTACCGTCCTGAACCGCCGCCTGCCGCACGCGAAATCGTTCGGCTGCGGGAGGCGTTTGTAACAGAGATGTCCGCGGTGCGGATCACGCTTCGCGAGACCATCGGCGCTCCTGAACCGTAGAGACGTGCAGCGCGCGAAAAGGAAGACTGTCATGCGATTCCCTATGAAGAAAACGATCGTGGCCCTGGCTCTTGCGGCGTTCGGGCTGAGTTGTGGTGCAAGCGCCGAGGCAGTGAACAAGGCGATTCCAGCGCCGGCTGTCGATACTCCGGCCGCCGAGGCCACCGGTTCCCAGGTCGCGGTCCTGGCGGGCGGATGCTTCTGGGGACTGCAAGGGATGTTCGAGCACGTGAAGGGCGTGACCAAGGTCGTCGCCGGCTACTCGGGCGGCGAAAAGTCCACCGCGCATTACGAGATGGTCGGCACCGAGACGACCGGGCACGCCGAGTCGGTGGAGATCACGTTCGACCCGAAGCAGATTTCGTACGGCCAGCTTCTGCGGCTCTTCTTCTCGGTCGCCCACGATCCGACGGAACTGAATCGTCAAGGTCCGGACAGCGGCCCAAGCTACCGGTCGGAGATCTTTTTCGCGTCACCGTCGCAGGAGCGCGTGGCGCGTGCTTACGTCGAACAACTGTCGAAGGCAAAGGTCTTCGCATCGCCGATCGTGACGAAGATCGAGCCGCTGAAGGGCTTCTACGCGGCCGAGGATTATCACCAGGATTACCTGATCCACAATCCGCATCAGCCCTACATCGTGTTCAACGATCTGCCGAAGATCGACGCGCTGAAGCGGGTCTATCCGGAGTGGTACCGCCCGACGCCGGTGGCGTTGACGGCGATGCGGTAAGCATCGATGCATCGGTCGGAAAGGCTTTAACCACAGAGACACAGAGGACACAGAGTTGAAACGTGCCTCTGTGACCTCTGTGTCTCTGTGGTGAAAAACCTGCGTCAGCCCTTTCGCCAGCGCGTTCCCGCAGGCGTGTCTTCGAGCAGGATCCCGCGGCCGAGCAGCTCGTCGCGGATGCGGTCGCTTTCGGCGAAGTTGCGGGCTTTGCGCGCGGCATTCCGGGCGGTGATGAGCGATTCGATCTCGGCGTCGAGGTTCTCGCGCTGCTTCGGGAAAAGATCGAGCACCGGATCGATTTTCATCACCGCGGTCTTCAGCCCCTCGGCGTCGCCGGCCAGGATGCGGCCTTCGTCCATTGCGATGTTCGCCTCGCGGATCAGCGTGAAGAGAGCGCCGAGGGCGCCTGCGGTGTTGAGGTCGTCGTCCATCGCAGTCTCGAAATCGATCAGGAACTTGCCGATCAACTGATCGGCGGCGCCGTCGGAATGGCGGGCGTCGTGCGCGGCTGATCGCGATACTTCATCGACGCGCAGCAGGAACGATTCGATCCGCGACAGCGCGTTCTTGGCGTCGTCGAGCGACTGCGTCGTGAAGTTCAGTTTCGTGCGGTAGGGGACGGACAACAGCGCATACCGCAGCGTCAGGAGGTCGTACCCCATCTCCTCGATTTCGGGCACCGTGTAGATGTTGCCGAGCGACTTCGACATCTTCTGCTGATCGATGTTGAGGTGCTCGCCGTGAATCCAGTAGCGGACGAATGGTTTGCCGGTGGCACCTTCACTCTGCGCGATTTCGTTCTCGTGGTGTGGAAAGATCAAGTCGACCGCGCCGGTGTGGATGTCGAAGGTCTCGCCGAGGAGGTCCATCGACATCGCGGAGCACTCGAGGTGCCAGCCGGGACGCCCTTCGCCGATCGGCGTCTGCCACGCGGGCTCGTTGTCCTTCTTCGACTTCCAAAGGACGAAGTCGCGCGCCGACTCCTTCTCGTATTCATCGGACTCGATGCGGCTGTATTCGCTGGACTGGTCGATCTCGACGCGCGAGAGCTTGCCGTAGCCGGGCAACGACGCGACTTTGAAGTACGTCGAGCCGTCGGCAACGTACGTGTGGCCGCGCTCAGTCAACTGCTGGACCAGCGCCACCATCTGCGGGATGTACTCGGTCGCGCGCGGATAGGCGTCGGCGCGGCGGACGCGCAACTTCGCCAGCGAATCGTGAAAGGACTCGATGTAGGGAGCGGTGTAGGTGGTCAGATCTTTTCCGGCAGCCGCGGCGTTGCGGATGATCTTGTCCTCGACGTCGGTGATGTTCATGACCTGCTTCACGCGCAGGCCGCGAAACTCGAGGTAGCGCCGCAGCAGATCGCCCCAGAGGAACGTGCGCATGTTGCCGATGTGCAGGTGGTTGTAGACGGTGGGACCGCACGAGTACATGCGCACTTCGCCCGGAACGAGCGGCTCGAACGTCTCTTTCTCGCGTGTAAGTGTGTTGAACAGCTTCAGATCGGACATGGCGTTGGATAGTAGATCAGAAGTCAAAAGCGTTTCACGCGGAGACGCGGAGGACGCGGAGGGTTTTTCTCCGCGGTCCCCGCGTCTCCGCGTGAAACCGCAACCCCTCGTTCATACGCTAATCTACGTTCATCTCATGCTCGCTAGAGACGACTTCGCCAAACGCTTCTCCCGCAATGCCATCATCGGCATGGTGCACGTCGGTGCGTTGCCTGGCGCGCCGCGGTTCGGCGGGTCGATGGTTGCGGTGATCGACGCGGCGATGCGCGATGCGAAGGCACTTCGCGAAGGTGGCTGCGACGCGATGGCGTTCGAGAATTTCGGCGACCGGCCGTTTTTCAAAGGTAGCGTGCCGGCGGAAACGATCGCTGGGCTGACGCGCGTGATCGCGGAGGTCGTCGCGGCGGTGCCGTTGCCGTTTGGCGTGAACGTGCTGCGGAATGATGCGTTGTCAGCGATTGCCATCGCTGCAGCCACGGGCGCGGCGTTCATTCGCGTCAACATCCACACAGGAGCGATGCTGACGGATCAGGGGATCATCGAAGGACACGCCGCCGAGTCGCTGCGATTGCGTGCGGCGATTGCGCCCGAGTTGCTGATCTTCGCCGATCACATGGTCAAGCACGCCATGCCGCTCGCGGCGATCGACGAAGTGCAGGCGGCCAAAGACCTGCGGCACCGCGGCCTCGCCGACGGCATCATCATCAGCGGGTCGGAGACCGGCGCCGAAGCGGACCGCGCCAGTTTCGCGCGCGTGCGCGACGCCCTGCCCGACGCGCCGATTCTCATCGGCAGCGGACTCACGGAGCAGAACGCGTCGGTATTCGGCGCTGCGGACGGTGCAATTGTCGGCACCTCGATCAAAATCGACGGATGCCTGGAAGCGCCCGTCGATTCCGATCGTGTGGTGCGGCTTGTGGCCGCGTTCAAACGCTCCGTCAGCTAGCCGGCGTGCAGCGCGGTTGTGCGCTGCCTGCCGGCTGGTCTAGACGACGCGCCGGCCCGTGATGAGCTGAATGATCAGCACAATCACAGCGATGACGAGCAGCAGATGGATGAGACCACCGCCGATGTGCATCGCAAAGCCGCCGAGCCAGAGGATGACGAGGATCACAATGATGAGCCAAAGTATGTTTCCCATGTAGCTCAGCAGTAGCTACTACCGTGCCAGCTTGCGAAAGTGGTGGATGGCGGGGGTGTGTTTCTCGATCTCGGGACGAAAAAAGAGATCAGTTATTAGAGATCAGAGACAAGAGATCAGAGATCAGGAAAAGCACGCGAGAGATCAGCGACTGGAGCGATCAGTGGTCCCTCCGATCTCCGATCTGATCTCTGACCGCTGATCTCTCCCTATCTCTGATCTCTCGCCGGCACATGCAACGTGCCCTCGACGCCCTGCACGAACGTCCGCTCCTCGCGAAGGATGAATCGCTGCGTCTGCGCCAGGGCGAAATTCTCGCGCGCTTCCGGATCTGCTTTCAGGCGCGCCCGGTAGGTCTCGTATGAGGCGAGGCTGTCGAACGCGATCAGTCCCCAGGCGATGTTGTTGGTTCCCTCATGCGGCAGGAAGTAGCCGACGAGGTTGCCGCCGCAGCGCGGGATGATGCGCCCCCAGTTCGTCGCGTACTCCTTGAAGCTTTCCAGCTTGAACGGATCGATCTCGTAGCGGATGAAACAGGTAATCGTCATAGGCCGCAGTATCGCCGTTGGCGGACAGCGACACTTCGCTTATCATCAAAGTATGGATGTCGGTGATACCTCGCTCTCCGCCGTGGCCGCGGCCATCGCCGAGCCGGCGCGTGCCCGCATGCTCTGCTGCCTGATGGACGGTCACGCCCGAACGAGCACGGAGCTTGCGGCCGTCGCAGAAGTGACCCCATCGACGGCAAGCGTCCACCTGGCTCGCTTGAAGGAACAGCGCCTCGTGAACGTGCTCGCGCAGGGGAAGCATCGTTACTACAGCCTGGCGGGCGGCAGTGTCGCCACGGCTCTGGAAGCGTTGATGGTGGTCGCGGGTGGATCGCGCGAGCGCTTTGTCCCGAGAACCCCGAGCCGGCTGCGCGCCGCGCGCACTTGTTACGATCACCTGGCAGGCGCGGTCGCCGTACTGCTCCACGATCGCTTCAAGGAGCGAGGGTGGCTGGAAGATTCGCCGGCGGGTGATGGGGACTACGACCTCACCGAGAGCGGAGCGAAGGAGATCGAGTCACTCGGGATCGACGTCGCGGCGACCCAGGCTCTGCGCCGCCGCTTCGCCTGTTCGTGCGTCGACTGGAGCGAGCGCCGCCCCCACCTCGCCGGTGCCCTCGGCGCCGCCCTTCTGAACCTGGCGTTGAAGCGAAAGTGGGTCGTCCGCGATCTTGATAGCCGCGCCCTGAGCGTGACGCGGATTGGCGTTCGCGAAATGAGCACGAGATTCGGCGTAGAGCTTTAGAAGAGAAACGATCACCACAGAGGCACTGAGGGCACAGAGATCATCACGGCAACTCAGTGATCTCTGTGTCTCTGCGGTGATCGGTTGTGGTGCCGCGGGAGGGGTCAGGTCGAAACCGAAACTGACGACGGGCCTGCACCGAGCGGAAAACTCATACCGGGGCGTCGTCAGTTTCGGTTTCGACCTGGCCCCTCCCTTCCATGCGAGGACGCCGGTCACCCTTATTTAGCTGATTCCATTTGTCGGTCTTGAATTCTTCATAAGACGGACATAAAACACATTGTAGTAATTGTCTCCAACTACTCTGGACGCAGAACGCTGTAGACAAGCTACGTGTGCGTGCAGTGTGCTCGGATGGAATCGTCTATCCGTCGCGCTGCTGGTCCCCCCCCTTTGACTCCGACTGATGTCGGAACTACGTCTCTTGAAAGGAGAATTGAATGCCGATCATTGCTCAACACAAGTGGTCTTGGTGCAGCAAGTGCGAAGGACTTTTTTATTCTGGTTCTAGTGCCGGTCTAGGCCACTGCCCTGCGGGCGGTACTCACACCAAGACGGGTAGCGGCGACTACGCGCTCTTTGCCGAGACTCAACCTGCCGGCTTCCCGGCAAACGTAATGGCCCAGTCGAATTGGCACTGGTGTAGCCAGTGCGGGTGCCTCTGGATTCCTACGAGCGCGCTCCCGAAGGGGTGCTGTCCTTGTCCGGCCGCCGGAAGCAAGGGGCACACGTCAGCGGGTAGCGGCAACTACACGCTCCTGGCTGAACCCTGACAGCTCCGATTGAGTTCTCGATGACTTGCCCCGTAGCCAGTATTGGCTGGGCAAGTCGTCAATAATGCCGGGTCCTTCCTGTCACTGAGCGGCTTGCTGTCATGGGAAGGATCAGCTCATAAACCTGATCGACTCACTCAGAGTCGAACGTGACATTGCCGTCGTTGCTTCGTCGCGCCGTCGGTGCGTACGCGCCGAGCAGCTCGCGCCGCCACCACGCCCCCGTCCGTGCCCGTTCCTCGCGCGTCGTGAACCAGTATTGCCACGCCACCGCGCGAACGGCGACCGGTGGTTTGTTCGCGAATGGATTCCTTGCGAACAGCCGCAGCACCGGCTCCGAATTCTCCATCAGCCTCGCTTCGGTGTTGAGGACCCATTGATTGTCCTGCACCGATCCGAGCGACGCGAACCAGAGATTCCACTCGAAGCGCGGTTGGTAGGGCGCGTAGATTCCCGGCCGCGCGCGCACATCCTGCGGCTTGTAGCGGAACGGATAGGCAACCCAGTTCACGCCGTCGCTGGTTCCCTGGAACTCGATCTCGATGCGTTGCCGCGTCATGACGGCGAAGAGGCCGTAGCGATTGGCGATGCGGAAAGGATCGAGCAGCGTGACGGTGGGAAAGGACGGCATCAGGAAGCTGGCGATCGTCGTGAGGAAGATCGTCGTCAACACGAATGCTGCGACGAGCGAAGGTTTGTTCTTTCGCGGCACGGGCGCGGGCCCGCGCAGGATCGAGTCGTCGAGCAGCAGCACGCCGGCGCAGAGGACGAGATAGTTGAGGAACGCGTAGTTGGCTGTGAGGATGATGCCGATCTGCAGCGGCGTGACGATGAGGAAGGCGATGCTGCGACAAAGAGAGCTCTTGCGCGGCGCGAACAGCAGCCAGACCGCGAACAGCTCGACGAAGAGTGTGAGACCGGCCGAGAAGGCATGAAACGAATGCGGCCACTGCTGGACGTACCAGCCGATCCACGATGGCAGCGGACCGTTCTCGTAATACTTGTCCATCGCCGTCAGGTTGCGCCACTGCTCATCGCCGCTGAGGATCTTGACGAGCCCTGATTCGAAGTAGATGCGGAACCATTCCCACTGCAACAGGAAGACCGCAGCTCGTGACGGCGGCTGATCGATCCCCATACGCGGCCGGATTCCGCGCGGCGCAAGGAAGATCGAGAGAAAGGCGGCTTCGAGCAGCATCCCATCCGACTGGTAACCGGCAAAGTCCTGCGCAGCGCCGATGAACGAGAGGAAGCAGACTCCAGCCACTGCGATCGAAACCCTCGGCCAGAGATTGAGGATGATGGCGACGGAAGCGGCGAAGCCAATCCAGACGATCGCGCTGAGCATCCGGTCGCCCGAACTGAACCAAAGCAGCGTCGGCGCGAACCAGTAGCCTTTGAAGCCGAGCGCGCGGTGTACGGTCTCGAGATACTCGCCCGCGGGAAGGATTCCGCGCGGTCCGATCAGGCCATGAATCTGGAAGTAGAGCGAGTAGAAGGCGGAGAAGAAGATCGCGCCGAGGCAGCGAAGCCAGATCCAGCGGGCGCGAACGAATGATGGCGAAACGGACGGCGCAAACCACCGCTCCAGAATCGGCGGCTGCATCGGTTCCGCTGTGTATTCTTCGAACATCACTGTTGGGACTTCATCGTCGGTAGATGCGCAAGCCAGGCTCGCTCCAGATCAGACGGAACTGGCGCGGTTCGGCGCCATGATGAACCCGCCACCACCAGGTTGATTGCAACTCCTGATTCTCGCCGGTGATTGCATTGGCCGAGGCGACGCCGAACTTCGGGCTGTCGAGGATCAGGTAGCGGATGCCGTTGGCGTCGCAGTAGCGCGCCAGCGACGTTTCGGCGCGGCTGAGAAGCGCTTCGTGCGCGCTCTCGAACGTGCGCGCATCGGGCATGGTTCCGAAGTTGTCGAGGACGACGGGATGCTTTCCTTCGACGTCGATGGCATGTCCGAGCGACCAGGGACCGAGGACGCGGCCGGGCTCCTGATGCTTCATGAACTCTGCTGCGCGGAGCCACTGCTGCTGGTTGGGTGGGACTGGCGTCATCGGAGTCAAGAGCCATCCTGCGAGTTGCAGCGGAGGTAGTAGTGCGATCGGCGTCGCGGCGAGGATCGCCCATCGCTTGCGGGCGATGAGCGGGACGTAGAGCGCGCCGGCCAGCGCGAGCAAAGGGATGGCTACGATCCAGAAGCGGCGGCTGGTGATGGTGAGGCCGAGGTAGGCGATGGCGAAGATGGCGACAGCGAGCCGCGCGCGGTCGCGCGTTCGTATCGAGCGCGCGAGGAGGAACCAGACGAGGATTGCGCCGCCGGAGAGACCGGCGAGATCGGAGACGAGGTCGTCGCCGTGCGCGCGCCAGAGCGGCTGGAACTCCTGGATGGTCTTGAGCCATCGGTCGCCGCCGAAGAAGTGCGCGCCGGTGAGGAGGGAGGGGAGGGCGGTGGGGACGGCGAGGAAGACCACGGTGCCGGCGAGGAGGGCGAAGAACGTAGGTCGGACTCTCCAGTCCGACAGTCGTGATTCGTCGGACTGGAGAGTCCGACCTACGTTCTTCAACCCGCAGGCGACGGCGGCGGCGGCGAAGAGGGCGGCGTGCGTCCAGCCGAGGAACCATTGGTTGTCGGGGAAGGCGGGGGGGCGGGTGACGCGGTAGAGCGTGACGGCGATCGCGGCGATCGTGAAGCCGTACGCGGCGGCGATGCCATCGCTCCAGAAGAAGAGGATGGCGAAGGCGAGGGCGGCGGCGACCAGGAGCGCGGTCTGGACGAACATCGCTGCGGTGATGGCGATGCCGAGGAGGAGGCCGGCGATCAGTTGGTGCCGGCGATCTGTTCTTCGCAGGCCGAGACAGGTCGCGCCGAGAATCGCGAAGGTCAGCGGCGGTTCGAGGTAGTGATGATCGATGCTGCCAATCCACGATGTCGTGACGAGAAACGGCGACGTGGCCAGCGCGATCCCGCAAAGAATCGCGACCGCATCGCCGCAGACGCTTGCCAGCGCGAAGACGGCGAGGCCGGCGAAGAGCGCGAATAGCAACGGCGGGAACCAGACGATTCTCGCGAGGACGGCGTCGGGATCTGTCGCGCCGAGGAGGCGCGTAGCGCCGCCGGCGGCGACGTCGTAGAGCGGAGGCCACGGACAGAACGCGCCGCCGATGCCGCGGTCGCGATCGAATTCGAGCACGTGCGGAAAATGCGCCGCCGAAAAGGCGATCCGCTTCCAGTGGTAGTCCTCATCGACGGGGGGAATCCTCGGCGCGCCCCCTTCGAAGATGTACGGCGCATTCAGAAGCCGGACGACGAGGGCGATGGTGAAGGCGAGTAGGGCGAGTCTTACGCGGGTGTCGGGAGTCGGGGGTCGGGGGTCGGAGTGGGTTATGCGCGGAATCGGCGGCTCGTTGTTTCTGATCGTTGACTCATCTTTCTGCTCGCCATTTGGCGAGATCTGATCGTCATCCACTAAAGGATGTTGCTGGCCCCGAGAGAGCAGTCGCCCACTCCGACTCCCGACCCCCGACTCCCGACCCCCGCCGGACAACTCCCCACTCCCCAAATTAGTTCTTGCCATTTTCCCCGCTTTGCCCGAATCTTATTTCGCGTCGTCCAAGACGCTCCAAAAAATCAGGTGATCCCGCTGCGAAGACCGTTCGCTGCTTTCCTTTTTGCGTTCGCCGTTTACCCAGCGGCGGCCGGAGCGCAGGATTTCGTGTCGACGCGCTGCCACGAGTCGGAGGTCATTCTCGACGCAACGCACAACGCCGCCAAACTCGACGGCTGCGGCGACTCCTCGGCGCCCAATCTCCTCTGGCACCTCGACCGGATCGATCAGCAGGACGGCGCCCTCGACGGTCTCTATCGCCGCCACGACCTCGGCGCCGGAACCGTCGTTTACGTGATGGACACGGGCGTCATGGCCACGCACGCTGAATTTGCCAATGACGCTGGCGATGGAAGCCGCGTCATCGCCGGCTTCGACGTGACCCGCGGAGTCACGATTGGCTCGTCACATTGCACGAGCGCGAACAAATCGCTCGCTCCCTGCTACTCGAACACGAATGAACTGATCGAGGCATCGCACGGTACGAGCGTGGCCTCGCTGGTTGCCGGGAAGAACGTCGGCGTCGCGCCGGAAGCGCTCATCGTCAGCATCCGTGTGATGAACGAGTCGGCGCTGGCGACGACGCGGACGTACCTCGAGGGACTGAACCGCATCGTCTCGCATGCCTGGGATCCGTCGACGCCGCAGTTCCGGACCGCGGTGGTCAACATCAGCGGATGGGTTCTGGAGAAGCTGGCTTCGAATCACGATGCCAATCCGGTGACGTTCGCCGCCGTCGAGCAGAAGATCCGCGACATGATCAATGGCGTCGACGCGACGGGACATCCCGATCCGAACGGCAAGCGCTTTCTGTTCGTCGTCGCCGGCAACAACGTCGACAACGGCTGCGGCCGCGCCGGCGTCGTCGACCGCTTTCCGGCAATTCTGGGGAAAGAAATCGACGGCCTGATCACGGTCGGAGGCATGACCGAGGAGAACAGTTGGTGGCCGGGAGCCTGTCACGGAGGGCTGGAGATTCTGGCGCCGTCGCAGGGGATTTTCAGCGCATCGATCACGGCGGTCGATCACTACCGCGGCACGAAGCCGAACCTCCGCTCCGGGACGTCGTTTGCGGCGCCGATCATCTCCGGCATCGCCGCCCGGCTGCTGTCCGAGAACCCAAACCTGACGCCGCAGGAGCTCGAAGCGATGATCACCTCCACGCAATCGCGGATCATCAATCCCGACGCCAGCCGCGCCGACGGCAAGGTGGCCTTCGTGCGTGATGCGCCCGCGGTGATCACGGCGCAGCACAGCGTGGGAACGGCGATCGCGCGTTTGGCGCGGTGATCTATTGCGCTGCGCGCGTTGTCGGCCGGAATCCTATTGATGTCGGTTGCCCGATCGGCGCGTAATCGTTATCGCTCTCTCGTTTCTTCTGACAACGCGCGAAGCGCAATCAACCGACAACCGACAACGCGCGCAGCGCAATATCACAGCATCTGAAACGCGCGCTTCCCCTTGATCTCGAACTTCTCCAGCAGCGCGTGCCCGCGCCCGTTCAAGAGCCAATCGACGAACCGTTCCGCGTTTGCGGCTTCGGGTCGCGCCGAGGGTTGAGGGAGGATCACGGCGTAGGTGTTGCGCAGGAAGGGATCGCCGGCGAAGAGCAGGCGGAGCTGCAGGTTGTCGGCGAGTTGCTCGAATGTGGCGCGGTCGCTCAGCGTGTAGGCGCGCAGCTCGCTCGATGAACGAAGAAGCGCCGGCATCGGTTGCCCCATCTTGATGTAACCGGGATTGAATTCGGGCACGACCAGCGCGGCCCGCCAGATCGCGCGCTCTTTCGTGTTCGTTCCCGACTGATCATCGCGCGAGGTGAAGACTCGGTGGCCTTCATGGATGCGCCGGAAGGCATCCGCGGCGCTACGGGCATGCGCGACGTCGGCGGGGTCGTTGGGCGGACCGACGATGACGAAGTCGTTCCACATGAACTGGCGGTAGAGCTTCGCGCCGTTCGCTTTGATGAACCGTCGTTCGGCACCGGCGTCGTGGGTGATCGTGGTGTCGGCTTCATGCTGCGCCGCGAACTCGAGCGCACGCGCCGAGCTGACGACGAGCGGATGAATGTCGATGCCGGTGTCGCGTTTGAATTCGACGATGAGCATCGGCAGGACGCCCGATCCCTGCACCGTCGTCGTCGTGGCCAGGACGAACGATTTCGGTTTCGGCTCCCGCGCGCATGCGGCGAGCAGCATCGCGATCGCGGCAAGTGCACGACGCATCGCTATTTTTTCAACGCCGCGCTGCCGCCGGCGCGGAACTCCTCTTCGCTCAGTTGCAGATCATCCCGCGGCGGCCCGTCGCCCATGACACCCGCGTAGACTTCGCGTGCCGTTTCGCGCGTGAGGTGCGAGTAGACGATGTCGTCGACGATCATGTTCGGCCCGTGATCGCACAGCTCGAGGCACGAGACCGTGCAGACGCGCACCGTCGCCTTGCGCTTCATCGTCTTGTTGTGCTCTTTGAGCTCCGCCTGAATGCACTCCCCGCGCTCAATGCCACGCTCCGGATCGCTGCATCGCGCGCCGATGCAGACCAGGAAGTGTTTTTCAAAGGGGTATTTCATGGATGGGGGGTGGGGTGTCGGGAGTGGGGGTTGGTAGATGAGTTCATTGTCGTTAACCTATTTGTATGGGGAATCAGTTCGAGGGAGCTGGCCTCGAGCTCGGTTCTTTCTCCCACCCCCCACTCCCTACTCCCCACACCCCACTCACGACAACGCCCACTTCTTCCCCGCATCCAGCACGTTCTTCAGATCCCGCGGGCTGCATGCTTCGGCGTAGATGCGCGCGACGGGTTCCGTTCCGGAGAGGCGGAAGAGGAGCCAGTTGCTGTCGTCGAAGATCAGCTTCACGCCATCGGTCTTGTTGACTTCGCGGACGGTGAAGGCGTCGATCGACTTCGGCGGGTTGGCCAGTTTCTCGGCCAGCGATTCTTTGAGCTGCGGCGTCAGCTTCATGTCGATGCGCTTGGAGTAGAAGTAGCCGAACTCCGCGTACATCTCTTCGACGAGCTGATTCAGCTTCTTGCCGGTGGCCGCGACCATCTCGGCCACGAGCAGGCAGGCCAGGATGCCATCCTTTTCCGGGAGGTGGCGATACATTGACATGCCGGCGCTCTCTTCGCCGCCCATGGCGATCTTGTCCTCGAGGATCAACTCGCCGATGTACTTGAAGCCGACGGGTGTCTCGAACAGCTCGACGTCGAGCTTGCGCGCGATGGCGTCGATGAGGTGCGTCGTGGCCACAGAGCGTGCCAGGCCGCCGGGGATCTTGCGCTCGCGTTTGAGGTAGAGCGCCAGCAGCGAAATGATCACGTTCGGCGAGACGAAGCGGTTGCGGTCGTCGATGATGCCGAAGCGGTCGGCGTCGCCGTCGGTGGCCAGGCCGAGGTCGAAGCCCTCGTCGGTGACGACCTTGCGCAGCTCGCCGAGGTTCTTCTCGTTGCACTCGGGGGAGAAGCCGCCGAAGTAGGGGTCGCGATAGTTGTGGATGATCTTGACCTCGACGCCCGACTCGAGGAGGAAGTAGTCGAGGTAATCGCGCGAGGTTCCGTAAAGCGAATCGATGGCGATGCGCAGCCCGCTCTTGCGGATGACGTCGACGTCGACTTTCTGTTTGAGCTCGTTGAGGTAGCGGTCTTTCGGATCGATCTCTTCGATGAGCTCGGCCTTTTCGTAGACGTCGATCCGCTCGCCGGTCTCGGCGACGATGCGGATCTCTTCCTCGATCTGCTTCGTGATCTCGGGGAGCGCGGGCGCGCCGTTGGAGGTGGAGAACTTCAGTCCGTTGTACTCGGGTGGGTTGTGCGAGGCGGTGAAGTTGATCGCCCCCATGGCCTTGCGCCGCACGGTCTCGAACGCAGCGGTGGGCGTGGGGACGTCGCGCGTGCAGAGGTAAGCCTGGATGCCGTTGAAGGCGAGGATGCGGGCCGCCTCCAGCGCGAACTTCTCGGAGAGGAACCGCGTGTCGTAGGCGATGACGACGCCGTTCCCTTTCAGATTTGATTTTTTCAGGTAATTGGCGATGCCCTGGCTGGCGATGCGGACGTTGTTGAAAGTGAAATCCTCGCCGATGATGCCACGCCATCCCGAGGTCCCGAATTTGATCATGGTTCTCCTAAGCAAGTGCGGCGTGGGAACTTAACACATTGCCTGGGAGCGCGGGCGTCTCGCCCGCTGGTTCCCCACGCTCCCAGGCACTGGCCCGGTTCACGCAATAAGATGCGCGAGCCATGCCCGAGCGGCCCGTAATTCTGATTGCTGATGATGATGAGGACGTGCAGCGCCTGCTGACGTTGTATGTGCGCCCTCTCGATTGCGAGGTCCTCACGGCCCGCGACGGCGAGGCAGCGCTGGCCATCGCACAGTCGCGCCTGCCTGACCTCGTGCTGCTCGACGTGATGATGCCCAAGCGCAGCGGCTGGGAAGTCTGCCAGGCGCTCAAGGCTGTGCAGCGAACGTCGCACATCGCCGTCGTGCTCGTCACGGGCCGCGGAGATGTGAAGGACCGGCTGACCGGCTTGCAGCTTGGGGCGGACGATTACCTCGTCAAGCCGTTCAATCGCGACGAGGTCGTCAAGAGAATCGCTGCGCTCCTCCAGCGCAAGCACCGCGACACGTACTCGGCCGGCGAACTGGCCAAGGCGTCCGAGAGCATGCTCTTCGACAAGGCCAGCGGCCTGCCGACGATGCCGATGGTCCTGGCGCAACTGAAGGAGATGCTCATCGAGCAGGGGGAGATCGGCATCGTCTACGTCGACATCGAGCAGTTCGAGTCGATTGAGGCGGAGTACGGCTGGGCCTTCTTCGATGAGTTCCTGCGCTGCGCTGGTGAAGCAGTTGCAGCCGAGGCGCGGAATCGATTTCCGAAAGCAATCGTGGCCGCGAACCTCGTCGGCGGATCGAGCTTCTACATTTTCTTCGAATCGCGCGGCACCGATCTGCGCCAGGAGACGGCCTTCGACCACATGGCCAGCGACGTGCGCGAGAAGCTGATCGCGGCGATGCGCGAGCGCTTCCCGAACATGCAGCAGGGACAGATCGGATTCTTCGTCGGCGCCGCCCGCATCGATTACCGGCCGCAGATCCGCCTGGAGCGGCAGGTCTATCAGGGGATGCAGAGTGCCGGCGATACCGTGCGCAACGCCGAGCAGCAGCGCAAGAAGGAACTGACGCGCGAGCTGCGCGACATCATCCGTCGCAAGAAAGTGACGACGCTCTTCCAGCCGATCGTCTGGGCGCAGAAGTCGGCCGTCTTTGGCTACGAGGTGCTGACGCGCGGCCTGCCGAATTCATCGTTCCGCAATTCCGACGTCCTCTTCGGCTTCGCGCGCGAGGCCAAGCTGGCCTGGGCGCTGGAGACGGTAGCGCTCGAAGCGGCGTTGAAGCGTCTGCGCTCGTTCGAGCTCGACGGCAAGAAGTTTCTGCTCAATCTCGAAGCGGAGATGTTCGAGGAGTCGGAGTTCCGCATCCACGAGATGGTCTCGTTCTTTTCCGAGCACCGAGGCAACTTCGTGTTCGAGCTGACCGAGCGTGCTGCCATCGAAGACTACGCCGTCTTCCGCAGACTGCTCGACGAGTTCCGCGAGAAGGGCATCGAAGTGGCCATCGACGATGCCGGCTCCGGCTACGCCTCACTCGAAGCGATCGCCGCGCTCGCCCCCGACTACTTGAAGATCACCAAAGGTCTGGTCTCGACGCTGGCTGACGAGCCGATCAAACAGGACCTCGTGAAGATGCTGGTCGACCTCGCGGGCAAGATCGGCGCGAAGACGCTGGCCGAGGGCATCGAGACCGTCGAAGAATACGAATGGTGCCGCGACCTCGGCATCGACTTACTCCAGGGCTACTACCTCGCCCATCCCCAGGACGAGCCGTCGATCGGCGACGAAGAGGTCGAAGCGTCGCTGAAGGCCGACGCCGCGCGCCGCCTGTTAAGCGCCGCGCGCTAAAAGGAGTACGGTCGTCTCGACCGCGGCGTCGAGGCGTCCCGCCTCGACGTGTTTTCCCGACCCGACGAGGCCCAAGCGCCGAAGAAGCGGCCGCCACGACCACTCCTGAACTACTTCGTGGTCGCGGATAAGCATCAACGTCTTCGCAAGAGGCGCTTGCTGCCCCGGAAACCGTCTCGCGGCTGGCCCGAGAACCTTCCTCACTACTGCCGCTGTCCGTTGCGCTTCTGTATCGGTCGGTTTCGCTTTGCCAACCGCCTTTTTCCTTCGTGAAGATCGGCAGGCCCGTCTGAAGGTCTGACGCGCAGACCTTCCAAAGGCTTTCTGGCTTGTTGAGGGCTGCCGCCCAGATATCGAGAAGGCTCTCGCCCCTCTGAAGATCTGGGCGCCAGATCTTGAAGAGCCAAAATGCCTTTTGAAGATCTGAGCGCCAGATCTTGAAGAGCCAAAACGCCCTTTGAAGATCTGAGCGTTAGATCTTGAAGAGCCAAAACGCCTTGCGAAGATCTGAGCGTCAGATCTTGAAGAGCCAAAAAGCCTTTTGAAGATCTGAGCGCCAGATCTTGAAGAGCCAAAATGCCTTTTGAAGATCTGAACGCCAGATCTTGAAGAGTCAAAATGCCTTTCGAAGATCTGAGCGCCAGATCTTGAAGAGTCGAAACGCCTTTTGAAGATCTGAAAGCCAGACCTTGAAGAGTCAGAACACCGATTGAAGATCTGAGAACCAGATCTTGAAGAGGACAAACGCTAGATTGAGCAGCCGAAGGCACTGATCGAAGAGGCACCGGGCGTGAGGCGTCGAGTGCCGGAGTAGAAACTTTGTTCCCTCCGACTCCCGACCCCCGATCAGCGACTCCCGCACGAGCGCCGGGCGTAGAACGTCGAGCGCCGAAGCAGAGACTTGTTCTCTCCGACTCCCGATCCCCGATCACCGACTCCCGCGCCCGCGCAACTCAACCACCGTAATCTCCGGCGAGATCCCGATCCCGAACCGCCACGGCAGCAGCCAGTATCCCGTCCCCGTGCTCACGTACAACTGCGACCCGCCGCGCCGATACAAACCCATGTGGTAGGGAAGGAACACTCCCGACAGCGACCAGTGCAACGGCCGGAAGGCAAACTGCCCTCCATGCGAATGCCCGCAAAGCGTCAGCGGCAACCCGCGCTTGATCCCCTCGGCGAACGCTTTCGGCTGATGCGCCAGCAGGATCGGAAACGCCCCCGCCGGTTTCCTGCGCAACGCCGCATCGACATCCGGCGCCAGCCGCGGAGTCCGCGCAGCAAAGTCGGAGATCCCCGCGATCCAGACGTTTCTTATCGACGTCCCTTCATTGACGAGGAGCTGAATCCTGCTGCCGCGCAACCGCCGGATGGCATCGAACGGATCGCCATACATCTCATGATTGCCCAGCACCGCGATGAGCGGCATCCGCGAATCCAGCACATGCGTGGCGTTCAGCAACTTCGTCGTGAACACCGGATCGTCATCGACGTTGTCGCCGGCAATCAGAATGACATCCGGTCTCTGGGCCGCAGCGGTCGTGAAGATCGTCTCTAATCGCGAAGCCCGCGTGTAAAGCCCCGTGTGCAGATCCGAGATGAGCGCGACGCGAAATCCCTCCATCTCCGCCGGCAACCCCGCCACGGTCACCACCACCCGCTCCACCCGCAACGGCACGAGCGCATTCCAAACACCCACCACGAGCGCAATCAGCGTCGCCCAAAGAAAGACCCGCGACGGCCACCGTGCAAACCGCGCAAACGCCCCCCGCCTCCCCACCACCACCCAAACCACCGCCACCACCAGCACGAACGCCGAGTACAGAATCGCAAAACAAGTCCACGCAAACCAGGGCGGCCCCAGCGTCGCCCGCACGAAGCGCGAGAAATCCGTCCGCGCATTCAGCCACGGAAAGACCCCCCACATCGCATTCCCCACGACGACCAACCCGATGACGATCCCCCGCCGCCGCGGATGCGCCCGCACGAGCACGCGATACGCGGCGATGTTCGCGAGGAGGAACGTCGCGAGGGCGAAGGCGATGATCAGGGCGGGCATGGGTGGGGGATTGTAGCGGGGCGGGAATCTCTGCTTCGCTTCCATCAGCAGTCAAGTTCGAACGATGTCAGGTCGGCCGTCGTTTGATCTATCCGCCAAAGCCGAGCAGGACGCTCTGCCACGGACTGAATCGCCAATCTTCCCAACACACGTTTGTTGAACAGGAAAGATGGAATTACCATGGTGGCTCCATCAACCATCATGCCTATGTTCCAGCTGGACGCTTTTGGCGCCGGACCCGTTCGCACGCTGCATGGCCGAGTCGTCTCGGGACCAGCGGACGCGCGTCATGCCGCATTCCACGTTTCGGTCGGGCAAAGCGGCGAACCGGCATATCGACGGGTTACGGATGAAGCCGGAACGTGTGTCGAGAGCTCGCTCAGCGAGATCATGACGGAGATTGCTGTGAGGGTCGGGCGCCGTTCGCGCTTGCCCGTCGTTCTGATCATTGGCGTGGCAGCGAGCGCCATCGCAGTGGCAGCGAGCGTATGGCTGTCAGCCGCGATCGCAGTCGCGACGCTCATTTCAGTGCTTGTTGTGCGGAGCGCCGACAAGGCACGTCGCGCTATATTCGTTCTTTACAGTCTCACCGAAGAAGCCGAGGCGCTGTACCAAGGCGTAGCGAACGGCGTTGCGTGGATTGCGCGGAGCCAGCGTCGGTCGTCGTCGCGGGGGCCGGTCAACGTGGGCGTTGCCACCGCACCGATCACGACCAACGTCACGTCTCCGGAGCTATTGCTCGGGCCAATGCGGGCGCAGTTTCTGCCGGACGGAGTACTTATCCTCCACGAAACGGGTGTCTGGTTTGTGGCGTATGGCCAGATGAAGGTGGAGGCAAGTCGGTCTCGAAACGTGGTTTACGGCAGTCCTTCTTCAGATTCGCCGCGAGTGGGACAGCAGTGGCAATATCAACGAAAAGACGGCTCGCCTGACCGGCGTCACAAGCACAACCCTCTGCTGCCAATCGTCGAAACTGGACAATTGACGATCTCCGCCTCGGGCGTGTTGAACGAGTCGCTCTCGGTCTCGAACCCTGTGGCCGCCGAACAATTCCGCAGCTCTCTCCTCGCGATCGGCAAGCCAAAGACAACCACGCAGCCGCCATCGGTCCGAGTCGTCGCTTCAGTAGCTCCGGCTCTTCACGCCACTCCCCATGTAGCGACTTCTCCAGAGGTCAGCTCGGCGGCGAGTTCGCTTACCGCAATCCGGGCCATCGTTCCGAACGCAATCCCCGCCGCGACGACGGCGTCCAACGCGGCTGTTCCTGCACGCCCTGTCAAAGTCGAAGAGTTGGCGCGCGTCCTTATCCGCGCCGAATCTACTCTGAGGGTCGATAAACCGGCCGAGCCAGCAAAGCGGCCGACGCTGCCGGATGGCAACGCGCTGTGGATTCCGCCGTCGCGAGGCGTGACCGTTCATGGCTTCGAGATCGGTGGGTTCGTTTACGTTGGGCAGCGCCTGCGTGGACTAGACATTCACTTCGTCGAGCCGGCGCTCATTGACCCATCGCTGTCGATCGACCGCTTGAACATGGCGGTCCCGTCGGATGGGCAGATCGGATACTCGCCTTCGTACGAACGTCTGACTTCGCCCGTCCGTGCGGCGTTTCTTAACTGGCTGGCGAGCGGTCGCAAGGATCCAGCAGCTCCGATCGGTTTTGTTTTCCTTTTCTTCTACGGGCTGGAGCGCCGCGCGTTCGAACACCTGGCCGGAAAAGGATCTGATGTCGCGGAGTGTGTCGCCATCGCCCGCGAACTCGAGCGTCTGCTTTCGATCTATCAGCACGAGTCATTCGGCTCCTATGCCAGCAGCCTACTGGATCTGCTGAGTGCTCGCGAGCCCGAGTTGATTGCGCCGTCTCACGGCGACCGTTTGCGGCCCGGAGATACCCTCCCGTTTGCAACACGCGTAACTCTCGGGAAGCTCGCCTCAGCGGGCGCCACACTGCCGGCCGGTTTGGCGCTTGAGTGGCTTCGCAGCGGCGGCAGAGGGTTGCGCACACCCGCGTCGCGGTGTCCGGCCGAGTTCGAAAAACTGTTTGCCATCCGGTACACGGAACACTTCGCCGGTGGTATGCGGCTGCGCGCGAACAAGACGTCGCTGGCCGTGCGCCATACGCCGGCGAGTAGCGCGCTCCGCGAGCGTTCCTTGAAGGTCGAAGGCCTGCCGGACGTCACCGCACTCACAAAGCCGCTGTCGGAATTCGAAAGAATCGCTGACCTCTGCTGTGACGAGCTGGATTCGTACAGCCGCTGGATTGCGAAGAACCCTCAATCAGCGCATGGCCTCGCCGCAATCAGCATGCTGCCCGCTGAACTGATGCTGGTCGTGGACTCCGAGGACGTCCGCACGCTCACCTCGTTCCTCTCAAACCGCCTCGGCGAGGCCGAATACATTTCGATCACCGCTGACGATCTCCTCTTCTACTGGCCGGTCGCAAATCCACTCAGATTGACAAAGAGTGAGGCTGTTCAGCTCGCGCAGGCGCTGGAGAAAATCGGATACTCGATGGAGCCCGACGTCCGCTTCGGGGGTCATCCGCCCGCTTCCGGCGGCTCGATCATCATCTTCAGCCGGGTGGCCGACGCGCCCGCGGCGGCATCACCTGAGTACGCAGCCGCGCTGGTACTGGCGCGGCTCGGCGTGGCGATCGCGAATGCCGACGGAGTCTTCACGCACGGCGAGCGGGACGCGCTGCATCGCTCAATTGCCGACGCTTTTGAACTGCATGATGCTGAGCGCCGTCGGTTGGATGCTCACGTGGATTGGCTCAGTCGCGAGAATCTTGGAACGACGGGGGTCAAGAAGCAGATTGCGACACTCGCTCCCGGCCAACGCGCGAAGGTCGGCGGGTACGTAACTAGGATCGCCGCGGCAGACGGCGCTGTCGATGCCGCAGAGATGCGGGCGCTCGAGAAGCTTTACAGGTCGCTCGGGCTAACCGCCGACGACCTCTACCGAAGCGTTCATACGGTCATGACCAACGACGGGGAGCAGACGCCGGCGCCAAAGACACAATCGCGGGGTGTCGGCCTCGACATGATGCGGGTGCAGACGAAGCTCGCCCAGACAGCGACGGTGTCGTCGCTTCTAGCCGATGTCTTCGCCGACGAGGATGAGGCACAGGCAACGTCCTCGGTCGGTGTAAACACCCCGACACCGTCCGGAATCGGCAGCCTCGATGCGGCACAGGGTGCGTTTTTGCGCAGTCTAATCGCCCGGGGCGAATGGCCGCGCCACGATGTGGAGTTGTTGGCATCGGAACATGCGCTCCTTGTCGATGGCGCGCTCGAGGCGGTCAACGATTACGCGTTTGAGCATTGGGGCGATCCAATATGGGAAGGCGACGACCCCATCATCATCAATGACTATGTGGCGAAGGAGATCCTGGCGTGACCGTCATCGACACGATTCGACCCAAGTATCGTGAAGCTATCCTGCAGTCCCTGCGTGCGGGCGTCGTGCCGCGGATCGGGCATCAGCACATCCAGGTGGGACGAGCCAACGAAGTCAGCGCTCTGCTGCGTGATCTCGTTAGCATCGCCGATGGAGGAGCGGTAGTCCGCTTCATTATTGGTCCGTACGGGTCAGGGAAAACGTTCTTTCTCTTCCTCGTTCGCGCCATGGCGCTGGACAAGAACCTGGTCGCAGTGCAGGCCGATCTCAACCCCGACCGGCGGCTCCACGCCAGCGGGGGCCAAGCACGGTCGCTCTACAACGAGCTACTGCGGAACATCGCCACGCGATCAAAGCCCGATGGCGGCGCTCTTCCCAGCATCGTGGAGAAGTTCGTCTCGACCGCGCTCAGCGATGCGCGGACGCGCGGTGTGGAGGTTGAGGTTGTCATCCGCGAGCAGCTGGTGTCGCTGTCCGAGCTCGTCGGTGGCTATGACTTCGCGGAGGTCATCGCGGCGTACTGGCGCGGGCACGACACGGCAAATGAGGAATTGAAGACGGCGGCACTGAGATGGTTGCGGGGCGAGTTCGCGACGCGTACAGACGCGCGCGCTGCGCTCGGAGTCCGCTCGATCGTCGATGACAACAATGTGTACGACCAGCTCAAGCTGCTCAGCAGGTTTGTTCGCATAGCCGGCTACGGCGGTCTCCTCGTGTGCCTCGATGAGATGGTCAACATCTATAAGCTGGCCAGTGCTCAGGCGCGCAACAGCAACTACGAGCAGATCCTCCGCATCGTTAACGACACACTGCAGGGTTCTTCCGCAGGTCTCGGCTTCCTCTTCGGCGGCACGCCGGAGTTTCTCTTCGATACGCGGCGCGGTGTCTACAGCTACACGGCGCTGCAGTCCCGGCTGTCGGAAAACCGGTTCGCGACGGATAGCTTGGTCGACTACAGCGGTCCTGTGCTCCGGCTTTCGAATCTCACAAAAGAAGACCTCTACGTCCTCCTGCGCAATGTGCGGAATGTGTATGCCTCCGGCAACCCGGCAGCCTACCTTGTCCCGGATGAAGGACTCGAAGCGTTCATGCTGCATTGCTCAGAGAAAATCGGAGACGCGTACTTTCAGACGCCGCGCAACACGATCCGGGAGTTCGTCGGCCTCTTAGCGGTCCTCGAGCAAAATCCCAATACCTCATGGCGTGAGATTCTCGGCAGCGTTGACATCGCAAGCGACCGCGATGGCGATCTACACGTGGACGACGAGGACGAGCTGACATCGTTCCGGATCTGAGGGAATGTCCGATATCGAGCGCGCCTCCTTCGACCTTCTGCACGAGAAAGTGCAGCGATGGATCTGGAACCGTGGCTGGCCGGGTCTGCGCGACATCCAGCAGGAATCGATCGCCGCCGTGTTATCGGATGCCTCCGACATCATCATCTCGGCAGCAACCGCATCCGGGAAGACCGAAGCAGCGTTCCTCCCGATCTGCTCTCGACTGGTTACCGAAAGCGCAGGTCAGGGCATCCGCGCCGTGTACGTCGGGCCGCTGAAAGCCTTGATTAACGATCAGTGGAGCCGCCTCGACGAGCTTTGCGAGCAGCTCGACATTCCCGTACATCGGTGGCATGGCGACGTCTCGTCGAGTGCGAAGCAGCGGCTTCTTCGCAATCCGTGCGGCATCCTGCTGATCACACCGGAGTCGCTCGAGGCGATCTTTGTGCTCCACGGATCGGATATTGCGCGTCTCTTCGCTGAGACACACGACGTAGTTGTCGATGAGCTACACTCATTCATCGGGTCGGAGCGCGGCATGCAATTGCTGTCGCTGCTGCATCGCTTGGATTTCGCGCTGAAGAGGCGCGTACGGCGCATCGGTCTGAGTGCGACACTGGGCGACACCCGGATCGCCGCCGACTTTTTGCGCGCATATGACGATCAGCGCGACGTGCGGATCATCACGTCGGCCAGCGGCGATCAAGAGGTGCTGCTGCAGGTGCGCGGCTACCGGCAACGGCCGCCGCGCGAAGAGGACCAGCAGCCGGAAGAGGAGGAGGAGTCGGTGCGTGCGATCGCGGCGCATCTTTTTCGTACGCTCCGCGGATCAAACAACCTCATCTTCGCAAACCGGCGGCAGGTGGTCGAGTGGCTTGCGGATCTCCTGGCGCGCATTTCCGAGGCCGAGCGCGTACCGCTCGAGTTCTACGCGCATCATGGCAGCCTGTCACGTGAGCTACGTACGGACGTCGAGGCGATGCTGAAGGACGGCACTCGCCCGACTACTGCCGTCTGCACGAGCACGCTCGAGATGGGCATCGACATCGGTGCGGTGAAGAGTGTCGCGCAGATCGGTCCCCCGCCATCTGTGGCCGCTATGCGGCAACGACTCGGCCGATCTGGTCGCCGCGGCTCGCCACCCGTTCTACGTGCATACATACGCGAGCAGGAGATCGATGCCCGAACCCCGCCGCATTTCACTCTCCGTCCGTCGCTTGTCCAGACGATCGCGATGGTCGAATTACTGCTCGAACCGTGGAACGAGCCGAACGACGTCGCGGCCATGCATCCATCGACATTTGTACAGCAGCTCATGTCGCTCATCGCGCAGCACGGAGGCGTCTATCCCGATCGGGCGTGGCACCTGCTATGCGCAGCCGGGCCGTTCCGTCGAATCGACGCCATTGCGTTTGAGCGGATCGTGTCGGGGCTCGTGGTTCATAAGATTATCGAGCGGGCGATCAACGGTCTGCTGCTCCTCGGTGCCGAAGGCGAGCGGCTCGTCGACCACTACACCTTCTATACCGCCTTCATCACATCGGAGGAGTACCGCTTGGTGAGCGACGGGCGAACGCTCGGCACACTTCCCGTCCGGACGCCGCTCTCGCCGGGCTCATTCCTAATCTTTGGAGGGAGGCGCTGGTGCGTGACCGCGGTGGACGAACGGCAACACGTCATCGACCTCGCGCCTTCGAAGGGAGGGAGACTGCCGCCGTTCGAAGGCCATGGATTCGGCGACGTCGATGATCGCGTCCGCGCCACGATGCTTACGATTTACCGCGCGACGGCACCATGCGCGTTTAGCGATTCAGTCGCGGCCGGCCTGCTCGCGGAGGGGCGCGACAACTTTCGACGCTTGGGACTAGACGAGACCTGTGTCATCCCGCACGGTACAGACACCCTGCTCTTCCCGTGGTGCGGAGACCGCGTGATGAACACGATCGTCCGAGCCCTAGGCGCGTGCGGAGTGAAGGCCTCGGCTGAAGACGTTGCGATCCTCGTCGATGACGTCTCTCCCGTCGACACAATGGCGTACCTGACCAGGATCGCGGCCGACGATTCGCTCGATCCCCACACTCTGGCCGCAACAGTGTCGAATAAGCAGGAAGAGAAGTACGACGGGTATGTCGATGATGAGACTCTGAACGCCGCCTACGCGGCGCGGCGGCTGGACGTTCCGCGGGCCCGTGCGGTTCTCATGCGGATGATCGGAGAGTTTGATGAGAATTGTCGACGGAGTGTTGCTGCTGTCAGCAACGGATCTGACGAAGTTCAGCCGGTGTGAGCACCTAGCGCACCTCGACTTCAGCAACGCTTTGGGCACTCTCGAACCGCTCGCACCACCGCTGCGATCTCCAGCGTCGGAAGTAATCGCGCGACGCGGCAGTGAGCACGAGAAAGCATACGTCGACAGCCTTATCGCGAGCGGCAAGACCCTCATCACGATCGAGCGTCCGCGTGCAGGGCTCGCGCAGTTGCGCGACGCGCACGAACGCACGATAGCGGCAATGAGTAGCGGGGTCGATTATGTGTACCAGGCAACCTTCTTCGACGGACTCTGGATCGGAATCGCCGATCTGCTGAAGCGTGTCGAACGCCCGTCGCTGCTGGGAGAGCATAGCTACGAGGTGGCTGACGTGAAACTCTCCCGTTCCGTCAAGCCCCACTTCCTTTTGCAGGTTGCCTGTTACAGCGAGCAGCTCTCGTCGATCATCGGAGCCACCCCAGAGCGCCCGATCCCGGAGCAAATGCCACTTTTCGAATCAATGCGTGTCGTATATCGGAGTCCATCATGCGCTTGATACATACGTCCGACTGGCATCTTGGCCAGGAGTTGCACGACTTCGACCGCGGGCCGGAGCACGATGCGTTTCTCGCGTGGCTGTTACTGCTTGTGAGGCGGGTTGAGGCCGACGTTCTCGTGGTCACGGGGGATATCTATGACTCGGGGAATCCGTCCGTGCCGGCGCAGAGCCGGTTGTATCGATTTCTGAGCAGAGCTCTGGCGCTGAACGATTGCCTGCAGATCGTCCTTATTGGCGGTAATCATGATTCTCCCGGACGCTTGGAGTTGCCGCGCGACCTCCTCACAGAAGGACGTCTGCGCGTTGTAGGAGCATTGCCACGCACCGGCGGGCGACCTGACAGCGGCGGCACGGTCGTAACGCTTCACGATCGACGTGGTGACGCGTCGGCATCATGCGTGGCCATGCCGTTCCTCCGCGCCGCGGATCTTCCGCCCGGCATGGGTGCGGCGGGTGTCCGCGCGCTGTACGCCGAGGCGGTCGAGCACGCACGCGCGGCGCGGCTGCCAATCATCGCGACAGGACACATGCATCTTCATGGCGGCGAGATCTCGGAGTTGAGCGAGCGTCGCATCTATATCGGCGGAGAGGCGGCGTTGTCTTCGGAGCTGTTCGATAGTGACATTAGTTACGTCGCCCTCGGGCATCTCCACAAACCACAGCGCGTCGCAGGCCCGACCTTGATTCGTTACGCGGGCTCGCCATTTCCGATGTCAGTCGTCGAGCGGGCGTACGAGCATAGTGTCGCCATTGTCGATATCGATGACAGCGGCACGGCGACGATCGACCTCATGCCCATCCCGCGGCATGTCGCGTTCCTCCGGGTTCCGGACGAGGGCTCATCGACGCTGGAAGCAGTCGAGGATCAGCTGCGAATGCTGAGCATCGACGCTTGCGCTCTCGATCGGCGGCCGTTTCTCGAAGTGTCGGTCCAACTTTTTACCGCGGAACCTAATTTAGGACGGCGCATTGAAGAAGCGCTCGCGATGAAAGCAGTCCGCCTCCTGCGCGTAGAGCGCCAGAAACTCGGTGGGGACGGGCTGCTCGCCGACGTCATTGCTTCGAAAAGTGACCTCGTGGATTTGAAGCCTGCCGATGTTTTCCGGCGGCTCCACCAGCAGCAGTTCAGGACGGATCCCGACGAGGAGTTGTCCGCGCTCTTCGACGAGGTCGTTGCGGCGGCGCTTGAGCCTGCACGCGAGGAGCAACTCGCGTGAGAATTCTTGCAATTCGGGGCGGAAACCTGGCCAGCCTTCCGCAGTTCGATCTCGATTTCGAAGCGGAGCCGATCCGCGGCGCTGGTATCTTCGCCATCACAGGACCGACCGGGGCAGGAAAGTCGACGATCCTTGACGCGATTTGCCTTGCGTTTTTTGATCGTCTGCCGCGACTTGTCGATGCTGAAAAGAAGGCGAAGATCTCGCGAGGAGACGGCGACGCATCGCGCGAGGTTTCTTCAGCAGACGTCCGGAACATTCTTCGCCACGGGTGCGGCGATGGTTTTGCCGAGGTCGATTTCATCGATCAAGACGGGCGGAAATGCCGTGCGCGTTGGTCGGTCCATCGCAGCCGCAGCAGGCCCGACGGCGCGCTGCAAGCACAGGCGATCACGCTGACCGACCTGATCACCGGCGAAGCGGTAGGTCAAGGGAAGTCAGACACGCTCGCGGAGATTCAAAAGCGGGTCGGTCTCGGTTTCGATCAATTCCGCCGCGCCGCGATGCTCGCGCAGAACGAATTCGACATGTTCATCCGCTCAGACTCCAACGCGCGATCATCACTTCTTGAAAGGATCACTGGGACGGAGGTCTATTCACTGATCTCGTGCGAAGCGTACGAGCGTGCGAAGCTTGATCGTGGCACAGCCGAGCGCATCGAGGAGCAGCTGCAGACGCTTGAGCCACTCGATGAGCGTGCACGGCAGGAAGTCGAAGACCAGATACCCACATTGCGCGCATCGATCGATCGGCTGTCAGCGCGTCGGATGGAGCTTGATCAAGCGAAAATGTGGTACGAGACGGACGCGGATCTCGTAGCACGCGTCACAACAGGGAGAGAAGCTCTGGCTTGCGCGGAGGAGGCGGATCGCATCGCTGATGCGGAACGGGCGGAACTTGCGCGTTCGCGTCGCGCGTTCTCCGCACGTTCGGAGCTTGACGCGGCCGACGGGGCTCAGCGCGATTTCGATCGAGCCGTGGAGCATAACGTACACACGGAGCGTGTGAACGTCGAGGCCATGGCGACATTGGAACAGGCAGCGTTGGAGGCCTCGTATGCGCAAGAGGCAATGCTCGCGGCACAACGAGAATACGACGAGATCGGGCCCGAGCTGACAAGGGCGACAGGCCTCGATGCGCGTATTGACGTGGTGATGAAGGAGCTCAACCGACGCGCGGAGATCCGAGAAAGCGCAGTGACTCGGGCGGAACTCGCCCTAAGTGCGATGGACGAGGCACTGGAGGCGGCGGCGCGGAATGTCACCCGAGTTGCGGGTCTGCGGAGCTGGCTCGACGAGCATCAATCCTCGGCTTCGCTGGCGTCACATCTCGAAGAGGTTGTCAAGAATCTTCAAGACTGGGGCGTTGCTTCGAGCGAAATGGAACGCGCAGAGAAGGCGATCACTACACTCGGCGGGCAGCGTCGCGATACGGCCTACACGATCGAAACGAAGTCAGTCGAAAAACTTACGGCGGTGGAACGGGAGCGCGTTGTGGCCGGGGAGATCGCATCGATCGAGGTATCGCTCAGCGGAATCGATCGTGCGGCGCTCAATGCAAGGCGCGATGCGGCACTTCGAGCGCAAGCTGTGGCTACCGAGGAGCGACACTGGTCCGAAGAACTCGAGAAGACGGCCGCTGACGTACGCCGTCTTGATAACGAGGAGATGGAGCAGGCGCGTGCGTTCGACGCGGCATGTGAAACCGCGGCGATCGCTACGAGAGAACTGCCGGTCCACGAGGCTTCGCTGCGTGAAGCGCAACGGGCACTCAACTTGTCCGCGGCGTCGGCGGAAGAAACCACTGAATGGTTGCGGCTGCAGTTGGTCGAAGGCGAGCCGTGTCCGGTCTGTGGCGCGACTTCGCATCACACTGAGTTTGTGGACGATGTCCTGCGCACCCGCGTGGCCAGTGATCAGGCGCGTGTCGGAGAGATCGAGCGATTAGTCCGCGAGGCCATGACGGCGAAAGCTCAGAGCGAGGCGCAACAAAGCGCGGCCCTGAGGGACATCGAACGACTTCATCGGGAGCATTCCGCGGCTGAGGCCGCGCGCGAACGAGCAGTGCGGAAGCGGGACGAGGTCGCTTCCGAACTGGCGAACCTGGTAAACGTCCTCGGGGTAAGTGCCGCGGTCATCGGGAACATCGCCGAAGACGCCGAAAAGCGGGTCGAGGTGCTAGATGCGTTGGAGAGGAGCCGGCGCGACCTCTCGGCGCAGCGTGAGACGATTCGACATGAGATAGCCCGTCTCGATCGGGAGCTGACTGAACTGCGGCAGAAGATTGACGCCGCCAACGGCATTTTGCAGACCAAAGAGATCCAGTTCCGCACCGCGAAGACACGGCGCGATGGAGCAGGTGATCAGATCGATCGTGTTCTCGCTGATGTGCTGTCGGGATGGCGCACGATCGACCCAGTCGAGCGTGCGATTGAGCAGAGTCGCCGCATCGCTGCCGACTGGAACGAATCGACCGCGGAGTTAGCCTCCCTCCGGGAGCGAGCGGCGGAGCTCGCGCTCGATGTTGCGACGAAGCGTGCAGAGTCAGCAGCCGCCGAAGGATTGCGATACGTCAACGACTCCGAATACAACGAAAAGGTGAGCGATCTCGCCGCCCTTCGCGATGAGCGAGCTGGTGTAATTGGCGGGCGCGCGCCCGGAGAAGTGCGAACGGAGTACCGCGTTCGCGCCGAAAGTGCGAACGAGCGTTGGCACGACGCCGACGACCAACGATCACGTGCCAAGGACGCCGCGACTGTGCGAACCGCAGACATGGAGAATGCGACCAAGGAGAGCGAACGCTGTAGGCATGCACTGCGTACCGCGACCGAAGTGCTCGATGCCAAGCTGGATGCCCTTCAACTCGATGTCACATTCGCGCGCGACGCGATTCAGCGCGGGGAGGCGTGGGCCGATGCGAAGGAAACTCAACTCGCTCTTCTCCGCCAGTTGGCAGGCAACGCGAGAGCCATTATCGAGGAACGACAGGCCGCGTCCGAGCGCCACCGAGCATCTGGCCATCCCTCGATTGCCGAAGGGGCTCTCACTGAGGCGATGGCCGCAGCCGCCACTGAGCTCAAGACGGCGAACGACACCTTCACATTGCTTAACGACAAGCTCCGACGTGACAAAGAGTGTGGAGAACGTGCTGCTTCCCTTCGCGCAGGCCTTAAGGTGGCCATTGCGCGCTCAACAGTCTCTCAGCGATTGTCTGCATTGATCGGATCTTCGGACGGTCGAAGGTTCCGCGACTTCGCGCAATCGTTGACGTTTGAACGCCTCGTTGATCTCGCGAACAGCCAACTCCGACATCTCTATCCGCGTTACGAATTGGCGCGAACACGCGGGAATGAGTTGGCGCTGCAGGTCATCGACCACGACATGGCAGACGAAGTTCGCGGCGTTCACAGTCTGTCCGGTGGCGAGCGTTTTCTCGTGAGCCTCGCGCTCGCTCTGGGATTGGCGAGCATGTCGTCCGCGCAGGGAGTGAAAGTCGAGAGTCTTTTCATCGATGAGGGTTTCGGCGCTCTCGACTCGAACAGTTTGAACATGGCGCTGGCCGTTCTGGAACAGCTTCAGGCCGGCGGTCGACTGATCGGGATCATCAGTCACATCGACGTTCTGCAGGAGAGGATCGGAGTGCGTGTCGCGGTCACTCCAGAAGGCGCGGGCCGGAGCCGCGTCGAAGTCTTGGTGGGATAACGGTCTTCTCTGGCATGCCCCGTTGGTGTGGTTCCGATTGGGGCCAGGCCTTTGGTAATCGACTCACCCCTGCGATGATCAAAGGCCTGCCCAGATGACGCCGCACGAAGCGCGAGAAATCCGTCCGAGCATTCAGCCACGGAAACACCCCCCACATCGCATTCCCGACGACAACCAACGCGATGACGCCCCCCCGCCTGCGCGGATGCACCCGCACGAGCACGCGATACGCGGCGACATTCGCGAGGAGGAACATCGCGAGAGCGAGAGCGATGATCAAGGCGGGCATGGGTGGGGGATTGTAGACGGGACGCGAATCGGGGCCACGATCCGGACGCAAACGTAGGCCACACCATCGCTGGCCTCATCTGCTGAAAGGAACGTGGCAACCACGCAGGCGACTCCTATTCGTTCCACAACTCTGTCGTACCGCCACGACAAGAGTGGCTGTAGACACAGCTAGCAGCATAGATGTACCATCTGTTCGGAGGTTTTAACGTATGAAAGGAATGCTCCTCGGTATTGCCGTTCTCCTCCTTCTTGTCTTCACCGCCACGGACTCCCAAGCCCAGTGCCAGTATTGCGGTCCCAGTCCCTTTACCGGCTGCACGGGCTGTCAATCCACTCTTTACAACGCGTGGGTCTTGTGCAGCATGTTCGACTTCGATGTAGATTTCACCGCGTGCGAACTAACTGGGCAATGCGACGGTTATTTGGGTGCGGACGGTTGCGCCGGCTCCACGAAATCCGGCTGCGTTGTCCTATTAGTTGAAGATAGGCGTGGACCTCGCCTGCCCTACCGCTCCGGCGAGTGGAAGCTAGTGTCCGTGACCATCAAGCGCGGGTCAGACGGACGGTCCAGCTTGTGACGATCCTGATCGCCGCGTTTTTGGCGGTTCAGACTGTTGCAGCCCCGCCTTCCACGTTCTGCATTCAGCAGCGTTGCCAAGCTGTTAACGAGATCCCGGGCACCGTCGCCCCTTCGGACACTGTCCGGGATTTCGTGTGGATCTCCTCTGACCTCAAGCAGATCGCAACCGGAACGATCCAGGCCGGCGCCAACGTAGTCAGTCTTCCCGCAGCCTCGCAGCACCATAAGCTGGCCCCGCGGCTATCGGATGGCTCGACACGAGCGACCCTCGATTTTGAGCTTCGATGCCAGGATTTGACCTGGAAGTGGTCTGTCTCGCGCGTGCCGGTGCCGGGCGTGGATCTCCGCCATCCTGGCAGCGGCTGTACTCTGCTGCTCAAGAGCAACGGATACCGGAGTGTCGAACGGCAACTGCGCGAGGTAGAGGTTGGCAATGTGTTCCTGCAGAAAATGCCTATCCTGTCGGGGACGGTCATCGACGCGAAAACCGCAATTCCGCTCCGAGATGCCCGCGTGTATCTGCCCAACGGCGACTCGCTTGCGGTGACCGACCGGAAAGGTAACTTCCGCGCGCCTGTCGCTGACGTGTGGCCGCAGTTTGTTCGCGTGGCCATGGCCGGTTATGCAAGGCGTACCGTTCCCCTGCCCAAGGCCGTTGCGGATACTGAGCTTTCAGTACGTCTGTCCAAAGGTGGATCGCTGACCATCAGCCTCGTTCCGGCAGTCGGCCAGGAGGAGGTCGGGTGGGAAGTAAGACGATTGCTGCCGGGGCCTCCTGGCGACGAGCTCGCGCACAGCGGACGGCTCCCTGGGGGGCAAAAGGAGGCGGTTGTCGATGCGCTCGAGCCGGGCAAATACCGTGTGATCGTCTTAGGTGCGAATCCACTTCAGCGAATCGGCAAACTCGTGACGTTGACCGACGGGGGCGAGGCAGAGGCAGTAATGCAGATCTCTCCGTCGGTGCTGGATGTTACCGTCCGCTACGACGACAAGCCACTCGCCGGAGCCACCGTCCGCATTCATCCAGAGGATAGCTCGTGGACTTCCTCGGTGACGACGGACAGCGAGGGGAGCGTGACGGAAGAGGTCTGGCAACAGGGGACCTATGTCGCGACCGTTACGCAGCGGCCACTCATTCCATTCTGGCGGGAGACAGAGCGCATCGACGGCGATAAGAACAGGTGGTCCATCTCCGTTCCGAACCGGCGGCTTCTGGGACACGTCATGGACGACTCCAGTGGACAGCCCATCCGCGACGCACGCATCGAAGTCACGATGAAAAACGACGATCACTCAAACTACGTCACGCTACGGAGCGGGGAGGACGGACGCTTCGAGCTGGGCGCCTTTCCGGCCGGCAGCTACAGGCTCGCTGTCTCGAAGAGTGGATATCAATCCTCGGAGACATCATGGATCACCCTCGACGAGACGGCAACCGACCAGACTCCCCAAGTGCGGCTCAAGGCGGCCGGAAACCGGCCGGTCGTTGTGACGAACGCGTTCGGCGCGCCAGTTTCGGCAGCCGTATACGTAAGCACTCGGAACGGAACACATCTTGTAGGAGCTACCGACGAGGACGGCCGCATCCTATTGCCAGTCAGCCCCGAAGACTACGGTATGGTTTTCGTTCTCCCAAGATCAGGCTCCATCGGTGTCGCCCGATTCAACTCGCTCGCGCAAGGGGCAGACGACATCCTCGTCCGGGTCCCCGACGGCAACGCCTCTCTCGAAATCGTTTGCGAGACGACATCAGGCGCCGCGTTGACCGGTGTCTCGGTGCTGATCCGCATCGACGGAGTCCAGCTGCCGATTCCTGTCTGGGAAGGAATGATCAATTACCAGGGCTTGCCCATGTTCAGCGACGGCCAAGGCCGGCTTTTGCTAACGCATCTTCCCCCCGGCCGCTATGAGATCTGGCCCCTCGACCGGCAACAATTGAACGCGGTCACATCCGGCTCACCACCACCCGCGCCGGTGAACATTGCAGTAACGGCTGGTTATCAGTCCGCGAAAATTGTGTTCGCAGCGGCCAAACCTTGAATCTTTCGAAGACAGAATGGTTCCAATTGGGGCCAGGCCTTTGGTCATCGACTCCCCCTTGCGATGATCGAAGGCCTGACCCCGATGAGGTGGCCTCGATGACGCCGCGATTTCGTTCGTCAGAACAGCATCGACCGAAGTGCCATATCTCGCCGGCAGCCGGATAGTCCTAAGGACTTCCTCCCCACCGTCGCAAACCATGTCCGTCTCATCACGTACTTGTACGCATGCGGCGGCCGCTCATCGCGCTTCTCCTCCTGTGCGCTGGCATCACAGCCGCCGTTGTCCTGCGCCCTGATCGGGGAGCGAGGATTGCGATGCCGGTGCACTCGGGTAGCGGCCCGCTTCGGGTAGTCGTGCTTGGTGACTCGGTTGCTCACGGAGCTGGTGACGAGCAGCGGCTTGGTTTGCCGGGCTGGTTGGATCGTGAGTTACGAGCGAAATCCTCGGTTGTCAGCGCCACGCTGAATCTCGGGATCGACGGTGCCCGAACAGCCAATGTCGCGCGGGTACTGCGCGAGCCGGCTGTGCGTGTGGCGATCGGACAGGCAGACGTCATCGTCCTGTCCGTAGGTGGAAACGATCTTTATGGCGACTCGTGGGCGCGCCTGTTCAGCACCGTCTGGCCGTGGTATCAGCGCGAGAGGACGCTCATCAGGGTTGAAGGTGTCGTCGCTGTCATCCAGCGAATGAATCCCTCGGCGCGGATTTATCTCCTCGGGTTGTACAACCCGTATCGGCGTAACAGCGTCGCAGCGTCGCTTTCATGGATCGATACGCAGGTGAACCTATGGGATAGCGGGTTGATTCAGGAGTTCGCATCGACGCCAGGCGTCACGGTCGTTCGGATCGTCGATCTTCTCGTGCGCGACGACCGCATCAGTCCGATCGATCATTTCCATCCGGGAGCGCTGGGCTACGCTGCGATTGCTCGCAGGCTTGCGGATGCATTCTGATCTGAGAGACGATCCGCAGATGACGCAGAGGGACGCAGATAAGAGTCGGTCTCTATCTATGTGCATCTGCGTCGTCTGCGGATGACCTATCTATGCCACTTCTCCCCGAGGCGTTGCGGTTTGCGGAGAATCCCGCCACGAGCGCGGACCAGCTCCGTCGCGCCTGCGACCTCCTCGCCCTCGACTCCTCGGGTACGCCATCCGAGGTACGCGCGCGGCTGCTGACGCACTTGAAAACGTTGGATGCTGCGGAGCCGGTCGTCTGCCTGAATCCGAATGTCAGGCCTGCCGAGGAAACATAAAACGATCCGCAGATGGACGCAGATGGGGACCGTCGTCCATCTGTTCCAATTGGGGCCACGCCCATCTGTTCCAATTCATCTGTTCCTGTTCCAATTGGGGCCAGGCCTTTGGTTATCGACTCACCCCTGCGACGATCGAAGGCCTGACCCCGATCATTGGGACCCGTCGGGGCCAGACCTTCGGTCGTCGGCTCTGCAATCAGCCATTCCACCCACCGTAGAGCGATCTTCCATTCCGAGGAGGTCCGGGGCCGCTTTCGCTACTCCTTTTGGATTTCCTCGGTGTTCTGGCGCTGCCGAGGGATGCTCGGTGGCACTATGGCACGACCGCTACGACTTGAGTTCGCTGATGCGCTGTACCACATCACCTCCCGAGGCAATGAACGCCGCGCGATCTTTCGCACCAACCGGGACAGGGAAAAGTTCCTGACCTTCCTCGGTGCGGCGGCGCTCCGATTCGGTTGGTCGGTCACGGCCTGGGTGCTGATGACGAACCACTTTCACCTCGTTCTGCAGACGCCGGAGCCGAACCTCTCGCAAGGAATGCAATGGCTCAACAGCGCGTACGCGAACTGGTTCAATCGCGTCCACGGGCGATGCGGCCATCTCTTTCAGGGACGCTTCAAGGCGCTGCTGATCGACCGGGAGGCGTATTTCGCGGACGTGTTGCGCTACGTCGTGCTCAATCCGGTGCGCGCGAAGATGTGCGAGCGCCCCGAGCAGTATCCCTGGTCGAGTTATCGCCCGACCGCCGGACTGGAGCCGGCGCCAAGCTGGCTGGACGTGGCGGCGGTTCATGGTTTGTTCGGTCCCGACGAGGCGAATGCGCAATCGGCGTACCGCGACTTCGTGCTGGCAAAGATCGGCTGCGAGGATCGCCTTTGGGACCAGCTCACCAATCAGCTATACCTCGGTAGCGAGGAATGGCTCAAGACGATGCGCAAGCAGGTCGAGTCGAAAGTGCGCTCGACGGACCATCCTCGGACGCAGCGCGCGGTGGCGAGGCCGAAGATGCACATGATCGTAAGTGCGGTGGCGAAGGCTGCGGGGGAGACAGCAGAGACCATTCGCTCGACGCAAGGCCATATCCTGCGAAGCCTGGTTGCGTGGCTCGGATGGCATGAAGGTCTGGTCACGCTGCGCTCGATTGCCGCGTCGCTCCGGCTTCGAAGTGAAGGACACATCTCGAACCTGATCCGGCGATGCGAGCAGGCGTTCTCCGAGAGCGACGAACTGCTCGACCAGCACGACCGCGCGCTCGCCGCGTTGCGGGCCTGAAAGTCAGTCGTAGAACGATTCAAGATCAATGAGTCAGGGCGAGGGTGTGCCGTCCGACGGGTGCGACTGACTGAAGCCGGCATCCACGTGCCATTTCTGTCCGGTTCTTGTCAACCTCGGCGAGAACCTTGGAGCTGTTCTCCTCACGTTCTGCCTGGCTACCGGCACCGAGCGCCTTTCCGCACCTTCAGCGACGATCAAGATTGGTTCCGATTGGGGCCAGGCCTTTGTCTATCGACTCAACCATGCGTTGACCAAGGGCCTGACCCCAACGCCGCGCGTGACCCGAACGCCGCGCGATCTACTCCCCGCCGTACGGCACCTCGCGGCGCTCGAACGCGATGCACGCCAGGACCAGTGCTGCGGCGGCGGTTGCGGCGACGCGGAGAAGCCATGCGGTGTCGGGGTGGGGCGGGGGGGCGGGGAAGAGGAGGTCGTCGAGGGCGATGAGGCCATTTTCCAGTTGTTGATGGCTGTGGAGAAACTCGCTGAGGCTGTTGGGTCTTGTGCGGAGAAGGCCTAACAGCGTTTCTACTGCGGAGAGCGCGACCTGGACGCCGGCGTAGATGGCTACGTTGAAGTAGGCGGTGGTGAGGCTGCCGAGCATGGTCAGGAGGGAGATTGCCAGAAGCGAGACCAGGAGAGAGCTCGCATAGACGGTTGCAAGAGGCAGCCACGGCACCGCGGATCCGAGCAGAAGGCGCGCTACGATTTCGGACGTGACTCCCACAGTCGCGGCGACGGCGACGCTGGCCAGCACTCCGGTCACGCGCGAGAGCAAATAGACCGATCTCCGGATCGGCCGCGACACGATCAGTTGGAGTCGTGCAGTCGAGAACTCCGGTCCGATGATTGCGGCGCCGGTGATGATCGACAGGATCGCCACCAGTCCCGGCCAGATGGAGGCGGGCGTGTTGAAGGTCGCCACGAACAGGCCGGTCATAGCAATCAGAATCAAGTACGTGATGAAGCCGATGCTGGTGAAATGCCGCCGCATCGTTTCCATGACCACGGCCGCGTTCATGACGCACCTCGGAAAATGCCTTCGAGGTCCGCGGTCTGCGGCCGGATCTCCACGATGTCCGCGCCGCTGGTGATCAGTTGTCGAACGATCAGTGCAACGCCGCGCTCCGTCTCGGAGGAGACGATCACAATGTCGTCGGTTGGCGCGACGCCGGCGATCCGCTCTACTGTTATCGCGTCAAACGATCCGCTCAGCAGTCGGATGGCCATGACGCAGCGATCGGCATTGCGAAGCGTCTCCGCACGCGCCACGAGGCCGCCGTGAAGGAACAAGACGCGGTCGCACACCTTCTCCACTTCCGCGAGTTGGTGAGAGTTGAGCAGCACCATCGCTCCGCGCTGCTTCTCTTCGTTGATGAGATCGCGGACGAGGAGGACGCCGTTTGGATCGAGTGCGGACGCCGGTTCGTCGAGGAAAATGAAATCGGGCTTGTGCAGGAGTGCCTGCGCAATGGCGATGCGCTGCAGCATTCCGCGCGAGTATTCGCGCAGGCTGGCGTGCCTGGCGCTCGTGAGGCCGAGGCGCTCCAGCATGCTGGCCACGCGATCGTCGATCTCGTCGCGCGGAACGCCGGAGATGCGCGCCATGTAGCGGAGGAACTGCCAGCCCGTGCCTCTCCGCCCGAGGTTCATCCGCTCGGGGACGAAACCGGTGCGCCCGCGAATGGTGAGGTCGTTGTTGGGCAGGCCGTCGAAGGTAATCCGGGCTTCTTCCGGCCGCAGAAAGCCGAGGAGGCATGACATGAGAGTGGTCTTGCCGGCGCCGTTCGGTCCGATCAGCCCAACGACTTCACCGGGAAGAAGGTCGAGGTCGATTCCTTTGAGTACTTCGACCCGGCGGCCGGCGGAGTGGAAGGACTTGCGCACGCCTCGAGCGTGGACACCTTGATGTTCTGACGGCGTCATCGGGTGTTTATCGTAGCGCAGGCATCCTTGCCTGCTACCGTCGGGCGTCCTCGCCCGACGGGATGTTTCGCGTGTGCGACGCGGAAGACAGTTGCATGGCGATCGAGCCGAAAACCCCTGCCGGGCGAGGACGCCCGGCGGTAGCAGACGAGGACGTCTGCGCTACTTCACAGCAAGCGAAAGACGGAGGGCCTGCATGAAAATCGAGAACGTCCCATTCGAGCTTACCGACTGGACCGCGGTGCCGGAGACCATCCATCCCGGAGAGAGCGGCGTCGCCCACTGGCGAACCGTTCAAGCGGGCGATGTGCGTGTTCGCATGGTTACCTATTCTCCCGGCTACCTCGCCGATCATTGGTGCTCTCGCGGCCACATCCTCCTCGTGCTCGAGGGCGTTCTCCTGACAGAAATCCAGGACGGGACCAGTCACACGCTCTCGCAAGGCATGTCGTACCAGGTCTCGGACGAGGTCGCCCCGCATCGGTCGTCAACGGAAACCGGTGTGCGCCTGTTCATCGTCGATTGACCCGGGAGTAACCAAACGTTTTCCCGCGCGTCTCAATAGCGTAGAGAGACCGCAACCAGCACCTACGCAAAGGAGACCGACATGCACCGCGCCTACACTTTCGCTTCCCTTCTGATCGCCTTTCTTCTTTGTCCAGCACTGGTTCTGGCCGATTCGCCGCAGAGCGGGGCGCTGGTCCTGCATCTCGATTACAGCGACTCCGTCCGTGACAACCTCAGAGCAGGGCGCATCACGTCGGTCATGGTGGCCGGTTCTTCCGAGGAGGGAAAGCGATTTACCATCAATACGACCGGTGCCACCGTCACGGCAAACGACATTGTCCCGGGCAAGTGGACGATTCGGACCTTTCTGAAGATGGGCGGAACGTTGTACGTAGTCTCCGAAGGGATGAACCTCGATGTGCCGTCCGGCCCGCGATTCGAGACGTTGATACCGATTCGCCCTGTGATCCTTGCCGGCAGCGCCAAACTATCGGGTCAACCGTTGCACGGACAGATCAGCTTCTACCCCTCCGAGTTCAAGCCGGGAAAGAGCTGGGGGTTCGCGGTTCCCTTCGATAAGGAAGGCCGTTTTGCGTTTCCGCTCCCGCAGGCTGGCAACTGGGATCTGGTCGTGTGGACTTCTCCTATTACCAGCGTCGCCAAGCTTCATGATGTGGCCTTTCAGGAGAGCGACGCACGGCGCGAAATCAAGATCACGCTCCCCGAGGCTAGGGTCACGCGGCAGGCTCGCTGAATTCCGGTTCCGCCACCACACCATCACCACAGAGGCGCAGAGAGCACAGAGGAGCTTTGCATCTCTGTGACCTCTGCGTCTCTGTGGTTCGGTTTTTCTTAGGCTCCGATCCCGTATTCTTCGCACGCACATGAATAAGCGCTCTCTACTCGTTTTCTTCGCTGCCATCGGCGTGGTCACCGCAGCACGGGCGGCCAACTGGCCGGAGCATCCGGTGCTTCGTGCTGTCCGCGTGGCCAAAGGTCCGGTCATCGACGGCGATCTCTCCGATGCTGCCTGGCAAAGCGCGCCGGAGTTCACGGAGTTCTCGCAACACGATCCGGATGACGGAAAGCCGCCGACGATGGCGACGAGCATCCGCATCGTGTACGACGATCAGGCCATTTACTTCGGCGCCAAGATGACCGACCCGCAGACGCCCTCGCGCGTCATCTTTCGCCGCGATAACTTTTCCGATCAGAGCGACTTCCTCTCCATCAACATCGACTCGCAACATGACCACCTCTCGGGCAACGCCTTCACGGTCACGCCGGCCAACGTGCAGGCCGACTCGGTTCTGTACAACGACATCGGCGAGGACGTGAGCTGGGACGGTGTCTGGGATTCGGCAGTGAAGATCGTGCCCGACGGCTGGGTGGCCGAGGTGCGGGTGCCGTTCTCGCAGCTGCGGTTTCCGGACAAGCCGGTCCACGTGTGGGGACTCAACATCACGCGGCGGACCGTGCGCAACAACGAATGGGTGCGCATCGTCAACACGAAGAAAGGGGAGACAGGGTTCGTCTCGCACTTCGCGGACATCGTCGGATTGGAAGGGATTCACCGCGGGCGCCCGCTCGAGCTCGTGCCGTACGCGGTGACGCGCACGGACATCCTCTCGCACAAGGATCCGAACAATCCGCTGCTCCAGAATCAGGACTACAAGGCCGACGGCGGTCTCGACGTGAAGTACGCGCTGACGTCGAGCCTCACGCTGACCGGGACGATCAATCCCGACTTCGGCCAGGTGGAAGTCGATCCGGCGGTCGTCAATCTCAGCCAGTTCGAGACGTTCTATCCGGAGAAGAGGCCCTTCTTCACGGAAGGGTTGAATATCTTCGCTTTCGGCGACACGCCCGCGCCGAGCCACTTCAACTTCTTTTTTCCGCCGAGTCTTTTCTACACGCGGCGGATCGGGCGCGCGCCGCAGGTGTCGCCGGACGCGGACTTCTCTGTCTCCCCATCCGACACGACGATCCTCGGCGCCGCGAAACTCACCGGCAAGTTGCCGGGCGGCTGGGCAATCGGTGAGCTCGACGCGCTTACTGCGGCGGAGCATGCGCGGTTCGTGAGCGGCGGCGTGTCCGGGCGGCAGACCGTCGAACCGTTGACGAATTATTTCGTCTCCCGAGGAACGAAGGAGATCGGCGACGGCAACCGGCTCGGATTCATGCTCACCTCCGTCAATCGCAGTCTTCCCGATGATCTTTCGTCGCTGCGCAGCGACGCGTTGACGGCGGGGGTGGATGGATACGCGAGCTTCCTGAACAAATCGTGGATTCTCGAAGGCTCGGCTGTGGGATCGAAAGTGACCGGCAGCGAGGATGCGATCGCGCTGGCGCAGACATCGTCGTCGCGTTACTACCAGCGGCCCGACGCGGAGAACATTCAGTTCGATCCGACGCGAACCTCGCTGAGCGGATGGGGCGGCAGGATGATGCTCTCCAAGGCCACAGGCTTCTGGCGTCCCAACGTGCAGGTGCAGGCGTTTTCGCCTGGATTCGAGACCAACGACACCGGCTTCATGCAGCGGACTGACATCATCTCGTCGCACGCGCTGATGCAGTACGTGAATGACAATCCGACGGCGCATTTGCGCTCCAAATCGTCATGGTTCGGCGTCTGGCAGAACCGGAACTTCGACGGCAACACCATCGAGCAGGGAGCATTCGTCGATTCGCAGGCCACGTTGCTGAACTACTGGTATGTGCATCAATCTCTTTTTCTCAACACGGGAGCGTTGTCCGATCGCCTGACGCGTGGCGGTCCGCTCGTGCGCATGCCGGCGAGCTGGAGCAGCGACGCCAATGTTTCCAGCGATACCCGCAAGCGCTTCACGGTCGGATGGAACGGGCACGCAGACCATTCGCAGGATGGTTCCTACAACCGCTCGCTCAGCATGGACCTCTCGGCGCTGCCGGTGCCGAATCTTCACGTGACCGTCAGCCCCGCCTTCACGCGCTCGCACGATCACACCGCGTATGTGAAGGCGCTCAGCGACCCGACGGCGGTGGCGACCTATGGGACGCGCTACGTGTTCGCGGACCTGGAGCAGCGCTCGTTCGAGCTAGGCACGCGCGCCGACTGGACGGTCAGCTCGCATCTCTCGTTCCAGCTCTATCTGCAGCCGTTCGTGGCAGCCGGCGATTATCACGATTACCACTCGCTCGCCGCCGCGAGGACGCGCGACTACGTGGCATTCACCGGCGACCCGGGCAATCCCGACTTCAATTTCCGCAGCGTGCGAGGCAGCGCTGTGGTGCGCTGGGAGTTCCGGCCCGGCTCGGCGTTGTACGTGGTCTGGAACGAAAACCGCGCCGACGTCGCGCCCATCGGTGACTTCCGTTTCATCCGCGATTTTCGTGCCATCCGAACGGAACCGTCGCGTGACGTGTTTCTTGTGAAGGTTTCCTACTGGTTGCCATTGTGACGGGGGTCGGGTTTCGGGAGTCGGGTGTCGGAAGACTTGCATTGCTCCGACTCCCGACTCCCGAACCGCGACCCCCGAATGAGGATGACATGACGGATCAGTTGATCGAGGATCAGAAAGCTGTAGCGGCGATCGACACGGAGTATCAGGCGGCCGTCGAAAAGAACGACGCAGCGACGATGGACCGTATTCTGGCGGACGACTTCGTGTTGATCGGCAGCCGCGGCAAGGTCTTCACGAAGGCCGACCTGCTGGAAGAAGCGCGCAGCGGCCGCGTCGTCTACGAATATCAGACCGACAGCGAGCAAGCTGTCCGCGTATGGGGCGACACCGCCGTGATCACCGCGCTGCTCTCGGCCAAAGGGACCGAGGACGGCGAGCCATTCCACTACAAACTCTGGTTCAGCGACACGTACGTGCGCATTTCTGGCGAATGGAAGTACGTGCTGGGGCAGGCGGCGGGACGGTTGGCGCCGGAGTGAGGCGCGACTAGATGGCCCACGTTTCTCGCTCTTTTTCAGCGACTCCTTTCCATCGAGCGCCTTCTCCCCCACGCTTTTTGTGGGGGAGAAGGTGGCGAAGCCGGATGAGGGGGCGTTTGACTGTCGCGGCAAACGCAGCTGACGAAGGAGAAACTTCGCGGAGGTTAGAACTCCATTTCGCTCGATTGCACGACACCCCTCATCCGCCTTCGGCACCTTCTCCCCTCGCCAAAACCGCGAGGGGAGAAGGCGCTCGATGTTAGAGAGTCGCTTGAAAAGTGTGAGAAATGCGGCTGATCAAGGGCTAATCAGCAAGTGGATCCGATCCATCGATCACTGATCGGCGAGTTTCGCCGCAAGATCATCCACGACCGGCCATGTGGCGGCGCGCCAATCCTCGCCCATCAGCAATCCGGCGGAAGCGAGATAGATCACGACGTCGCGTGGCGGGAAACCTTCGACCGCCTTTACGGCAGCGCGCACTTGTTCCTCCGACGGCGCGGTGTATTCGTCCGCCTCGATCGAGCCGTCTACGTGCGGGATCTTCCACTGATCGAGGAACGCTGCCAGGAGCGCGCTCTGCTCGTGGGTGTGGTAGTGCATCAGCGCTGTGTCGAGCGCCTGTTCGAACTCCGGCGCCGTGGCGCGCGAGGCAAACATCTCCGCCTTCTTTTCGACGGGGAGCTTGCGGATGGACTCCTCGCGAAAGTGCAGGGCCTTGGCGAGCTGCGCCACGGCCAGCATCTTCGCGGTGTCGTCTCCGAAGCGCCAGAAGGCGACGAGAATGCGGCGGCGGCGGTCGGAGTCAGCGAGCTCTTTGATGATTCGGCGTGCGGTCCACATGTGATGTTGATCGTATAACGGGGGTGGGGAGTGGGGAGTGGGGGGTGGATCGCGGGAGTCGGGGGTCGGCAGTCGGGGGTCGGAGCGTTGCGAAGGATGAACGACGAAGGATGAAGGATGAATGAAGTCAGCAGGAGTCATTCATCCTTCATCCTTCACCATTCATCCTTCTCAACGCGTCCCACTTCCCCCACTCCCTACCCCCCACTCCCTACCCCCCACTCCCTACCCCCCACCCCCCAACACAACAACCTCATCCCCCGTCAACTCGCGCATCTTCCCGACCGGCAGGTCGCCGATGCGGATCGGGCCGATGGCGACGCGGACGAGCTTCAGTACCTTTGCGTCGAGCGCTTCGACCATGCGGCGCACCTGGCGGTTGCGGCCTTCGGTGATCGTGATCTCGAAGACGCCGTTGCCGCCGCTCTCGCCTACGCGCTCGACACGCGCGGGACGCGTCGGTCCGTCGCGCAGCTCAATGCCGCTGCGCAGGACGTCGAGCTCATCGTCAGTAATGGGGCGCGAGGCTTCGACGAGGTACGTCTTCGGGATGTGATACTCGGGATTGGTCATCCGTTCGGCGAACTGCGTGTCGTTCGTCAGGATGAGCAGACCGCTGGTGTCGAAATCGAGGCGGCCGACATGAACGAGGTGTCGCTCGCGGTCGGGGAGGAGATCGTAGATCGTCGGCCGGGACTGCGGATCGCGATAGGTCGTCAGGTAGCCGGCCGGTTTGTGGAGAAGAACGTAGACGCGCTGCTCGCTGCGCAACGGTTTGCCATCGAATTCGATGCGGTCAAGCTCGAGGTCGACCCACACGTCAGGATCGCGCACAACGCGCCCGTTGACCTGCACGCGCCCGCCGCCGATCCACGTCCGCGCCTCCGTGCGCGAGCCGATGCCGGCCTTCGAGAGAACGCGCTCCAATGTCTTCAGTGGCCGGTTGCCGGGTGGCGGTTTGTTGATGTGCATGTTGAACGAAGGGTGATGCTTTCATGAAAGTTCCAGATTGATCCTTCTTTTGTGTTTTGGTGTCGATTGAGGAAGGCTCTAGTTTCGTGTCATCCTGAGACTGCCGGAGCCGCCCACGTGAATCGATCCGCCCGCGCCGAATGTGCCGCCACAACACGCTGCGCAAATCGATCGAGCACCGATGGCGGCTCCGGCTGTCTCAGGATGACACCAAATGCTGTTAGTCCCGGTTTCATCCTGATGACACGATGGATGACGGCTTGGATAGCAGCTCTTCTTCGTGGCGATTCAACACCCAACATTGAATAATCACCATTTACAATCTTCACGGTCCATGAAGCGGTTCATCGCAATCATCCTCTTCCTCACGGCCTCTGCCGCGTGTGCGGACGAGTACCGCGCCTATTGGGTCGACACCTTTCGCACTCCGTTCGCCACTCCGGCGGATGTGAACCGCATCGTCGATGCGGCGGTCGACAGCAACGCCAACGCACTTTTCGTGCAGGTGCGGCGGCGCGGGGATGCCTGGTACCTCGATGCTTCCGAGCCGCTGGCGGAGACGCTCGACGGCACCTTCGATCCTCTCCGCGCGATGCTCGACCTCGCGCACAGCCGCGGGATTCAAGTGCATGCATTCGTGATCGTGGGAGCGGTCTTTCGCGGCGATCCGGCAGTCGATCCGCTTCCGCGCGATCCGCATCACGTCTTCCTGCAGCACTTCTGGGATGCGAAAACGCGCAAGCCGTTTCGTGGAGCGCGGCAGTGGGGAACGCGCACGAGCAAAGGGCGCTATCTCTTCGCCTCCGACTGGTACGCCGACCTCGGGCATCCGCAGGCGGCGGCGTACACGGCCGACGTTCTGCTCCACCTCGTGCGCGCGTATGACATCGACGGCCTGCACCTCGACCGCGTTCGCTATCCCGAGTCGCCGCGCGCCGACGTCGGATACAACGAAACCAGCGTGGCGCGTTTTCGTGCGCGCTACGGGCGTCTGCCGCGCGCCAAGGATCCGCTCTGGAACGACTGGCGCCGCGAGCAGGTCACGAATTTTGTTCGCCGCGTGTCCCTCGGCGCGAAGGCAATCCGTCCCTCGATCACGATCTCCGCGGCCCTCATCTCCTGGGGCACCGGCCCCGGCGCGAACGGCGGGTTCAAGAACACGGACGCCTATCGCGTCGCCTTTCAGGATTGGGAAGGGTGGCTGCGCGAAGGCATCATCGACGCTGGCAGTCCGATGCTTTACAAGCGGGAGCACGTGCCGGCGGAGAAGAAGCAGTTCGACGACTGGCTGCAGTTTCTCGTGACCACCGCGCATACGAATGGCCGCGCGGCACTACCGGGCATCGGCGCCTATCTCAATTCCATCGAAGGAACGCTCCGGCAAGCTCGCCGCGCCCGTGCCGCGAACGCCGACGGAATCATCTTCTTTGCCATGGGCGACACGAAGCCGTGGTCGATCCTCGCCAACAGCACCAACGACGCCGTACGACACAATCCATACGCGATCCCGGTTGCCGGTGTGTACACGCCGAAGCGTCCGAATGAGGAGTTCTTCCTGGCGCTGCGCAAGAGCACGGACGGACGGACCGCCTTCGAGTACACCGACTTGCCGCTCTTCGCCGCCACGCTTCCCGCACCGCGACACGCCGAGGAGGCGAACGGAGCGGTGATGGGTTACGCGGAAGGCGACGGCACGCTCGTCACCGTCGAGTCGCTGGCCACGCATGACATGCGCACCGCACGCACCGACGGCAACGGATTCTTCGGGATGCTCGGCCTCGCTCCGGGCGAATATCGCGTCGTTGCGGGCGCGTCAGCGGCAACCGTCACGATTGCCGCTGGGAAGGTCGCGGTGTGGAGTCCTGCGCAGGCCACACTTCTCGAACTTCGTTGAACTACTCTCCAATCCAGCGCCTTCTCTCAGGGCTCCCGCGGAGAACAAGGTTGTCGCATTTCTTAACGCCCCCCTCATCCGGCTTCGCCACCTTTTCCCCCCCAAAAAGCGTGGGGGGAGAAGGCGCTCGATTTGAAGGTAGGCGCTTAGAAAGTGTGAGAAATGCGGCTTCGCTCCTACTTCACGCCGAGCGCTTTCTTGATCGCGTCGATCGTGAATGATCCCTCGGGGCCGAAGCCGAGGACCTGGCCGTTCACGATGTAGGTCGGCGTCGAAAGGACGCCGTTATCGAACGCGCGGCTCACTTGATCGATGAGCGCCTTTTTCTCGGCAGGGGAGCGGTAGATCTTCTCGACCGCTTTCCAGTTCACGTCGTTGTCGTCGGCGAAATTCTTGAGGACCGTGTCGAACGGCTGCTTGCCGATCGTCTCCTGATTCTCGAACACGAAGTTGACGTAGCTCCAGTACTTGGATGGCGCCACTTTGGCGAGCGCACGCGCGCCGAGGGCGGCGCTGAGAGCCCATTCGTGATGCTCGAAGAGAGGCAGGTCGAGGCGGTAGTAGTCGACCTTGTCCAGATTCTTCGCGATGATCGGCTCGACCTTCTTGTGCGCGCGCCCGCAGGTGGGGCACTCGAAGTCGGACAGCTCGACGATCTGAACTTTCGCCTTCGGATTGCCGCGGCGGGTTGCGCCGGCGAGGCCGATCGATTCGATCAGCGCCTTGCCCGGGTCGTTGCGCAGATTTCCTCGGGTGCCGACGATCAGATAGTTGTTCGAGGCGTCGAGGAAGCCGTTGTAGGTGAAGGCGCCTCCGGCCTCTTTCGACTGCTTCGTGATCGCGACCGCGTGGATGCCGTCGGGCAGGGGAAAGGGAGCGATGGTGGCGACGACTTTGCTCTTGAGTGCGGCGCCTGCCACTTCGGCGATCTTCGCCGCGGGCGTCTTACCGTCCTGTTCGAGGCCGAAGATCGTTCCGATCAAAACCTGCGACGTGGCCGGAGAAAAGAGCAGGTACGTCTTGCGCTGGCAGCTCGGGTCGGACGACTCCTGCGTCAATTGGTAGAGGGAGAATCCGGTTGGTCCGCCGTTGACGCCGCTGACGGGGTCGACCGCGATGCGGTTATCAGGACACTGGGCCGACGAGCGCACGGCGTAGTTCTTCAGCGCGACGCTGAGCGAAGGGGCCATTTGCGCCTGCGCACAGAAGGGGAGAAGTGCCACCGCGGTGGCCATCAGGACTCGTTTCATAGTTTGGTTCTTCCTCGAATCGGATTCAGGTCACTGCGCATTAACAGTGCGGTAGCCGTGTTCAATCCAATTCTTGATGCCGCCGTTGACGTGGACGATGTTCCGGAAGCCGGCGACGGTGAGCAGTTGGGCTGCCACCGCGCCATCGGTCGATGTCTCACCATAGACGAGCACGGTCTGGTTCTGGTACGGCAACAGCTCCGGCAACCGCGTCTCGATCACGTCGAACGGAGCATTGATGGCTCCGGCGATGTGCCCTTCCGGGCCGCGATAGTCTGCCGTGGAGCGGACATCAATCACGACGATCTGCTGGCTGTCGAGGATCATCTCCGCCGCCACCGCGGGCGAGATCTCGCTGAAGCCACCGGTCGTTTTCGAGACGCCGATGGTGTTGCAGGAAGCGGCCGTGATCGAAAGCATCGTTAGAAGAATTGCGTTGCGCATGACGCTCCTTAAATGATGAAGGATGAAGGCTGAAGGATGAACGCCTCCGATCAACTGTTCATCCCTCACCCTTCATCGTTCATCCTTTCTACAAAATCTCCAGGTCGAATTCGGCGCGGACTTCGCCGACGATCGCTCCGGCCACGTTTGCGACCGGCAGCTTTCGGAACTGTTGCAGATCGGGGGCCGTGGCGATGTCGACGCCGAGAAGCTCGAGCGTCCTCAGAATCACGGGATAACGGCCGCGCACCATCGAGCCATCGTGGATCTTCAGGGCGATGCCTAAGGACACATCATCCGCGAGGCCGAGGCGTCCGGTCAATGTCGAGGCCAGCGAGGGCGCGAGTGCCATCGTGTAAAAACCCTCCGCCCCTTCCTTCGCCAGCAGCTCGCCATCGAATGCCTTCATGAGCGGCGTGGTGATGCTCCAGGCTCCGGCGACATAGTAAGGAAACGCCGTCATCGCTCCGACGATGTGCTCGGTGCTCGTGGAGTACCGCTGCAGCGCTCCCGGCGCGGCACCGGCGCTCGTGGCCATGAGACGCGCGTAGGCAAATGCCGCGCGGTGGAGCGAGAGAAAAAAGGCGGGTACGCCGCAGCCATCGACGGCGATCGGAATCTCCTCCGGATCGAGACCGGCGAAATCGCTGAGCGTCGCGCGCATGGTCTCCTGCAGCGGATGATCCGCGTCGATGTAACGCGCCGCGGGAACGTCCATCACCTGCGTCGCCAGCAGCATCCCGGCATGTTTTCCGGAGCAGTTGTTGTGAAGCGGCGATGGCTCTTCGCCGGACGCGCGCAACTCCGCCGCCGACTTCTCGTCATACGGCATGTGCGCGCCGCAGAGCAGATCGGTTTCGTCGAACTCGCCTTTGCGCAACAGCGCCGCCGCGGTGGCGACATGCACCGGCTCGCCTCCGTGCGATGAGCAGGTGAGCGCCAGCTCCTCGCCCGAGAGCTCGTACTCCTCGAGGCCGCCGTATTCGAGAAGAGGGATGGCCTGAAACGGCTTTGCCGCCGAGCGCAGGCAGGTTCGAAGGCCCGGCTCGCCGGCATAGGCGACGAGGCGTCCCAGCGAGTCGACGACAGCAATCGATCCGGTGTGAAACGACTCAACGTGATCGCCGCGGTACGCGCGGGTAAGAATCTGCACGCGATGAGTGTAGCGGGTGTGGGTGGAAATCAGAGATCAAGGGTCAGAGAGCAGGGATCAGAGATCAGAATCACGATCGCTCTCCATCAACTCGAGCAGGGCGGCACTATCGTCCAGATTGACGCCCGGACGAAGCCCTTGTCCGCGGAATGTGGGGAGCTTCCCGCTTGACACCGCTCGCGGCTCACGTCGCCGGCCGAGAGACTCGCGCAGTGCGTCTTCGATTACCGACGTCAGGGTTTTGCCGCTCGACGCCGCAACTCTCTTGGCCTCGGCGAGAAGATGAGGATCGAGCCGTACGGTTGTTCTCATGCGTATCAGAACGTACGCAGCACGCATCAATCTGTCAAGCGAGGTTCGGTGGCGATTCGGCGGCTGGACAGCGCTAGGGCTCGGGCTTGTCTTCCAGGTCGGATCCAACCACCGAGGCGGGACGCCCACACTCCTCAGCTCTGCGATGCATGCACGTCGAAAGGAGTGCGGTCGTCTCGACCGCGGGCACTCGGGCGTCCTCGCCCGAGTGCTGTCAGGGCGGCGGTCGAAAATTCGTCGCGAACCCGAGGGTTTACCGCGCGGATCCTTGGGTTTTCCATGCCGGACCCTTGGGTATTCAGTGTGGACCCGAGGGTTTACCGCGCGGACCTGAGGGTTTTCCATGTGGACCCTTGGGTATTCAGTGCGGACCCGAGGGTTTTCCGTGCAGACCTGAGGGTTTTCCATGCGGACCCTTGGGTATTCCGTGCGAACCTGAGGGTTTTCCATGCGAACCCTTGGGTATTCAGTGCTGACCCGGAGGGTTTACCGTGCGAACCTCGGGGTTTTCCATGCGAACCCTTGGGTATTCTGTGCGAACCCCGAGGGTTTACCGTGCGACCCCGAGGGTTTACCGCGCGACCCGGAGGGTTTACCGCGCGACCCCGAGGGTTTACCGCGCGGACCGGATGTTTCACCGCGCGGACAGCTAGCCCACACGCTCGGCTTCTACCATCTGCGAACCGCGCAACTACGACATTTCACTAGACTATGTCGATGAGAACCCTCCTCCTCGCCCTCTTCTTCGCCACCACCGCCACGGCACAGCCCGTCGTCATCCGCGCGGCGCGGGTCATCGATGGGCGGGGGAACGTCGTCGAGGATGCGGCGGTCGTCGTTGATGGATCAAGGATCGTGAGGATCATCCCGCACGCCTCGGCGTTGAAGGACGTCACCATCGACCTCGGCGACCGCACCATCATGCCGGGCGGGGTCGATACGCATGTGCACATCGGCTGGCACTTCGATGCGAAGGATGGGCGGTCGCATGACGATGAGACCGATCGGAATGAGACGCCGCAGGAGACCGTGCTTTACGCGGCCGAGAATGCGGTGCGTACGTTGGAAGGCGGCATCACCACCGTACAGTCGCTTGGTGCGCCTGTGGACAAGCCGTTGCGGGATGCCATCGCCCGCGGCACGCTGCCCGGACCGCGCATTCTCACGGCCATCGAGCCGATTTTCGACGACAAGCTGACGCCCGAAGCGTTGCGCGCGGCGGTCGGCAAGCTGGCCGGCGAGGGAGCGGACGTCGTCAAAGTCTTTGCGTCGGAGAGCATTCGCAGCGGCGGCGGACCGACCATGTCGCAGGAGCAGATGGATGCGATCTGCGGCGAGGCCAAGAAGCATAACCTCCGCGTGGCGGTTCACGCGCATGGGCCCGAGAGCGTGCGGCGCGCCGTGCTCGCGGGCTGCACATCGATCGAGCATGGCGCGCTGATCGGGCAGCCGGAGCTCGATCTGATGGCGGCGCACGGCACGTATTTCGATCCCAACATCGACCTCGTCTTCCGCAATTACTTCGAGAACAAGTCCCACTACCTCGGCATCGGCAACTACACCGACGAAGGTTTTGCGCAGATGAAGCTGGCGGTGCCGAAGGCGCTGCACGTCTTCCAGCTCGGCCTGGCCACGCCGCGGCTGAAGATCGTCTTCGGGACCGACGCGGTGGCCGGATCGCACGGCCGGAACTTTCAGGAGCTCGAGTACCGCGTTGCGACCGGCGGGCAGAAGGCGATGGACGCGATCACGTCGGCGACGTCCCTTGCCGCGGAGTCGCTCGGCCTCGGTGACCGCGTGGGGACGATCGCCGGCGGTTACGAGGCCGATCTGATCGCCGTGGACGGCAACCCGTTGCGCGACATCACGGCACTGTCGCATGTGTCGTTCGTGATGAAGAGCGGAAGAGTCATCCGCAGATAACGCAGATGAGACGCAGATAGAGGCACCGTGACTGGCTTTTATCTGTTTCTATCTGCGACATCTGCGGATCAAACGTCGACGGCACCGCTCTCGCAGTAGAACGGCTCGGGGGCAACTGAGACGTGGCGTTGGTACACGACGATGAGGAAGGGCGGCTCCGTTCGGGCGCGATTCAAAACTCGCAAAGCATCCTGCTGGCGCGGCAGCGTTCCGAGCAGGAGCTCGTCGCGGCCAAGGAAGCGCTCGAGTTGCGCACCGAGGAGCTGGAGAGGGCGAATGAGCTCATCCGGACGATCGCCGAGAACGCCGCCTCGGGACTGCTCATGCTGAACGACCGCGGCATCACTACGTACATGAATCCCGCAGCCATCGAGGAGACCGGCCACACTTTGGAAGAGATGGCCTCGGCGTCGCTTCACGATCTTCTTCACGTGCCGGTCGAGCGGGGAGGCCACCCCGCGGCGGAGTGTCCGATCCGGAACGCGCGCGAGAAGATGACGCCGCTCAAGAAACATCGCGACATCTTCATGCGCAGGGACGGATCGACCTTTCCCGTCTCGTGCGCCGTCTCGCCGCTGCAACGCGACGGCCGCGCCGCGGGCGCCGTCCTCGAGTTTCGCGACATCACCGACGAGCTGCTCGCGCAGAAGACGCTCGAAGACGCCAACCGCCGCAAGGATCAGTTCCTGGCCACCCTCTCGCACGAGTTGCGCACGCCGATGACCGCCGTACTCGGGTGGGCGCGCATGCTCAAACTGGGGCTGTCCGAAAGCGAGACGCGCGAAGCACTCGATGCCATCGAGAAAAGCGCGGAGATTCAGGCCCAGCTCATCGACGATGTGCTCGACGTCTCCCGGATCGTGGCCGGCAAGATGACCTTCAAGCCGGTCCCGATCGACGTCAGCTCCGTGCTCCAGGCGGCGATGACGACGGTGCATCCGGCCGCGGCCGCGAAAGGAATCGAGATCCTGGTCAGCGTGACGCCGCGGCTTCCCTGCATTCTTGGCGACGAGGGCCGGCTGCAGCAGATCATCTGGAATCTCCTCTCGAACGCCGTGAAGTTCACACCCATCGGCGGCGCCATCACCGTTCGGCTCGTGCAGACCGATTCCATCCTGCGGCTCACCGTGCAGGACAACGGCAAAGGGATCGAGCCCGATTACCTGCCGCATATCTTCGAGCCTTTCAGCCAGGAAGATGGGACGATGACGCGCTCGCACGAAGGGCTCGGACTCGGCCTGTCGATCGTGCGCTCGCTGGTCGAGCTTCATGGCGGCCGCATCCGCGCCGCAAGCGACGGCGCGGGCCGCGGTGCCATCTTCACGGTCGAGTTTCCGACCATGGAATCGACGCCAGTGGTAAAGCGCATCGCGCCGCGGACAGAGACTCCGTTCACGAGCGCATCCGCGTCGGAACTGCCGAAGCTGACTGGCATCCACATCCTCGTCATCGACGATCAGGCGCTTACGCGCGATCTCGTCATCGCGGTGTTCCGGCGCGCGGGTGCTGATGTCTGCATAGCCAGCTCCGTGCGCCAGGGACTGGAGCGCTTCCGCAGTGCGAGCCCCGACGTCGTCGTTTGCGATCTGGCGATGCCCGAGGAGGACGGATACGCATTCGTGCGCGCGGTCCGGGCGCTGCCCGCGCCGGCAAACACGACTCCGGTGATCGCGCTAACCGCGTTCGGCCGGCCGGAAGAGCGGCAATATGCGCTCGCCGCCGGGTTCGACGAGTACCTGAAGAAACCGATCGATCCGCTCGACCTGGCGTCGACCGTGCTGCGTTCGCTGGCGCACCGTTGAACCAGATCATGCGCTGCTAAACTCAAGATTCGCCTGATGACCTCCGCCCCGTTCCGTTACGCCGCCGCAATCGCGATGGGCATCGCTGCGATCGGCAAGAGAATGGCGATGGACGAGGTCGCGCTCTACACGGTTGCAAACGGAAAGATCGTGAGGGAAGAGTTCTTCTACGCGATGTAAGAATGAACCACAGAGACACTGAGGACGCAGAGTTGACGCCGTTCTCTGCGACCTCTGTGCCTCTGTGGTTAAAAAGGTCTTGCTAGATCTTCGCGTTCCTCAGCCGCAGCGCGTTCGTGATGACCGAGACGGAGCTGAAGCTCATCGCTGCCGCGGCGATCATGGGGCTGAGCAGAATGCCGAAGAACGGATACAGCACGCCGGCGGCAACCGGCACGCCGATGGCGTTGTAGACGAATGCGAAGAAGAGGTTCTGTCTGATGTTGCGCATGGTTGCGTTGCTGAGGCGCAGCGCGCGAACGATGCCGCGAAGATCGCCGCTCACGAGCGTCACGCCCGCGCTCTCCATCGCCACGTCGGTTCCGGTTCCCATGGCGATGCCGACCGCCGCTTGCGCCAGCGCAGGAGCGTCGTTGATGCCGTCGCCTGCCATCGCCACCATGCGCCCTTCCCGCTGCAGACGTTTCACCGCTTCCGCCTTCTGATCGGGCAACACTTCGGCGATGACTTCGTCGATACCGAGCTTCGCCGCGACGGCACGCGCGGTCGTCTCGTTGTCGCCGGTAAGCATCACGATCCGCAGTCCTTCGGCATGCAGTGCTTTGATCGCTTCGTCCGTTGTTTCTTTCACAGGATCAGCGACGCCGATGAGTGCCGCGATGGCGCCGTCGACGACCACGAACATCACTGTCTGGCCGTCTACGCGCAACGCCTCGGCGCGATCGGCGAGTGTCGCGGCATCGATGCCTAGCTCCTCCATCAGCGCACGATTGCCGAGTGCCACGCGCTTTCCGCCGGCCAAACCGCGGACACCTTTTCCGCTGATCGATTCGACCTCCGTCGCGGCAGTCACCTTCGCGCCTCGGCGTTCCGCGGCGCTGATGATCGCGGCCGCCAGCGGATGCTCGCTGGCGCGCTCGACGCTCGCGCCGAGGCGAAGCAGCTCGTTTTCGTCGAAACCGGTTGCGGCGATGACGGTCACCACTTCCGGCTTGCCGGCCGTCAGCGTTCCGGTCTTGTCGATGACGAGCGTGTCGACCGTGCGCAGCACCTCGATCGCTTCCGCATCGCGGAACAGAACGCCGGCCGTTGCGCCCTTACCGACCGCCACCATGATCGACATCGGCGTGGCCAGCCCGAGCGCGCAGGGGCAGGCGATGATCAGCACGGCCACGGCGTTCACGAGCGCGTAGACGAGCCGCGGATTCGGGCCGGCGATGGCCCACACGACGAACGTGATGATTGCGATCACGATCACGGCCGGGACGAACCATCCCGACACCCGATCGGCGAGTCTCTGAATCGGCGCGCGGCTGCGTTGCGCCTGCGCCACCATGTTCACGATCCGCGAAAGAAGCGTGTCTGCGCCGACGTGCTCGGCGCGCATGACGAGCGATCCGGTGCCGTTCACCGTCGCGCCGACTACCTGGTCGCCGGCGTGTTTCGCGACTGGCAGCGGCTCGCCCGAGACCATCGATTCGTCGATGTTGCTCGATCCCTCGACGACGCTGCCGTCGACCGGCACTTTCTCGCCGGGCCGCACGCGCAGCAGATCACCGGCGACGACCTGATCGAGGGCGACGTCGTGCTCAGTTCCGTCGGCATCGATCCGCCGCGCCGTCGTTGGCGCGAGTCCGAGCAGCGCTCGAATCGCAGCGCCGGTGCGGCTTCGCGCGCGCAACTCCATCACCTGTCCGAGGAGGACGAGCGTAACGATCGCGGCAGCGGCTTCGTAGTACACGCCGACGTTGCCAGCGTGATCGCGAAGCCCGCTCGGAAAGAGATTCGGCAGCAGCGTCGCGAAAAGACTGTAGAGAAATGCCACCGTCACGCCGAGCCCGATCAACGTGAACATGTTGAGATGACGCGAAACGAGCGAGCTCCAGGCGCGCTCGAAAAAGGGCCAGCCGCACCAGAGAACGACCGGAGCGGCCAGCGTGAGCTCGATCCATGAGGCCCACGGCATCAGCGCGTGCGGGAACATGCCGCCGCCCGGCAGATGCCGCAGCATGGCGAAGGCGACGAGCGGCGCGGTGAGCGCGACGCTGATCCAGAATCGCCGCGACATATCGCGCAGCTCAGGATTGTCCTCCTCGATCTGGACCGTGCGCGGCTCGAGCGCCATCCCGCAGATCGGGCAGCTCCCCGGGGCGTCGCGCACAACCTCAGGGTGCATGGGACAGGTCCACTCAACCTTCGCCGCCGGCGCGGACACCATCTCCGGCTCCAGCGCCATCCCGCACTTCGGGCACGCCCCGGGATGATCCTGCCGCACCTCGGGGTCCATCGGACAGACGTAGTTGTCTGCCGCGGCCGCAACTGCCGGCTGCGCATCGCCGCCGTACGCCGCAGGGTTCGCATCAAACTTCTTTTTGCAATGGAGCCCGCAGAAGTAGATCGTCTGCCCGCGGTAAGTGGAGGAACCGGCAGCGTGGTCGGGATCGACCGTCATGCCGCAAACAGGATCGAGATGGTCGGTGGTCATGGCTGGACGGACTTTACTCGACCGGTTGACCAACGGGGGACCGGTCACGCGGAGACGCGGAGAACGCGGAGAGAGAGGACTGCGTTTCTCCGCGTTCTCCGCGCCTCCGCGTGAACCGATTCTAAGACCCCGAAAGAAGCGTGCGCCTGCGCGCTGCGATCGCGGCGGCATGCCTCAGCGTGCTGTTTGCGGCGCTGCTCGTGATCGTTCTCTTCGTCGGCGCGATGCTTGGCCTGGCGGTGACGGCGCCGGTCGTCGGCGGCCTGTTCATCGCCTGCATGACCGGCTTGATCGCCTCGCTCGTCATGTACATCGCCGACATCAACCGCTCACTGGGAGCGCTGAAGCTCGAGATCGAAGGGACGCTGACGCCCTAGCGAGCTGCGGTCGTCACGAGTTTCTCGCTTACTTCTCGGCGCCGCTCGGTATCGACCACGTTCCGGTCGTCTTGTTCAGTTTGTGGCAGTACGTGCACTCGCCCTGGAACTGCTTCACGAAATCGCTTTGGTCGCCGCTCGCGAGGTGAATGCCGTGGAGCAGCGGTGCGAGTGGGGGTGCGGCCTTCGCCATCGCAGCGTGGCATTTCAAACATGACGCCGGAATGTCTTTGCCCGTGACCGGCGGGTGCTTGCCCTTCAGCGTCAGTCCCTTCGGCGCGAAGGCCTGTATGGCCGCGAGGCTCTTTGCGTCGACCGTTCCGTTCCAGCGGGCGAGCTTGGTGCTGAGATGCATGTCTTTCACGTGACAGTCGACGCAAGCGGCGGGATAGGCATCCTTTGCGTTGATGCCGGGGATCGCGCGCGGCGCCGCCATCGCGGCTGGTACCCATATGGCGAGAGTGAGAGCGATGAGATAGCGGTTCATGCGTTGACGATGGCCGCGAGCAGATGGAATGTCAGTGATACGCGTGACCTCTCGCGGTGAGCTACCTTCGCGACTCGCACCACGTCCGCCCGTGCGGCAGATCACGTGGAGGTGTGCGCGCTCGCATCGCGTTTCCAGTGCTCGCACCTCAATGTCCAAGCTGGAGGCATGGATGCATCCCGACCTCGAGACGATCGTTTCGGCGGACGAAGAAGCGCGGTCGCGTGTGGCACATGCCGAGGAGCGGCGCGAGCGCGAGGTGAGCGCGGCGCGAGCGGAGCGTGATGCGTCGATCGCTGCGCGGAAGAAGGCGGCCTCGGACGCGCTCGAGAACGAGCTGCAGATCATTCGGGCGGAGGGAGATTCGCGCATCGAAACGCTTCAGCGACAGCAGGAGCAGTATCTGGCGACGCTCGCCGCGGCGGGCGAGCTGCGGTTCGACGACGGCGTCGCGCTCTTTCTACGGACGGTGTGCGAGGTGGCGCGATGACGCGAGACGCGATGACGCGAAGCTCGACTCGCCGAGGGGCGACTTCGCGTGGCGCGATCGCGTACGCGCATGCCCGCATCCGCGCCTGCAAGTCGCGGCTGCTGACAAGGGCCGATGCCGCGCCGCTCTTCACCGCGGCCGATGCAGCTTCGATGCAACGCGCCATCGCGGCGATCGGAGTCGAGTCTCCGATGCAGCGGCTGTTGCGCGTGTATCAAACGGCGATGCGCGGATACCGCGACGGCGTCCCGTTGTTCCGCGCGTTGCTGCAACTTCACGAGATCGAAAATGTGAAGCTGCTCTGGCGGGCCACGGCAAAGACCGTCCCGCCCACCCTCATCGCGCGTCTCTGGATCGACCTCGGCGAACTTGCATCCTTTCCGATCCTGCACGCGGCGACGCCGAATGAGCTGGCGACGCAGCTCGCAGCGACGCCGTATGCCGCGATCGCCATGACGGCCGCGCGTGCGCATGGAAGTGATATCGCCGCCGCGGAGCTTGCCTTCGATCGCTGGGCGTCGCAGCGTCTGCTCGCCGAGGGGCGGTTGCTGCCAAAGCGGGAATCGATCGCTCGGCGACTGATCGAGCTCGTGGTTCGCGAGCGCGAGGCGCAGCTCCTTCTCCGCGGCGCGAAGTGGTACGGACTGGCGAGCGTGGCCCCGAATGTCTCATCGCCCGATGCCATCGACATCACGACTCTGCGCCGTGAGCGGCTGCGCCTCTGCCGGCGCGCGTTCGTCGGCAGCCCATTCCAACTCGCGCCGGCGGTGGCAGTCGTGCTCCTCGCGGAAGAAGAGCTCCGCGCGGTGCGAGCGCTCGTCGAGCGCATGGGTGACGAGCGTCTCGATGCGCCGATGATCCGCGCGTGCGCCGGATCGCAGCTCGGATCGGAGCGTGGCGCGTGACGATGCTCCGATCCGTTCCGATGGTTCATTTCCGGGCGCAGGTGCCGAATCGTGATGCGGCCGTGGCTACGCGCGCGATCGCGGGCGAGGGACTGCTGCACCTCGTCGACATCGCGCACGGTCACGCGCCGTACGACGCATCGCCGCCCGGCGTGCGCGAGCTGTACGCGGGATTCCGCGATCTGGTCCATCGCATCCACGCGGTCGCCGATCGCCTCGGCATTTCTCGCGCCGAGGCCGCGGGTTCGATCGATGGTGATGACGTCGCCGACTTCGCCGCTGAGCGCGAGCGCATCCTCCTCGGGCTCGAGCCGATCGAGAAGCGTGTGCAGGAGCTCGTGCGCAGGAATGCCGAAGCTCGCGAGCTGCTGGCAGTGACGCGCGACCGTTGCAGCGATGCGGACCGCCTTCGCCGCGCGGCCATCGACGTCGCACGCCTCGATGCCCTGCGCTTCGTCGCGGTGCGGCTCGGCATGCAGCCGGCCGAGGGACTGGAATCGATGACGACGATGCTCGCGCCGTCATCGCATGCGGTCATTCCGCTCGATGAGCACGATGGCTCGGTTCTCTTCGCCGCGGTGATGCCTTCCTACGCGAAATCGCGGCTGGAGGAGGCGATGCGGCTGACCAGCTCGCGAGGCGTGACGCTGCCGAAGTCTGCGGGCGAGCTGGACGCGGACCGCCTCGCGCGCGAGCTCGGCGACGCGGAGCGGGCGGTGGCGGACGCAAAGCAGGCGATCGAAGAGGAGCGCGGGCAATCGCTGGAACTGCTCGAGCAGATCGGCCGCCGCGCCGAGGTGGCGATGCTCCTCCTGCAGGCGCAGACGTTCTTCGCTGCCGCGGGGCGTTTCGTTGTCATCTCGGGTTGGGTGCCGCGCGACAGCGCCGATCGCCTCGCGCAACGCGTGCGTGCGGCAACGAAGGATCGCGCCATCGTCGAAGTCGAGCCGGTGGAGAGTGTGCCCGGCGTCAGCGAAGGAACGATGCACGTTCCCATCCTTCATCACAATCCGCTGCTGCTGCGGCCGTTCCAGAAGTTGATCGACATTTACGGGACGCCGTCGTATACCGAGGTGCAACCGACGGCGTTTTTCGCGATCGGATTCCTGGCCATGTTCGGGCTGATGTTCGGCGACATCGGCCACGGCGCGGTCCTCTTCTCCGCCGGCTGGTTCCTCTTCCGCTACATGCCGCGATTCCTCGACTACGGGATCCTGCTGATGGAAGCGGGCACGGCGTCGGCGGTCTTCGGATTGCTGTACGGGAGCCTCTTCGGCATTCGGGGCCTCATGCCGGCGCTCTGGCTCGAGCCGATTCGCGATCTGCCGCGGTTCATGATGATCGCGGTCGCGTTCGGCGTGTTCGTGGTGACTGCGGGACTCGTTCTCAACATCATCAATCGCTGGCGAAGCGGCGAGCTGAGCGAAGCCTTGTACGGACCGCGCGGCGCGACGGGAGCGATGCTGTACTGGATCATTCTCGTCGTGCTGGCGCGCGCGTTCGTCCCGGCGACGGTGCGGATTCCGGCAAGCGTCATCGCGTATGTCGTCGTCGCTGCGGTCGTGGTGATCGCGGCGGCGGGCCCGCTGATGAAGTGGCTCGGCCGCGATGGCGAGCATCGGCCGCGGCCGGCGGTGCGCGCCACGCCGTGGTGGCTGCACGCGCTGGAAGCATCGGTCGAGCTGGTCGACACGCTCTTCTCGTTTTTCGCGAACACGATCTCGTTCGTTCGCATCGCGGCCTTCGCGGCGGTCCACGCGGGGATCTTCATCGCCATCTTTGCCCTCGCGGACACGATGGCGGCGATGCGCTTCGGCGGCGCGCTCTCGATTGCAGTCCATGTCGCCGGCAACGTTCTGGTCATTCTGCTGGAGGGCCTGACGGTGTCCGTGCAGGTTCTGCGGCTCGAGTACTACGAGTTTTTCGGAAAGTTCTTCCGCGGCGGCGGCGAGCGGTTCGCGCCATTGACGCTGCGGCCGAGGAGTGAAAGTCATGCGTAAGAAGCTCTTGTGGATCGCCTTGGCGATTGTGCCGGTCATCGCAATCCTCGTCGTCGTCCCGATGTTCGCCGCACCGGAGGCGGCGCGTGCGGCGGTTCCCGTTCCGCCGGACGTGGTGCGATGGGGATTCGTCGCGGCGGCGCTGGCTGCGGGCCTGGCCGCACTCGGCGCTGCGTATGCGGTAGCGGTCGTTGGTGCTGCGGCGATGGGTGCGATCGCCGAGAAGCCGGAAACGGCGGGACGGGCACTGATCTTCGTCGGACTCGCCGAAGGCATCGCCATCTACGGACTGATCATCGCGATCATGATCCTCGGGCGGCTGGGATGAAACCGTTCGTGGTCGGTTCGCGTGAGGATGTCGCCGGCTTCGCGCTCGCCGGAATCGATGGCGCGGTCTGCACGACGCGCGAAGAAGCGGGCAAGCTGGTCGCGCAGGCGAGCGACGACACGCTCGTCTTCCTCTCGTCCGCATTTGCGAGCGCGATATCGGGCGGTCCATTCGTCGTCGTGCTGCCGCCGGAGTCGTGATGCAGACGCTCGGGAGTCCGGCCTCGGTCGTTGCCTCGATCCGTGAAGATGCGGATGCCGAGGTGCAACGGATCGAGGAAGCGGCTACCGCCGAGCTGGCGTCGCTCCGCTCCGAGGCTGCGACGGCGAACGTCGTGATCGCGGACCGCGAGGAGCGGCTGACGGCCGCGCGGCGGATGAATGAAGAGCGGATCGCGATGCAGGAGTGGGAAGGGCGGCGTCACGCGATCGAGCAGCGGGAGGCGTGGATTCAGCGGGTGGCCGTGAAAGCGCGGACGATGTGGACAGGCGGTGATCCTGCGACACGCCGCGAGCAATTGAATGCGCTCATCCGCGAGGCGTTGTCGCGATTTCCCAGCGGTGTCGCCCGCGAAGCCGCGGTGAGTGCTTCCGATCGCGCGCTCGTCGATGATTCCGAACTGCCTCTCGTCAACGCCGCGATCGCGGGCGGCTGCATCGTCACTGCGGGCAATGTCTCGGTCGACAACAGCTTCGAGGCGCGCGCGCGCCGGCTCGAGCCGGAGTGGCGCAACGCGCTGAGCGGGATCTACAAGCTATGAGCGAAGCGGCGGGCGTCATCACCGAGATCTCCGGCTGGGTCGTGCGCGCGCGTCCTGCGATACCGCTCGCGCTCAGGGAAGTGGTTCTCGTCGGCAACGAGCGCCTCATCGGCGAAGTCATCGCTCTCGAGCGCGGCGCTGCGACGATCCAGGTCTACGAAGAGACCGAAGGAGTTGCGCCGGGCGATCCTCTTTTCGCGACGGGGCAGCCGCTCTCGATCGAGCTTGGGCCGGGCCTTCTCGGCGGCGTCTTCGACGGCGTGCAGCGTCCGCTGCGCAGTCTTGCGGAGGCCGAGGGCGATTTCATTGGGCGAGGCGCACAGATGCCGGCGCTCGATCGCGAGAAGCTGTGGGATTTCACTCCCGCCCTCGAAGCGGGCCGCGACGTTCACGAAGGCGACATCCTTGGCAGCGTTCCCGAAACGCCTGCGCTCGCGCATCCGATCGTCGTGCCGCCGGGCGTCAGCGGAAAGGTCTCGTGGATCGCGGCAGCGGGGCCGCTTCGCATCACCGACGTCATCGCGCGGCTCGATGACGGCCGCGAGCTGACGATGCTGCAGAAGTGGCGCGCCCGGGTGCGGCGTCCGGTGCGTGAGCGCCTGGTGCCCGATGCGCCGTTGATCACCGGGCAACGCGTGCTGGACACGTTTTTTCCGCTGGCGCGCGGAGGAACGGCGGCGATGCCGGGCGGCTTCGGCACAGGCAAGACAGTGACGCAGCATCAGCTCTGCCGCTGGGCCGAGGCCGATGTGATCATCTTCGTCGGCTGCGGCGAGCGCGGAAACGAGATCACGCAGCTCATCGACGAATTGCCGCGGCTCGTCGATCCGCGAACGAAGAGGCTCCTTGCGGAGCGCAGCATCCTCATCGCCAACACTTCGAACATGCCGGTGTCGGCGCGCGAGGCCTCGCTCTTCACGGGCGTCACGATCGGCGAGTACTACCGCGACCTCGGCTACGATGTTCTGCTCCTCGCCGACTCGCTTTCGCGATGGGCTGAAGCGCTGCGCGAGATCTCCGGCCGTCTCGGTGAGATGCCGGCGGAAGAAGGCTATCCGCCGTACCTCTCCAGCGCGCTTGCCGCATTTTTCGAGCGCGCCGGCCGCGTGGTGACGCTGTCAGGCGAGAGCGGATCGCTGACGATCATCACCGCGATCTCGCCGCCGGCGGGCGATCTCACCGAGCCGGTCACGCGTCATGCCGGACGCTTCGTCCGGACGTTCTGGACGCTCGATCGCCAGCTCGCCGCCGCGCGCGTGTTTCCGGCGGTGAGCACACGCGCGTCGTACAGCGAAGTGCCAGCGGGCGTGAAGAGCTGGTGGTCCGCCGAGGTCTCGCCGCAGTGGGCAACCACGCGCGAGGAAGCGATGAAGTTTCTCGAAGAGGCCGCGCTGATCGAAGAGACCGCGCGGCTCGTCGGCGTCGACAGTTTGCCGGAGCGCGAACGCTTTCTGCTGCGGCTCTCCGATGCGTTTCAAGAGGGTTTTCTGCAGCAGAACGCATACGACGCGAACGATGCCTGTTGCACGCCGGCGCGCCAGATGACGTTGCTCGAAGCCTTCATGCATGCGCGCGACGAAGGCCTCGGTCGAATCGCGAATGGCGCAGCGCCCGGCGTTGACTTCGCCGCGTTGCAGCGGATGAAGACGGAGCCGTCGTCGTGACTCTCGCCGGTGTCGAACGACGTGGACTGACCGAGCTGCGCGGGCCGCTCGCCTTCGTCGAAGGCGTCGACGGCATCGCCTTTCATGAGTTCGTCGACCTCGTCGGTTCGGACGGCGAGACGCGTCCCGGCCGCGTTCTCTCGACTACGGAGAAGGGCGCGATCGTTGAAGTTTTCGGCGTAACTGACGGGCTGCAGCTCGACGCGTCGCGCGTCCGCTTCCACGGCCGTCCGATGCGTTTCGGCGTCGGCCCCGAGTTGCTCGGCCGCGTTTTCGACGGCCTCGGGCGTCCGCGCGACGCGCTTCCAGCGCCCGCCTGCGGCGACCGCCGTCCGATCAACGGCTCGCCGATCAATCCATGCCGCCGCGCCTATCCGCGAGATTTTCTCGAGACCGGCATCTCCGCGATCGACGCGCTCAACAGCATCGTCCTGGGGCAGAAGATCCCCATCTTCACGGAGAGCGGTCTCGCGCACGACGATCTGGCCATGCAGATCATCCGGCAGGCGCGCGCGCCCTCGGTCGAGAAATTCGCGGTCGTCTTCGTGGCGCTCGGTCTGCCGCGCGATACCGCGGCGCGGTATCTCGCCGATCTTCAGGCCAGCGGATCGCGCGGCCGTCTGATCGCGTTTCTCAATCTCGCCGACGATCCGACCGCCGAGCGTCTCATCACGCCGCGGCTCGCCCTGACCGCGGCCGAATATCTGGCCTTCGACGCCGGGTATCACGTACTCGTCGTGCTCCACGACATCACGAACTACGGCGAGGCGCTGCGCGAGATCTCCGCCGCCCGCGGCGAGGTACCGAGCCGCAAAGGCTATCCCGGCTATCTTTACAGCGATCTGGCGTCGCTGTTCGAGCGCGCCGGCCGGATCGCCGGCCGCGCCGGTTCGATCACCCAGATCCCGATCGTCACGCTTCCCTCGGGCGATCTCAGTCATCCCATTCCTGATCTCACCGGCTACGTCACCGAGGGACAGATCGTTCTCGACCGCGAGATCGCGCGGCGCGGTATCTATCCGCCGGTGGCGGTGCTCTCGTCGCTTTCGCGCCTCATGTCCGATGGGATCGGCGAGGGACGGACGCGCGGCGATCATCCCGACGTCGCGAAGCAGCTTTATGCAGCTGTCGCGCGCGTGGAGCGCGCCCGCGGCCTGGCATCGATCATCGGCGTCGATGAGCTGACCGAGATCGAGCGGACCTACCTCCGATTCGGGGAGCGCTTCGAGCGCGAAGTGGTGGCGCAGCGCGGCGATGAATCGCGAACGATCGCGCAAACGCTCGACCGCGCCTGGAGCGCGTTGCGAGAGCTCCCTCGGTCGGAGCTCACCCGCGTCAGCGATGCAGTTCTGGAGAAGTACTACGCGCCATGATCGGATCCAGTACGCGCTCGCGCCTGTTCGAGCTTCGCCGCGATCGCTCCGCGGCGCGGCACAGTGCCGAGCTTCTCGACCGGAAGCGCGAAGTGCTGCTGCGCGAGATCGCCCGCCGCGAGCGCCTGCGTCGTGAGCTTCGCGCCGTCGTCGCGGCAGCGTATGCCGAGGCGCGGTTGCGGCTGGGGATTGCGCGCGTCGAGCTGGGAATGAATGGTGTCGAAGCGGCGGCGCTGGCGCAGCCGGCGCGGCAGCCGATTGAGCGGCGCGATATTTCGGTGATGGGCGTTCGGATCCCGCAGCTCAGCACGAACATCGCGCCATACCGTGCGTTCTACGGCGCCGCCGCGACCACCGAATCGCTCGACGAGGCCGGTGCCGCATTCACCGCACTCGTCCCGCATCTCGTCGCGTTGGCGCAGGAAGAGATCGCCGTCGCCCGTCTTGTCGTTGCGATGCGAAAGACGACCAAACTCGTCAACGCGCTGCAGAAGATCGTCCTGCCGCGCATCGAAGCCAACATCCGGGCCATCGTCGACGGAATCGAAGAGGACGAGCGCGACGAAGGCGTGCGCCGGCTGGTGGGACGGGTAGGAGTCGCTGAGAGAGTGTGAGAAATTCGGGCGAGCCTGCAACCCCGCAACCCCGTCTACCGCACCCTTCCCCCGCGAAAGAACAGGATCGACTTGTATCGAATGTCGAAGTAGTTCGCCGCGGCGCGCAGCGCGCTGGCCACCACCCATTCTTCGCGATTGACGATTCCCTCCAGCGGCAGCCGCATGTGTGGCGGCAGTTTGAACCGGCAGCGCCGGCAGAGCGCGTTCCCTTCGGTTTTCTCCAGACTGCAGCGTGGACAGTTCCTTCGTTTCGCAAGCTTCGCGATCTGTTGCCCCGACATCATCGCAACCCCTCCCTCCCGAAATTCGTGCAAAGACAAAAAGGCCGGGGAGCACCCGGCCTTTCGTAATGCACATGTTGCTGTGCAGCGAATAGTAGCGGCCTCGGGTATTGAAAGCAACACGGAGGTCGTCAGTGGATCATCGCGGGATCATCGGGCGTCGAGAAAGCGTGTCACCTCGCGCACGAGAATCTCCTGTTCGCAGGAGGTGGCGAGATGGCCGCAGTCGCCGGTGAGCGTGAGCAGGGGAGACTTCGTGATCCGCGCCAGCTCGCGCGCCGGCGCTGGATTCACCATCTGATCCTGCAGCGACACGACGATGAACATCTTCGCGTGGATCTTGTCTGGCGCGCCGATGTCGATCCCGATCATCGCCCGCAGCAGGGCCGCGTAGTCGAATGGATCGAGTTTCTGCAGCGCCTGCTCGTGCGACTGCATCACTTTGTCGACGTCCTCCAGATGGCTGGCAATCCATGCGGGCGTGTGCAGGTGCATTTCATTGATGTCCGCCGCGGCCTTCAATCCCTGGGGCTTGTCGATCAGTCCGAGCTCTGTTTTCCAGAGCAGAAGGTCGTACGCCGTCTGCTTCGGCGTGCCGACGATTGGAATCACCTTGTCCATGAAATCAGGAAACGTGACCGCCCACTGAAACGCCTGCATCCCACCCATCGAGAGCCCACTCACCGCGTAGACATGATCGAGCCCGAGCTCGTGCGTCAGAAGCTGATGCTGCGAGCGGACCAGATCGCGCATCGAGATGAGCGGGAAGTCCGCCCCATGCTGCGCGCTGCTGTTCGACGGCGACGACGAAACCCCATCGCCCAGCGCGTCGATCGCCACGACGTAATACTTCGAAGAGTCGTACAGCTTGCCCGTCCCGATCCAGCCCGCCAAACCCGCCGTCGTTCCGCCAAACCACGTCGTGACGACGATGACATTCGACCGGTCCGCCTTGAGCGTGCCATACGTCCGATAGCCGACGCGGCAATCGCGAATGACCTCCCCGCTGTCGAGTTTGAGATCGCCGTGACTGGCCATCTGCAGAGTGCCGTCAGCCGCAAACGCAACGGACGCATAGAAGAAAAGGAGGGGAAGGATGCGCTTCACGATGGCGATTCTACGATCAGAGGTCGAGTGATCGTTCCAAACTACCGCGAGGCACGCTGCAGCTTCATTGCCGCTGCGACGATTGGTTTCGCCCAATCAGGGGTGGCTCCCAACTCCTTGGTTCCGGGAGCGGCAATCCGATTGCGGCGCCAGTGCAACAGCAGGCGTGGCGGCGGAATCGTTCCTGCGGCTGGATCTCCCTCATTGCTGTTGTCGAACACTTTGAGCTCGGTCAGATAGGGCAGCAAGGCGATGATGTTGCGCCGCGACGTGTCCCAGCGCTTGCGGATCATATCGTCCGGGATGTCATGTCCGCCCGCGGCGACGCGGGAGCGCACGCGCGCGATGTGCTGCTCGGGGCTGGACAGGCCAGCGAACCAGACGACGACTTCGATTCCTGGGCCAGCGGCCTCGGCGAGCAACGCGGGAATGGTGTGGCCTCCTAATGTCGATTCGAACGCATAACTCAATCTTGCCTTGATCGCCACGTTCAACCGTCGCTTCCCTTCCTCCCAGGCAAGCGAATTGGCTTCATCTGACGTGCATCCGATCGAGTCGCGGATGCGTCGTGCTGTTTCGTCCGGATTGAAGTAATCCCGTCCGCTGCGACGGAGCAACCCGCCGCCGAGGGAGCTCTTGCCAGCGCCATTGACGCCGGCGAGCACGAAGATGACTGGCGCTTCGCGCTGTCGAGAAGGCATCAACGCTTGCGGATGGCGGTCGCATTCGCCGCTTTCGCGATTTCGGCAGGAGACGCCGCAAAGATCTTTCGCAGCTTCTGTCCCGCGTTCGGCTGGCGCAGGACAGCCATCTCCTTGTCGAACTCCGCCCGAAGCCAAGCGAGCGGATCGTTCGACGCCGCGTCCTTTTTCAGCTTCGCATACCGCTCCATCGACACCACGACCACTGCGGGACGATTGTAATTTGTGACGACGACTTCTCCGTTGGCGTTGACTTCCTCAACAATGTCACGCCAGTGCCCCTTCACATCCGAGGCCGGGTGCGTGATGGCAGGTTGCTTCGCGCGTGATGGCATGACCAAGGATGTTGCACCATGTTGGCCATGTTGTCCAACATTCCGGGAAGAAAGGCGCAGGGCCTCTCCGCCAGTAGACGCGCATCGAGGGTATCTACTCAGAGTAGATGACCCTATCGACCTTACGCTGTACCGCGGAAGAAGCGCCCGCGCGTTCGCTACGAGAGGTAGAAGAATGCGGTAGTGGCTCGCGATTTGAGACACTGAATACATGCAGTTGCCGATCGACACGATCAAGCGCCTGCGGCCGAGTGGCGGGTATCGCCAACTACGGTCGTTTCAGGTAACCACGATCATCTACGACGCGACGGTGTCATTCTGCAGCCGCTTCGTCGACAAGCGATCACGCACTGTGGACCAGATGGTGCAGGCGGCGCGCAGCGGACGGCAGAACATCGCCGAGGGCAGCCGGGCATCTGCCACCTCGACGCAGACGGAGCTGCGCCTGGTGAACGTGGCGCGGGCAAGTCTGGATGAGCTGCTGCTCGACTATGAGGATTTCCTGCGACAACGGAGTCTGAGGCAATGGGGAAAAGACGACCGGCAGGCGCAGGCGGTCCGCGAGGTAGGGAGGCAGGATCGGACCGATCGGTCGGATCAGTCTGATGCTGCGAGCTACGCGGAATGGCTGAACCACGCTGACCCTGCCGTGGTCGCTAACGCAGTGATCTGCCTCATCCACCAGGCCAACTACCTCCTCGATCGTCAGATCGCCGCGTTGGAGCGGGACTTCATCCACGAGGGTGGCTACAGCGAACGACTCGCAGCCGCGCGGCTGACGGAATGGGCCAGACAGAGGGGGGCTGATCCGACTGCTCCGGCTGGTGAGCGGGCTCCTGCTTGCCCTTCTTGCAGAAAGGGTATGGAGCTACGCACCGCTCGCAAAGGTGCCCGCGCCGGGTCGCGGTTCTGGGGCTGTGCTGGCTATCCCGAATGCAAAGGAACGAGGCCCTTCGAAGCAGCCGGGGAGTCCACGGGCAGATCCGACCGATCGGTCGGATCTGTCTGATCAGTCTGACCAGTTCTTTTCTGAACCGCCTCAGTGATCCGGTGCCCCGAACGGCGCCCGCGGGTAGTTCTTGCGAAGCGTCTCCATCACCGCTTTTACCGTTGCGTTCGAGCCTGTGGCGCGGCTTACGTCAGCGAACGGCGGCAAGACACCGCACACGATGGGCTCACTTCGGCCCACCACTCTTCTCGTGCGGAAGAGCGCCTGACGCAACCTTGGCCTCGATGCGCCGATCGGGCGCTAGCCAGATGAGGGCAACGGTCACGTAGATCGCGCCGGCGATCCAGCGCTCGTAAAACGAGAGCGGGATCGCGATCGCGTACAGGGCGGCGGAGATCTTCCCTTTGACGTCAGCGCCGACCGCTGCGAGGAGCGGCGAATGCGGCCCCTGGTCCGCGATGATCGCGAATTGCAGAATCGTGTAGGCGATCGCCGCCATGAGCAGAACGACTCCGTACGCGGCCAGGGGGATCGACGCGAAGTTGTTCTCGCCCATCCATCCGGTCACGAACGGCACGAGCGAGAGCCAGAAGAGCAGGTGCATGTTCGCCCAGAGGATCCGCCGTTCACTCGGTGGACGGCGTGAAACATGTGGTGATGGTTGTTCCAGTAGATGGCCAGAAAGATGAAACTGAGCGCGTAAGTGAGGAGCGTCGGGATGAGCTGGCGAAGCGCACTCCACTCCCTCCCATGCGGTACGTGGAGCTCAAGCACCATGATCGTGATGAGGATGGCGACCACGCCGTCGGTGAAGGTCTCCAGGCGGGCTTTACTCATCGCGTCAGTTTAGATCGAGCGCGATGGATGCAGAAGAACGTCAGGCGCGAGCCATCGCGGTCGATGGCTCGCGATCACGAATTTGGAACGGCGGTCTTGCGGGAGCTAATTCGAGTAGATCGTCACGCGCACCCAATCGACGATCGTGTCGTCTTCCACGTAGACGTCGAGAGTGGGCGGCTTAGGCCCGTTGCAGAACAACCGGTTGAACTTGTCGGCCGGGATGTTGACCACAAGAATCTCCTCCCTCGGCGTGACACCTGTTGGCCAGATTCGACCCGACGCGAGGACCTGGGCCGCGCTGAATGGTGCGACGCCGATCACGTAGTCGTCGTTCTCGGGCTGGTCACTTCCGCACGGCTTCAGGTGGATCTCCACTTTGGCGCCGCAGAACTTGCAATTCAGACAAGAGCCGATCGGAAAGCTGTCACCGAAACGCTTGTTGCAACCGGCCGTGTCGTACTTGCTGGGCGATGCGCCGAGGAGCGTGCTGAGGGCCGCGCTCGGCGTCGTCGGGTCGACGGGCTGAGCAAACGAGTCCATCAGCCCGTGCGTGTAGACGGTTACGGTCTGGCAGGTCGTTGGGGGATCGGCAACGCAGTACGGTGCGTCGGCCGGCGAGGTGCAGGACTGAAGCGCCGGGCAAGGGAAGTTTATGCATGGATTGCGGGATAATTGCGCCCCAGCCACGGTGGCGAAAAGAAGACTGAAAAGAAGCACGCTGAATCGCTCTCTCATCATTTGTAATCCTCCGTAGGGCGATGCTCACGCGGACGATCAACCTTGTTGCCGAAGAGCCCGCTCCCAGTAGCTATGTAGGTTCGATTGATGAGTGATTCAAGAACGAAAGATGGAATCGGCGGTCCTGCCGCTACCTCAGCCCCTCGAACAGCGCCACATACACGTCGATCCCATCCCAGAGATTCTGCAGTCGGATGTTCTCGTTTGCGGCGTGCTGGTTGTCGTCGTGATTGGCGATCGGGAGGATCAGCACCGGCGTGTTGGCGGGCTGCTGGAAGAGATACATGGGGATGCTGCCGCCGAGGGTGGGGACGCGGACGGGATCGTGACCGGCGGCGGCCATGAGTGAGGCGATCTGGTTCGAGAAGGGGAGATCGAGCGGCGTGCGCGCGGGCGGATAGCCGGAGCCCCAGACGACTTTGATGAGCTTCGCGTGCGCGGCGCGCGTTGCTGCGTCCGGAGTCGTGCGCACGATCGTGTAGCCCTGCGTCTCGATGTGCTGCTCAACGAGCGTCTTCACCGACTCCGGCGTCTCCGCGGGCACCAGGCGGAAGTCGAGCGACGCCTGTGCCTCGGTCTGAATCGTGTTCGACGCCTGCGCGCCGACGTGTCCGGACTGGATGCCGCGCACGTTCAACGCCGGCAGCATGAGCATCTCGTTGAGCGGAAGACCTTCTCCCTCGGTCGCCGCGATTCCGAACTCGCGTTTCAGATCCGTCTCGACAGACGGCATCTTCGCGATCGCTTCCTGCTCCGCTCTCGAGATTCGCTGCACGTCGCCGTAGAAATGAGCGATGAGAATGCGTCCACTCTCATCGCGCATCGAATCGATCAGGTGCGTGAGCCGCACGATCGGGTTCGGGACCCAGTTGCCGTAGTGGCCGTCGTGCAGTCCTTTCACCGGACCGTAGACCGTGAGCTCGAGATCGACCACGCCGCGCGCCCCGAACACGAGTTGCATGCGCCGGCTCTGGTGGACCGGCCCGTCGCACAGAATCCACGCATCAGGACGAAGAACCTCGGGATACTTCGCGAGATACGCGGCCAGATGGGGCGAGCCTGCTTCCTCTTCGCCTTCGAAAACGAAGCGGAGATTGACCGCGGTTTTGTGGCCGGCGGCGCGCAGCACATCGAGCGCGGCGGCCATTCCGATGATCGGAGTCTTGTCGTCGCCCGAGGAGCGCGCATAGATCCGCCACTCAGGATTCAGCGATTTCGCATTGCGCCAGTCGACTTCGTTGCCCGCGGCATCGCGCATGACGGGAGTCCACGGCGCACTCTTCCACTGCGCGGGATCGACCGGCTGGCCGTCGTAGTGTGCGTAGAAGGCAATCGTGCGCGTCGCGCCCGGTACGCGAACGTCTCCGATGACGATCGGTGGCGCGCCGTCGAGGGTGAGCAACCGCGTCGATACGCCGCGCTTCTCGAACATCGCACGAATCGCGGCAGCATTGCGCGCGATGTTGGGCGCATCGGAAGCAAGGTTGGGAATCGCCAGAAGATCGACGAACTCGGCGACCACGGCGTGCTGATCAGGCTTCTGGCCGAGCGCGCTCGTAGCGAGAAAAAGAACAAAAAGAATGGTGAGGCGTTTCATCGCGCCTCACCATATCGCCGTTCTCAGCAGCGGGGTTAGTGCTTGTGGTTGCGGATCATCTGCACGCCGTCGCCGATTGCACCGCCGATCAGCGCGCCTTTGATCGGCTGATGGTGGTCGATCGCCGCCCCGGCAACCGCTCCGATGACCGCCCCTCGGGTCTGGCTGTAGTGGTGGCGGTGATGACGATAGTAATGATGATTCGTAGCTGCAAATGCGCTTCCGGCAGGCAGAAGGAGCGCGAAGCTCAGCACTGCTGCCTGGATCTTGTTGGTGGTCATTTGGGGTGTTCCTCCTGGCCTCTACTAGTGCGAGATCGATGCCGCTTAAACTCAACCATTGAAGTAATTTACGTGGGAGTGGGGGGTGGGGAGTGGGGAGTGGGGAGTGGGATGTGGATGATAGAAACCAGCGCTGCGACCAGCGCGCCGTCTGGGCGGTGGGGCGCCGGTCCGCGCGGTGGAACACGCGGTCCGCGCGGTGGTGTGGGTTCCGGAAATTCTGCCGGTTGTTTTCCGGAAATTCTGGCCGGTTGATGGGGTGCTGGATCAGGGCCGACGGTTGCGAGCTCGTCGAATTTGAGATGGCGCTTGAAGGAAGTGACCGACGTACTCCGCGCCAAACGTCTCGGCGGCCAGGGCATGCTGGATACACACCGAACGAGGCAAAGGCGAGCTCACGATCGCTCTCCCTTGACTCCTCCACCTCCACCCCTCGACGTCATCTCGGCCGATTTCGACCGGCCAGAATTTTCGGAACCGGCAGGTGGGACACGCAGCCCGCGCGGTGGGACACGCAGCCCGCGCGGTGGGACACGCAGCCCGCGCGGTGGGACACGCAGCCCGCGCG
>JADGNZ010000074.1 GCA_017883205.1 Thermoanaerobaculia bacterium | reverse complement strand
CCGCGGCAGGAGGAGCAAGCTCAACTCCCGCGCCGGTACAGGTTAAAAGATTGTGCTATCCAGCACGCCCCGTACCGCCGACAGCCGCCAAAGCCGGAGGTCTTACGATCTTCGACTTTGTAGCGAAAAATATAGGGCGGGTGAGACGACCTGTCAAGGGCAATGCGGAGGCACGCCGAGGCGCAACGCTGCTGCGTGTCGGCGCAACGCTGCCGCGCATCAGCGCAACGCTGCTGCGTGTCAGCGCAACGTTTGCTGCGTATCGGCGCAACGTTGTTGCGCGTCGGCGCAACATTGCTGCGCGTCGGCGCAACATTGCTGCGCGTCGGCGCAACATTGCTACGTGTGGGCGCAACATTGCTACGCGTGGGCGCAATACTGCTGCGCGTCAGCGCAACACCAGCTGCGCATCGGCGCAACACTGCTGCGCATCGGCGCAATATTGCTGCGCATCGGCGCAACACCTGCTGCGCGTGGGCGCAACATTGCTGCGTATCAGCGCAACCTTGTTGCGCATCGGCACGACACTGCCGGGCGTCAGCGCAACACTGCGGTGCGTCGGCGCAACACTGCCGCGCGTCAGCGCAACGCTTCTATGCGTCGGGGCAACGTTGCTGCGCGTCGGGTGTGGGCGTGTGCACCGAGGGCGCAACGCTGCGACACGCGGGAGCGCAGGTGCGACACGGATGCCGCACTGTGACCCGGGTCGGGTTGCCGTCAGCCTGATCGAGAACATTCCCGATCGACGGCATCGCGCAACGCTGCGCAATCCACCGAACGCCGCGATGTACGAGGCTACGCCCGAAGCGCCGCCTCGACAATCAACCGAACGATCCGATCGAATCCGCGTGCAGACCAGACCGGACTGTCCGATGAGATGCCTGGATTGGCGTTCACTTCCAGGACGGTGATGCGCCCGAGGTCATCGAGGCGCATGTCGAGAGAGCCGTAACCGCGGATGCCGAGCGTATCCAATGCCTTCTGCGCGATGGCGATGATCTCGTTGCGCAGAGCCGCGGGTAGTTGCGACGGTCCGAGCATCTCCAGACGCTGGTTCTTGCGGCTCTTCTCGGTCCGCACGCCGCGTGTGCCTTCGGGAAACGACCACTCGCCGATTCCGGCGATCTGAAGCGCTCTGCCCGCACCCTCGACGAGACCGGCGCGCAATTCGCGGCCCTCGATGAACTCGTCGGCGACGGCAGGTTCATCGAATCGATTCCAGATTCTCCGCGCGAGATCGAGAACTCCTTTGCGTGTCGTGACCACGGAGTCTCGCGCGATGCCCCACGAGCTCCCCTGCCACGCAGGCTTGACAATCAGCGGAGGCCTCAGATCGATATGCGCCGGATTTGCGCCCGGCTCGAGAACGATGAACCGAGGAACGCGCACACCGGCGGCGGCGAGCAGGATGCGCGAGCGGATCTTGTCGTTGGCCAGTGCGATGGCCAGCATGCCCGATCCCGTGCATCGCAGACCACCGAATTGCACGCAGGCCGCGAAGGCCGGTTCCAGCGGCGTGGCCGACAACGCCAGGTTGAAGACCACGGCATCGCTCGATGCGTATCGGGCGAGGGCGCTCAGGTCGCCACGCTCGACTCCGATGACCTCGACGTTTTTGTAGAGCCGCCGGAGCGAATCGACGACCGACGCATCCCACTTGGCTCGATTCCATCGCGGACGTCCGCTACGGATCTGGCCGACGACGTCAGCATCGACGGCGCAGACGACGAAGAGGTTCTTTTTCCGCGGCACGTGCTGATTTATAGCAGGGATGGCGGACGAGGAGGACCGCGTCTCCCTGCGAAGCGAGACCGATGAAGTAACTCGACCTCCGCCATGACAGCACTCGGGCGAGGACGCCCGAGTGCCCGCGGTCGAGACGACCGCACTCCTTGCGACGTACATGCCTCGCAGCGCTAGTCCTTCTTCATGTACTTCGCGCGCAATTCAGGCGGAAACCGTTCGATCGCGTAACGCAGCATCGTGCGCGGCATGACTCGCGAGTGCTTGCGCAGGGAGCGCTCCAATTCGGGTTGATCGCGCTTGCCAACCTCGCGCAGCATCCATCCAGCGGCTTTGTGGATCAGGTCGTGACGATCGGTGAGAAGGATCTCGGCGATGCGCAGCGTGTCGCGGAAATCATCCTGACGGATGAAGTCGAGCGTGGCGATGATGGCGATGCGGCGCTCCCAGAGCGATTCCGACTTCGCCAGTGCGTGCAGCGGCGCGCGGTCGCGATCGCGCAAATGAGCGCCCACGATCTTGTGCGCGGAGACATCGACGAGGTCCCAGTTGTTGATGCGATTCGTGTTGGCGAGGTAGGCGCGATAAATCGCTTCTCGCTCGCGCTCATCGCCGCGCTCGTACTTGTGAACGAGAATCATCAGCGCCAGCAGCCGCACTTCATGCCATTTCGACTGCAGCAGCGCCACCGCCTCGGATACATCGATCGATGTGTACTTCTTCGACAGCGCGCGAAGCGGCGGAACCATGACGCCGAGGAAGGCGTCGCCTTCCCCGTACTCGCCGGGACCGCATTTGAAGAACCGGAAGTGGTGCGCGGCCACAAGCGGATCGCGGCCCGCACGAAGCGCTCGCTCGATCCCCTTCGCGGTCGTTACTTCACGAACCACACGTCTTTCGAGAGCTCCTTGAGCTTCGCCTCATTGGAGCGGGCTTCGGCGTCCGAGGAGAACTTCACGCGCACTTTGAACGTGGTGCCCTTCTCGCTGATCGAGCGCTCGACGTACGAAGTCATGAAGCCGTGATCGATCAGTCTCGCGGCCAGCGCGTCGGCCGTCTTCTGATCGCTGGTGACGAGAAGTTGCGCGTAGACAGGGCCACTCGGCGCGGCGACTGCCGGCTTCACGACGGGAGTCTTCGCGACGGGAGCCGTCACGACCGGCTTTGGCGCCTCTGCGACGACCGCAGTCGTCGTCGACGGCGATGGCGCGCTTTCGGTGAGCGGCACCACAGGCGCTTCCGTGATGGCGGCTGGCGGCGCGGTCTGCGTCATCGCCGGGGCTGCCGGCGGAGGCGCTTTGAAGTCATCGTTGCCGATGCCGAGGTCGACGAGCTTGCCGGGATTCTTCCTGGCGGCGGCGACGCTGCCCTCGTTGACAACCGTCGGCTCTTTGCGGACGACGAGCCGCTCGTCTGCCTGGCCGCGGCCGATCATCAATCCGAAGGCGAACGTGGCCGCGAGCGAGAGAAGCAACAGCACGAAGGCGATGAACGCCTGTCCTGCCGTCAGTGACACTTCGTAGTGGGATGAATCGTCCATCAGGACTTCGTCAGACACCATTGCACACCCTCCCGTTACTTTGTCTGAGCCTGCGCCGCAGGAGGCGCCGCAGCGTTCCAGTTTGTGTGATAAACGACGCCGTTGTCAAAGTAGACCGCCGAGGCGCCACCATCTTCCTTCGGATAGATCCAGACGGAATAGGACCGTCCGTTCTGCACGACCTGCTTGATCCAGTCTTCGCGCGGCAGACCGACGAGACCGCGCACGGTGTCTTCCTTCATGCCGTTCTTCACGTTCGCGAAGGCGGTCATCGAGACGAAGCGCCGCTGCTCCGCGAGCGCGACCCGCTGTTTGGCGTCGGCGCTGGACGGATCGAGATCGACCGCGGCTTTGTAGAGCTCGAGCGCTTTGTCGTAGCGCGAGAGGTACTGCATGTACTCGTCGCCCATGATGATCTTCTCGCGCGCGAGCACCTGCCCGGCGCGGGGATCGCGGGTGCGGTCGAAGTACTCCTTCACGCGGTCGAGAAACGGGACGTAGACCGGCTCGAGTTTCTTCTGATTGTCGAGCACCAGCTCCAGCATCTGCTTGCGCGATGCATTGGCCGGCGGCAACGGCTGCGCTTTTCGAAGGGCGTCGAGACGCAGATACTCGGTGCTGAGCAGACCCCACTCGGAATCGTTCGGCTGCGTGGGCAGGCTCGCGGCCGTGAGCTGCGCCGCGAGAAACGTCGTGATGAGAAGGGAGACGATGGAGCGCATTTCGAGTGGTTATTTTACATGATGCGTCACCGTTCAGGCAGCCGCGCTACTATTTCGCCATGTCCGAAGACAGTCTCAGTATTCAGGGAACGCTCGCCGAGACGACGGTCCCCGATCTCTTCCGCTCGCTCCTTCGCAGCGGCGAGACGGGCATCGTGTCGCTGGAAGCGATCGGCCGCAACGACGTCATCTACTTCAATGAAGGCAAGATCATTTTCGCCTCCAGCTCCGATCCCGACATGGCCCTCGGCGAAGTGTTGTTGCGCGGCGGCGAGCTGACGCTTCATCAATACAACCAGGCCATGGAGCGCCTTGTCGTGGCCCGCCGCATCGGCACACTTCTTTGCGAGCTCGGCTACCTGCAACCGGAAGAGTTGCTGCGCGCACTGGAGCGTCAGGTCAGCGCAATCGTCCTCAATGCCATCCCCTATCGCACCGGCAGCTACACGATCGAGTTCACCAGCGAGCTCCCGACCGAGATCATCGCACTGCAACTCAACACGGAGCGGCTCATCCTCGACGGAGTGCAGAGCATCGAGTACTGGTCCCTGATCACACGCGGCCTCGGGCGTCTCGACCGCATCCTGCAACCGGTTCCCGACGCCGACATGCGCACGTACTCGCTGGAGCTTACGGATGAGGAGAGCCACGTTCTCAGCCTTCTCACCGAGCCCGGAACGGTGGAAGAAGTCTGCGCGCACAGCTACCTCTCGAACTTCGTGACCTGCCGCACGCTCTGGGCACTTCTGAGCGTGAATCTCGTTTCAGAAACGCAAGGGGAGACGGTCACGGAGCAGCGAGCGGCAGCGGAGACCGAGTACGAGTTGGAAGGAGTCGTCGAGCGCTACAACCGGACGTACGAGGCGATCTTCAGCCTCGTGTTTCAGAAGATCGGCGATCACATCTACGACTTCATGGACCGCGTCGTCGTCCACCTTTCGTCGGAAACGACGCCGTACCTGTCCGGCATGAATCTCGTGAACGAAGCGCGGATCGATTTCGATCAATTGCTCAACAACGTAATCGCCTCCGGCTCCCGCGATTACCCCACCGTCATCCACAACATCCTCAACCAACTCCTATACGGCTGGATCTGCGAGATCAAAGCCGAATTCGGAGCGGAGATGGAGGCTGAGGTGTTGAAGATGGCGGAGGGACTGCGGTGATTGCGCGGCCCTGGCGGGCCGCGCGTTGTCGGTTGTCGGTTGGTTGCGCTTCGCGCGTTGTCGCTCTCGCGTCAAACAGCCGCGGTGTAAATTGCGCAAATCGGTCGTGGCTCAATTTGGACGGCTAATCGTGTTCGCCGAAGCAAAGGCAACCACAGAGACGCAGAGAACGCGGAGGGGTCTCTGTGACCTTTGTGCCTCTGTGGTTACCGGTTTGCCAAATGGAACCCTCGCGCTGGTCCACCACAACACTTCGTTGACACGAACGCGTCAGCGAAGTAGTTCGAGGACAGCCAGCGTCATCGCTTTGATCCCTCCCCGCAGCGTCGGCTCCGGTAGCGGTTTGAAGCCGGAGGAGTGGAGCGACGGCAGGCGTTGTCCGCTGGCGATTGTTATCGGGTCGACGGCGCCGAGGTTGATCATGGAGATGGGGATTTTGCGGTCGAGGCCGAAGCGGCCGAAGTCTTCGCTGACCATCAATGGATCGATGCGGATGACGTTTGCGGCGCCCATCCCTTTCGTAATGGCGGCGGCGATGCGCTCGGTGAGTACGGGATCGTTGTAGGTCGACTCGACTGATTCGCCGGCCAGGAGCTCGAACACAGGCGCGCGATCCTCGGGGACGCCGGCCGTCATCGCGATGCCGCGCGCGATCCGTTCGATCGATGCCAGGACGCGCTTGCGCACTTCGGGTTTGTACGTGCGCACGGTCATCTGGAGTTGCACTTCGTCCGGGATGATGTTGCGTTTCGTGCCGCCGTGAATCGAGCCGACCGTGACCACGACCGGATCGAGCGGTGAGTCTTCGCGGCTGACGATCGTCTGCAAGGCGTTGATGAATTGTGCCGCCATCACGACGGGGTCTTTCGTCGATTGCGGCGCCGCGCCATGGCCGCCCATGCCGCGGATCGTGACGTTCACCGAGTCGGCGCTGGCCATGAAGTAGCCGGGCGTGTAGCCGATCTGACCCGCGGGCATGTTGGCGTTATCGTGCAGGGCGATAGCGAAGTCGGGCTTCGGGAAGCGCTCGTACAGATGGTCGCGAAGCATTCCGTCCGCACCCTTGACGACTTCTTCGGCAGGCTGTCCGATCAGCATCACCGTGCCGTGCCATTGTGATTTGAGCTGCGCCAGCATCTTGGCCGTGCCCATGAGTGTGGTCATGTGGATGTCGTGTCCGCAAGCGTGCATCACCGGCACATCGTCGCCGGACATGCTTTTCGCGCGGACGCTGCTGGCGTAGGGAAGCCCGGTCTGTTCGGAAACGGGAAGCGCATCCATGTCGGTTCGCACGAGCACGGTCGGACCGGCGCCGTTTTTCATGATGGCTACGATGCCGTAGCACGTGGCTCCCGGCTCGAGGTACTTCCCGACGGGATAGCTGACTTCGTAGCCGAGCTCGCCCAGGCGCGAAGCCACGAGTGCCGAGGTGTTCTTCTCCTGCATCGACAGCTCGGGGGCGGCGTGGAGTTGCTTGTACGTCGTCACCAGCGAGGGGATCTCGCGGTCGATCATCTGATCGAGAGACTGACCGAGTGCAGTTGATGCGATGAAAAGAGTGAGGAGGGCGATTCGCTTCATGCGCGGATTATGACTGAGCACAGACGAGAGTGCCTGTGCTGAACAAAACTAAGCCGACGCACTCTCCACCGGCAGCTCCCCTGCCATCGCCACCTGGTTCTTGCCGTTCTTTTTGGCGAAGTAGAGGGCAGCATCGGCGCGGGCCACGAGATCGGTCGTCGTTGCGCCGTCGTGCGGATAGACGGCCACACCGATGCTCACCGTCACGCGCAGCGTCCGGCCGGCCGAGGCGATCGCGAACTCGCGCTTTGCCACGAGCTCGCGCATGCGGTTCGCGGCATCGTGCGACGAAAGCGCCGGCGTGCCGGCGAAGATGATGGCGAACTCCTCGCCTCCGTATCGCGACACCACGTCGGTGTCACGGGCGTTGGTCATCAACTCGTCGACCAGGCCTTTGAGGATCTCGTCGCCGACCGGGTGGCCAAACGTATCGTTGATGCGCTTGAAGTTGTCGATGTCGAGCATCGCCAGCGCGAACTCGTGGCCACTGCGCGCGTGACGATGGACCTCTTTCGCCAGCGCTTCCTGAAAATAGCGGTGGTTGTACGCGCTGGTGAGGCCGTCGATGAAGGTGAGGCGGCGAATCTCTTCGTACTGCCGCGCCGAGCGCAGTGCGGTCACGGCCTGCAGCGCAAAGATCTCGAGCGTCTGCACGGTCTCGGTGTTGGGCACGCGTCTGTCCTGCGGATCGCGCACCGAGAGGTAGCCCATCGTTTCATCGGCGCTGAGCAGAGGCACGATCAGGAGGTCGTTCTCGTGCCACTCGTCGGGACGCCGGTTCTGGTCCTCGTCATCATGCTTGACGAAAAGCCCATGCTCGCTCTGCTGGAGCGCCTTATGCGAAACGAAATACGAGTTGGAAACGCGGAACTCCTCGGCGAAGAACGGCTTGATCTCCGCCGCGGACACCGGCTTCTTCTTCATCTCTTCCCATACATCATCGAGTCCCGCGTGCGCGCGGCGGGTGAATTCCTCGCGCTTGGCGTCGTACAGCGCGAAGACGACGATCTCGAACCCGAGCGCTTTGGCGATCGCCAGCGCGATGCGGGTGAGCATGGCGTCGACATCGAACGAGCCAATGAGTCCGTTCGCAACCTCGAGGATCAGCGACTTGGTGGCCGCCTGCGCCTCGAGCTGCGTCGTCTTCTCCACCATCTCGCGCCGCAGGAGCTGGTCCTGAAGCGAGACGCCGGCCTGATTCACGAGCAACGTCAGCAGGTTCATGCTGCCGCTCTTGAGGATCGACGGGTCCTCCGTTTCGTAAACGAGAATGCCGTAGATGACCTCGGCCGTCTGGATGCCGATGAGCACCTGGATGGCGTTTCCTTCCGACAGAGGGAACCGGCGCTGATCGTTGTGAAACACGAAGGCGCGGCTCGGTGCCGACTCCGCGAAGCCGGCTGATTCGACCCAGGCGAGAATGTCCTGATCGGTCGGATCACAGAATCCGTGCCGGTAGACCGTGGCCGGGATGTCGGGATTCACGCCCCAGGTGACGATCGCGCATGCCTTGAGCTTCGCGAGCCGCCCGAGGAGCGCGACCATGCGCCGCAACGTTTCCTGATCCCCCTCGGCGGTCAGAATCTGCGACGCGCTTTCGGTCAGGATCGAGAGCTCGCGGTTGCGCCGCGTCAGCTCGGCGTTCTGTCGCACGGCATTCGTCTCGTTTCGCATCGAGTACGCGACGAGCAGCACGGGCAGGAACGCCAGCACGAAGCCGAGCTTCCCGTACGCCGAGTACGACAACACCTCGACGGCGACAACGGGCGACATCAGAAGCAGCATCCGTCCCTGCGTGATGAGGATGCGCCGCACGTCGATCGCGTCGGCGTTGCCGGCGAGCCCTTGCCGGATCGCCACGAACGCGATGTGCGCGACGAGATAGCCAACGACGAGAAGAACGTAACCGGATAACTTGGCCATCAACGGCGCATTCCGCGCGACCGCCGAGGCGTAGAGCCCCGCGACGACGTAGTAGGAGAGCGCGAGCTGCGCCGCGTCGTACAACGTCTCGAAGCGAAAGGTGCCACGTTTGGAATCGCGCACGATGAGATACGCCGCCGTGCCGGCGAAGACTGAAACCAGCGCAACTGCGGGATCATGCAGAACGAGAATCGCCGCGAACGCGACAGCAGCCTCGAAGCCGCTGGCCTCATCGTCGACGCGCACCCAGGCCGCGATTGCAATCAGTGCCGCGTAAAACAACAGCGTCTGCGCGGTGGCCCAGGTGGACGTACTGAGTGTCCACAGCATGGCCATGGCAGTGCCGCTGATCGCCACCAGCAGGTAGACGCGTAGCAGAGACGCTCGCTTCATAAACCTCGAAAACCTCGGTCCCAATGGAATTGTATACGTGTAGCGCTCAATCGCCGAGTCGCCCTTGTGACAGATAATCCGCGCCCATGACCTGGGAAGCCGTCATCGGCCTCGAAGTTCACGCACATCTTTCGACGGACACAAAGATCTTCTGCGCTTGCGCCACCGCGTTTGGCGCTCCGCCGAACACACAAGTCTGTCCCGTCTGCCTCGGATACCCGGGTGCGCTTCCCGTCCTCAATCGCCGCGCGGTCGAGCTGGCCATCCGCGCTGCCCTCGCCACCGGCTGCACGATCCACGAGCGCTCGGTGTTCGCCCGGAAGAACTACTTCTACCCCGACCTGCCGAAGGGCTACCAGATCTCGCAGTTCGACCGGCCGCTCGCTACAGGCGGCAGTATCGGCAACGTCCGCATCCTGCGGATCCACATGGAAGAAGACGCAGGCAAGTCGATCCATCACGGCGAGGTCTCGCACGTCGATCTCAATCGCGCCGGCACGCCGCTCGTCGAGATCGTCTCGGAGCCGGACATTCGGTCGGCCGAGGAGGCCGATGCTTACGTCACGAGACTGCGCCAGATTCTCATGTACACCGAGGTCTGCGACGGCAACATGGAGGAAGGCTCGCTGCGCTGCGACGCCAACGTCTCGGTTCGCCGCACCGGCGCCAGCCTTGGCACACGCGCCGAGATCAAGAACCTCAACTCGTTTCGATACCTGCGAAGCGCCATCGATTTCGAGATCGCCCGGCAGATTGCGATCCTCGAATCGGGCGGCACGATCACGCAGGAGACCCGGCTCTACGATCCGGCGTCGGGCGAGACGCGGACCATGCGGTCGAAAGAGGAGGCGCACGACTACCGCTACTTCCCTGACCCCGACCTGTTGCCACTGGTCGTCGATCGCGCATGGATCGACGAGATCGCCCGATCGGTCCCGGAGCTGCCGCAGGTCCGCGCGGAGCGCTACCAACGCGACTTCGCCTTGAGCGGGAAGGACGCCGAGGCGCTGGTGACGTCGCGTCCACTCGCGGACTACTTCGAGGCGACCGTGGAGAGCAGCGGTAACGCCCGCGGAGCCGCGAACTGGGTGCGCAACGAAGTGCTGCGCGTGCTCAACGAGCAGAAACTCGATCTCGCCGGGTATCGCGTCACCCCCGGTAAGCTCGGGCGATTGATCCGCCTCATCGACAGCGGAGCGATCGGCGGCAAGGCGGCGAAAGAAGTCTTCGACGACATGTCCGCCAGCGGCCATGATCCGGAGCAGATCGTCGAACGCAAGGGGCTGGGACAGATCAGCGACCCCGCGGTCATCCGGGAGGCGGCTCGGCGCGTCATCGAGCGCAACGCCGTGCAGGTCGAGCAGTACCGCGCCGGCAAAGCGCAGCTATTCGGCTTTCTGGTCGGTCAGTTGATGAAGGAAACGCGAGGCAAAGCAAACGCCGAGATGGCGAACGCGATTCTGCGGGAACTGCTCGGTTGAAATTCCGAACTTCTTCCGGCGCGGACAGCGAAGAAAACAGAGAAGTTGCGCGGATACCGCTGTGCTATGATCCGGCCGTTTTCCGAGGTAGTACTTTCAAGCGCAATACGAGTCACTTAGGAGGTCCAGCTTGCGTTCTTTCAACAAAATCGGGCTACTTGTTACGGCAGCGATGTTGGCAGTGAGCGGCGCAGCATTCGGAGCCGGATTCGGGCTCTACGAACAAGGCGCCAAAGCAACTGCCATGGGCGGCGCTTTCGCCGCTACGGCTGACGATCCGAGCGCCATCTTCTACAACGTCGCCGGCATCGCCCAACAGCGCCACGCATCATTCATCGCCGGCGGCACCGGCATCAACTTCAGCAATCAGTTCACGGGCGACCCGAATGACGCCTTCACCAGCGGCGCCACCGGCCACTACCGGGCCCACACCTTCCTGCCTCCGAACGCCTACTTCATCATGCCCGTGGGCACGAATCTGACCGTCGGCGTGGGCGTGTTTACACCGTTCGGGCTGCGGACGAACTGGCAAGATCCCTGGATCGGCCGCTTCGTCTCCCGCGACGCGAACATCAAGACGATCTCGCTGGAACCGGCCGTGGCCTGGCAGACTTCGGACGGCCGCGTCGCTATCGGCGTCGGTGCCGAGTACCGCCGCGCCCGCGTCATCCTGGCGAACAACAGCACGCTGCCGCCGGGCACCGTCAACGTGAATCCCTTCAATGTCCGCTTCATCGACGTCGCCAACGCCTATCTGGCGAGCGACTGGGACCACGCCTGGGGCTGGAACGCCGGTGTGCTTTTCAAGCCGTCTCCGACCTGGCGCATCGGTGCCTCCTACCGCACCAAGATGGACATCAACTTCACCGGCAACGTGACGATCACACAGATCCCGACCGGAAACGCCCAGCTCGACGGACTCATCAAACCGGAGCTTCCGCCAAGTCAGCCGGTGACGACAACGTTGAACTTCCCGTCCATCACGAACATCGGCATCGCCACTACGGCCATCCCGAACTGGGACCTTGAGTTCGACGTCGTTCACACCGGCTGGAGCCGCTTCCAGCAGTTGAAAGTCGACTTCGTCACCACGCCCGCGTTCGGCTTCAGCCGCACGGAGAACTGGAAGAACGTGAACTCCTACCGCTTCGGCGCGAACCGCACCGTCAACGCGAACTGGGACGTCCGCTTCGGCCTGCTCTACGACAAGACACCGCAGCCGACCGATAACGTCAGCCCGCTCCTTCCCGACGCCGATCGCCAGGGTGGATCCTTTGGCCTCGGCTGGCACAACGGCCCGTGGATGATCGACGCCACCGAGTTCGCCCTGCACTTCAAGAGCCGCAGTACCCAGGGCATCAGCCAACCGGAAATCAACTTCAACGGGACGTATCGCACTGACGCAAACCTCGTCGCCCTAAACCTCGGCTATCGGTTCTAGGCGATTCAAAGGAGAACCCCACATGACGCGCATCGGAAACTTCGCTCGTATCGCCTCGGTTGCATTGGCAATCGCGGTCATCGCTGTTCCGAGCTTTGCCGCGACCGGCTCGGCCAATTTCACGCAACTCGTCGTCATCGGCGACAGCTACGGCGCGGGCTTCGAGAGCAACTCGCTCAACGAGCACCACACCATCTATAGCTGGCCGTCGATCATCGCCCGCCAGCTCGGCCAGACGCTTTGCACGATCAGCTCCTCAGCCGCCGACACCTGCTTCGCGCAGCCCATCGTCAGCTTCCCGGGGATCGGCCCGGAAATGCAGTTGGTGGACATCAGCACCTACCCGCCGGTCATCACGAATGCGGCCGGACAGGGCGCGCCGCTGAATACGACCTTCGCCCGCCCGTACAACAACCTGGCCATCCCGGGCGCGAACGTCGCGGATACCTACACCGTGACGGGCACCGTCGCCCATCCGACGCGCGGCGTGGAACAGCTCGCCCAGTTCATCCTCCGCGCAAACGCCACCGAGGTCGATTTGGCGCTCGCGCAGAAACCGACCTTCATCCTCATCTGGATCGGCGGCAACGACTTCCTCGGTTCCGCCACAAACGGCACGGTCGTCGGACTGACGTCGGTGGCCGACTTCACGACCGCCTACAACACAATGCTGGACAAACTCGGCGTGTCGGGCGCGGGCATGGTCGTCGGCACGCTGCCGACCAATCCGGGCGCGGTGCCGTTCTTCAACACGGTCCCGACCGTGCTGATCAACCCAGCCACCCGCACACCGGTTCTCGGCCCGACCGGCGCGCCGATCACCCTCGTCGGCCAGGTCGACGGCACTCCTCCGGTCGGCCAGCTCCTGAAGGGCAGCTTCGTGACGCTTCCCGCCGGCTCCCTCATCGCGCAGGGCTTCGGCATCCCGGCCGCGCTCAAGCCGATCCTCGATCCGACCAACAAGCTCCCCCTCTTCGGAACACCGCTGCCGGATGCGGTCGTCGTCACGCCGGCCGAGATCGCCACGCTCACGCAGCGCATCGCCGACTACAACTCCGTCATCGTCGCCGCGGCCGCGAAACGCAACATCCCGGTGGCCGACATCAAAGGTCTCTTTGATCGCTTCGCCACGGGTACGAACGTCGGCCCCTTCCGCCTTACGAGCGACTACATCACCGGTGGCATCTTCAGTCTCGACGGCATTCATCTGAGCGACATCGGCTACACGATGTTTGCGAATGAGTACATCAAGGCCATCAACTCCGGCTACAGCACGCACATCCCGCTGGCTCCGGTAACGAGGTTCATGCAGAACAACGACCCGGCCACGGCGATGGTTTCAGGCGCAACTGCCTACCCGGGCATGATGTGGATCATCAGCGACGAAGCATCGAAGAGTCTGATGAACATGTTCTCGCTGACGACCAGCGCTGCGCCGGTCCGGCGCCACACCAGCCACTAACTCTCTCACGTAATCAAACACGACGGGCGGCCTCGCGGCCGCCCGTTTTGTTTTTGTCGATCTTGCGCGACGACGATTACGTTCCCGCCGGCCGTCCACGCGGCGATGGACGCGAGATATCGATCATCGCCATCCGCTCCTTTTCGTCGTACCAGCAGTGGAAGCGTTTGATGCCGGGAACGTCGATGTCGTAGAAGCGGAAGAAGCTCGGGACGTGCAACGAGGTCGACTTGTCGGATTGACGAATCTTCGCCGCGCCCTCTTCTTTCTTCTCGAGCGCGCGGATGCCGATGACCTTGCGCTTCTTGTCGTAGTAGAGGTTTGCGTTGCTCTTTCCGCGCAGGCGGAGCATCGACGCAACAGGCGTCGGCAGCCGGATCAATCGCGACTGAACGATCGTAGCCGAGGCTGGAAAGCGCTCGAATTCAGGCTGCGGATCCCACTTTTCAAATGCCATTCTCCGACTCCTCACCCATCACGTACCCTGCTGGCGTAGGTGATAAGATCATAAAATCGAAGCCGATTTTGTCAACAATTAATCGCACTTCTTTCGCCGGCTCCAAAACCACCCGGATGCATTAAATTATTCTGAGTGATTAAGAGCGGCTCGCGGGCGGACATTACCGCGCACGGATGGCGACCAGTCCTCGTCGCTAACGTGCGGCAGGCAATCAACTTACCCGAATCGCCCGAGCGCTCCCCTAGGCGTGGTTTTGGCGCATTTCGTGCGCCCTTTCCAGATGGCAGGGGAAATGCTTGCGCCCGGCGAGCGACGTCGGTTCCGCGTCCGGCCCGAGAGAACCTGAACCACAGAGGCTCAGAGATCACGGAGTTTGAAGCAGTTACTTCGTGCCATCTGCGTCTCTGTAGTCGACGGTTTTTCGTGTTGCGCCCGGAGATCACCCCGGACGCTTGGCAGCCACCGCAATGTCAGTGACGCGCCGGAACAAGCGGCTGCGCGGCAGCAGCCGTGGCCGCCGAAAAACGGGGATCTAGCCACTCGATCGATGCTTCGCCGATCTTCGATTCGCGTAGAAAATCGGCGACTGCCGCAACTCCGTCGGGGTTCGCGGCGTGAATGTACAGCCGTTCCGTCACCAGCCCGAAGATGACCATAACGTAGCGTCCGCTCGCGAGCTCGATCGTCGCGCCCTCAGACGGTTCTGGCTCCGTAAAGGGACCGAGCTTCTCAAGAGCGATCGGAATCGCCCGTCGTAGCGTAGCGGCGGGAACGTGTGCGATCAACGCGAGATCCGGCGGGTTGCGAATGGCATCTACGGCGGCGCGGCGCATTAGTCGTTCCTCGCGACAATATTAACTGCAATCGCAACCAACTCGTCAGGATGGAGCACTTCTACACCCGGGCGTCCCTCAGACCAGTACGCTTGGCCGGGGGGACAGCCATCATCCGGCTTCACCATCGTGATGAATTCAATGCCGGTTTGGTTTCCAAGCGTTCCGATGAACGCTTTCACCTTGGGAAATGGGCTTTGCAAGATATTGCGCGGCGCACGGCCCGCCAACTTGCCGGTGGACGCCACCAGTTCGTTGTCCGCTTTCGACTGAAGGCGGTAGTAATGAACCGTTCTCGCCATTGTCGCCTCACGTCCGGCGAGCCGGTCGGGCTCGCAACCAGGGAAGAACCATCCGAGGATCATCCCGTTTTGAAATACGCGCGATCAAGCGCTCGGTAATTCACCGCCTCGGCGACATGCGCGCTCTGGATTTTTTCGCTGCCGAGGAGGTCGGCGATCGTCCGGGCGACCTTGAGAACGCGGTCGTGAGCGCGGACGGAGAGTCCGAGGTGCGTGAGAGCCTGGTCGAGAATGCGGCGTGACGGAGGATCGAGCTCGCAGTATTTTCGCATCGCCCGTGACGTCATCTCGGCGTTCGACTTCCACGACACGCGCGCAAAGCGCTGCCGCTGAATCTCTCGCGCTGCCTCGACGCGGTCGCGGATCGACGATGAGGCCTCGCCCGGGGTGAACGTGGAGATCTCTTCGACTGCGAGCGCCGGGACTTCGACCTGAAGATCGATCCGGTCGAGCAGCGGACCTGAAATCTTGCCGAGGTAGCGCGCGATCTGTCCGGGCGAACAAATGCACTGCCGCCGCGAGTCATTGAAGTATCCGCACGCGCACGGATTCAGCGCGGCCGCCAGCGTGAAGCGGGACGGAAACGTCAGCGTCCGCTGCACGCGCGCAATCGTGACGTGCCCATCCTCCATCGGTTGGCGCAGCACTTCGAGAGTCGTGCGCTGAAACTCGGCCAGCTCGTCGAGAAAGAGCACGCCATGATTGGCGAGGCTTACTTCGCCGGGACGAGGCAACGATGCGCCGCCGACGAGGCCCGCCACGGAGATGGTGTGATGCGGCGCGCGGAACGGACGGACAGTAATCAGGCCAGCGCCCGCCGGCAGCGTTCCGGCCACCGAGTGAATCTTCGTCGTCGTGATCGACTCATCGAGCGACAGGCGCGGAAGGATCGAAGGCAGCCGTCGCGCCAGCATCGTCTTCCCCGATCCCGGCGGTCCGATCATGAGGATGTTGTGGCCGCCCGCCGCGGCGATCTCGAGGGCACGCTTCGCCTGCAATTGACCACGAACGTCAGAGAAATCCGGCGTCTCGCGCGGAAGCTCGGGAGCCGGCAACGAGACGGCGCGCTCGATCGCCGGATCGTCGCTGAGATGCCGCAGCAACTCCGGCAGATGATTGACTCCGACGACGCGGACTGACTCCACGGCCGCGGCTTCGCTGGCGTTTCCCACGGGAACGATCAGCTCGCGCAACTCCTTGTCATGCGCGAACGACGCCGAGATCGCGAGCGTCCCCCGCACCGGTACGATCGCGCCATCGAGCGAGAGCTCGCCGACGAACAGCCGCCCGGCCACAAGATCAGGGGGCAGAAACTCGGCGACGACGAGAATGCCGATAGCGATCGGAAGGTCGAAGGCGGACCCTTCTTTCTTCACGTCAGCGGGCGACAGGTTTACGGTGAAATGGCGCTGCGGCAGCCAGTAGCCGCAATGGCGCAGCGCGGACCGGACGCGCGAATACGCCTCGCGCACAGCGGCGTCCGGAAGCCCGACCAGAGTGAAACCTGGCTGGTCGGCTTTGCGAGCATCGACTTCGACAACAATTCGTACTGCATCAATCCCGAGGGTCGCGGCACTCCATACTTTGGCGAGCATGGCGGGTTGCGACCACGCGGAAGTCCCGCACCGAGGCTACCTCGGCACGCCGACGATGGCAAGTGGTGTGATACAACGCCCGCCGGAGGCAGCATGCAAATCGTATTTCCGCATCACACCGACCGAGCCAGCGCACGGCGCAAAATCGAGGCGCGCCTGGAGGATCTCCTCGGCCAGCACGGCCACTACCTGACCGACATCACCCAGCATTGGGAAGGCGACCGCCTCGTCTTTTCTGGTTCAGCAAAAGGCTTCAAAGCGAATGGATCCGTCGATGTCACTGACTCGGATGTCATCGTCGACGCCAAGCTCCCACTCATCGCACGGCCGTTCGAGTCCCGCATCAAGAGCACGATCGAGCACGAGGCCGCGGAGATGTTTCCGGCGGCGTAGGCGCGCGGGAGTCGGGGGTCGGGGGTCGGAGCGATCGGGATACGACACCCGAGGCGATGTTGGCTGTAGGGTTCGGAGCGCTCGGGATACCCGGCTCTACTCACGTTTCAGCAGTGGGAGCCATCACCACTCGGGAGTCGTAGAGGCGATGGACTCCGACCCCCGACTCCCGAACCGCGACACCCGCGTCACGCGACACCCGCGTCAGTCCACGTGGAAGATTTTCTTCAACGCGTCGACGTTCGGATCGATGAACAGGCGTCCATCGACTTCAACTGCTGGATCAGTGCCGAGGTGAAACGCTTTGGTCGTGAACTCCTCGGGGCGCGCCAGCTCGTGCGCGACTTGGTGCTGCGTCAGAAAGCCTTCGATCAGGCTCGTCTTCTGTTTTCTACTTCCGGGGAAAAACCTAACAGTCATCCTCCCCCTCCCTTGCCACCCAGGTTCTTTTGGACTTCGTTTTGGACGGATTCGCAAACGGTATTCTTCTTTTTGCGTTCCGTCAAATAACGAATTCGGCTCGGCGTATACTCCCTCCGTCCCACATTTGCGTTAGGAGGCCATCATGAACCTCTCCCGCCGCGCATTTGCACGCGCCGCCGGCGCCGGCGCCGCTGCCGCCGTTTTCGCCCCCCTCATCTCCGTGAAACCGCTGTTCGCCGTGCCACCGCCCGCGGTCAAAGGCGACATCCGGCTCAGCGCGAACGAGAATCCGTACGGCCCCTCACCTGCCGCGCTGGATGCGATGCGCGACGCGTTCGCGAAAGCCTGGCGCTATCCCGATGAGTCGCAGGACGCGCTGGCCGGTGCGATCGCGAAGTCGCATTCCGTCGCGCACGATCAAGTGCTCCTCGGCGACGGATCGAGCGAGATCCTCAAGGTTGCCGCAGCCGCATTCACCGGTCCGTCGAGGAAGCTGGTCATGGCTGCGCCGACGTTCGAAGCCATCGGCGCGGCGGCGAAGATCACCGGCGCCGATGTCGTCAACGTCCCGCTCGACGCGTCGTACGGACATGACGTCGCCGCGATGGGCGCCGTCGCGGGCGCAGGGTTGATCTACATCTGCAACCCCAACAATCCGACCGGCAGCATCACACCTCGCGCGTCGCTTCGCGGGATGCTGGCAAGCGTTCCTTCGACGACGGCGGTTCTGGTCGATGAGGCGTACTTCCACTACGCGAGCAGCGCCGACTACGAGAGCGTGATCCCTTTGATTGCATCGAGGCCGAACCTGATCGTGGCACGCACGTTCTCCAAGATCTACGGCATGGCGGGCTTGCGCTGTGGCTACGCGATCAGCTCACACGAGACGATCAAACAGCTCGCCGCACAACAAGCCTGGGACTCGATAAACATCATGGCCATCGCCGCCGCCCAGGCATCCCTCGGCGACACCCAGCACGTCGTCGAGGGCCGCAAACGCAACGCTGCGACGAAGGCTGATGTCGTGGCATCACTCAAGAAACTCGGCTACGAGATCATCCCGTCCGAGACGAACTTCATCATGATCAACGTCCGCCGCGACGTGCGGCCGATGCTCGCCGCGATGCACACACACGGTGTCCACGTCGGCCGCCTGTTTCCCGCGCTGCCGCAACACATGCGCGTGACGATCGGTAAGCCGGACCAGATGCAGGCGTTCGTGAAGGCGTTTGGAGAGGTTGTGGGCGCCTGAGATAGACTCTTCAGCATCGACATTCGAGGAGGTGTGCATGCATCGCTACCACTCATGGTTCCTCATCTTTGCCCTGACTGTGATTCCGTCGATCCTTGTGGCGCAGGAAAGCGACAAGAGGAAGGTCGAGCCCACAAGGCTGGCGTACCCGCCGATGCGCTGCTGCACACCGGTCGTCGTCGACGCGCACGGGAAAGAGCTTGGGGAGGTGATTCGCTTCGATGATCGGTTCCCAAGCATCCAACTGAATGCATTCGTCCGCTACCGTTTGTCGGGCGGCGATTCGGTCGCACTATCGGTCGGACCCGAGTTCATCCTCGGCATGCAGAACACGGGCGGCAGCACAATGCTGTTCACCACGCCCGACTGCAGCGGAAACAACGCGTACGCCATGATCTCCAACCCACCACTGATGAAACGCTACGCGTTGGTGCTCTCGGTTGGATCGCCGGGCCAGTACGGTGCGACCGCAGCCTGGCTGTGGGTGACGGATGCAACACCCGCGCGCGTCAACCCTCCTCCTGGGACGATCTTTCATTCGCAGTGGGGCGATACCGGCGCGTGCGTGCCGTATCCGGCGCCCGGCTACACCTTCGCGCCAAATCCGTTCGGCCTTTTCGTCGTGCACAAAGTCGAGGACCTGTACGTGAAGTTCACGCGGCCGTTCTATGTCGAGTGAAGTATCCCGCGGTGGGAGCCGTGCTCAGCGCCCCAACAATTCGCGCTACAACACCACCGTATATCCCAGCGTCGTGAGATCCGGCATCCTGTCGAGGTAGACGTGGCCGTCGGTGTGGTCGATCTCGTGCTGGAAGATGCGGGCGGTGAAGTCGGCCACTTCCAGCTCGGCTTCGTTGCCTTCGTGGTCGATGCCGCGGAGGCGGACGCGTTTGTAGCGCGGAGTCTCGCCGCCGAGGAAGGGGACGCTGAGGCAGCCTTCCCAATCGGTGATCGTTTCGTCGCCGATCGGTTCGTACGTGGCGTTGAAGAAGACGCCTGCGCCCACCTTCGAGATGCCGCGGCGTTTAGCGACCTTCTCCTGCACTTCGAACACGAAGATGCGCAGCGGGAGGTGGACTTGCGGGCCGGCCAGGCCGACGCCTTCGTATTCGTGCATCGTCTCGATCATGTCGTCGATCAGCGCGCGGAACTTGCCCGCTTTGATGTCGGCGACTTCGACGTCGGAGGATTTGAGCCGCAGGACGGGGTGCCCAAGACGGCTGACTTTCAGGATGGACATAACGCGAAGTTTATCCCGAGGCTTCAACCAGCAACGGCTGCTTTCGCATTCGCATCGCGAGGACGAACGCAATCGCGGTCAGGACGGCACCTCCCCAGAACGCCCCGCGCGATTGAGCAAGGTCGTACAGAAATCCGCACACGATAGGACCGAGGAATCGCGCAAGCGAGCCGATGCCGGAAGCCAGTCCCAGCATGCTTCCGTGCTCGCTCGCCGGCGATGCTTTGGTCACCAGTGATGTGAGCGACGGATAGGTCAGCCCCTGGCCGATGGAGATGAAGAACGCCACTATGTAGAGCAACGGCACGCGCCAGACGAACGGGACGAGTGCCAGCCCGATCGTAAACGAAGCCGCACCAGCAACGACCAGCACCCGCTCGCCGAAGCGCTTGGCCAGGCGGCCGATCAGGCCTCCCTGAATGCCAGCCACGATCACGCCCATGAAGAAAAAGAACCAGGACAAATCCCTCTGTGTGAAATGGAAACGATCGGTTACGTGCAACGTAACGCTTGTCTCCATTCCAGCGACCGCCAGAAGCGTGAGAAAGAGTGTGGCGATGATCGCGAACAGCAGACCATGGCCCGCCAACTGGCTCCAGACGCGCCGGTCGAACTGAGGAGGAATTCCACTGCGAGGCCGCAGATCCGGTGCCTTGGACTCGCCGAGGACGAAGAACGCGATCGACAGCGCCAGGAACGAGAGTGACGCGGCAACAAGTCCTGGAAGGAGATTCCCGGTCATCCCGTGGTTTGTACCGACCTGCGAGAGAACACCACTGAGAGGTGGTCCAAGAATGAAGCCCAGGCCGAACGCCGCGCCGATGATCCCCATCCCTTTGGCGCGGTTCTCGGGCGTGGTCTTGTCCGCGATGTAGGCCTGTGCGGTTCCAATGTTTGCTCCTCCGGCTCCTGCGATGATGCGAGAGAGAAAGAGAAGCGTCAGACTCCGCGAGAAGGCGAATAGAAAGTACCCTATGCAACTCGTGGTGAGACTGATCAGAATCACTGGCCGTCTTCCGATGCGGTCCGATAACCGGCCCCACACAGGCGCGAAAAAGAATTGCATGAGCGAGTAGATGCCCGCCACCATCCCGACCGTGGTGCCGCTCGCGCCGTACTCCCGGGCGTAGTACGAGAGGAACGGGATCACCATCCCGAATCCGATGAGGTCGATGAAAACAGTGAGGAAAAGGACGGCCAGAGACGTTTTCTTCATAGAAGGCGCGCGAAGTGTACTCTGTCACTCCGATGCGCAAACTCGTTCTATTCGATATCGACGGCACACTCATCAGTGACAACGGTGCTTCCCGCGAAGCGTTCGCGCTGTCACTGGCGGACGTCTATGGATTTCGCGGTGATCTGCGCCGCTACGACTTTTCCGGCCGTACCGATCCGCAGATCGTGCGCATGATTCTTCATGACGACGCCCGCACCGATGCGGACATCGACTCCCAGCTCCCTCACTTCTGGCAGCACTACCTCGGCGGCCTCGCGCGCAACGCGCCCGGCCGCGTGCGCATGCTGCCCGGCATCCGCGCGCTGCTCGACGCGGTTTGCGCCGGCGAGCATCTGACCGTGGCTCTTCTCACTGGCAACATCGAGCCGGGCGCGCGTCTCAAGCTCGGTGCCATCGGCTTGAGCGACACCTTCGCGTTCGGCGCCTTCGGCAGCGACTCGCCGCGCCGCGAAGAGTTGCCGCCGATCGCCGTCACGCGCGCGGCGGACCAGACCGGCCATTCGTTCGACGGAGGTGACGTCATCATCATCGGCGACTCCATCTACGACGTCCGCTGCGGCATTCCGCACGGCGCAACAACGATCGCGATCGCGTCAGGGAAGACGTCCGCGGAAACGCTGCGCGCAGAGAATCCCGATCACTTCTTCGAATCAGCGGAGGATGTGAAGGGGATCATCGCCGCGATCATGGGATAGCACTTCCCTCCTGCTACACTTCGCGCGCCGATGAGTCATTACCTGCTGCCCCTTCTCTTCATCGCCATCATCTACGTCGCGATGATCGTGATGAACGAGCGCTATCGCCTCTTTTCCAGCGATCACTTCTCGTCGAAGGTCACGAAGGTGATCGCCTACTTGTGGCTGGCGCTGCTCATGTTCGGTCTCAGCACGCTGGTCGTCGGCGCGTCGCTGCGAATACCCACCGCGAGGCAACTGGCGCGCGTGCCGTTTTACTCACTCTTCGGTCTGCACGCGATTCTGATCGTGTTCCTCGCGGGATGGTGGCTCCTCACGAAGCGTCCGCCGCTCGGCGAGTTCTTCAGCATTCCGCGGCGCGGCAACGGCAACGCGGTCCTGACCGGATTTGCGGTCGGCGTCGGTGGCTGGGCCGTCACGCTCTCCGTCGCTCTGATCATCGCGTTGCTTCTCATGGCGTCGGGGCTCATCCCGAAACATCCGCCGCCGTCGCCGATGATCGCCTGGATGGCGGCGCTGCCGCTGTGGAAGAAGGCAACCATCGTTCTATCCGCGATGACGGTGGAGGAAGCATTTTTCCGCGGGTGGCTGCAGAAGCGGATCGGCGTCATCGGCTCGACCGCGCTCTTCGCGCTCGCCCACTCCGGGCTCGGGCAGCCGCTGCTGCTGATCGGCGTGTCCGTGATCTCGCTGATCATCGGCTTCACGTTTTACCGGACGAAGAACCTCATCCCCGGCATCATCGCGCACGGTATCTTCGACGCGGTGCAGCTCTTCGTGCTGATTCCGGTGGCGTTCAAGTTGTCGGGGTTGGGCGCATAGTCGATTCCGAGACGGAGCCGGACGCGGTCATCGGCCGGCAGCGCGCGACGAATGCGGGAAAGGGTGCCGCGACCACCCGCCTCGTGCAGACTCTCACCTTCGGTGCGGCTGCGGCAGGCGTCGCGGACGCGTGCACTCGGTTCGACTGCAGAGCCGGACGCGCGCTGCTTTGCGTCAGGACGGTCCGGCCCTGCAGATCGATCGCAGACTGGAGGACGAACGTTGTAATCGCCCGGATCGCGGCACGTTTCGGATTCTCGGGAAGGTGACAGGCCAGTACCAGAGAAGGTAGAAGGAGGAGCGCCGCCGTTCGTCTCACGTAGCTTATGACGACCGTCGCGCGCGAAGGTTGGGCAGAAAAGCGCGTCGTGACGAGGTTGTAACAGGGCTGCCACTTGCTCGTCGAAAGATAGGGGTAGGGAGAGACCAGTGAAGGTCTCCCCCTCCCTCCGAACCGGACGGGCGGATCTCCCGCATCCGGCTCTCCAGTTGGTGATCTT
>JADGNZ010000024.1 GCA_017883205.1 Thermoanaerobaculia bacterium | reverse complement strand
AACGGAAACTCCGGCTTGATGACTGATTCAGCGAGGGTTAGCGTCATATGATCAGGTACTCGGGGTCGGCCGCTTCCTTCGCGATCCCGTAGAGCGTGATCTTTCCGCCGCAGGCGTCGCAGAGCGATATTACGTGAACTTTGTCCGTATTCTCCTCGATCGTTCGCTGGACTCTTGTGAGCATCTCCTCGGCCAGGGTTGCGTCGATGCGGCATTGGAACACGCTTTCCTGAATGCGCGTCCCGAAATCGAGTAACGCGTCCGACAGGCGCTGGCGGCGGCGGTCGTCCGCGATGTCATAACAGACCCAATATTGCATCAGTGGGCTCCTTGCTCCGGATCACTGGACGGCGCTGGCTCGAAACGATACGGTTTGTAGGCGGCTGCGGTTCCGTCGCGCACCGCCTCGGCATAAGCGCGCACGGCGTCGCGGATGGCGCCCCGAAACCCCTTCTGTCCGCCGCCTGCCGGCTCGTGCAGCATCCACTTCTCATACTCGCCAGGAAGCGAATTGGAGCGGCGCACTTGTTCTGGCGGTGGCATTCGCGACTGTCGGAAGGACGAGAAGCGTCGCAATCGCCTTAAGCGGCCCACTCCATTCGGACGCAGGCGATTGTAACCTTGACTCCACGCGCATCCGCGATCTCGGTTTGAGGACAGGACTAACGGTTCTCGCGAAGCCGCGAAGAGCGCGAAGAGCGAACGAACCCTTCGCGCCCTCGCGTGCAGCCTTTGAGCGGCGCACTCATTCGGACGCGAAACGGAGCAAGCGATGACGGCCCGAAAGAAGTCGCAATCGCCTTCCAGCGGCGCACTCATTCGGACCCAAATGAGCCACACCCTCACCATCCACATTCGCAAGGACGTCGCAATCGCCTTCCAGCGGCGCACTCATTCGGACCCCACTCGTTGGGTCGTGGCACCTACGACGCGTTCTGTCGGAATCGCCTTCCAGCGGCGCACTCACTCGGACATGGAAAAGACGGAGGGCGGCTCATGAAACCGTTCAGCGCGTGGTCGCAATCGCCTTCCAGCGGCGCACTCATTCGGACTTGACGATCCAAACTTTTACAGGACGGCAGACCTGTCGCAATCGCCTTCCAGCGGCGCACTCATTCGGACTAGTGGTCGTAACTCTCGCCCTCATCCCACTCACCGTCGCAATCGCCTTCCAGCGGCGCACTCATTCGGACGCCAAGTTCGTGCACCCTCATGACCGTATCGGGAAGAAGTCGCAATCGCCTTCCAGCGGCGCACTCATTCGGACTCCTCTCCCCCGCCCAAACCGATATCTTCCTCTGGGTCCTCCTGTCGCAATCGCCTTCCAGCGGCGCACTCATTCGGACTTGCCGTCATGTCGATGGCGATGCACTCCGGTGATGCAAGGCCGCAATCGCCTTCCAGCGGCGCACTCATTCGGACTGGCGACACCCAAGAAGTATGCGTACGAGAAGCCCTACGGGTCGCAATCGCCTTCCAGCGGCGCACTCATTCGGACAGGGAAGTGCCCCAGTCCCATCTGGCGGACACCTCGCTTCTTTCGTCGCAATCGCCTTCCAGCGGCGCACTCATTCGGACAAGCAATAACCCTGATAACACGCACCGTTCGTGGCTCACTTCTGTCGCAATCGCCTTCCAGCGGCGCACACATTGGACGCTCAGTTCGCAGGGAAAGACATCGGCTTTGTTGTATCTCGTCGCAATTGCCTTCCAGCGGCGCACTCATTCGGACGTCTGGTGAACGTGCTCACTCCGTACAGGAGGGAGTGTCGCAATCGCCTTCCAGCGGCGCACTCATTCGGACCGGCGACGCAAGGGAGAGAGAAACCAATGAACAAGAGTCGCAATCGCCTTCCAGCGGCGCACTCATTCGGACAGTGGACAACTCGGCCGCTTCCGCCGCCCAGGCTGCTCGTCGCAATCGCCTTCCAGCGGCGCACTCATTCGGACACGCCCTTTCCATCGTGTTACTCGCAGTAAGCGCGTTGTCGCAATCGCCTTCCAGCGGCGCACTCATTCGGACAAAAAGGAACCGTTAATAATTGGTCAGAACGACATCGTCGCAATCGCCTTCCAGCGGCGCACTCATTCGGACAGTTGAGGCTGCAAGCGTGTGCACCACCTGCGAAAGTCGCAATCGCCTTCCAGCGGCGCACTCATTCGGACCCTGGCTATTGTAACCCATTGACTCCGCGCAGGTTGCAAGGCCGTTTTGGCAGACCGTGCATCCCGCAGCACTCCAGTAAACCGAACGAGAATGATCATTTCGATAACTGCCATCGCTTCAGTGGGTTGCATCGCGTGCAGACCCCTCTCAGAAAACGGAAACTCCGGCTTGATGACTGATTCAGCGAGGGTTAGCGTCATATGATCAGGTACTCCGGGTCGGCCGCTTCCTTGGCGATCCCGTAGAGCGTGATCTTTCCGCCGCAGGCGTCGCAGAGCGATATTACGTGAACTTTGTCCGTATTCTCCTCGATCGTTCGCTGCACTCTTGTGAGCATCTCCTCGGCCAGGGTTGCGTCGATGCGGCATTGGAACACGCTTTCCTGAACGCGCGTCCCGAAATCGAGCAACGCGTCCGACAGGCGCTGGCGGCGGCGGTCGTCCGCGATGTCGTAACAGACCCAATATTGCATCAGGGGGCTCCTTGCTCCGGATCACTGGACGGTGCCGGCTCGAAGAGGTACGGTTTGTACGCTTCGATGCCGCCTTCGCGTAATGCCTCGGCATAGGCACGTACGGCGTCGCGGAGGGCGCCGCGGAAGCCCTTCTGTCCGCCGCCTGCCGGCTCGTGCAGCATCCACTTCTCGTACTCGGCCAGGAATCGTTTGGATGCGGCGGTCTCGAGGTACAGGCCGCCGTTTTCCGCTTTCTCGAAATCTTCCTGTGTGAATTAGTGCCGGTTAATGACCGTAAGAACCATCCGGTCCACCAATGGGGCGCGGAATGGCTCGACCAGGTCGAGTGCCAGCGATTGGCGGCCATAGTCGAGCTGGTGAAGGTTGCCGAGGTAGCTGTCCAGCCCTGCGGTCTCCGCGACGGCAGCAAGCTCGTTGGTTACCAGCGTGTAGCCGAATGACAACAGCGCATTGATCGGGTCAGTGGCCGGGTGGCGCACGCGGCCGGGCCAGGTAAAGGAGGATTTGTTGCGCTTCATCATCGTGGTGAAGTAGACCCGCGCCGCCGCTCCTTCAATGCCGTCCAGAATCTCGATCGTTTCTGCTGACGGGACTTTGTCCTGCGCTTCGGCGATCTGTATCAGCGCCGTCTCGGTCGCCGCACTGCGGGCTTCTTCGCGATCTCCGAAGGTGGATAGCACGGCCGCGGCGTTGGCGAGTTTGGCGCTGATGGTTCGCCGCGCCAGGATCATCGATTTCTCCGGATCGCGATGCACTTCGAACTGGGCCATGCGCAGGAGGATGTTCTTTCCTTGCGGTGGCTGGAGACTGCCGCGGAACACTCCCTGCCGGCTGAGCAGGCTCACCGGGATTCCGGCATCAAGCAGCTCGGCCATGGCCTGCGTAGTGATCTGAATGTTTCCGAAGATCAGGACGGCTTCCAGCTTGTGATAGGGAGCGTCGAGCAGAATCGTGTCGTCCTTCTCGACGACTAAACGATCGCCGATCTTGCGGAGCACGGAGCCCTGCTCGGTCAGATACAGAAAGGCCATGTCACTCTCCTGCGGTATCGCTTCTTTGGAGTGCTCCGGCGCGCGATGACGGGCTGCTTTGAATGCCTGGGCCATGTTCGTCACCGGCAAGGGACGCAGCCACGCCGCCACGAGCGAAGCGGACATCGGTCGTGGCACCTCGAACACGCGTCGGTGCTGATTGTGAGTGCCCCAGGGAATCCAGACATCGGCGCTGAGGAAGAAGGCGCCGAGGAAATGGAAGCCGTCTTCGAAACTGGCGATGACGGTCTTGCCGGCTTTCAACTGGAGATGAATCTCGTCGAGGCGCTTACGCGCGATCTCCAGTCCGAGCGTGGCCTGATCGCGGTTCTGGGTGAGGATGAGAAAGTCGTCCGCATAGCGAATCAGCTTCAGGCCGGCTTCCTCAAGTTCGAGATCGAAATCGGAGAGGAAGAAATTAGCCAGGAGCGGCGAGATCGGACTGCCCTGTGGGATTCCGACGGTGAGCGGGTGGGTCTGATGACCATCCCAGCGAAAGCCGCCGATCCATCCTTCGATCAGATCGCGCAATGCCACGTCTTCGACGCGCGCCTGCAACCGCTCGCGCAGCAACAGGTGATCGACCCGGTCAAAGAACGAATCGATATCGGCCTCAGCCACGAACTTGAATCCGTGATCGTGCAGGAATCGAATCCGCGCTACCGCCGAGTTGACGGAGCGATGCGGGCGGAAGGCAAAGCTGCAATCGAGGAACTCGTCTTCGAAGGCACGCCCGAGGTGACGGCCTGCGGCGGTTTGAAGGATGCGGTCGCGCACGGCGGGAACGAGCAGCGTGCGCGTAGCCATGGAGTTTGGTTTTTTCTGGACGGTGATCGGGAGGAGCGGGAGGGCGCGGTAGTGTCCATGTTCGACCTGTTCTCGGAGCGATTGCAGTTCGGACTCGACATCCCTCGCGAATCGATCGACCGTGACGCCGTCTACACCGGCGCATCCACCGTTCTCGCGAACGTGTTCCCATGCTCTTAGGAGGGAGTCAGGCGACAGCCAGGGAGTGGGCATCCGCTATCTTGCTTAGACGGCCAGGATTGCCGGTTTCACGCGAAGGCGCGAAGAGAGCGAGGAGCGCGAAGAGCGAACAGGCCCTTCGCGCCGTCGCGTGAACGCCTTGAGTGGCGCACTCCATTCGGACGTCCTCGTCGGCTGCGGTCGCAACCACTACTCGGGTGCACCGTCGCAATCGCCTTGAGCGGCGCACTCCATTCGGACAGGCCTTCACGGTATTCTCCGACAAGCCCATGGAGGAGATGAGTCGCAATCGCCTTGAGCGGCGCACTCCATTCGGGCTTTGAATGTGGTGCATGAACAATGCAGGCTACATATTGTCGCAATCGCCTTGAGCGGCGCACTCCATTCGGGCAAGATCCCCAGCTCGTTGAGTTAGGGGAAACAATCGATGGTCGCAATCGCCTTGAGCGGCGCACTCCATTCGGGCGAAAACGGTTAAACAGTGTCCTGACTGAATTCAGGAAGGTCGCAATCGCCTTGAGCGGCGCACTCCATTCGGGCACAGTCTTTCGTTTCTGTCGGTCTGTGACCAGGTTCGGATTGTCGCAATCGCCTTGAGCGGCGCACTCCATTCGGGCACCGGATCGATGCGTCCAAAGACCGGTTCGTCGAGCGTCGCAATCGCCTTGAGCGGCGCACTCCATTCGGGCTCGGTTTCGTTACCGACAACCAGCTTGCAGATGAGTACTGTCGCAATCGCCTTGAGCGGCGCACTCCATTCGGGCTCACCCTACTTCGGCCGGACGACTGGAGTTGGTAGTGTGTCGCAATCGCCTTGAGCGGCGCACTCCATTCGGGCTCCCGAGTTCCACGCGCGACACAACCGATCAGCGCTCGTCGCAATCGCCTTGAGCGGCGCACTCCATTCGGGCTCGACACAACCGGGTTCGACACAGGTACGGAGGAAACGTCGCAATCGCCTTGAGCGGCGCACTCCATTCGGACGGCGAAAGTGTGTCGCAAGGTGTGACGAAGCACCTGCAGTCGCAATCGCCTTGAGCGGCGCACTCCATTCGGACCTATCAAATCTGCGGCGTAGGGAGTAGAGCGTCGGGCGTAGAGTCGCAATCGCCTTGAGCGGCGCACTCCATTCGGACACGAAAGCGGGCGGGACGCCCGCGGTCCCAGGTTAGGTCGCAATCGCCTTGAGCGGCGCACTCCATTCGGACTCTCGCTGCCAGCGCTCCAATGGTGAAGGGCTCCATCTTGTCGCAATCGCCTTGAGCGGCGCACTCCATTCGGACATCGGCATCTTTAAGCTCGTGAAGAGAGTCCCGTGATTGTCGCAATCGCCTTGAGCGGCGCACTCCATTCGGACGCGAATAATGATGACGGATATATCGTCATGGCTTCAGTCGCAATCGCCTTGAGCGGCGCACTCCATTCGGACGCTGCGCGGCTACTCTCCGCTCATTCGCGTGGAAGTCGCAATCGCCTTGAGCGGCGCACTCCATTCGGACGAGGCACCGCATTCAGCGCGCACGAGATGAGAAGGTCCAGTCGCAATCGCCTTGAGCGGCGCACTCCATTCGGACGTCTTCCAGAAAGGGAGTTCGGTAGTGAAAGTTTACTGTCGCAATCGCCTTGAGCGGCGCACTCCATTCGGACGAGGGCTTGGAGCTGAGCCTCGCGAACGAGGCTGTGCGATGGATGTCGCAATCGCCTTGAGCGGCGCACTCCATTCGGACGGCGAGCTCCAACAACTTCATCGGCGAGTCGATCGTCGCAATCGCCTTGAGCGGCGCACTCCATTCGGACGTGGCCAAGCAGAGAGGCAAAGAGTTCGATAAGGAGAGTCGCAATCGCCTTGAGCGGCGCACTCCATTCGGACGGATAGCCGACGCTCAAGAATTCCGTCGCCGCCCAGTTGTGTAGTCGCAATCGCCTTGAGCGGCGCACTCCATTCGGACTGACGTCAAAATCCTCCCCTGCGCCGTAACGCAGACGAATGTCGCAATCGCCTTGAGCGGCGCACTCCATTCGGACTGGCGGCCCAACATGCTACCGAACACCCCGGAGGAAGTAAGTGTCGCAATCGCCTTGAGCGGCGCACTCCATTCGGACGCAGTAGTGCTTTACTGCTCCCATGGTTTGGAGCACAGGTCGCAATCGCCTTGAGCGGCGCACTCCATTCGGACACAGTTAACGCAATTGGCGAATATCTTCGTCCGAAGTCGCAATCGCCTTGAGCGGCGCACTCCATTCGGACACGCCCGTCAACAGGAGCTCGAAACGCTGGCACAGCAACGTCGCAATCGCCTTGAGCGGCGCACTCCATTCGGACCTCTTTCGAGTTTTGACCCCCACGAAGCATCGGATCAGGGGGGGGGTCGCAATCGCCTTGAGCGGCGCACTCCATTCGGACGTTTCGGTTGCGCGCTCATGAGGATGCGCCATCCTTCAACGTCGCAATCGCCTTGAGCGGCGCACTCCATTCGGACACATTGTCAAGCTGAGCAAGAACGGCAATACGAAGAAAGTTGTTCGTCGCAATCGCCTTGAGCGGCGCACTCCATTCGGACCCTGGCAATTGTAACCCATTGACTCCACGCGGGTTGCAAGGGCGTTTTGGCAGACCGTGCATTCCGGAGCTCTCCAGGAAACCGAACGAGAATGATCATTTCGATAACTGCCATCCTTTCAGTGGGTTGCGCCGCGTGCAGACCATCCTCAAAAACGGAATGTCTCGCCTGATGACTGATTCATCGAGGGTTAGCGTCAAATGATCGAGTACTCCCGGGCCCGTGGCTTCCTTTCTCCTGACGAAGCGGTTCACGCGGAGGCGCGGAGAACGCGGAGAAAGTGCGGTTGACACCCGGCGCCTCGAGAAACTCACAGCTCAAACAAACGATACCGCCCATTGCCCCAGACGACATGCTGTCCTGCATGAATCTCCTGACCGATCCGGAGCAGAGGCCACAACTCCGGGTGGACGCGATCGTAAGAGACCGTTCCACAGAAGCCTTCCACTGGCATCGTGCGCCGGGTTCGCGTCGAGTGCCGGCCGTGTACACTCCAACCGCCGCTTTCAACATTCATTACGGCATCGCCGGCGAGCTCTCCGATGGCCCGGTAGTCGGCTTGCCACTCCTTTCCTTCCCACATCAGAGAGAGCATGGAGATCCGATCGCGCAACCGGCGCACGAGCGCTGGTAATGCCGGCTCGCGCTGAACCGCTCCTCTGTCCTTGAGCAACATGGGCGTATCGAACTGAATTCGTGCGCGCCCGCCATTCGCAGGCTGGCTCATTAGTGAGTCGAAACTCAGGATCTGCGGTTGCGCGTCTGTGGGCTGACCGTCCTGGAAGAGAATGTGCGCCGAGGTGCCTTTCCAGTCGAGGGAGAGAACGGAAACCAGGCTCGATCCGTCGAGCCGGCGGAATGTGTCGACGAACACTGACCAGGCATGAATCGCTTCGCCGAAGAGACGAAGCTCGAAGATGAAGGGTCGGTGCGGACCGTATAAGGGATCGGCGTCGAGCGGCGGGCGGAAGAGGAACGCTTTGCGCGCGTCGTTCGCCCCGAAGCGCGCTCCGGCGGGCGAGGCCGGCTCGAAGATCTGGGCATAGGCACAGTCCTGGCGATGGGTGCAGGAGCCGGCGCCGGGACAGGCCGGATCGCAGGCGACGCGCCGCAGAATCGTTCCAAACGCTCCGTACAGCACTTCGCCCCGGCTCTCGGGAGCCAGATTCAGAGTCGTCCGAGGCCGCAGCTCGAACCGCAGCCTGGCCATGCGAAGAGGAGGAATTGAATACAGCATGATTGAGAAGCCGAATGATATGCGAGGGCGGGCACCGGCGTCCCAGGTCCTCCGGCTCCCGAGGCCCGACATGTATCCTACTCAGTCCGAAAAGGACCAGAGTGGCGGCGAAGGTGCGCCGGCCAAGAGTGACCGCGTTGGTCCTCATGGCGTTGACGGCTCACACACAGATCAGCCCCAGATTGTCCCTGCTCCTCGTGGAATCGACGGCGGCGCTACGCTGATCTGAGCCAGCTTTGCAACTGGAGACCTGGAACGCGGTTGAAGTGTTGCAGGTTGTTGCTTGCCAACGGCAAGTTGTGAGTCAGTGCGGTAGCAGCGATGAGGATATCGGCATCGCCGATCAGCTCGCCTGAGCGGTAAAGGTGTGCGTAGAGGTCGGACGCCTCCGCAACGACTTCCTCGGATACCGGCAGGACGCGGCTGGAGGCGCAAAGACGCTCGAATGCGACGAGTTGGACCTGCGCTGTCTTCGCCTTGAGGCCACGCAAGATTTCGTAACGGGTAATGATCGAGAAGGTGAAAGCCCGATGTTGTCGGAGATACGCCTCGGCGTGTGGGAACGACCGCGGATCCCGACGCATGACGGACGAGAGAATGTCGGTGTCGAGGAGAACTTCGCCGGTCACGTAACGAAGCGCGTCATGAATCGGGACCGATCCAGCGCGATTGCCTCGATTTCCGCGATTTGCTCAGCGGTCAAACCTTCGTAAACCTGACTGGCCAGGGAAAGAGAGTCCTCGCCCTGGACAGCACTTTCCACGCGCAGGTGCACGCGCGCACCCTCGGGCAGCGCTGGCGCAGTGATGGGTTCGAAGACTCCATCGTGATACACGGCGTCGAGATCCTGCATCAGAGATTCACCCACCCAGAAACTTTAGCACGCCAGCGGGGTGGATGGGGGTCAGGTCTAAAGTCTAAAGTGCCCAAGACTGGTCTCGCCACGGCGGCAGGACATGCGCCGGCACTTTAGACTTTAGACCTGACCGTCATCCATCCTCAATCGAAGCCAAAGCCAGGCGGCGGCCTCCCGGCCGCCGCCTGATTCGAAGCGTCTCAGTGATGCGCGTAGGGCGAGGCCAGCGGGGCCACTTCTACGACGGTCATCATGCCGCGGTCTTCGTGCGCGAGGATGTGGCAGTGGATGACGTAGTAGCCGGAGTAGTCGACGAAACGGCTGCGCATCTTGAAGTAGCCGGGGACGACGATCTGCGCGCCGCTGGCGTCGTTGATCGGCGTGCCGTCGGCGTTCGTGGCCGGCAGTCCGGACGGAATCGGGAAGACGTCCCACCAGATGGCGTCTTTCGATGAGGGACCGCTGCCGCCGCAAGGTTTCCAACTGCTCGGGTCCTTCGGATCGAGGAAGCACTGGCCGGGCTGCATCCCTGTCTTATCGGTGACGTATTTCGGCGAGCCGTCAGCCAGCGTTTCGTTCGGAGTGAACACCTCGGTCACCTGGAACGGGTTGATATGGATGTGGAACGGGTGGGAGATGTTCCCCCGCGTCGCGTTCGTGATCTTCCACTCTTCGACCGTGTTCAACAGCACGACCGCGCCTACCTCGCCGTCGAACTGCTTGCCGTCGATCTCGTGCCTGGCCGGCTGCGACGGGGGATTGGTCTGCGGGATGGTGTTGAAGGCGATGGTCTTCGTCCCGGTTACCTCGCTGTCCGCAATGTCCTTGAGGAAGTCGGGCATGGCAGGAGCGGTCGGGATGAACTTCATGGCCGGCGAGAACGCCGTGCCGGAGACATTAACCGTCAGCAGATTGATCGGGAACGCGCCGACGCGGTCCGACGGATCGACCTCGTTGTTGACCTGTACCGAGTAGCTGCAAGGTGGCGTGGTGACGTTGCAGGCGGCGGGAGCCTGCACGAGCATATCCGCCCGATTGCCAGCCGCCAGCAGGAAGGGGCGATCGAGGCTGTTCTGATAATTCACGTCCTTGAGCTGGACGCCGTCCTGCGCCAGTTGGCGCCAGTGGAAGCCGGGAGGGGGCGCGATGAAGTACGTGCCGGCGCGGCCGGATCCGTTGACGATGCGCCACATCTGCACTTCGCCCGGCCGCATGGCGATGACCGGATTGATCCTGCCGTTGACGGAGAAATCGGGACCCTTGTCCTGTCCACCGCCGGGGTTCTTCAGGTTGACGGACGTTCCGAATTGGTTGATGACCAGCACGGACGGATTCCATGCTGTATTGGCCGCCTTGTAGTACTTCGAGAGGTCGTCGTCATAGGCGCCCTCGATGATGAACGCGCCGACGAAACCGTTGCCGACGTCGATGGCCGTCGAGCCATGCTTGTGGGCGTGGTACCAATGGGTGCCCGGCGCCTGCCCCATTTGCAGAAGATGCGAGTGCGGTGCCTCGGTCAGGAGCGTCCGGGCCGCGCTTCCGGCCAGCTCGCCGGTGCCGTCATGGGGGCCGTCATGGCTGTGCGTGCTGGTACTCGTCGTGCTCGCCTGCGCCGATGCCGCGGGATCGGGGTACGCCGGCAGCTTGAAGCAATACGGATAGGAGCCGATGTAGTACTGCGGCCAGGCGCCCTCTTTGATCTGCTTGTCGTTCACTGGCGACAATGGCGCGCCACCGCCCTTCTGCTCGTCAAACTTGAGGAGGGCGCTCTTCTGCTGGTCCGTCCAGGTGGTCGTGGGGAAGTCGCTCGGGTATTGGCGCGGCCACTCGCGATGCGATCCCTTCCCCAGCTCCACTTCGCAGCGGTCGAAGAAGGCATCGAAATCCTTCTTGACGCTTTCCGGCGTGACCACCGGCTTCCCGGTCTGCCGCAGAGAGGAGAGGATCTCCAGGAAAACGTTGTCGCCGGTCGTATTCGGGTTCGTGTGCGTTCCGTGAAAGTGAATGTTTGCCGTGGTCGAGCCGTGGAAGCAGTTGGGGAACTTGTCTCCCTTCGGGTCGGTTCCCGGGTAGTTCGATGCCGCGGTGGCTCCGAATGTCTGATCGCACCCACCCGCGTCGCCGTTGTCGATCGACTTACCGAACACCGAGGGATCGATGTTGTTGAGGAAGGTGAGCTCGATGACGTCGCCGACCCGCGCCCGAAGCGTCGGTCCGTTCATCGGATCGCCGACGGCGGCCTCGGTACCCGGAGTGGGAAACGGCGGAACCGCGTCCGGACTGCGGAAGGCGCGCAGCCACTGTCCGTAGCAGGCCGTGTAGGCATTCGGATCGCCGGGCTGGGTCGGCCCGCCATTGATGCTGCCCGGAGTACGGGTGCCGACGCGATCGAACTCGCTGGTGGCAGTGACGGTCGCGCGCAGTCTGCCCCCGCTGGAAACGAGCTCGGGGATCTTCACCAGCGGCTGCTGGGGACGGGCGCACGGAATCTGCGGGGTCGACGGTGCGGCAGCAGCCGATGAGCCCTGCCCGGATTTCTTCCCGGTGCCGCTCTTCGTTCCAGCGCCGCTCTTCGTGCCCGAGGACTGACTATGGAGCGGCACGGCTAGCAGCAGTGCGAATGCGAACGTCGAGACGATGGTCAGACGTGAGGTCATGTACGTTTTCATCGTTTCTTCCTCTCTCGCTCTTGTGGACAAGCGATGGCCGCGGCTCAGCATGGCGGGATGTCCTGTACGGCGACCACGTTGATTGCGCCGCTCTCTCCTTTGTGGTCGGGAGCCGTGCATTCATACGTGATCGACGCCACGATGACGTACTCGGGAGACGACTGTTCGGCAACGATGACGGGCGTAACCCTGCCGTCGCTCAGCGTGAGCTGATGATCGTCCTCCGTCGTGTTGTTCCATGTGACTTCCGAGTTGGCGGGCACGCTTTGCGGGTTCGGCGAATAGGTGGCGGGCTTCCCTGAAATGATGCTGATCGAAAAGTTGGGCATTGCTCTTCCCTCTCTTTCTGTTTTCTGCGGGCAAGTCTTCGGGACTTCGAACGGCGGGGAACCGGAGCTTCTAACTGGCGCGACGGATCTCGACTGAAGAATGCGTCACCGCTGCGGTGACGAGCAATCCGACATCTCGGGCACTGAGCGGAAAAGCTGCACCAAATCGCTGAAGTATGGGTGGAGAGCTACCGTGCTGGGTTTCCAGCAACATATGCCCAGGTGCAGGGAACCGTCAAGTTCCTTGGAGCGCCGGTTCCGTTGGCCGCTGACCCGGCCGGGGTATCATTGCGTCGAGGCGAAATGCGATGACGATTGACGTTGACGCCGTCTACGAGAACGGCATCCTCACGCTCAAACATCCCGTGGACTTACCAGAGAACGCCGAGGTGCACGTGACGATTCAAACCGCCGCCGAGGCAAGAACTCCGCTCGGCCGCCGCCTGCGCGAGCTGCGGGCGGAGATCGCCAGGTCGGGCGTCGCTCCGCTGGGTTGGGACGAGATCGAGAGCGAAGTTGCCGCCAGACGCGGCGGGTGGCGAGAAGGGTCGTGAAGCTCACGTTCGTGGATGCCGGCGTGCTGATCGCCGCCGCCCGAGGCGGCAATATCCAGGCCGCCCGTGCGATGGAGATCTTCGACGACCCCGAAAGAGAATTCGCCGCAAGCCCTTTCCTGCGACTCGAGGTTCTTCCGCAAGCCTTGTTCAACAAACGAGTCGCTGAGGCGGAGTTTTATGAGGCTTTCTTTTCAACGGTGAGTCACTGGGCAACGGATCTCGCTGCCGTCGCAGAAATCGCGATGCGCGAGGCATCGACAAACGGCGTTGAGGCGATGGACGCCCTCCACGTAGCTGCCGCAGCGTCTGTCGGCGCCTCCGAATTGATCACGACGGAGAAACCTTCCCGTTCGATCCATCGCGCTCGTGCCGTCAAGGTAGTCACGATTTATCCAGGTGCGTGAGAAGCGTCGCGATCGGCGGTCGAAGCCATCGCCATCGAGAAAGAAGCCGATGGGTTTGCTGGATGGATTGCTGATGACCGGAGCGGGGCGATGAAGAAGAAGGCCCCTAAGCGGTCTGGCGCCGACTCCACAGAGTCCCCCAAGGTCGCTCTCACGGGCGCAAGTCATGCGGCCTTGTTGGCCGATCTACGCACTCTCATCCACTCCGCCCGTCAGCGGATTGCGACAGCCGCCAATTCGACCTATACACTGCTTTGTTGGGAGGTTGGGCGACGTCTGCTCAGGGAGAATCTTCAGGCGGGCAGGGCAGAGTACGGGAAGCAGATTCTTGCGACAGCGTCGCAAGAATTGACGGCGGAGTTCGGGGCTGGGTTTAGCTACACCGCTCTCACACGGATGGCCCGGTTTGCCGAATGGGTTACGGATGAACACATTCTGTCGACGCTGTCGACACAATTGAGCTGGAGTCACATCATCGAGCTACTCCCCATCAAGGACCCGCTCGCGCGCGATTTTTACGCGGAGATGTGCCGCATCGAGCGCTGGGACGTGCGCACGCTCCGGCAGAAGATTGGTGGCATGCTGTTCCAGCGCACGGCGCTGTCGAGAAAACCGAAAGACGTCATCGCGGCGGAGATCGTCAACCTGCGGGTTGGGCAGATGACCCCCGACACGGTCTTCCGCGATCCATACCTTCTCGATCTGCTGGGGCTCACCGGAGCCTACAGCGAGCGCGACCTCGAAAGCGCCATCCTGCGCGAGATCGAGGGTGTTCTGTTGGAGTTTGGAACTGGATTCGCGTTCCTTGCACGGCAGAAGCGCTTGAGCATCGGCGACAATGACTTTCACCTCGATCTGCTCTTTTTCCACCGTCACCTGCGCCGCCTGATCGCCGTCGAACTGAAGCTGGAGTCCTTTCAGCCAGCCCACGTTGGCCAGATGGAGCTGTACCTGCGATGGTTGGACAAATACGAGCGCGCTCGAGGTGAAGAGCCCCCCATCGGACTCATTCTCTGTGCTTCCGCCGATGCCGAGCAGGTGGAGCTGCTTCAGCTCGATGCCAGATCCATCCGCGTCAGCGAATACCTTACGGAGTTACCTCCTCAGCCGCTGCTCCGCGCCCGGCTTCACCAGGCCATTGAACACGCCCGCGAGCAGGCGGCCCGGCGCATTTCTGGTTCGGGAGGAGCGCAATGAAAGCTCACGATGCATTGTCGGAAGGAGGGCCGCGTCGAGTGTCTCGGGAGGGGTCCTGACGCCCGATGGAGACGCGTCCGGGCAATCAGGTAACAACTCGGCTAATTAGGTAATGGATTAGGTAATAACGATGGTTGGCAAGGCTTCCCACCTCTTTTCGCGCACGGCGCGGATTTCCTTCTGACTCCGACACCCGACCCCCGACAACCGACCCCCGCATCACAAATGCATCGACCCCCTTCTCACTCGGCAGTGACTTTGTACCCGCCCCACGGTTGCAGGCGCGGGCATCGCGAACCATGTGTTGTCGCCCTGATCGCGCCGGGCGGCCATGATGGCTTGCTTGATCGCGAAGAACACTGACGTCGACAGCACCAGCGGCGGTTCGCCGATTCCGCGCGAGGACATGACCGCTGAATCTGTCTGATTCGGATCGCCTCCTTTGTCGATGGTGACGCGCAGGTCCACGGGGATCGACTTCGAGCACGGAGGCTTGTACTCCCACGTGCCGTTCGAGTAGAGGCGGCCGTCGGGTTCGTACATCATCTGCTCGGTCGTCATGAGACCAAGCCCCTGGACGAACGCGCCTTCGACCTGGCCGACGTCGAGGCAGGGATTGAGACTGTGGCCGATGTCGATGAGGATGTCGGAGCGAAGGACCGTCGTCTCGCCGGTGAGCACGTCGATCTCGACCTCGCTCGCCGCGGCGCCGTAGACGAAGTAGAGGAAGGCGCGTCCGTACTGAGTCGACCCCTCGATGTCGCCGATCAGCGGCGTCTGGTAGAAACCCTCCACGGCCAGATTCACGCGAGCGGCGTAGGCGCCGCTAATGATCGCCGGCCAGAGCTTCTTCCAATCTGTCTTCCAGCCCTTGACCTTGTTCTCCTTGCAGTACTTCTCGAGACGGGCGCGCAATTCGAGGCAGGCATTGCGCACGGCGCCGCCGAATAAATCTGATCCTGACGACGCCGCGGTCGGCGTCGCATTCGGCATCGTGTCAGTCGACGTCATCGCGACGCGGATGATGCTCATGTCGATGCCGAGGGTTTCCGCGGCGATCTGCATCATCTTCGTGTCGATACCCTGACCGGACTCCGCACCGCCGTGCTGCAGCATCACGCTTCCGTCGGCTGCATACGCGGCGACATACGCGACGCCCTGATCGAGCAGGCGCGGTTGATAGCCGACACCGTACTTGATCGGGATCATCGTCAGCCCGCGCTTGCGCCAGCGGCTCTTCGCGTTGAACTTGTCGACAGCGTCGCGTCGCTTGTTGAAGTCGGACGACTTCATCAGCCGCTTCCAGAGGTCGCGGATGTTGCAGTGATCAAGCTTCTGCGCGTACGGGGTCAACTGATACGAGCGCCTCGATCCATCCTGGTACATGTTCTTCCACCGCACATCCTCGGCACGCATGCCGCACGCATGGGCGATCTTCTCAATGGCCTCCTCGCAGATCAGCGTGGCCTGCACGACGCCGAAACTGCGGAAGGCGGTGTTGCTGGCGTTGTTCGTGCGCGTCACGTCCCCGCGGCTGTGCCACGTCGGCACGAAGTACGCGCCATCCGAGTGCTGCTGCGAAAGATCCATCACCGGGAAGCTGAGGTCATACGTCGAGCCGCCGTTGGAGTAGAGCTGAACCTTGTAGCCTTTGATCTCGCCCTTCTTCGTGAACGTCGCGTGGAAGTGCCCTTGATAGGGATGGCGCTTGCCGGTGACATTCATATCCGTATTGCGGTCGAGGATCAGCCGCACGGGACGATTGAGAATCCACGCAGCGATCGCAGCGGCCGGATCGATGACCAGCGGGCGAGCCTGCTTGCCGCCGAATCCGCCGCCGAGCGGACGCTGAAAGACGGTCACGGCGCTGTTCTCGATCTCGAGGAGCTGCGCGACGGCAGACTGCACCGACGATCCCTGCTGCGTTCCCGCGTAGATCGTCATCGCACCCTGCGCGTCGGGCAGCGCGAGCGCAGACTGCGTCTCCATGTAGAAATGCTCCTGCGCTTCGTTCCCCATCTCCCCTTCGACCACGTCGCATCCCTTCATCGGCTGCGTCGGATGCTTCAGCCACTTCTCGTCGCTGCCCTTGCGTGTGATGTACGGGATGTGCTCGTTGTAGGGCTGGTCGGTGAAGAAGTCTTTGGCCGCGACGGCCTCGTCGATCGTCAGCACCGGCGTCGTCGGGGCGAAGTCGATCATCTCCGTTTGGATGTAGTACGCGGCGCGTTGCGCGGTCCAGCGATCCTTCGCCACGACCAGTCCGATCGGCTGACCCCAGCAGATGATCTGTTGGTTGAGCGCGAAGACGACGTCGTCGCCGCCAAGGCCGACGTAGGGTTTCGCCTTGTTGGGGACGTCGTCGGCGGTGACGTAGGCGACTACGCCGTCGTACTTTGACTGCGCCGCTTTCAACGCGGCCTGGGCGTTCTTCTTGTAACCGAACGTGCCGCTGGCGATCTCGCTGATGACGAACGCGGAGTCGTAGCCGTGCGGCGGCAGCGGGATGTCCTGCGTGTACTTCTGCTCGCCGGCGGCTTGCACAAACGCGGTGGTCTTGAGGATCGGCTCGCCGACGGGGCGTTCCTGGTGATAGACGCTCACGGTCTGTGTGCCGCCGGAGAGCGGCCGCACGTAGACCTCGCCGCCGGAGCGATTCTCCGGCTGCACTTCCTTTGGGAAGCGCTCGTTGGCGACATGGAGAAAGAATTTGTAGAAGAGCGTTTCCGTGAGCGACTCGCGATAGCCATCCGGCAGGAAGTTCGTCCCCGGCATCGGACGAATGACGCCCGCGACTTCGGGCGCGAGTACGTCGAGCGCTTTCTGCAGCGTCGCATCGGTCCACTTCGCGCCGATGATGGCCGCCTCTGTTTTCGTCATCCGCGACGGCATCGCCGCCAGTCCGCCGTAGAGGATCGTGGCCGCCTCGACGACACCTTTTTTATCGAGCCGGACGACGAAGCCGGCGTTCACGATCGCGTGCGCGTTCTGATCGCGATAGGCGATCTTGAACGTCTCGATCTCGTCGCCTGCCTGCGAGTACGGAATGTGGAACGACTGCGCGATGGCGTCGGCGGGCAACGTCGATACCGCCGGCAAAGCGGCCATCGCGAAGGTCTTGATGCCGTCGGCGTAATCGCGTGAGGCGATGGTGATCGACGCGCCGAGGGTTTCGAGGACGAGGTAGACGTCGGACGGAAACGGAGAGTCGGTCTCCGCCTGCGCCCGCGTCATCATCACGTTGCCGCCGATCGAGCCGATGTTGCGCACCTGCAGATTGGCAACGTCGAGCAGATGCGTGCGGAACGCCGCGAAGCCGCGCGTCTTCTCCTTCGGCTTCGTCGCGATGACGCGCTGCAGTTCGTCGATCACGTTCTGCAGCGACTCCGCGGCACCGACGTCGAGGCCTTTGCCGGAGTCGCGGAATCCGAGGAGAGCGGGAATCGCGTGGACGTCGATGAGGACGTGCGGGTCGGCGACGTCAGCTTTGTAGATGCCGATCGACGTGTTGCCGACGACGAGCTTGACGTTCGCCGAGTTGCCACCGTTTGCGGCTTTGATCTGCTGCGCCTCCCCGAGGTTCGCAGGCCGGAACCAGCGGTAACCGCGGCCGGCGCTTTCGAGCGACGACGTCGTGTTCGCGTACTCGATCAGCTCGGGCGGAAACTCGAGCGCGGGACGAGGTCCCGGCAGATGCTGTTCGATCGGCACATCGGCGAAACAGCGGTGATTCGTCGAGTAGGTGTTGTGCTTCTTGAAATCGACAGCGAAGGTCTTCATCCCTTCGAGGATCGGGCGGTAGCCGGTGCAGCGGCAGAGATGGCCGTCGAAGAGATCTTCGATCTGCTGCTGCTCGGGCTTCGGATTGCTGCGCAGGAACGTGAACATGTTCATCACGAAGCCGGGCGTGCAGAAGCCGCACTGCGATCCATTGTTCGCGGCGATCGCGTACTGCACGGGATCGAGTTTCTCGCGCGTGCTGCCGATCCCCTCCGTGGTCGTGATCATGGCGCCGTCGAGCGAACAAAGCGGACGCAGACACGAGTTGATCGCGGTCTCGACCACGCGTCGCTCCTCGGCATCCCAGCGCGACAGCATCACCGTGCAGGCGCCGCAGCCGCCTTCGCCGCAGGAGAGCTTCGTGCCGGTGAAACCGATGGCGTCGCTGCGAAGCCAGTCGATGAGCAGCGTCGTCGGATCGGGATCGGCAATCTCGACCCGGTTTCCGTTGACGTAGAAGACGATCGCGTGGGATGTGCTCATGCGTTCTCCTTACCCCTGATGGAACCATTGATCACATCGAGGAAGAGGTCGTAGAAGGCGTCGGCGTCCGCGTCGAGCATCACGTCGATCGATGCACCGTTTGGATCTTCGACGAGCTGCCCGGAGTGGTCTGCCTCTTCGTCGAGCTCCTGCACGACGCGCAACGTCAGCGTCTTTCCGCTTGCCAGGCCGGGATCGGTCAGGACCGCGGCCGCCAGCGGGTCCCAGAAAAAGAAACTGCCGCTCTGGACGAAGGGGATGTCCGCGGTGAGCGTCTGGTAAATGAACGCCGCCTGGGGCGTGGAGTGGCGCTGCTGGATGCGATCGTAGAACGGCAGATTCAGCGGCACGTGATCGGACGCATCGAGCGGAATGAGCGTGACCGGCACGCCGGAGTCGAACATGTACTGGCCGCCCAGCGGATCGAGGAAGAAGTTCCACTCCGCAACCTGATTGGTGTAGTCAGGATCGACGACGTTGACGTTCCCGGGAACGTGGACCGCACCGCCCATCATGACGATGCGCTCGATCTTCGGCGCAACGTCAGGATAGGTGTGCAGAAGCGTGCCTAGGTTCGTGCCGCCGCCGATGGCGAGGATGGTCATCGGAGTGGACGACGCCATCAGCGTAGCGCGCAGAAAATCGACGGCGCTCACCGCCACCGGCGCGGTCGGATTGGCCGGAAGAGGAACGTTGTAGACGGCGTCGATCGGTCCGCGAATCGATTGCGGGAAGACGTTGCTGTAGCGGAGCGGCGCGCTCGTTCCCTTCGCGACCGGCACGTCCGGCTTGCCCGTGAGCTGCAGAAGGTTGAGCGCGTTGCGCGTGCCGGGAGTGAGATGACACGCGCCGACGCCGGTGACCGTGATGCCGCGAAGATCGACGTTCGGATGCATCGAGAGATAGAGGATGGCCATCCAATCGTCGATGTCGACGTCAGTGTCGATGAGCAGAGGGATTCGCGTCATGCGTCCGCCTTTCGTACCTTTTCCGGGGAGGCTCCATCCTAAAGCGTGCTGCCTCGGCCCGCAAGAATGTTAGGATGCAGATCCACCCAAAACCTTCGGAAGGAGCATCCCCATGGACGTCATCCTTGTGCACGACGCTGCGATCGACGAGTACATGTCGCAGGTTCTCCTGACCACCATGCCGAACGTCAATCTCCTCGGCGCTGTGATCGTCAACGCCGACTGCATCGACTCCCAGGCCATGCAGACTGCCTGGCAGGTCATGAGCTACATCGGCCGCACCGACATCCCCATGGGACTCAGCAGCGCGCGCGGCTGGAATCCGTTTCCGTGGCAGTACCGCAGCGACTGCACGCGCGAGTCGGAGATCAACTGCCTGAAGACGTTTCCGCCCAATCCGGCCTGGCCGCCATTCCCTGACGGCGACGCGCTGGTGCAGTCGCTGATGGAAAAGGCCGCCGGCAAGGTGACGCTCCTCGTGACCTGTCCGTTCACGCCGATCATGAATCTGCTGAAGGCCTCGCCGGCGCTCAATTCGAAGATCGAGCAGATCATCTGGATGGGCGGCGCGATCCACGTCGGCGGCAATCTCGATCCGGCCACCGTCCCGACGCCGCCGTGGAACAAATGCGCGGAGTGGAACGCCTTCTGGGATGCGGTGTCGGTCGACTGGGTCTTCAAGAACACGACCTGTCCCATCATCCAGTTCCCGCTGGACATGACCAACCGAGCCTCGATCGCCACGAGCTTCATGGAGACGCTGGCCGTACAGGCGCACAACGGCTCACGCTACTCGGAGCTGGCGTTCGAGAGCTACATGCTGGTGACCTACGAAACGTTCTACGACATGTGGGACGTCGTCACCACCTGCTGGCTCACCAGTCCGAAATTCTTCGAGCCCCCAACGAAAATGCACCTCACCATCGACACGGCGCTGAACAACACGCAGGCCTGCATCAAGCAGGCGCCCGGCGGGCGTGAGGTGCAGGTGGTGCTGAATTTCTCGAAGGACGGTCAGCAGGCGTTCTACGACTACGTGGCGAAGCAGTTCAACAGGTGAGCGGGAGATCCCGCAGGACCACGCGGGTTTTGGGAGCGGCCGTCATGCCATTGCTCGTTCTGTTGTTCACGCTTGTGGCTTTACAGGCCGACGACGCAAACGTCGAAAAGGGGACTCTCTGCGTTCTTCACAAGAACGATCAGGAGTGCACCGCCACTGAGGGATTGACGGTGCCCGTCGTTCCGGCGGAGACCTCCCGCGCATTCGCCTGGGCAAGCGCGGACGGATCGCGCCTGCTCCTCGGAACGATCGCTGCGAAAGCGTCAACGGTTTCGCTCGATGAGAAATCGCGCTCCAAGGTCACCCTCGCGATCGCCGGCGACCGGAAGCGGGGCTGGCCGCTCGATGCGCGCCTGACATTCGCGGCGAAAGAACAGGAATGGGTGTTTCCTCTCAGCACGAAGGTCGTACCAAAGCTCCGGAGCATCCGCGTGCCGCCCGCCTCCTATCTCATGACCATCGCCGCGGAGCATCACCTGGTCGCCAAGCGGACGCTGAACGCGAAGAAGGACATCGCCCTCGGCGAGATTGCCCTGAAACCGCTGCCTCTGATCTCCGGCCTCGTTGTCAGCATGAAGGACGAGCCGATCGCCGGTGTGCAGATCGTCCGGCCCGACGGCAAAATCCAGACCACTACCAATGAACAGGGGCAATTTCGCACCGAGCTGGCGGAGCCGATCCCCGACGAAGTAGTCGTCACCCAAGCGCATTTCGCCTCCGTGCTCCTCCCGCTCGTCAACGTAAGCGGTGAAGCCGACCTCGGCACGATTCACCTCGGCACGGGATTCAAGCTCACCCTGAGGCTCGTGCGGCCTGATGTCGAAAACCTGCCGCTGCGCGTCCGCCTGTTGCGCGAGACGCCGGAGAAGAACGAGCCCTCTCCGATTGCCCAACGCGAGCTGCCCGAGAGAGACGACCAGATCTCCTTCCCGGATCTGAGTGCAGGCAAGTACGTCGTGGTGATCGAAGGGAAAGAGACGTTGCAAAGGTTGTCGAAAGAATTCGAGATGAAGGATACCGATCGCGAGGAGGAAATACGCATCGCTCCCTTCCGCCTCGACGGCAGCGTCCGCATCGGCGAAGAGCCTCTGCGCGGCGGCGGCAACCTTGACCTTCGCGGCCCTGCTCATGCGTGGCGCGTCAACGTGTCCATCGATGACTCGGGGCGCTTTGGCGGCAGCATGTGGCAGCACGGCATCCTTATCGGCTTTCTCAACGCGGCGGACACGAACGAGCTTGTCTTTTCGCCGCAGCTCGGCACGGATCCCTCGGCATGGGATATCCAATTCCATCGGCGCTACATTCGGGGACGCATCTTCGACGAGGAGACGAACCAATCCGTTGAACAGCCATCGCTCAAGCTGCAGGTTGTGTCGGGCGATAGTCAATCGAATTCCGTTCTGCCCATTGAGCCCGACGGCCGGTACTCGATTCTGGCCGTCAGAGCCGGAACGTACGAGCTGCGCGCCGAGGCACCCGAACATGTGCCGGCGAAAGCCACGGTGAGCGTCGCCGCCGAGGACTCCACGGACCGGCAGATCGACTTCCCACTAGCGCGTGGCTTTCAGCAGGTCGTCGAGTTCGTGTGGCCGTCTGGGCAACCTGTTGCAGACGCGCCGGTGCTCGAGGGTATCGCCAGCGACGGTTACGGTATAAACGCCGAGCGCACATACACGACCGACGGCGCGGGACGTCTGACGTTGAATCTCCGCCGCGGCGAGGTCAAGACGATCTACATCCTGCCACGCGATGGCTCGTTCGGCATCGCGCATGTCGTGGCAACGGAGAGCTCCGATGCCAATCCGCTTCGCCTCATCGTTCCGGCGCCGGCAGGGGCGCTTCGCGCGGAGATGCGCGACGCTGACGACAAACCTCTCCCCGCGATGCTTATTTTTCGTTTCAATGGCGAACTGATTCCGCAGCCCGTCATCCTGCATTTGACCGGTCAATATGAAAACTCACCGACATTGCGCGTTCTGAATCTTCCGGCCGGAGCGTACGAGATCTGGGCGGTTCCAGTGGTTAATTACGCATTCGCAGCACTCGCGGGGAGAGTTCCGAGCCGCGCGCCATTGCGCGTGGGCCTCACAATGGGCGAGCAGTCGGTTACGGTCGTTGCCGGGCCACTGAACTGAGCACGGCGATTTCGCGGCAAGGGCACGCGCCGTTAACGACTGCCGAACGTCATCCGGCGTTGCGCGCGCCGCGCTGGCGCACCTGGAGATCGAGGCGTACCTCGCCCAGTTGGGCCAGGATCTCCGCGGCGTTGCAGGACCCGGTAACGGCCGATCCGCAATACGTTCATCTACTCGCTCTTTTATGTGCCCGGGCAACGTAAGCCGAAGCAGGCGAAGGATTCGTGAGCTGCGTCACAGGGCGGGTTCGAGGCGGAACGGTTTTGGGCAGGTTTTGAGTCTGTCGCTAATCGGCAGGATTGAGAATCGACGGCACGCGGACTCTTCGCGTGGTTCTCGTGAACGACGGCCATCTCAAGGACCTGACCCTGCGTTACGGAGTATTCTAGCCAGTGCGTATGCGGCCGATTGGTTTCTCGAGCGGGGCTCTGGCGAAGGGCGACTACCGTCTTGGAATCGAACTGCAGCAGGCCTGCGACGGAATCACTGCCATCGAGTTGTCGGCTCTCAGGGAGCCGGAGCTTCAGCCTCTGGTAGCCGCTTCGGGGAGCCTCTCTCTCGATCGGTTCGAGTATGTTTCGTTTCACGCACCCAGCTCGTTTCTCGCGCTCTCCGAGGAAGCTGCCGTCGCGTTACTGACATCTCTTCCGGGCTCCTGGCCGATCGTGGTTCACCCTGACCTCATTCGAGACCCTGACGTTTGGATGTCTCTGGGAAGCCGCCTCTGTCTGGAGAACATGGATCTCCGAAAGAGGACCGGCCGAACTGTCGACGAGATCAAGGAAGTCTTTGCTGTCCTCCCCAATGCAGGATTCTGTCTCGACCTCGGTCATGCGCGTCAGATCGATCCGACGATGGGGGTCGCCATCGACATGTTGCGGACGTTTGCGGCTCGACTCCGGCAACTGCACGTCAGCGAGGTGGGGACGTTTGGTGAGCACCGCAGGATGGGATTCCTTTCGCGCACGGCGTTCGCACGCGTAGTCCGCTATGTGCCAGCGGATACACCACTCATCCTCGAGGCGATCGTTTCCGAGGGCGAGATGCAGCAGGAGTTGGATGTGGCTCGGTTGTTGTTCGCGGCGTGATTCGCCTCTCTGTATTAAAGATCGGGCGACTTCGCTACCTGCCCTTCACCCCACCCCCAACCTCCGCTCCAACTCTTCTCTCCGGTTGCGGCTTAGGCTCAGCTCCGTGCCGTCTTTCAGGCGGACGGAGTAGTCGCCGCCGGAGGCGCGGAGGAGCGTGTCGATGCGGTCAAGTCTCACAATCGCTGATCGGTGAATGCGGAAGAAGACGTTGGGGTCGAGTTGCTCTTCGAGGGTTTGCATGCGCTCTCGGACTGCGAACGTACGCTCGCCGACGTGCAGCTCGGCGTAGGGGCCGCTGGCGCTGACGTAGTCGACTTTCGAGACGGGGACGACGCGGAGCTGGCCGCGCATCTCGACGGTGATGCGCTCGAGGTACTTTGATTTGGGCGGCGGTTCGGAGGCGGGAGCTGCCGCGCCATCGGGGACGTGAAGCAGCGACAACAGACGCTTTGTCATCTTCTGCACTTCTTCGAGCTCGATCATCTTGCGGGCTCGTTTCAGCGCGTGCACGAAGCGTTCGTCGTCGAACGGTTTGACGAGATAGTCGATCGCGGCGACGTCGAATGCCTTCAGTGCGAACTGATCGAACGCCGTGACGAAGATCGTGGCCGGCATCGACTCAGCGCCGATCGTCTCGACGACCTGCAAGCCGGTCAGTCCAGGCATCTGGACGTCGAGAAAGAGCAGATCCGGCTTCAGCTCGCGGATCTTCTCCACCGTCTCGGATCCCGTCGACGCGGCCCCGACGACCTCGACGCCGTGCTCCTTCGCCAGCAGATCCTCGATGCGCTGCCGCGCCAGCAGCTCGTCGTCGGCGATGAGGACACGCAGCGGTTTCTCGCTCTCAGTCGTCATATCGAAACTCGGTTCGCAGGTCGGATGCCGTGTGGAAGGGGAGGACGATCTCGGAGATCGCGCCGCCGCCGGTTGCGGACGTTAGCGAAAGCGAGGCCTCGTCGCCGTAAAGCTGCTCCAGGCGGGCGCGCGTGTTGGCGAGGCCGACGCCGGCGCCGGCATTGCGCTCCACGCCCGGCCCGTTGTCGCGCACGGTCAGCACGAGACGCTCTCCATCGTCGAGACGCGCCGTGATCTCGATGCGGCCATCGGCGGATGCGCGGGCCGCTCCATGCTCGAGTGCGTTCTCGACGATCGGCTGCAGCACGAGATTGGGGACGAGCGCGTCGAGGGCGGCATCGTCGATCTGCGTCGTCACCGTCAGCCGTCCCTGAAAACGGATCTCCATGATCTCGATGTAGCGGCGCAGGATCGACAGCTCGTCGCGCAGCGAGACCTCGTTCGGTGCGTCGCTGTCCATCGTGTGGCGGAGCAGCTCGCTGAGGCGGGCGATCATGCGGCGCACGCCTGCGGGATCGCGCTCGACCAGCGCGGAGACGGCGTGGAGCGTGTTGAAAAGGAAATGCGGATTGAGCTGCATCCGCAGCGCGTCGAGGCGGGCATCGGCCAGCTGTGCCTGGAGCGCCGCGGTCTGCCGCGCCAGCTCGATCGCCTCGCGGGCGCGTTGCTGGTCGCGGACGAAGTACTCGCGCGCGAATCCGGCGGCAAGAACGGCGAGGTAGATGAGGAACTGGTTCAGGAAGCGGAAGCGCGCCACTTCGCGCCATGGCGAGAGCGTGGCGCCGCGGCGGGGGCGGGGCGCGGTGACGAGCAGGTCGCGCGCGAAGTCGACCGCCAGATAGACGCCGACGGCGATCACGATGCCGATCAGGAGCAGCAACGTGATGCGCGCGATCCAGCGCCACTGCCGGCTGAATCGATTGCTCAGCCAGAAGATGACGATCGTCATCGCGGCCCAGATCGTCGACTCGATGAAACTCGTGGCAATGGGCCCGGCCGGCGAGAAGACTCTAAATCCCTGCTCCGGCCGGTCGAGGAGACGATTGACCGACGAAAGCGCCGCCAGCGACGTCCAGAAGAGGACGATCAGGAAGATCTCGCGAGGCTTGAGGCTCCAGCGCGTGTGGTCCGGCTTCTGTGTCGTGATGTTCATTGATCATCGATCCGTTGCAAAGGAGTGGCCTCACAAAGCACAGACAAGAGTGTCTGTGCCACATGAAGCCTGCTTGTTGCAAAGACAGCCCGGCCATCTTAGCGACTCCGCTTCGCCGTTCGTGTCTTGTCGATGCACTTCATGACAGCGGCGTGCACTTCGTTTCCGGCGGAAAGGAAAGCCGTTTCCGAACTGTCCTCATCGGCGTCTGGCAGATCGCCAGATATAACCCAAGGAGAAGACCGATGAAGAACATGAAGTGGTTTGCAGCAGCAGCGGGAGCGATTGCCCTCAGCGCAACCCTCGCCATCGCCGGAACGACTACCGGAGACGGTGGATGGAAGCATGAAGGCAGAGGCGGTCATCATCATGGTGCGGGCTTCAGCAAGAAGCTCAACCTGACTGACGCGCAGAAGCAGCAGTGGAAGGCGGTCGAGCAGAACTTCCGTCTGGAGAACGCCGCGTTCTTCGAGCAGTCGAAGCAGACGCGGGAATCACTCCACGCCGCGAAGAAGGCTGGCGACACCGCCCAGCTCGAGTCGTTGCAAGCGACGGCGAAGGCGCAGCACGCGCAGATGAAGCAGCTCCGCGCGGCGATGGAGCCGAAGCTGATGGCGATTCTCAACGCCGATCAGCAGGCGCAGTTCCAGAAGCTGAAAGCCGAGCGCGCCGCGCGTGGCGAAGGCCACGAGCATCAGAAGCAGTAAGTAGTTGCTGCATCTGGCAGTTGAGGAGCGGGAGGCGGAAACGCCTCCCGTATTGTCTTGCAGCCCTCGTGATGTTCCGCACAAGCCCCTGTCCGGCACGCTTTCGGCACTCTCATCGGTGGCGAGTCCTTCCGTTGCGGCGATGCCTTCCGCTGACGGTTCATGCCGCCTGAGTGCGCTTCGTGACTTCCCGGTGCATCTCGCTGAAAAGGAGCAACATCCGGCCCGTCAGGCCCGTTGGAATCATCATGAATCAGACAATCGCAATCGAGAGCGGCGATGTTCAGGCCCCTGTCGTCGTCCCCAGCCGGGTGAAGGAGATCCTCATGAACAAGAAGGTGATCATCATCGCCGTCGTGGTCATCGTCCTCGCCGCAGCCGGCTTTTTCTTCTACCGTGCCCGGGCGGCGAGCAGCGCTCCGACATTCCGCTTCGTCACGATCGAGAAGGGGAACATGCAGTCGAAAGTGTCGGCAACGGGCACCCTCGGCGCGGTGACCACCGTCAGCGTCGGCACGCAGGTCTCCGGACAGGTGGCCTCACTTCTCGTCGACTATAACGACGTGGTGAAGAAGGGGCAGTTGCTGGCGACGATCGATCCGACGCTGGCACGGTCGGCTGTCGTCGACGCGCAGGCAAGCGTCGATAAAGCGCAGGCTCAGTTGCTGCAGACACAGCGTGACTACAACCGCAATCGTGATCTGATCCAGCAGGGTCTGATCGCGAAGAGCGCGTATGAGCAGAGCCAGTCGACGATGCTGGTGGCGCAGGCCGATGTGCGGTCCGCGCAGGTGGCGATGGACCGCGCCAAACAGAATCTCGCCTACACGTCGATCTACGCACCGATCGACGGCGTGGTTGTCGAGCGCAACGTCCAGCAGGGGCAGACCGTCGCAGCCAGCCTTTCCGCGCCGCAGCTCTTCCTCATCGCCAACGACCTTGCGCACATGCAGATCCTGGCGCAGGTTGGCGAGGGAGACATCGCCCAGATCAAGGCCGGCCAGTCCGTCAAGTTCAGCGTGCAGGCCCTTCCGAATCAGACCTTCAACGGAACGGTGCAGCAGGTACGCTTGCAATCGACGACTGCGGACAACGTCGTCAACTACACCGTCGTCATCGCGGTCGAGAACGCCCAGAACAAACTCCTGCCGGGCATGACCGCGCGCGTCGATTTCCTGACGCAGTCGGCGACCGATGTCCTCAAGGTCTCCAATGCAGCGCTCCGCTTCCAGCCTACTGACGAGCAACTGACGCTGATGGGCGTGCAGAAGGCGGCACCAGTCGCGAACACGGCCACGAATAGCACGACGGGAACCAATGGCACGACGGGGACAAGTGCCGCGACGTCGACGATGTCCGCTGCCGATCGCGCGGCGCGCCGTGCCGCCCGCGCGGCGAGCGGCGGGGGGCGTCCAGCCATCGCAACGCTCTACTACCTCGACAAGGATGGCAAGGTCACCACGACGACTGTCCGCACCGGGATCAGCGATGGGACCAACACGCAGATCAGCGGCAAAGACGTCCAGCCGGGCATGAAAGTGATCGCTGGAATTACGACCGGCGCCGACGTCGCAGCAACTTCGACCGCGCCGACTACCACCAGCCCGTTCAGCGGCGCCGCGCAGCAGCGGGGTGGTGGACGTCCGGGAGGCTTCTGATGAGCGACGTCGTCATTCAGACCAACGCCATCACCAAGACCTACGAGAGCGGCTCGAACTCCGTGCACGCGCTTCGCGGCATCGACCTGACGGTTCATCGCGGCGAGTTCATCGCCGTGATGGGCCAGTCGGGCTCCGGCAAGTCGACGCTGATGAACGTTCTCGGCTGTCTCGATACGCCTACATCGGGCAACTACCTGATCGACGACGTGCATGTCGAGACACTCAACAAGAATGAATTAGCTGCGATCCGCAACGAGAAGATCGGATTCGTCTTTCAGGGATTCAACCTGCTTGCGCGTACGAGCGCGCTCGAGAACGTGGAACTGCCGCTGCTCTACGACCGCAGCGGGCGCAAGCGCGATTCGCGAGCGATGGCTATCGCTGCCCTCGAGCGCGTCGGTCTGGCCGATCGCGTCAACCACCAGCCAAGCGAGCTCTCCGGCGGCCAGCAGCAACGCGTGGCCATTGCCCGGGCGCTCGTAACCGAGCCTGCGCTCATACTCGCCGATGAGCCGACCGGTAACCTTGATAGCCGCACGTCGATCGAAGTGATGTCGCTCTTTCAGGCGTTGAACGAACAGGGCATCACGGTCTTGCTCGTCACGCACGAGCCTGATGTCGCGATCTATGCAAAACGAATCGTGGAGTTCCGCGACGGTCGTATCCGCCGCGACGAGCCGGTCAAGAATCGCCGCAACGCCGCCGAGGATCTCGCCAACGCCGAGGTCCTCGACGACGACATCATGGCGCCGGTAATCGCTCCCGCGGCAACCGTTGCCGTCGCAGGAGGCGTGGCATGAAACTCATGACGCTCGTGAAACTCGCTCTTCAAGCCATCCGCAAGAACAAGATGCGGGCCACTCTGACCATGCTGGGCATCATCATCGGTGTGGCCGCCGTGATCGTCATGGTGGCGGTCGGCTACGGCGCCCGCTCCCGCATCAAAGAACAGATCAACAACCTCGGCACGAACATGATCGTCATCACGCCCGGCGCATCCGCGACGGGCGGCGTCAGTCAGGGAGCGCAAGCCTTCGCGACACTGACCGTCGACGACGCAACCAAGATCCGCAATGAAGCACAGTACGTGACTGCGATCTCGCCGGTCGTCGCCACCAGGATGCAGGTCGTCGCGCCGTCGGGGAACTGGCGCACCTCGATCAATGGTGTCGACATCGACTACCAGACCATTCGCAACTGGACGACCTCGGACGGCGCATTCTTCGGACCGGACGACGTTCGCAGCGCGCACACCGTTGCGGTCCTCGGGCGGACCGTCGCGCAACGCCTTTTCCCTAACAGCGATCCGGTGGGGCAGGAAGTGCAGATCGGGAAGGTGCCGTTCACCGTCGTCGGAGTTCTTTCGCCGAAAGGCCAGACCGCGGCCGGGACTGACTCGGACGACGTCATCCTCGTGCCGTATACGACCGCGTCATCGCGACTGTCGGGAAGGGCTCGCATTCCGCAGATCATCGCCAGTGCCGCGTCGCAGCAGGACATTCCGGCGGCCCAGGACGAGGTGCGAGCCCTCGTGCGCGAGTCCCACAAGCTTACCCAGGGTGACGACGACGATTTCACCGTCAAGAACCAGAACGAGCTGGCCGACGCTGCCGCGAGCAGCACGGACGTCATGACGATGCTGATGGCCGCCATCGCATCGATCTCGCTGCTCGTCGGCGGCATCGGCATCATGAACATCATGCTCGTGTCGGTGACGGAGCGGACGCGCGAGATCGGTATTCGTCTGGCCATCGGCGCACGTGGCTCCGATGTCCTCACGCAGTTTCTCGTGGAGAGCATCGTGATGGGCGTGATCGGCGGCGCCATCGGCCTCCTTGTCGGTTACATCGGCGCAAAGGTTCTCGGCCATTTCACCGGCTGGGAAACCGTGATCTCGCCGGTCATCATGATCATCTCGATCGGCTTCTCCGGCGCAGTCGGCGTCTTCTTCGGTTTCTACCCTGCGCGGAAAGCGGCAGCGATGAATCCGATTCAGGCGCTGCGGTACGAGTAGCTGTTTTGCCGAGAGGAAAAGGCTTAACCACAGAGGCACAGAGGTCACAGAGAAACCTCTGTGCTCTCAGTGTCTCTGTGGTGCTTGGTTCTTAACAATTCCACTCCATGTAGAAGATTTGCGCTTCGTCGCGTTCCGAGGGAACCTCGGTGTCAGGAGGTGTTCCATGAACGCGAAGATGAAGAAGTTGAAAGCGCAGATCGAGAAGGCAGGCGGGAAGATCATGATCTCGGAAGACATCCCCGACGAGTTGGCGGAAATCCTCACGCGCGTGATCGCCGGCTGCCCTGATTGCGCAGCGGCCATGGTGGCGTCATCGCGGCAGCAACGTCGCTCCCGGCACGAGCATTGAGGCGGCCATGCGCTATTGGGTCAATACCGTTTCTCGCGATCACGTACAGCGCGGCGTGGACGGCGGCTTCACCCAGGCCGGACACGGAAAGGCCGTCGGACTGAAGAGGATGGCGAGCGGCGACCGCATCGTCTTCTATTCGCCGCGCACCGAGCTCGACGGCGGCGCGCCGCTGCAAGCCTTCACGGCGATCGGCACCATTGCCGACGACGCGCCGTTCCAGGTCGAGATGACACCCGACTTTCAACCGTGGCGGCGGAAGGTTTTGTTCGCCACGAGCCAGGAGACGCCGATCCGTCCTCTCATCGAATCGCTCGACTTCATCCGCAACAAGAAGAGTTGGGGCTTCGTCTTTCGCCGGGGATTGTTCGCGATCGAAGAGCGTGATTTTCAAACGATCGAGCGCGCCATGACGGCCTTTCTGGCCGCCGGAACGGGCCCGCCCGGCAACACTTCATGACGTGCCGGTGCAGCTCGTGACACCAGCGCGCCGTTCGCGTTTTTGGCGAAAGTTCTCTCCTCGCCGTCTTGTCTCCTTATGCGTAATGAGGAGGAACAAAATGAACGCAGGAAGAGCAGCAGTGAAGTGGGCAGGAGCGGGCGTGTTGTCCTTAGTGCTCGCATCAACGCCGGCCTTTGCGGCTGGGCAATGGAATCGTGACGGGAATGGCGACGGGCAAAGCCACGACGGCCAAAACCGTCACCGGCAGAACGCACAGACGCAGGTGCAGACCAATCAGCGCGGCGCGGACCGGACAGGCTACCAGCGCCGGAATGGAGAGCAGCAGGTGAATGTGGCGCCGGTAGTCGCGCAGCCAACGTATGCGGCGCAGCGTAACCAGCAGAACGCGGGCCGGACGAACTACCAGCAGCGGAACGGACAGCAGCAGGTGAACGTCGCGCCGGTCGCCGCGCAGCCAGCGTATACCGAGCAGCGCAACGAGCAGAACGGCTACCGCAACACCAATCAGTCGCGGGACAACGCTTATCAGTCACGCGGCCGCGTCGATCAGGCGAACACCTATCGCGAGAATCAGCGCGCCAACATCAGCGGCCGCGTCCAGTCGTTCAACCGCGAACGAGATGGCTATCGCGTCAATCTCGACAGCGGCAGTTACTGGATTCCGGAGTCGCGTTTTGGAAACCGAGCACGCGATTTGCGCGTCGGCGTTTCGCTCAGCCTCGGCGGCATCTACCGCGGCGGTGTCTTCGGTATCGACGCCGTGAGCTGGCCCGCGAGCAGCGGCTACGGATATGACCAGGGTTACGTCCGTGGTGTCGTGCAGCAGGTCGATTATCAGAGCGGAATGCTGACCCTTCGCGACGCGTCAACCGGCCGGCTGTTCGAAGTCGACATGCGCGAGGCCGGCGGTGCCCAGCTCGGCCGCGGCGACTACGTCACGCTCTCCGGTCAGTGGATTCAAGGCAACGTCTTCGCAGCCTATCGCGTTGACAGTGTCGGCTAACGAACGAACAGTGCAGTGCAATCGATCGAGAAAAAGGCCGGCCATGGGGCCGGCCTTTTTCGTGTTTCCATCATCACTTCGCCGTCTCTTCCCGTCGATGTGCCTGCAACGTCGCCGCGATCGGGATTCCGATCAGCGCCGGCAGCCAGAACGAGAGCAGGCGGTAGGTGAGGACGGCGATGACGGCGGCATTCGCGGGGACGCCGAGTCCTCCGAAAAGTGCGGCCATGGCTACTTCGACCACGGCGACGCCACCGGGAATGAAGCTTGCGCGCCCGAGGAGGAGCGGCACGCCGTAGCCGGCCAGCAGGAGCGAGAGGCGAAGCGGTTGTCCGGCGGCGAGGAACGCGTAGCGGAGACAGAGCAGGTCGAAGATCAGATTCATCAACGAACAAACGAACGGCCTGATCCAGCCACCGTGCTGCAACTGCCGCCATGTTTTGGCCGCGCCCTTCGCTCCTCGCATCAATCCGGCATCGCTCCATTTTGGCCGGAAGCGCTTCACGAGCCGGGAAGTGCGCGAGGCCGTCGCCATCATCCAATCGTGCCGTGCCAGCAGAACGATTGTGCTGACGATGACGAACGTCAGCAGCGACACCACGATGATGAGCGCGGAGCTCGTCACGCGCGAGAGTCTGTGAAAGAAAAGCAGCTCGACGCCGCCAATGAGGGCAAAGAGAATCAGGCTGGCCGCATCGAACATGGAGGGCAGCCAACTGGTCAGCATCGCGGTGTTTCCCGAGACGCCGCTGTCGCGCGTCCATTTGTAGATTGCCGCGCCGAATCCCAGCGCACCGGCGGCAACGAGCGCAACGGTTGCCGCACCGATCTCGATCACCGCGGCACGGCGAAGGGTGATGCGGCCACCGCTCAAGGTGACGATCGACTGGAGCAGCGCGCCGTTGGCCACGTAGCTGAGAGACTCCATCAGCGCCGCGATCGCAATCGCCCATGGCGCCAGCGAGCGAAGTGTTTTCAACGATTCGGTGATCGTGTCGATGCGCGGCAGCAGCAGATGAACGAGCAGCCCAAGGATCACGACGATGGGAGTGACGCGCAGGATGCGCAGCTTCAGCGGCCTGGATTCGTCGTTTTCCGAGGATGCGGTGTCGGTCAGGGTTGAGTCTCCTCGATCAATTCTATGTCTGGTGCGGGGGTCGGTTGTCGGGGGTCGGAGCGGGGAGTGGGAGTCGGGAGTCGGGGGTCGGGAGTCGGAGCAGTGGCAGTGGCGCGTTGCTGTTCGAGAGAGGAGTCAAAGAGATCAGGGCGCGAGAGATCAGAACGGCGGATCGGGAGCTTGCCGCTCCCACTCCCCACTCCCCACTCCCCACTCCCCACTCCCCACTCCCCACTCCCCACACCCCGCTCCGACCCCCGACCCCCGACCCGCGACCCCCGCGCCTGCGGTAAACTAGCCACATGCGCTCGGCCCGCATCGGAAAGCCACGATCCGCTTCTGTCGGGACGTTCTCGCTCTCGCGGAAACTACCGCGGTTGTCGCTCCCCTTGTCGGCTGCCGCTACGGTGCCGGCGCGGCCGCGGCCGTCGATCGGCAAGCCCGGGCGGTCTCTCTTCAGTGGAGTGCCAGCCGGGAAGCCGCCGCTGCGCGATCCGGTTAACCCACCTCGCAATGGACGGAAATGACGAGCAGCCGCCACATCCCGCGATCCGCGGCCTGAGAACCGTCTGCCGTTGCAACAACATCAAATACAGGACGATCGAGCGGGCCATCCGGCGAGGGGCGTGCACGCTCACGCAGATCGCGGCTTGTACCACTGCTACAACCGGTCACTGCGGCGGGAGTTGCACGCCTGAAGTGCAGGAGATGCTCGACGAGCACGCGCCGCCTTCGAAGCTCTCGCAGCCGCCCCCGAAACCTGCCGCGTCGCCCGATGCCTGGTGGATCCGCAAGAAATGATTCCTGTCGTCGCTGGCAGCCGCGCGCTGCCGATGATTCCGCCAACCGGCATGGCCATCGCCGCGCTCACGGTCATGCTCTGGCTCATCTGGAGCGACACGATCCGCGCCAGCCGCTCGCCCGCCGTCCTCTACGCCGTCCGCGTGGCGCTCTTCGTGATCGTCGCCGCAATCCTCGTCCTCAACCGCGTCCGCTACCCGTTCCTCTTCTCGACGACGGCAACGGTTCTCGTCGTCGTCGTCGCGCTGGTCGGAGCAGGCGGCGCCGTGTACTTCGCACGCCGCCTTGTGAATCGAGCCTAGCGGAGAGGCAATTGACAATTGATAATTGACAATTGACAACGAACACCAACGCATGCCTGTCTCACGTGGATCGTGGACCGCGTCTGTTCGTTGTCAATTGTCAATTGTCCATTATCAATTGTCCATTATCAATTGCTGAGTGCCCCCTTCTTGCATGCCTCGATGCCGGAGGTAAAACACATGACTAACCTTAGTGGTAAACGTGTCGCAATCCTCGTGACCGACGGCTTCGAGGAGATCGAGCTGACGAGCCCGCGGGAGGCACTGGACAAAGCGGGCGCGGCGACCGTGCTCGTGTCGCCGAAAGACGGCGTCGTCCAGGGCTTCAAGCATCACGACAAAGCGGACAAACTCAGCGTCGACCTTCCGCTGACGCAGGCGAACGCGTCCGACTTCGATGCCCTCGTCCTTCCCGGCGGAGTCATCAACGGTGATGCGCTGCGCATCGAGAAACGCGCACAGCAGTTCGTGCAGGACATGGATCGGGCCGGCAAACCGATCGCTGTCATCTGTCACGGCGGATGGCTGCTCATTTCGTCGGGGCTCGTCAAGGGCCGCCGCATCACTGCATGGCCCACACTGCAGGACGACATGCGCAACGCCGGTGCGGACTGGCAGGACCGCGAAGTCGTCCGCGACCGCAATCTCGTCAGCAGCCGCAAGCCGGACGACCTTCCCGCGTTCAACAAGGAGATGCTCCAGGCCCTCACGGAGGTGAAGCCCGCGAATGCGCGGCGTGCCGAGAACCGTGAAGAGCTCGGCGTTCGTCAGTGATGAACTGACAGCGACATTTTCGCCTCATGCGCCAGGCAGTTGCCTGGCGCATTTGTCTTTGATCGTCTTCGTGCTCACCGCAGGGATCTCCCATGAGGGAGTCGGGAGTCGGGGCTCGGAGCAAGCCCGATTCTCTTCGCTGCTAGTCTCTGATCTCTTATCTCCGATCTGCAACCCTGCCCGTGATCTCGCACTGAGCACGTTTCCTTCTCCGACCCCCGACCCCCGACAACCGACACCCGCATAGAATCCCGCCTTCATGGACCCGCGCCGCAAAGGGATTCTCCTGATCGCCGCCGCGGCGCTGCTCTGGTCGACGGGCGGTATCGGCATCAAAGCGATCGCAGACTCCGCCCTCAAGGTGACCTTCTACCGCTCCCTCTTCGCCGCCGTCGCCCTGATGCTTTTCCTCGGGCGCGGCGTCTGGGCGCGGCGGCAATGGACATCGACGACTGCGTTCGTCATCGCTATCTTCAGTTATGGCGCATGTCTCACGTCATTCGTCATCGCCACGAAATGGACGACGGCGGCAAACGCGATTTTTCTGCAGTACGCCGGCGTGGTCTGGGTCCTGCTCTTCTCGCCGCTGGTCGTTCGCGAGCCGATGCGCACTCGCGATGCCGTCGCAATCACAGTTGCCTTTTCAGGAATGGCTCTCTTCTTTGTCGGCCGTTTCGAAGCGCACGGCATGGCCGGCAACGCCATGGCCCTCCTCTCCTCGGTCTTCTTCGCGTCGTTGATCCTCGTGCTGCGCCGTGAACAACGTGCCGCGCAGGCAGCGGTGACGTGGGGGAACGTCGTCTGCGCGCTGGCGGTGCTGCCGTTCGTCGCGCACGATCTGGCGCTCACGCCGCGCTCCTTCGCCGTGCTGGCGTTCCTCGGCATCTTCCAGATCGCCATCGCCTACGTCCTTTTCGTGCGCGGCCTGGCGTTCGTCACTGCCACGCAGGCCTCACTCACCGGAATGCTGGAGCCGGTGTCGAATCCGGTCTGGGTCTTTCTCTTCCTCGGCGAGAAGCCATCGGGATTCGCGATCGCCGGAGCGCTAGTCGTCCTCGCCGCAATCGCCGGCCACACCCTGGCGGGGGAGCCGGCCATGGATCTGCCGGCTCCCGACTGATCGGGTTTCAGGCGCGTTCACGTTTCACCTCAAACCAACAATCGAGCGCCTTCTCCCCCCGCGCTTTTTGCGGGGGGAGAAGGTGGCGAAGCCGGATGAGGGGGGATTTGAAGCTTACGCGATCTTCATTCAATGCCGGGTTCGTAAGAATGCCGCTCGTGTCTGACGGCCCCTCATCCGGCCTTCGGCCACCTTCTCCCCATCTGAAAAGCGATGGGGAGAAGGCGCTCGATTGAAGAGGCGGGACAGGAACGTGAGAAATCGTGTTGTCGGTCGTCGACCTGTAGATGACGGCGTCGTCACGCCCTCGCGCCCGAACCCCCAATCGAGCGCCTTCTCCCCCTGCGCTTTTTGCGGGGGGAGAAGGTGCCGAAGGCGGATGAGGGGGGATTTGCAGCCTGCGCGATCTTCATTCAATGCCGGGTTCGTAAGGATGCCGCTCGCGTATGACGGCCCCTCATCCGGCCTTCGGCCACCTTCTCCCCATCTGAAAAGCGATGGGGAGAAGGCGCTCGATTGAAAGAGGCGGGATGAGAATGTGAAAAACGCGGCCTATGCAATCCCGAACAGCGCCACCGCAAACTGGATGTTTGGATCGTTGGTGATGTCGTCGGTCGTCGATCCGTACACGATCGCGCTGCCGGACGAGACGGTGATGGCGATCGATTGATTGGGGCCGATCGCCGTTCCGGTGAAGAACGTGTCCGAACCGGCCTGTTCGAACCAGTTCGGCAGGTAGGTCTTCGTGACGGTCTTCAAAGTCGTGCCGTTGGTGTCGCGCAGAACCGCCGTCAGCGTCGCTCCCGAAAAGCCGGTGCGGACGCCGATGTTGAACCGCGTCTTCGTGGGATCGGTCGGCGTGACCAGGAAGGCCGTGAACCCAGTGTTGATGACACGCGTATCCGCCGGGTCGATGGTGTCCTCGGTCAGCCCCGCGGTGCCTAACGTCCCGGCGTCGTTGTAGACCCGGGTGATGATCACCGGCTTCGTGGCGCCCGCCGCGGTGATGAGGTCGACGCTTCCCAGTCCGGAGCGGCCGAATGTGGCCACGATGTCGGGATAGGTAAATACCTGTCCCGCACCAACGGTGTACGTCACCGTCGGATCAGAGGAACTGCCGCTGGTGCTGGCCGGATGGAAAACGAGCTTGCCCGTGATCGAGCCGGTCGACCCCGGTGCACCGAAAAGGAGCTGCAGCGAGGTCTTGAAGTTCGAGCCGTTGCTTCCGGCCTGAGAGCCGACCACCGGAATGATCCCTCGAATCTGCTCCGTGGCCGTCCCAGTGCCCCCGAGCGCGAGCGGAGAGCCGGAAAGGAAACCGGTGGTGATGTCGACGCTCCCCGTCACGTCCGAGCTGAACACCACATTGCCGGCGGACGGAAAGCCGAAGAAGGTCCCGGCATTGCCGCAATTCGCCACCCGGGCAACGCCGATGAGATCTCCCTGCTGCACGGGTACCACCGGCGACATCGCAAACGTATTGTCAGTGCTGGACGTGGACGTGGAGAAGGGCCCGCGCTCGGCCGTCATCGTCAGCGTGTTGCCGCTGCGGCGGAAGAACTTGATCTTCAGCGCGTTCGTGCAGCCGATGGTGGACCAGTAGACGTGTACCGAGCTCACCGTTCCGGTTGCACTCGCGGGCGAAACGAGATCGATGTCGGTTCGCACCGCCGCAGTGGCGCTATCGCTCGAGTTCGGGGTGCCGGAAAAGCCGGGACCGATCGTCAGGACCTGCGAAAAGAGTGGTGTTGCCATGAGAAGAAACAGGGACGCAAGCCGGACGGGTTGCTTGAACATGAGAGGAACCTCCTCGTGCATGATTCCATATTCTTGCTGGCAGTCAGCGTGATCGAGCCGACGTTTCAACGTGATCCACTTGACACAAAAAAACCGCCGCCCCCCGAGAGCAACGTTTGGGTCAGGTCTAAAGTCTAAAGTGCCGAATGGGCCTGATCGCCTTAGCGACGATCGTCTTCGGCACTTTAGACTTTAGACCTGACCCCCAAAAACCGCCGCCCCCCGAGAGCACCGGACGAGGGGCGGCGGCCAACAACAACGACGAATTACTTCTTCGTAGCCCGATCCAACGCCTCGTTGAAGTAGTCGGGATAGACCTCTTCAGCGGCGGGCTTGGAAGGGACGAAGTTTGAAGCGAGGAGACCCTGTGCACCGGGGGGCAACTGCGCGGGGGCGGGGGGTGGTGATGCCTTCCGCTTGCGGCGGTTGAGCACCTTCTTCACAACCTTCGACATCGTGGCGACGTACGGGCGGAGGGCGGCGGCATCGGGCCGCTTCGAATACGACTTGCCCCAGGTGAACACGTCGAGACTCTGGGATCCCGCCTCGCCCATTCCGTTGTGGCGGGTGAACTGCACTCCGGCGGCGAGAGCGTTGAGACGCTGCACGACCGGCCCCAGTGCGTCAAAGGCACGCACCCGCAACTGGTTCGCTTCAGTGTCGAAGAGGTTCCGGTCGGCGGCGGGTGGAAAGGACGTCACCAGGGCGATGGTCGGCACCACCAGGTCGGCGGCGAAGCGAGCGACCCCGGCCACGCGGCGGATGTCGTTCGGATCGTGATGCTGGAACTCGGGCATCAGTGCCTGGAACTCATCGAGCTTGGCCATGAGTGCGGCGGCTTGCTCCTCGGGGGACATATCAGCCGGCGGCGTGGAAGGGCCGGGGGATGCGACGGCGTCCCGGGCGGACGGCTTGCGGGCCTGAACCGAGCGGCCACGCTTGCCTGCGCTCGTGTCGCTACGAACGCGCTTGCCCGAGGTGGAAGAAGGACTGCTGCTTTGGTTGCGTTGTCTCATAACATCTCCGGATCTCATAGCCACGCGCCCTTACCCGCGTGGGTCTGGATGTTCGGGTACTTCGACTGTTTACTGGCCGTCAGCGACACGCTGCCGGCCGGGAACTTCGGTGCTCTGGATGTATGACGCATCAGCCCGGCAGAAAGTTGTTTTGGTGGTTTTCCGGGTCCCGGCTCTTCGCGGTGCCGGGAGCGGATTGCCGCACCGAGGGATGAGGTTGGCGGCTCCGCTTGTCGTCCATAGCTTTCTCCTGCGTTTTTCACGTACGACGATCCAGGTAGTGGCCATCAGCGACGCGCTGATGGCCGTGCTCTGAATGTGAGACGCAGCAGCCCGTCGGAAGGTTACGGGACTGATTTCGGGAGTTGCGGATTCGCGGTTCCGGCTCGCCGTTTTGCGAGGTTGCCGGGTTGCCTCATCGCGAAGATGCGAGAGTCGTTGCCCGCGGCAACGGATGACTCACCGCCGAGCAGGGAAGCGGTAAACGGCCGTCACGAAGCGATCACGCACCTTCGAGACCGGCAACGTTGACGTCCGGGCAACCGCGAACCGCGTCGCCATCCTCGTCCCGTGAGTGCGGAGTCAGGTTTTTCGAGTCCGGACTCGAGACCGATGAGTCGGTACTCACACTTCTCGAGTCGGTACTCACGTCATCTGAGTCCGTACTCATGTCCGGTGAGTCCGTACTCACATCGTGTGAGTCCGTATTCACATCGCGTGAGTCGGTACTCAAACTTGGTGAGTCCGGACTCATAACGTTTGAGTCGGTACTCACATCTTTTGAGTCGGTACTCACATTTTTTGAATCCGTACTCAAGTTCGGTGAGTCCGTACTCAAATCCGGTGAGTCGGTACTCATGTTTTTTGAGTCCGTACTCATATTTTTTGAGTCGGTACTCAAATTTGAAATCGACCAAGGGGCCGTCGGAGGGTCGGAATCACCCGATTTTGGTAGAAAACTGGCCAGAATCGACGAAGTCGTGCCGCAACTGGCCTCGGTTATTCCCGCAAACGAAATTTCATCGCCCTCTCGATGCGCTGGGCAGCGCGACGGAAGATTCGCCGTCACGACCCGACCGATAACCGCGCCATGACCACAGCCGCAGTGAGCCAACCCATTCGACAGCCGCATGTTACGATCCACGCCGCACCAAGCCCCATCACCCGATATCCGTCACACCAGGTTTTTCGGTGGCGAAGGGGCCTGGGGCTCAATAACAACGTTAGGCGGCGGAAGGACCGTTCACGCGCTTGACTTCTGCTCCCTGCCTGTGGTCTCGTTCCATAAATCCGGGCTCCCTCACATGCATTCGGTTGCCGACGACAGAGCCTGCGCTACCGGAGATCCGATTGCTCGGGACACGCGGAGGGTGTTATTAATAGCATGACAGTTATCTGTGCATGGTGCGGGAAACGCATCACGGAAGCGGTCTACTATTGTCGTAGCTGTCGCGTGCATTTTGCTTGGGGCTGTACCAATGGAGGCAAATGCAGGCGCTGCGGCGCCGCCGTCATCAAAATGCGTTAGGCATCAGTGTCGCCGTCACCACATAACCGGCAGGACCCCCATATTCAGAAGCAGGGAGGCACAATGAAGGTTGATATTAAGCAATCGACAGATCAGTTCAAGAAGGGCCTTTTCAGCGGTTCGACAAACAGATTTGTCCTTGAAGTCACCATGTCACTCGATCCTCAGGAATGCGAGCGTTTTCGGCGGCTCGCGAAACTGAACAATTGGACGGATGCAATCTTCTTTGAATACGATGCCTTCGTGCCCGGCAGCGAAGGGCGTGGGCTTGGTTTGGTCCGAGCGAAGTGGATACTGGATGCTCTGGCCAGGAACGGATCCTATTCTCAGAACTTCTACACCGCTACAAGTCATGAGCGCGACACGGTTCAAGCACAGTATCTTGACGTTTGGAAGGGCATCAAGGGCAGTTTGGAAGAAGCGGACACGCTGACAGACGTTAAGAAGACCTCGTTCGAGCTTTAGTTGTTGCGTTTGGCGTCTCGGCCGCCCAACCTGGAATACGAATTGGTCGCTTGTAGCGCTGCTGGCATGAGTGGCCGTCTAACTCGCGCTTCCAGCCGACATGGCCCGCTGCGTTGGTGCCTCCCAAGTGCGCTACTATTTCGCGTCGCGGGCCACGCGGCTGAAGCGCAGGCCCGTTAGCCGGACCGGGCCAAGCGGTGCTTGCTGAGTTAGAATACTCAACGTCTCGGCGAGGAGCTTACGCAAACGAATGCCCCTTCCGGCGAAGATCACCAACGCCATCGATACCTTTGGCGAGTTTCTGTTCGCGCTGATTCGTCACTGGCGAGCCATCCTCAGCAGCAGTCTCATCGTTGGCGCTCTGCTCAACGTTTATGAGCGGGCGAGTGGAAAATCGATCGCTCTGTGGTACTACCTTGGATTGCTGCTGGTTGGGCTCGTCGTGGCCTGCTTTACCGTCTGGCTTGAGGAATACAATAGGCGTCTCGCGGCAGAACAGCAACTCGCGGCGAGCCGACCACGTCTCAAGCTCTCGGTGGTTCACGAACGAGAACGTAATCGCGGTGACGTCGCCTACTTTCTCATCGAGAACTTCAGCACCTCGGTGGCGGTTAATGTCATTGCTGATATCGCCATTCCGCTCACACCCTACGCAATACGTGTGCGTCGATCGCCTGTCGCTGAGGAGTCAGACGCTTTCTTACCTGAACTCTTGGAGGACGGGAAGCCTTGGACCACACATGAATCATCACCGTTCGATTCGTTCATGTTGAAGGCGAGGCTTAGTGCCGCTTACGAACGACTCGATGCTGCCGCCGTCGGTCGCACTGCACCGGAAGAGTCCCGCGAGATGGCTCGCTTCGTTCTCATCTACACCGACTTCGAACGCAAGCGCCGATTTCGCACGCCTCATGTTCTAACCTACAACCCGCAGAGCGCCGATAGGTTCAGGATCGATTTATCGGATGAGCCAGAGCCAGACCCACAGCCAATCTCCTTGTCTGCCGCCGCCGCATCTCATCTTGCCGTCAGCGGATAAAACCGTGGTTCGTTCACAACGTCTGCGTCGAACGGCCGGCTAACTCAGCGGTTGCAGCCGACGCGGTCCGCTGAGACGACACGGTAGGGTCACACCTTCGCTCGGCGGGTCCTGCCTCAGACTCTCTCTACGCATCGTAGCGCGATCTTCCATTCCGAGGAGTTTGCCAGCCCAGGCGGACGTGTGCCCTCACGGGAGAAGACTCCGATTGAAACATAGCGTTTGATACTCGTCAGCCGAACCACCGAAGGTGTGACCCCTCTGGCACTCCCGCAACTTCGGCGCTGCACCGGACGCGAACCGGCGTGCTGCTGCGTTCCTGGGGCTATACTCTTCGCGTCGCCGGTTCGCGCCGGTGAGCTTTGAACGTTAAGTTGTCGTGCCGAGAATCGCACCGTTGAGCGTTCGCAGGACCAATGATCTAGGCTCGCCGCAGTGGGCGCACGTGTGGTTTGGCGCGCTCCTAGTCAGCGTGCTTGTGGCTCTTGGTCTAGGTTCCCGCACGGGCGCCGTATACACGCTAGCGGGAGTCTTGTTGCAGTTAGTTGGCGGTACGATCTTCGCGGTGGGCTTTCTCGGAGACGGAATGGAGACACTTAAGCTTTGGCTTAAGCAGTATCTTCGTTTCTCGCAAGAGCCATTGGTATCGCTAGCGCCTATGGTTATCATTGTGGACTTGCTCTTCTTGTTACTCGACCAGGGCAATGGCATAGTGCGGCGGGCGACGCAATTCGCGGAGACGGGTTCTGCTGTAGTTCTCGTGCTTACAGCAGCCGCTCGGACGTTGGTTCTCCGTCGCTTTATCGAGGCTGAGCATGTACGATGGGTTCGGGCAGTCTGCGGGGTCCTCGGAGCCTCGATGTATTGGTGGGGGACGCGGTTCCTGTGATGCAACCTAACTTCCGCTTCCAGCGGACTGAGTCCGTTGCGGTTCCGCAAGTGGGGTCACACCTTCGTACTTCGGTCGTTCCGGGTCATTTTCGCGCAAGTTGCAGTGCCGGATTGACTTACGGCCTCGGATCCAATGACAACACCGTCCCTGCGAAGAGGCGACTCCGCGGAGAATCGACGCGTTTGCAACGACTTAGGTACGAATTCAAGCCTGAGCGCGCGGCGATGTCTTTCCGGCACACCTAAGGCAAGTCAATGAAACTGCGCAATTTATGCCCGCGTTCGAGGAGGCGCTCGAAGACCCAAGGTGTGACCCAATGGTCGATCTTCTAGCGTTTGATCGTCGTCAGCCGAACGACCGAAGGTGTGACCCCTCTGGCACCCTCGCTCTCGCAGGGCCGTTGGGCCGCACGAACGCTACGCTGCGCCGCGCTTCTTCAATTCCTCGCGGATCACACGCCGCAAGGTCTTCTCGATCGGTTCCTTCCGCTCGCGCACGTACTCACGGAGAGCGCTGTTCAGCAGTGTCTGGTAATTTCCGCCGCCTGCTTGATTCACCTGATCACGGAACCAATCGACAATGTCGGAATCCAACCTGATCGTGATCCTGGTTTTTCCTCTCTCCGCTGGGATGACCGCCCCGCGCTTTGCCTTCGAAAAGTCATATTCAGGTCTCATCATCGCTCTCCGTACTGCCTTCGCTCTCGTGGCGTTGCCTTTCGCGCTGAAATGAGTCGGACCGTATCGCCTCGCCATGTGTAGACCACGACAAGGATCCTTCCCAAAAGATCGGTGCCGAGGGTTACGAAACGATCCTCTTCGTCGCTGTCGTCATCCGGAAACGTCAAAGCATCATCGTCCTCGAGTGCGCTCACCGCATCGGCAAACTCTACCCGGTGTTTCCGAGAGTTCTGGCTGCAACGACGGGTTAGACGTCCTCTGTGCTGAGCTGGCTCAGGACGTCCCGGACCGCCGACGACAGATGTACGGGTAGGAAGAGGCGCTCCGGGTACAAGTAGTCCTCGCCGGAGTCGTCGATGACGCGGACGTAGCGGCTGCGCGCGGCTGAGGGGTCCGGCAGAACGCGATAGATGCGGCGAGCCTGGAGGTCATCGTTGGCACCCGGGTCGACGCACACGACGAAGCGAGGTCGGGACCCACCGTTAGTCAAGGTAGGCCTTGATCTTGATGCGCTTGCGCCCAATGCCGTGCGCCTCGAACCAGTGGAGCTCCGCCCGCCTGACTCCGCCTTCCGGGAAGAGGCGTACGAGTGCGTTGCCTTTGAGTTTGCGCCAGCGACCTTTGCCATATCGTTTTGTGAGCTCACGAAGAACTCGAATGCGCCTCCCAATCGCGATAGCCTCGATCTCGGTGATCTCCCCGATGATCTCGAAGTCCACGCGCCAGAGATTCTACCCCATGCCAAAGCGCCTTAGCCCCAGCCCTCCATTCCCAAAGGGCGTTCTGGCGAAGATCGGCTGCGAGGATCGCCTTTGGGACAAGCTGACCAATCAGCTCTACCTCGGCGCCGAGGAATGGTGCAAGACGATGCGCGCACAGGTGGAGAGCAGGATCCGCTCGACGGATCATCCGCAAGTGCAGCGGGGAGTGGGCCGGCCAAAGATGCATCAGGTCATGGCGGCGGTAGCGAAAGCGGCCGGCGAGACGGTCGAAACCATTCGTCACACGCAAGGCCATATTCTGCGAAGCCTGGTGGCCTGGCTGGGATGGCACGAGGGCTGGGTCACGCTCCGCTCGATCGCAGCGTCCCTCCGACTGCGAAGCGAGGGACACATTTCCCATCTGATCAGTCGATGCGCGATGGCGTTCGCTGACAACACCATTCTTCTCGACCAACACGACCAAGCACTGGCCGCGCTTCGCGGCTGAAACCGGCGGATTTGCGCTCTTCCATGACGGATCAGGCGGACGTGTGCCCTCACGCGTCACGACGGTCGTAGAACGCCGCTCGCGGCAGGAAACTCCGTCCAATATGACCTCATCATTGGCCGGCCACTGGCCACGATGTCGCCATCGCGGAGAAGACTCCGATTGAAACATAGCGTTTGATCGTCGTCAGCCGAACGACCGAAGGTGTGACCCCTCTGGCACTCCAGGTTACGCCGTTGCAGCCGACACGAACCGCTGCGTTGCTGCATCGCGAGAGTACAATTCAGCGCGTCGCGGTTCGCGCGGGTGAACCGCAAGAGCCGTTGGGCGGCGCGCGGAACATCCGCCCCTGGCGGCCGGGGCTAGACCTAATCCGAATAGACTTGCCGCGTATCGCAAGTCTCCGAAACTCCTCCCGGGAGGGAAACGACAGTGCATGAAGAGCCAAAGCTCCCCGCCTACGACGCATTGCGCAAGCTCCTCTCGTCCGCCGGTGGCGAGATGTCGTGGAAGCCAGGAGGGTCCCCTGGCGGTGGCAGCTGGAACCTGACCCTCCACCGCAGGACGTTCAGCGTCCAGGCCCGCGACAACAGTCCAAATCTTCTCGATTGGCTTCATGTACCAACGGTTGCCAGGCCGACAACCTGGAGCGAGTTCGGAGACCTTAAGGAAGATGCATTCTGGCGCCTGATCGGGCTCTTCATGTACAAGGGAAACGGCGTCTGAAACTCCTCAGACCTGATAGGTTAAGATCGCATTAAAGGCAGACAAAGCATGCGTGCCGCTCCGACCATAGTTCGCTGTTTCGACTTCACTGCAAAACAGGCAGCCTTGTTCTTTGACTACGTTATCCCGTTCTTCCCTGATGTCCAGCTTGAAGAACAAAGTATGCGCTTAGAATTCGAGCTCTCCGATATTCTGCCGCCAGACCTTGGCCGAGATGCTCTCGTCGAACTTGAGAACCTGAGAGCCGATGTAGCGATATCGGTTATCCTCGAACAGATGGTACATACGTTCGGTCGTGAAGACCTCCACCATGAGGTCCAGACCGTCATCGCAAAGGCAATCAACGACTTTCCCAGGGTTCAGCAGCGTCGCCGTCAACGCCGGCATCCAGTTTCAGGTGATTTCATCGCCGCCGCAGCGGAGTTCAGCGAGCGTCACGGTCTAACAGCCACGCCGGTCTTATTGCCGTCTGAGGGATCCCCCGCGCTCGATACTGGTAATGAAGAGTCGGTCGCGATCACATTGACAGGCATGTCGCTGGTCGACGTTAATCGTGTGTCGTGGGAGAAAATCGTAGAATTTCGTCGAGACAAGAAAGCGACGTTAGCGTTTAGACGATTACTGCGGTTGTTTTCTGATACCTATTCGCATCGTTCATTGGATGAAATTCGCGACGACCTCCTGTCTCGGTTGGAGGGCTTTGCCAATGTCGCGCGAGATTGGGAGTTCGAGACTATAGATTCCAGCATCACAATGATCCTGAACTCTAAGGTTCTCGCAACATCCGCCGTGGCCTCGTTAGCGTCATTATCGTTCGGTGGCGTGCACGAGGCCATTGCTGCATCCGCTGTTGGTGCCGCGGTCGAGATCGGCAATTTGAGCCTTTATCTCAGACGTCGAGCGTATGGCTTGGCGAATTTGCGCCGCGACCACCCATTGTCATACCTTTTGTCTGCGAGAGCGCTTTGAGGGTGATCATGCAGCACTGGCCATGCCCGGCTAACTCATAGGCGCTGCACCGAACGCGAACCGGCGAGCCGCTGTATTCCGACAGGTATACTCTTTCGCGTCGCCGGTCCGCGCCGGTGAGCTTCAAACGTTAGGCCATCAAAGCGTAAGCATCCCAGATTCGGTTGTCTCGCCCCGCCGTTCGCCACTACTCTCTCGATCCATCGACAGATTCGACGAAGCCATGAAATCGGACGAACTCCAATCGCTTCTCCTCAAGGCACTGATGAGCCGCGATGTCGACTCACGTCTGGGATGGGGTCAGCACTATCTTGCCGAACACGTCAGATCACTGGCTCCGCCGGCGGATCAACCGAAGCGCCATGAAATCATGGCGGCGTACTGGTCGCTCGCGGCGCAGGGCCTCGCATACATCGACCTTGATCAGAGCGCACCGGAGAACTGGAATCTCCGCCTCACCGAGGCCGGCGTTGCGGCCGCGAAAGACGATGACGCCAACCCTGATGACCCAGCCGGATACCTGCGTCGGCTGTTTGTGTCAGCACCCGGCATCTCTGACACGACCCGGCTATACATCGATGAGGCGGTGAAGACGTATTACTACCGCGCGTACCTCGCCTGCACCGCGATGCTAGGTGTGGCGGCAGAATCGATGTTCATCGATGTGGCCGAGGCGTTCGTCGCATGGGCCGGGCCACCCGCAGCCAAGCTACGCAAGCTTCTTGATAACCCGAGGGCGAACTATGTCGATCGCTTTCGAGAGTTTCGAAAGAAGATTGAAGAGCTGAAGTCGCGCATTCCGTCGCAGGATCGCGATGGGCTGGACATTCATCTGAGTTCTGTACTCGACCTGCTGCGTGCTTCACGAAACGATGCTGGACACCCCACTGGACGAAAGTTTGACCGTGATGACTGCTTTACGGCCCTACGAGTCTTTGAAAGACTTGCGCGTCGAATGTACGCGTTGAAGGCATTCTTTGAGCAACCAGTGGCCTAACTCTGCGCTCCTTCCGACCGGAACCGCCACACCGGCATGGTGGGTGCGACAGTAGCGTGTGCGGTTCCGGCGGCTGAGCGCTGGGCGTTGGGCGGACACTATCCGCTAGGCGTCGAGAAGGCTTGGCCAGTCTGGGGAGCGTTCCGATCTGGCGTAGAGCGCCGCAAACGGTTGTTCGCGTCGCCATCTGGCTCGGCGTTTGGAGTCTTCCTGGGACTGGTGGGCATCGTCCTTGGCGTGCTCGGCATTGTTGCGAAGTCGCGGCGGTGTGCTTTCAGCTTTCTGCCTTCCCCCTGCGCTTGGTTTTTGCACTAGCCTGATCGCGTGTCCGATTTCAAGCTGATCGAGCCGGCGACCGGGGGAACGCTTGCCTCCGTCCCGCGAGCGACCGCCGACGATGCCGATCGCGTCGTCCGGCGTGCCGCGTCGGCTTTTCCGGCGTGGTGTGCGATCAATACGCGCGACCGAGGACGTATCCTCATGCGGCTCTCGCAGCTCATTCGCGACAACGCCGACGAGCTGGCGAAGCTGGAGTCGCGCAACGTCGGCAAGCCGATCCGCGATTCGCGCGATGAGGTTGCTCTCGCCGCCAACTGCTTCGAATACTACGCCGGCGCGACGAACAAGATCGGCGGGCAGACCATCCCGGGCGCGGCGCCTGGCGTGCTGATGACGTTTCGCGAGCCGGTCGGCGTCTGCGGCATCATCGTTCCCTGGAACTTCCCCATCGCGATCACTGCGTGGAAATCGTCGCCAGCGCTGGCGATGGGAAACACGGTCGTGCTCAAGCCGGCCGAGCAGACGCCGATGACGGCGCTGCGGCTTGCCGAGCTGGCGCTCGAAGCGGGGATGCCCGAGGGCGTCTTCACGGTTTTGACGGGGCCGGGATCGGTCGCCGGCGAGGCTATCCTCACGCATCCGCTCGTCCGCAAACTCGCATTCACCGGCTCGACCGAAATCGGACGACGCGTGATGGAGCTTGGCGCGCGCGACATCAAGCGCGTCAGCCTCGAGCTCGGGGGCAAGTCGGCCAATCTCATCTTCGACGATTGCGATTTCGATCGCGCGGTTGCCTCGGCGGTTTCGTCATCGCTCGGCAACGCTGGGCAGGATTGCTGTGCGCGGAGCCGTATCCTTGTGCAGCGCTCGATTCACGACCGCTTCGTGCAGGCGCTCACCGATGCGTTCGAGAAGGTGATCGTCGGCGATCCGCTTGCCGATGCCACGGAGATGGGACCGCTCGTGACGCGGTCGCATCGCGAGCGCGTGATGTCGTACATCGACGCAGGGCGCGCGGAGGGGGCGACGCTCGCGGCCGGCGGCAAGGCTCGCGAAGGCGCCGGAACGTACCTCGATCCGACGGTTTTCGTCGATGTGAAGCCGGAGATGAAGATCGCGCGCGAGGAGATCTTCGGTCCTGTCGTCGCCGTCATGCCGTTCGATTCCGAGGAGGACGGCGTGAGGATGGCGAACGACTCGATCTACGGGCTCTCCGGTTCGATCTGGACACGCGACGGATCGCGCGCGTTGCGCGTGGCCCGTGCCTTCGAGACCGGCAACATCTCCATCAACTCCGGCAGCAGTGTGCATCTCGAAGCGCCATTCGGAGGCGTGAAGCAAAGCGGCATCGGACGCGAGCTCGGTCTCGCTGCACTAGATGCGTACACGGAGTGGAAGACGGTTTACATTGATGTGAGTTGAAGGGAGTCGGTTGTCGGGGGTCGGGGGTCGTAGAAGGTGAATGCATCGCTCCGACTCCCGACCCCCGACAAACGACCCCCGCGAAGGAATCATGCCAGACCGAATCGACACCGACAAACTCAAACGCCTCGTCACTGATGACGAGATCGATACCGTCATCGCCGCGTTTCCCGACATGTACGGACGGCTCGTCGGTAAGCGCATCACGGGCCGCTTCTTCATCGACGAGGTTCTGCCGCACGGCATGCACGCCTGCGATTACCTCCTCGCCTGCGACATGGACATGGACCCGGTTCCCGGTTACGCCTTCACGTCGTGGGCGAAGGGTTACGGCGACTTCCGGCCCATCCCCGACTTCAACACGCTGCGCATCGCTTCGTGGCTTCCGAAGACGGCGCTCGTGCTCTGCGACGTTTATCAGGAAAAGGCGCATGAGCTTGTTCCGGTCGCGCCGCGCAGCATGTTGCGTCATCAGCTCAAACGCGCCGCGGAGATGGGCTTCTCGACCATGGCCGCGTCGGAGCTGGAGCTCTATGTCTTTAAGGATTCCTACGAGACCGTTGCCGAAAAAGGCTTCATCAATGCCACGCCGATCGGCCGCGTGATCGAGGATTACCACATCCTGCAAGGGACGAAGGAAGAGCACGTCATCGGCGCGATCCGCTCGCACCTCGAGCGCTCAGGAGTGCCGGTCGAATCGTCGAAAGGCGAGTGGGGACCGGGGCAGCAGGAGATCGGATTGCGGTATGCCGAGGCGCTGGAGATGGCCGACCGGCACTCGATCTACAAACATGCCGCGAAGGAGATTGCCTGGCAGCAGGGCCACGCCATCACCTTCATGGCCAAGTGGGATGAGCGTTACGCCGGATCGTCCTGCCACATTCACATGTCGCTGTGGGACGAGACCGGAAAGAAGCCGCAGTTCGCAGGTGACGAGAACCTCGGCTCCATTCACTGCTCCAACACCTTCCGATGGTTCCTCGGCGGATGGATGAAGCACATCCGCGAGCTGTTCGCGTTCTTTGCGCCGTATCCGTCATCGTACAAGCGTTATGTGGCCGGCTCGTTCGCGCCGACCGGCATTGCCTGGAGCTTCGACAATCGCACGGCGGGATTCCGCATCGTCGGCCACGGCCCGTCACTACGAATCGAATGCCGTGCTCCCGGTGCCGACGCGAATGTCTATCTCGCGTTTGCCGCAGCCATCGCGGCGGGGCTCGACGGGGTCGCCAATCACATCGAGCCGCCGCCGGCATTTGAAGGCGACGTCTACAAAGCGGCGTCAGACCTGCCGCACATGCCGCACTCACTGAACGAATCGATTGCAGCGCTGGCCGAGAGCGCATGGGCACGCGACGTATTCGGCGAAAACGTCGTCGATCATTACTTGCACTTCTTCCGCACCGAACAGAGGAAGTTCGACGCCGTCGTCACCGACTGGGAAAGGCGGCGGTATTTTGAAATGGCGTGAATTTGAAGAGGCGGTTTCACGCGGAGACGCGGAGGGCGCGGAGCGTTTCGTCTCTCCCCGCGTACTCCGCGTCTCCGCGTGAAACCGTCCCGAGCTCGGAAGTTACGGAGAAAACATGCGCCTCGCAGACAAAGTAGCTCTCATCACAGGCGGTGGTTCCGGAATCGGTAAAGCGTCGTGCCTCTTATTCGCCAAGGAGGGCGCGAAAGTCGTCGTCGTCGATCTGAAACTCGATACAGCCGAGGCGACTGTGGATGAGATTCACAAAGCGGGGGGCGATGCGAAGGCATTTGCGGCTGATGTCTCCAAAGCGAAAGACGCCGAAGCGATGGTGCGCTTTGCGGAGGAGAGCTACGGAACGCTGAACGTCGTTTTCAACAATGCGGGCGTCTTCCATCCCGACGACGACTCGGTGACCAATACCTCCGAGGCGATCTGGGACATGGTCATCAACGTCAATCTCAAAGGCGTTTTCCTCGGATGCCAGTACGCCGTCCCCGCGCTGCTCCGCGCCGGCGGCGGCTCGATCATCAACACCGCCTCGTTCGTCGCCATCATGGGCGCTGCCGCACCGCAGATCGCCTACACGGCGAGCAAGGGTGGCGTGCTGGCGATGACGCGCGAGATCGCAGTCGAATTCGCACGGAAGAACATCCGCGCGAACTCGCTCTGCCCGGGGCCGGTCGAGACGCCGTTGCTGGCGAAGCTTCTCTCCGATCCGGCCCGCCGCAACCGCCGCCTCGTGCACATCCCGATGGGACGCTTTGCGCGTGCCGAGGAGATGGCCAACGCAGCGCTCTTCCTGGCCAGCGACGAGTCATCCTTCGTCACCGGAACGTCGTTCCTCGTCGATGGCGGGATTTCGGCGGCGTACATCACGCCTGAGTGATTTTGATTTGAACCACAGAGACACAGAGGACTCAGAGGATTTCTCTGTGCTCTCAGTGTCTCTGTGGTGATCTGCTTTTAGTGTTTGCGATCAGTGTTGCCAGGTTTCACTGTCAGTGACGGCTGCTTGAGCTGCGGATCGACGGCGATCGTTCCGGGGACCTCGTGCACTTCGACGCCGAGAGTCTTCAACGAGCGTTGCGCTTCGAGGCCTGCCAGCGGAAAGAAGCAGCGGTCGTCCCATACTGATTTGTACAGCGTGACCGCAGCGTCTTTCTCGCCTGCGGTGGCGTGCTTGCGGGCGTCGCTCATGGCGCGATACATCGCCTCGTCGCGGGCGGCCAGCTCGTCGTGCACCATGCGCTCGACGGCGGCGCGAGGAAGCGAGCCGCGAGCGTTTTCGAGGCGGCGGACGACCACTCCCTGATTGTTGACGAGGAGCGCCGTCGGTACCTTTCCGGTTGCGTCGAGGAGCTTGATGGTGGCGGCGTCGCCGGCATCGACGATTCGAAAGCCGACGCAGCGCAGGCCGGCCTGGATGAGCGCACGCGAGCCCAGCAGCTCGGAGCGCTCCATCTCTTTCTGCGACGCCGGCAGCCAGTAGAGCGTCAAGGATGCTTTCTCGATCGCTGCGCCCTTCTCGACGAACTTCCAGGGCACGAGGTCATCGTCGGGGATGCCGGTTCCCGGGCCGTTCGGACGCGCTTGTCGTTGCGATTGCGCGTCGACGTTTACAGCGACGAGGAGTACGACGGAAAGACAGAGGAACGCGCGGAGAACAGCGGTCATCTTCGAAGCATGGAAAGTGGCAGAAGTCATGAGCGTTGGACGCCTTCTGGATCAGAATGTTTCATTGCGGCGCGAGGCAGTGATGCGGCCCTGCATCGCACTAAGACGCTGATCCGCGGCGATTAACTCCTCCGTCCAAGAAAGTTACAAATTTTACGTTCAGCTCGCCGAGTTCCGGCGCAGCCTCTCCGCGAGCACATGCATGATCTCGAGCGCGAAGTAGGGAGTCTGCTGCACGAGGAATGTGAAGCGCTTCTGGCCCACTGCGGCGATGCTGCAGTCGATTGCGGCGACTGCGGTGGCGCTTCGCGGCGATTGATCGATCAGGGCCATCTCGCCGAAGATTCCACCGACGCCGACACGTTCGAGCACGATCCCATTCTTCTGAATCGCGACCTCTCCATCGATCACGGCGAACATGCAGTCGCCGGCATCGCCCTCGGCGAACACCGTCTCGCCCGCGCGAAACGTTCGGACATCCGGCTCCCGTCGCAACAACTCGAATACTGCCATCGTGTCAGCTCCTGCGATGCCCGGAATGATCGCCCGGGCTCATCGCCGGCAATCGTAGCCGAGTGGCGGGACATCCGGATTGCGGAGCAGCGCAGGTGATGACCGCTGGGCGGAGGGATCGTGACGACAACATATGAGCGCCAGCCGGACTCACGCGCAGCCGCCCGGAATGCCGACCCGTCAGCGCGGTTTTTGCTCCCCGAATGCCTTCCGACCCCAACGCCCCTCTCCGTGCTGCCGTTCTGAGCGCGACGCTCATGCTCGAGCCCGGTCCCGCCGAGGCACCCGTGCTGCGCGTGGCCGCGATCCGGCGTGTCGTGCCGCGTATCGCGGTGCCGCCGGACCTCGATGCCGCGATCTACCGCTATCGGATCGACATCGAAGGGAAGGTCAGCGTCCGCCGCGATGCTGTCGGCGCGCGAGGATGCAGGATCCTTCACCGGCGACGCTGAATCTCACCTCTGTGTCCTCAGTGCCTCTGTGGTTCAGCTTTTGTTTTCGCGGCGCGGCATCCGAAATGCTGCCCCAGCCTCCCGCGTTGTCTCCACGCTCATGATCAGCCTCAGCAAAATCTCCAAGCAGTACGGCCGGCAGCTCGTCTTTGTGGACGCCTCGTTTCAGCTCAATCCCGGTGAGCGCGCCGGACTGGTCGGGCCGAACGGCTCCGGCAAAACGACCCTCTTTCGCATGATCGTCGGCGAGGAATCGGCCGATGACGGCGACGTCTCCGTTCCAAAGAAAATCACCATCGGCTACTTCCGCCAGGACATCGAAGAGATGTCCGGCCGCTCCGTTCTCGACGAAGCGATCGCCGGCAGCGGCCGCCTCGGCGACCTTCACCACGAGCTCGAAGCGCTGCAGAACGCGATGTCCGATCACGACCGGCTCGATGAAATGGACAAGATCCTCGACCGCTTCGGCCACGTCCAGGAAGACTACTCGCACCTCGGCGGATACGAGCTCGAAGCGCGTGCTCGCGAAGTTCTTCACGGTCTCGGTTTCGAGGACGACCGCATCGACGGCGATGTCGGTGCACTCAGCGGCGGCTGGAAGATGCGCGTGGCCATGGGCAAAGTCCTCCTCGGCAGGCCAGATGTCCTGCTGATGGACGAGCCGACCAACCATCTCGACATCGAGTCGATCATCTGGCTCGAAGACTTCCTCAAGCGATACGAAGGCTCGCTACTCATGACCTCGCACGACCGCGAGTTCATGAACCGCGTGGTCACGAAAATCGTTGAGATCGACGAGGGCGATCTCGTCACCTACTCCGGCAACTACGAGTTCTACGAGCGGGAGCGGGCCATCCGCGAGACCAACCGCGAGGCCGCCTACGCACGGCAGCAGTCGATGCTGGCCAAGGAGCAGCGCTTCATCGACCGCTTCGCTGCGCACGCGGCCAAAGCGGCGCAGGTGCAGAGCCGCGTGAAGGCGCTCGACAAAATCGAGAAGCTCGAGCCACCGAAGAAGCGGAAGACGATGAAGTTCGATTTCCGCAGACCGTCCCGCTCGGGCGACGACGTCGTCACGCTCAAGGATGTCTCGAAGGCGTACGGCAAGCGCTCCATCTACGAGGACTTCGATTTCCTCATCCGCCGCGGCGAGCGCTGGTGCGTGATGGGAAAGAACGGCGCCGGCAAGTCGACGCTGCTGAAGATGGTCTCGGGCGCGGTCGAGCCGGACGGCGGCAACGTACGCCTCGGCGCATCGCTGAAGATGGGCTACTTCTCCCAGCAGGCCTTCGACGTGCTCGATCCGAATCTCACGGTGTGGGAGCAGATCCAGAAAGACTTTCCGCTCGAGTCGATCGGCACGCTCCGCAGTCTCCTCGGCGCGTTCCAGTTCTCCGGCGACGAGGTGGAGAAGAAGATCCGCTCGCTCTCCGGCGGCGAGCGTTCACGCCTCGTGCTCGCCCGGATGCTCCTCGATCCGCCGAACTTCCTCGTGCTCGACGAGCCGACGAACCATCTGGACCTGGCCACGAAAGAAATGCTCGTCGAAGCGCTTCACGATTTCGAAGGCACGATGCTCTTCGTCTCGCACGACCGCATGTTCCTTCGCGGCCTCTCCAATCGCGTGCTCGAACTGCCCGAAGAACGCGGCGCCGCCCCACGCGTGTTCGGAGGCTCCTACGTCGAGTACGTCAGCGACAGCGGCCACGAAGCGCCGGGCGTGCATACGTAGGTTTCGGGGTCGCGTGTCGGGGGTCGGGGGTCGGAGTGTGGTGCCGGGTGGGTCAAAAGCACCATCGATGGCCGAAAAGAGCCGTTGATGGCCGAAAAGAACCGTCGATGGTTCAAAAAGCACCGTCGGGGGCCGAAAAGAACCATCGATGGTTCAAAAAGCACCGTCGTTGGCCGAAAAGAACCGTTGATGGTTCAAAAAGCACCATCGTTGGTTCAAAAAGCACCGTCGTTGGATCAAAACGTACCGTCGTTGGTTCAAAACGTACCGTCGTTGGTTCAAAACGAACCATCGTCGGATCAAAACGAACCATCGTTGGATCAAAACAAACCATCGTTGGTTCAAAAAGCACCGTCGTTGGATCAAAACGTACCGTCGTTGGTTCAAAACGAACCATCGTCGGATCAAAACGTACCGTCGTTGGTTCAAAACGAGCCATCGATGGATCAAAACGTACCGTCGATGGATGAAAAAGCACCGTCGATGGATGAAATAGCAGCATCGATGGATCAAAACGCACCGTCGACGGTTCAAAACGCATCGTCGATGGCTCGATGCGTACCCTTGCTACCTCGCCGCCCTTCGCCGCGGCTGCACGGCGACGGACACGGTTGCGACCGTGCTGTCGACGTTGCCGCAGGGGCTGGTGATGCGTACCCAGAACTGCGCCGTTGCGGTGATCGCGGGCGTCAGCACCGAGGGAGCGTTGCCGCCGAGGGGGTGGGTGAAATCGAGGAACCCACCCTGGTACCACTGATAGGAGAGTGATGATCCGGTCGCGCTGACCGAGACGATTGCAGTCGATCCCGATGTCACGCTCTGATTTTGCGGTTGCACGGCGATCGATGGAGGCGTGCAGGTCGATACGGTCGTGAGCCGCGCGGTGGTGCTGTCGGCCTCGCCGCACACGCTCGATACGTGCAGCCAGTACGAAGTGGAGGCGAAGAGCGACGGCACGGCCAGCGTCGCCGACGTGCCGCTGTTGGCTGGATGCGTCGTGTCAGGGAACGTCCCCTCGTACCACTGGTAGGAGATCGGCAGCGTGCCGGTGACTGCCGCGAAGAGAGTCGTCCCGTTGCCGGTGACGATATTGCCGCTTGCCGGTTGCACGACGACCTTCGGCGCGGTGCATGGGACGACGGTGACCGTGACCGTGCTGCTATCGACGCTTGATCCGCACGTGTTCGATGCCCGCACCCAGTAGCTGGTCGTCTGGGCGGGCGAAACCGTCAGCGTCGTGCCGGTTGCATTGGGGATCGGCGACGTCGTCGTGCCGCTCGGGCCGGCGTACCACTGATACGAAACGGTTCCGCCGCTGGCAGCAATCGCGAGCGGTGTCGACTTCCCTTCGAAAATCGTGACATCGCCTGACAGGGAAGCGATCGTGACCGGCGGGCAACTGTTGACGATCGCGTAGACGGTGATGCTGTCCGCGGGAGGATCGCATCCATTCGTGATGCGAACCCAGTAGCCGGTGGTCACTATCGGTTTGACGGTGAAGCTCGACGACGTCGCGCCTGTGATCGGCGCATTCGTGTTTCCTTTGGTGCCTGTGTACCACTGGTATTGAAGCGGTGTGTCACCCGAGGCGGTTACGGAGAAGGTGACGGCAGTAGCACCGACGTCGATCGTCGGAGCCGGTTGCGCATTGATCCGCGGAGGATTGCACGCAGGCGGCGTGACCACGCCGGAGCCGTACACGGCATCGATCGCGGCAATGTCCCAGGCTTGCAGCGTCGAACCGATCGGGTCGGAGTCGAAGGCGACGCTGGAGTCCATGATCGCGGTCGTCGAGCAATCGAGCGGCGCGGCACAGCTGGACGTATCGGCAGCGTTCTTGTCGGAGTGGCGCAGCCCGAGCGTGTGCCCGAGCTCGTGCGTGAGGACGTGATCGAATCCATTGCCGGTCAGTCCCGGGCCGGTGATGCCGTTCTGCACGACGAGGTCGGCTTCGACGATCGAGTAGTACTGCTCGCCGTTCGCCTGATGCGTGGCGCTTCCTGTCCACGCGCCGCCGATGGCGAGCGTGGCGCCGTTGGTCGGCGTGAACGAGCCGGGAATCTCATTCGCAGGATCGTTGAACTGCACGGTGTTCACGCCGTCGTTGACGTTCGAGCCGAAGCCGGTGCTGGCGATCGGCGTCGTACCGCCATATCCGTAGACGATGTTGGAGCCGGGGTCGTTGGTCCACGCCGCGAAGGCGCGTTGCATCGCCGTGATGCCGCCGTTCAAAGCGCCCGGCTGCGTGCCGTGGCTGAGAAAAATGACGGAGTTGGGGAAGACCGGCCAGCGGATACCCATGCCTCCCGGGCCTTGCAGCAGATATCCACTTGGCGTGAATGCCGATGCCGCCGCTTCGCTGATGACGCTCTTCCGCAACGGTTTCGGATCGCTGACGATGTAGTCCTCCGCCGCGTCACGCCCCTGCGCAACCGCGCGAACGAAGCGCAGGAACTCGGTTTCCAACCGCACCGGCTCGTGATGCGGTGAGCCGTCGACGTTCCAGCCCACGATCTCGCCCGCCTCACGCAGAAGGAGCCGTCGTCCGCTCGTGTCCTGAGCCGGCGTGAACTTCCCTACCACCATGTTCTTCGCCACCCATTCGCCGCGATCGTTCGTCTCCAGAAAGAGCAGCACCTGCTGGCCCGGCGCGTACTTCGGACTGCCGGCGACGATGTAGCTGATCTCCCCGACGGAACCACCGAGCTCGGTGACGTGAACCGTATCGCCGGTGCCGATCGCGCCCTTGATTGCCTCGTCCACGTGCAGCTCCGTCACGGTCTCGATCCATCCGCCGGGAGCCCGACGTCCGTGCGACTCCCCGGCAGTCGCGACGACGATCGCTCTCGAAGCAGTGACGAGCGTGCGATCCGGCGGGACGAGGAATGTCGCGGCGCTGGCGCTGCTCGCCGCAAGGCTGAGAGCGGTGAGAGCAATGAAAGCAATTCGGGTGGCAGCGCGCATCGGTTGACGATCGTAACGACGACCGGGAGTCATCCGTGATGACAGCGGTCACGGTGCTGCGAATTTCATCGCGAAACGAGCATGGCCACGCCGAGGGCGATCAAAAGGGCCGCGACGAGGCGGCGAAAGACGCTCTCCGGCACGCGCCCGAGGAGAGATTTGCCGAAAAAGGTGCCGAGCATGACGGCGACGCTGGCGCCGACAAGCATCGGCCAGACGGTCAGGAGCTGGCGTCCCGTGCTGAACGCGTAAACCGGCAGGCGTGCGCCATCGACGACGAGGGCGATCGCGACGGCTGTGGCGACGAAGACCTCTTTGCGCACGTCGAGCGCCAGCATCGCCGCCGCGCGGATGCCTCCTTGGTTGCCGACGAGTCCGCCCAGCAGTCCGGAAACGCCGCCCGCGAGCCAGGCTCCGCGGCGGCCGAAGCGGAGGTGATCGCTCCAGCCTGTAACTCCAAATGCTCCGACGATGATCAGCACGATGGCGAAGACGAGTTTCAGGGCGCTGGTTGCCACGGCAGCGTACAGCAGCGCGCCCGCCAGCGCGCCGGCGCCGCTCATCAGGCCGAATGTCTTGAGCACGTGTTTGTCGACTTTGTCGCGCAGCGTCCAGAGACGGAGTGCGTTGCCGATGAAGTGCGGGATTGCGGCGGCAGCCACCGCCAGTTTGACGCCGATCGTCAATCCGAGAAGCGGCGTGAGAATGCTGCCGATGCCGAAGCCGGCCACAGCCGACACCGCACCGGCGAAGAACGCCGCGATGGCGATGAGGACCGCCGCCAGCATCAGTTCGTCCGCGCCTTCACGAGAGCTGGCTTCGGCGCGTTCTGCAACGCGGCGGGCAGCCGGACGGCGCAACAGACCTTCTCCAGCGCGGCGCGGTCGCGCTGCATCCGGCGGTCGTTGGTGATGACTTCGAGAACGGTCTCGAAGACTGCTGCCGCCGCGGGATCGGACGGTTTCACCAGGCCGTAGTGCACCCACTTGCCCTCGCGCCGCGCTGATACCAGTCCGGCTCGCCGCAGATACGCGAGATGCCGCGAGATCTTCGGCTGCGTCTCATCGAGGATCTCGACGAAATAGCAGACGCAGACATCACCCGCCGCCATCAAGCTCAAAAGCCGGAGCCGCGTCGGATCGCTGAGCGCCTGAAAGAGGGTGACGAGGTCGGGCATGCCGCCGGGGATGATAATTGACAATTGATAACGGGTAGCGGTTTAGCGACCAGAGATCGGACCGATCGGACCGATGAGACCGATCGGTCCGATCGTTCCGTGTTCACCGAACCAAGCGGGCGACTTCCCGGAACTCGTCTGTCCCCGACACGCCGGTCAGCTCGAACAGCACCATCTCCGTCGAGCTCAGTTTGGCGCCGTCGCTGACCATGCGACGGAGGGCGATCTCGCGATTGGCGGGTGTGCGGGATGAGACGGCGTCGGCGATGACGGTGACGTCGAATCCGTTCGCGAGAAGATCGCGGACGGTCTGGTAAACGCAGACGTGTGTCTCGATGCCGGCGACGATGGCTTGTTTCCGGTGCAGATTGCGGATGACGGCGACGAACTCGCCGCAACCGAACGCTGAGAACGTCGACTTCTCGATCGGCTCATAGCCGAACGTCGCTTCGAGCGCGGTGCGGACCAGCGGCACGGTGTGGCCGAGTCCTTTGGTGTATTGCTCGGTGACGATGGCGCGGATGTCGAGAACGTGGCCTCCGCGGACGAGGCGGTCGAGGTTGCGCTCCACGTTCTGGTGGTCGTCGATGACCGGCATGAGCTTCTCCTGCACATCGACGATGACGAGAAAGGATTCAGCACGGTTGAGGATGGTCATGATCGTTCGCTCGCTCACTGGACGACGGACAACGCCAACCACGGATTCGGCAGGCCGCCTTCGTTGTCAATTGTCCATTGTCAATTGTCAACTCCGCGTCAGGTGATGATGTTCTGCGGTTTCAGTCCGCGCAAGAAAAGAGCCACATCCGTTGCCGCGATGCGGGCCATGGCGTTTCGGGTTTCGTGGGTCGCCGAGCCGATGTGCGGCAAGAGGACGACGTTCGGCATCGCGATCAGGCGCGGACTGACGGAGGGCTCGTCCTCGTACACATCGAGGCCGGCGCCCGCGAGGTGGCCGTCGTCGAGCGCGTCGCAGAGAGCCGTTTCGTCGACGAGCGGCCCGCGTGCGGTGTTGACCAGGAATGCGCCGCGCTTCATCGCGCGGAGCGTAGCCGCATTCAGCATGTGATGGGTCTGGCCTGTTAACGGCGCGTGGATCGTCACGATGTCGCTCGTCGCGAGAAGCTCGTCGAGAGACTCGTCGCGGCGGACGCCGATGACCTCCATCTCGAACGCCTGAGCACGCGTTGCCACCGCGTTGCCGATTCGGCCCATACCGATGATCCCCAGCCGCTTGCCCGTGAGCCCGCTGCCGAGGAGATGGAGAGGCTCCCAGACGCATCGGCCGGTGGCGCGCACTTCGCGGTCGCCTTCGACGATGCGCCGCATCACCGCCAGGATGAGTCCCATCGTCAGGTCCGCGGTCGCTTCCGTGAGCACGCCGGGAGTGTTGGTGACGGTGACTCCCAGCTCGCGTGCGGCCTGGAGGTCGACGTTGTTGTAGCCGACCGCATAGTTCGCGATCATGTGCAAGCCGGGATTTGCTTCGAGGACGTTCCGCGTGAGCGGATCGCTGAGCACGGTGATGGCCGCATCCGCCTCGCTCAGAATCGTGATCATGTCGTCGTCCGAGCGCCCCTGTTCGGAGGGATGCTCGACGAAGTCGCAGAGGCCGGCCAGGATCTCGCGGACGACGGCGGGGTACTGCGCCGTGAGGACGACAACAGGCTTCACGCCGCGAACTGTAGCAGCGCAGCGGGCGGTTACACTTCACCGATGTCCGCGCTCCTCGGCCGCCTCTTCATGCTCATCGGCATGATCATCCTTCCGATCGGTCTACTCACCGGTCTGCTGAAGGGCAACGTATCGCTGGAAGTGCGCCTGCTGTTCATCGGCGGCGCCTTCTTCCTGATCGGCTGGCTGATCGCGAAACGGCCGGCGGAGTAGGTGGCGAGGGATCTCAATCACGATCGTGCCGCGGTAACGGCGGCGAGACGCCGCCGAGCCAGCCGGCGAGGACGCCAGCGTTCCATCCGCATGAGGCGTGCTTTTGTGCCGGCGGAACGCTGGCGTCCCGCCGGCTGGCCAGGCGGCGTCCTCGCCGCCTACTCCGCGCCACTGCCGTACCCCACCCACTTCCACCCGGGCAATCTCAATTTACGAGGCGTGTGGCATGTGCTACGTATAGAGTCCGCAGGCCGTGAGGATTCGGGTATCCGGCCCAAGCGGTTCGTACCGGCCGTCGCGCAGGTTCGGCTCGAGCGCCAGAAGAACGTTTCTGGAGATCCGGTTGTGGTTCGGTGATCCGCCAGGCATCGCCAGGATCTCGCCGTCAAAATACTCGTTACGAACCGGCGACATCGCTTCAACTGCGAAGTACTCGTCGATGGTGTAGTGACGTTGTGCTTGCGGCATTACCGTCCCATGGTTACTTCTCGTCGATCGCGATCGTCTCCACTTTGTCGCCCCGCTCGGTCGGGTCGACGACGGCGGTCATGCTGGCGATGACGCGGCCGAAGATCGTGTAGCCACCGTCCAGGTGCGGCTGCGGCGAGTGGGTGATGAAGAACTGCGAGCCGCCGGTATCGGGGCCGGAGAGCGCCATGCCGACCGCGGCCCGCGTGTACTTCTGAAGGTTGATCTCGTCGCGGATGGTGTAGCCCGGACTGCCTTCCATGTCGTTGCGAGGATCGCCGCCCTGGATGACGAAGTTGGGGACGACGCGCATGAACGAGCTGTCATCGAAGTACTTCGCCCGCGCCAGTTTTGCAAAGTTCCAGGTCGTGATCGGAGCGTCCTGCGTGAGAAGCGCGATCTGAATGATCCCGCGGGTCATGTGGATCGACGCGGTGTGCGGTTGCCGCGACCACTCGACGATCTGCGTGTAGTCGTTGCGCGTGACCGGCAGCGGCGTGAACTGCGGCCGCGGCATCTTGAGCTTCTGCTCGATCGCGTCTGCAGCGATGCGCCGCACGACTGGATCGGCATCGGCGAGCCAGGCGTGAAGAACGGCCCCCCGCTCCGGGTAGTCGATCTCCGACAGCGCGCTGATCGCCGCGAGGCGTGCGTCGTTCTGCTCGTCGCGTCGAGCGCGCCGTTCTGCGCTCTGCAGCGTCTCCACCTTGTTCGGGTCATGTGATTTCGCGAAGGCGCCGATCGCGTAGCCGCGGACGATGACGTCGGGGTCGTCGAGCGCCTTGCGAATCATCGGCAGATTGGCGTCGACTTTGTCGTCGGCGATCGTCCCCAGCGCCTGCGCGCGCACGAGCGTTTCCGAATCGCGGGCGTAGCTTGCGCGGACGGTGTCGGAGATTGGCGTGGCCGCTTCGAGCACGCGCACTTTGGCCCAGCCGGTGAGATCTGCCGGCAACAGTGTTTCGTCGCCGAGGTTCTTGGCGATCGCACCGGCGGCGATCTCGCGGTCCCATCGCGAGCCGTTTGCAGCGACGTCGAGCAGCCGTTTACGCGCGGCGTCGTCGCGCGCTGCGTAGTAACCCAGTGTATCGATAGCTGAGGCGCGCGTGCCGGGGTCAGGATCGTCGAGCAATTCCATCACCCGCTTCGCGTCGCTGGCGAGTTGCGGCCGCTCGATCGACTTCCTATCTTTTGCAGCGACGCGGCTGATGGCGACGACTGCATTCGTGCGCACCCAGGGATGTTGATCGCGCAACGCGTCGATCAGGAGAGGAAGCGACTCCGGCGATCCGATCCTGCCGAGGGCGGACATGACGTTGGCGCGCGTCTGGTGACTTGGCTCGTTGACGAGGAGCTCCAGGCGCGGCCGCGCGCCGGCATAGGCGCGGCGCGCCAGCGCGTAGGTGGCCTCTTCGCGAATGCGCGGCGAGGGCGAAGCCAGCAGATCGGCGGCGATCGCCGATGCTTCGTCGGACTTGAATCGGAAGAGGAAGCGGACGGCGCGCGCGCGGATGCCTTCCGGGATTTGCGCGCCGGTGAACGCGGCGTAGCGCGGAAGGGGAACGTGCGCCGCGAGCTTGGACAGCGCTTCGACTGCCTCACCAGCAACGTCGCCATCGTGATCGGCGGCGAACTGGAGGAGCGCATCGACCGAGGTGGCGTCGCCGATCTGTCCGAGGGCGAATGCAGCGGTAGCGCGAACGTTCGCATCAGGATCGTTGACGAGAGCCACGAGCTGTGCGACACCGGCCTGGCGTTCTCCTGCGTCGCGCACGCCGTTGCCGTTCGTGTCGACAAACGTGTGCGGTCCGATCCGGCCCAGCGCCAAGGCTATCCGCGCGCGGTGCAGTGCATTGGGGTTGGCGAGCCAGGCGTTGGTGAACGCCTCGTCGTACTCCCGCCGGTCTTCCAACTGCAGCACGTGCACCTCTTCCTCGATCGTGAAGCCGTGAGCGGACGGAGGAGCGGGCGGCGGGGCGGGTTGCGGCGCAGGGGGCGGAGTGGCGGTCGTGCAGGCTACGCCGAGGAACAGGAGGACGAGTGCGGTTGTGCGCATCGCGAGGGATGATAGCGCCGCGGCTCCTCTTCGCGAGCATGCTTGCCACACGCGCGAACCTGACACAGACTGCGCGCTGCATGGAACCTTCTCCCGGAATTGACGCACACAATCTCGCCCGCCGCTACGGGAGGCGGTGGGCCCTCGCAGACGTGTCGTTCTCCCTGGCCGCAGGAAGCGTGATGATGGTGGCTGGCCCGAACGGCTCGGGGAAGTCGACCTTGCTCCGCACGCTTTCGACGGCGATCCGTCCCGACGCGGGCTCGGCGACCATCGGCGGTTTCGATCTCGTTCGCGAGCGCGAAGACGTTCGCCGGCTTGTCGCGCTTCTCAGCCATTCGTCCTATCTCTACGACTCGCTTACCGCCCACGAGAACCTGGCCATCGCCGCCGATCACCTCGGGCGCTCGCGATCCGGCATCCCCGCCCTGCTCGAACGCGTGGCCCTCGGCCGCCGCGCCGATGATCCCGTGGCCACGTTTTCGGCCGGCATGCGCAAGCGGCTGTCATTCGCTCGTGTGCTGCTGCAGGAGCCGCGCGTCGTCTTTCTCGACGAGCCTTACGGCCAGCTCGATCCCGAGGGCTTCGCGCTGGTCGATGATGTCGTGCATGAGCTCAAAGCCGGCGGAGCAACCGTCGTGATCGCCACGCACCAGCTTCCCCGCGCGTCAAGTCTCGCCGACGAAGCGCTGCTGCTCGATAGCGGGCGGGTGGTGTGGCGGGGGAAGGCGAGCGAGGTGGCGGGACGATGACTTCTCTCTTCGCGCTGAGTGCAGACGTCTCACTCGAGCTCCTTCAATGTGAAAGCCAATCAGCAACGCCCCCCTCATCCGGCTTCGCCACCTTCTCCCCCCGCAAGAAGCGCGGGGGGAGAAGGCGCTCGATGGGGGGGTTGGGCGAGGGGTTTGAGTTCCTGAGTGCGGATCTCGCCCGAACTCTCAATCGAGCCCCTCTCAATCACACCGCCCGAACCCCCAATCGAGCCCCTTCTCCCCACCGCAGTGGGGAGAAGGTGGCCGAAGGCCGGATGAGGGGTCTCAGGTTCGAACTCCATTACCACAAGGTGCTCGCTTGATCGCCGCCCTTCGCAAAGAACTTCTTCTTCAGTGGCGAAGCAAGGCGCAGCTCATGGCGATCTTCGTCTTTGGCGCGGCCGCGCTCCTCTTGTTCAGTTTTGCGGTCGGGCCCGATGCTGAGGCGTTGCGGAAATTCTCGGCGGGCTTTCTTTGGCTGGGGCTTCTGCTCTCGTCGACACTGACTCTCGCGGAGAGCTTTCATGCGGAGATGGAGAATCGCGCGATGGAAGGGCTGCTCCTGCTTCCGGCCAGCCCGCGGGCGCTTTACTACGGCAAGGCGATCGCGAACTGGCTGCAGCTCATGTTTCTCGGCGTCGCCCTCGTTCCGGTGATGGTCGTGCTCTACGATGCCGGCACGACGCGCATCCTCTCGCTCATCCTCGTCATCGCGCTCGGCGCGGCGGGGCTGTCGGCTCCCGGGACGCTTTACGCTGCGATGACAGCCCAGGTTCGCTCGAAGCAGACGCTGCTGCCGCTGCTCCTGTTTCCGCTGATCGTTCCGGCGCTTCTCGCGTCGGTCAAGGCCACCTCGCTGATCATTCTCGGCGACCCCATGAATCAGGGAAAATCATGGCTTGTGCTTCTCTTCGCGTTTGATGCAATTTATTGGTCTCTTTGTGGACTTCTTTTCCACAAGGTCGTCGAAGAGTGAGGTTTATGAGCGCTACTGCGAGTAACAACAGGTTTCCGGCGTTGCCCTGGATTCTCCTGGGGCTCGGAATCGTCTGCCTGGCGATCGGTTCCTACGTCGGTCTTTTCGTCGCGCCGCCCGAGGCGTTGATGGGGCAGGTGCAGCGGATCATGTACGTGCATGTGCCGACCGCCTGGAACGCGCTGCTGGCGATGACCTTCGCGTTTGTCAGCGCTCTCGTCTTCCTCTTCAGCTCGGATTGGAAGTGGGACGCGCGGATGGAGGCGGCCATCGAGGTCGGCGTCGTCCTGGCGTTTCTTCTCTGCTGCCAGGGCTCGATCTGGGCCAAGCCGACCTGGGGCGTCTGGTGGGACTGGGATCCGCGGCTGACGACGACGGCGGTTCTGCTCTTCGCGTTTCTCGGCATCCTGGCGCTTCGGAAGTTCGTCGAAGATCCTGCGCGGCGTGCCATCTGGTCGGCGGTCGCAACGATCATCGCCTACGCCGATGTCCCCATCGTTTATTACTCGGTGCGCTGGTGGAACTCGCTGCATCAACTGCAGTCGAGCCCGGCCACGGTTTCGCGTCAGTTCTGGTTGCCGCTGCGGATGAACGCGTTCGGTATCCTCTTTCTGATGACGGCATTCATCATGTTGCGGGCGCGCGTCGGATCGCTGCGGTTGAAGCATGAGCTTGCGCCGCCGCCGAATGCTGCGGAGGTGACGGCGTGATCCCGGGCGGATGGAACTTCGTCGTCGCCGCGTATTCACTGACGGCGTTAGTACTGGCGATTTACGGCGTATCGGTGATCATCCGGTTGCGCGCCGAGCTCGCGAAAGAATCGGAGGATCGATGAAGGAAACGACCAATGAAGGGATGCCTACTGCGAGCGCTGCCTTGCGGCGCAAATCGCGCTGGTTCATGGCCGGTGCGCTCGTCATTGCCGCCGCAGCGTTTCTCGTGATCACGCTCGGCGGGATCAGCAAGAACCTCGTCTACTACTGGACGCCGACCGACCTGCACGCCGCCGGCGACAAAGCCTACGGTGCGACGATCCGGCTCGGCGGGATGGTGGCACCGCATTCGGTTCAGGGCCGCAACGGTGCCTCGGGACTGGAGTTCGACGTCAAGGACGCCACAGGAATCGTGCACGTGAAGTCGTCGGGCGTTCCCCCGCAGATGTTCCGGGAGAACATCGGTGTCGTGGTCGAAGGGACGATGACGCGCGCCGGCTACTTTCAGTGCAACCGGCTGATGGTCTCGCATAACAACGAATACCGCGCGCCGAAAGCGGGGCACGCGATCGACAAAAAGGAACTGCAGAAGTTGATGCGGAGTACGGAAGGTTTGAAGGATTAGGCTTCCCGGGGAGACGTCATCCTGAGCTGCCGAAGGGGGCGAAGAATCTTAATGACGACGCATGCCTCGTACGTCGCATCCAGGTCCTTCGCCAGTGACAGGCGGAGGAGCTAGTCTCCGGCAGTCTCAGAACGACGCGCAAAGAATACGTACCAACGCACACGACTCATGTGATGACTGACACCGACCAATGGTTACCGGCTAGGGCCAACTGACGACAACATGATTCCAACACTCGGACGTTTCCTCATTCTGGCTTCCGTGCTCGTCGCGACGACCGGCGCATTCATCGCCTACGCCGCCGGCAGCAAGCGTTCTCCGGAAGGGTTGCGCTGGTCGCAACGCTTCGCCTATCTGTTTGCGGCGCTGATGCTTGCGGCGACCGGCGTGATGGAGTACGCCCTCATCACGCACGATTTCAGCGTCGAGTACGTCTCGCACGTCGGCTCGACGCAGGTGCCGCTCTGGGTGACGATCGTCAGCCTCTGGTCCTCGCTCGAAGGCTCCATCCTCTTCTGGGGCTTCATCCTCGGCATCTATATAGCCGCGACGACCTGGATCAACCGCAACGATCACCAGGAGTACATGCCGTACGCGATCGGCACCTGGCTCTCGGTCGGCGCGTTCTTCAGTTTTCTGATCGCCGGCCCAGCCAATCCGTTCCTGACGGTGGCCAACCCGCCGCTTGACGGCCCCGGCCCGAATCCGCTGCTGCAAAACCATCTACTGATGATCATCCACCCGCCGATGCTCTACCTCGGCTATGTCGGGATGACCATTCCGTTCGGTTTCGCCATCGCCGCGTTGTTGCGGGGCAGGCTCGGACAATCCTTCCTGCGGCCACTTCGCGCATCACTGCTGTTGCCCTGGGTCTTTCTGACGATCGCCATCATGCTCGGCGGCTGGTGGGCGTACGAAGTTCTCGGATGGGGCGGCTACTGGGCCTGGGATCCGGTCGAGAACGCGTCGCTGCTGCCGTGGCTGACCGCGACCGCAGCGCTGCACTCGGCGATCGTCATGGAGCGCCGCGGTGTGCTGAAGGGGTGGACGGTCACGCTGGTCCAGGCCAGTTTCCTCCTGACGATTCTTGGCACGTTCATGACGCGCTCGGGCGTCTTCAACTCCGTTCACTCGTTCACGCAGAGCTCGATCGGACCGACGATCCTGATCTTCCTCGCCGCCGTGCTGGTCTTCTCGGTCGTGCTGCTCTCATTCCGCATCGATTCGCTGGAAGCCGATGGGAAACTCGATAGCGCTGTGAGCCGCGAGGGGATGTTCCTCGTCAACAATCTCTTCTTTGTTGTCCTCACGTTCACGGTGCTCGTCGGTACGTGCTTCCCGCTCATCGTCGAAGCGGTCAAAGGGAAGCAGATGAGCGTCGGCCGTCCGTATTTCGACGCAATGGTGGTTCCGGTTGGAACTGCGCTCCTGTTTCTCATCGGCGTCGGTCCTGCGCTGCCGTGGGGGAAGGCCTCGAAGAAGGAAATTCTGCGCGCGCTACTCCCGCCGCTGATCACGGGCGCGATCGTGATGGCCATCGGTCTCGCTCTCGGCGTCCGCAACGTCTGGACCGTGCTCACGCTGCTGTTCGGCGGCTACGCGGCACACGTGACGATGGCGCAGATGTGGCTGCCGTTCCGGCAACGAGTCAAACGCGGTGACGCCATCGGTCCCGCGCTCGTCGACGCGCAACTCCGCCGCGGGCGGCGCCGTTTCGGCGGATACATCGTGCACGCCGGCGCGGTCATTGTCTTCGTCGCCATCGCCGTCAGCAGCACGATGCGCACGCAGCAGGAAGTGACGCTGACGCGCGGACAGAGCACGACGTTCGCCGGTTACACGGTCACGTACACCGGCAGCGAAGAGCGCGCTGAACCGCATCGTCAATCGACCATCGCCCGTTTCAACCTCTCGAAGAACGGTGCGCAGGTGACGACGATGGAGCCGCGCATGAACCAGTACGCGGCGATGCGCGAGCCGATCGGCACGCCCGCGGTTTACTCGACCATCACAGGCGACTACTACATCTCGATCATGAATCTGCAAGGCGACCAGGCTGGGGTGCTGATCATCAACATGCCGATGGTCGGCTGGATCTGGGGATCCGTCATCATGATGGGCATCGGCGGACTGATCGCGCTGATTCCGTCGCGGCGGCGCGCATACGTCGTGTCGCCGGTGCCGGCAGAAGCCGCAGGCGATGAGGTCCCGGCATGAACCGCACAGTCCTCATCGTCGGCATCGTCATCGTTGCCGCGATCGTCTTCATCCTGTTCGCAGGTCTGGGCAAGGATCCTGCGCATATCGATTCGCCGCTCGTCGGACGTCCGGCCCCGCCGTTCTCGCTGAAGGCCGTCGGCACGGGCGAGATGGTGGACATCGAGAAACTGCGCGGGAAGCCGGTCGTCCTCAACTTCTGGGCAACGTGGTGCGGCCCGTGTTACGAGGAGCACCCGACGCTCGTCGCCAACGCGCGCAACCTTCAACCTGGCGTGCAGTTCGTGGGCGTCGTTTTCAATGACGACGAAGACAAAATCATGCGCTTCCTCGCCGAGCGCGGTACGGCCTATCCGACGTTGCTCGACGCGCAAGGGAAGACTGCGATCGCGTACGGCGTCGGCGGCGTTCCGGAGACGTTCTTCATCAATCCGGAAGGGAAGATCATGGCCAAGTTCGAAGGTCCTCTGACGACCGAGGCGCTACAGGCCGAGCTGGCAAAGGCAATGCGATGATCGCTACGTTCTTTCTGATTGCGCTGCTCCAAATCAAAGTTCCTGACGCTGCCCAGGTTCTCGGCCCGCCTCAGGGACCGCCGCTCGCGGGCGCCCAGCTCGAACGCCGCACGATGGAGCTTTCGTCCGAGCTGCGCTGCCCCGTTTGTCAGGGGCTTGCCATCGGCGACTCCCCTTCGATCATGGCGGCTAACATGCGCGAACAGGCGCGCGAGCTTCTTTCGCGCGGCTACACGAGGGAGCAGGTTCTCAGCTACTTCGAGAAGTCGTACGGCCAGTTCGTGCTGCTCAAACCGAAGTTTCAGGGCGTCAACGCGCTGGTGTGGCTGCTGCCGGTTCTGGTCCTGGCGATCGGATTCGTGATCGTCGTGACGAAAGCAAAGAGACTCGAGAAGACGCCTGTGCCGGCGGCTGGAGCAGCGGCTGTGCCGGAAGCGACTTCGGAAGTAATCGATGATCCGTATCTGGCGCGGGTCCGCGAGATGGTGGAGAAATCATGACGGATTGGGTCAGCGCCGGCGGGATGATCCTGTCCGGCCTCATCGTCGGCTTCATGTTCTGGTACGGGATGAAAGGCCGCGCGTCGAAGCCCGACCTGGAGCGCCGCGATCTGGAAGCAAAGCGCGACGCGCTTCTCCAGCAACTTCGCGAGCAGAAGGAAATGGGCGGTAGCCAGGAAGAACAGCGACGCCTGGAGCGCGAGACCGCCGATGTGCTGCGCAAACTGGATGTGCACGCGGACAAATTGACGACAACGAAACGTAGGTCGGACTCTCCAGTCCGACCCTCGGCCGAAGATAGTCGGACTGGAGAGTCCGACCTACGTTTGTCTGCTGCCGAGATCGCTGCAGCAACCCGAGCCGCCACGATCCGCGGTTTCCTCTGGGGCCTCGCATCGATCGCGGTGCTCGGTGGCATTGCCTGGTTCGTCACGGAGAAAGCGACACCGCGAACGGAGAGCATGACCGGCGGCGGCGCGCCGATGACGAGCTCCGCGCCGCAGCAGGCATCGCCGCAACAGCCTGACCCCGCGATGCAGCAGGCCGAAGCGGACCTCGCGAAATCACCCGATAACCTTGGGATGCGCGACGAGTTGGCCAAGGCCTACCTCGAGCGCGAGAACCTCATGAAGGTCTTCGAGCACACGGCCTACGTGCTCAAGCGCGCTCCGAACGATGCCCGCGCGCTGACGTATCAGGCGCTCGTACGCGTCTCGATGGGCCAGGGCGACGGCGCGGTGGACATGCTGCAACGCGCCATCAAGTCCGATCCCGATCTCACCGACGCCTACGTCGCGCTGGCCTGGGCCAACATGCAGCGCGGCAAGACCAGCGAAGCGGAAGGGCTGATCGCTGAGGCCGGCCGCCGCCATCCCGATCAGAAAGAGAAGCTCGATGAAGTCCTGGTGCGGATGAAAGAGCAGATGAAGAACGCGCCGCCGGCAGCGATGCCAGCCAATCATCCAACCCTCCCGAATCCCGACGGCTCGCAACCCGCGTCGTCGCCAATGGCCGCCGCACAATCCGCCGCGTCGCCAGGTGCCGCTCCCGCCGCGGGCGGCCCCTCGGTCCACCTGACGCTGACGCTCGACCGTTCCGCGAAATCCTCGCCCAACGCCGTGCTCTTCATCATCGCCCGAGGCGCCGGCGAGACTGCCGGTCCGCCTGCGGCTGTCAAGCGCATCATGTCTCCCACCTTCCCGCTCGAGATCGACCTGACCATCGCCGACTCGATGATGGGCCAGCCACTCCCCGCCAGCATCCGCATCGAAGCCCGCCTCGACTCCGACGGCGACGCCATGACCAAAAACCCCTCCGACCCTCACGCGATTCAGGACGGCGTGGCGACGAACGGGGGGAAGGTGGCGTTGGTGTTGAAGTAGGGAAGAGTCGTGGGGGAGCGCTGATCGGGCGAATGGCGAAGGGTCACCAGAGGATCAGAACTGCGGGGTGCAACCTTGCGGCGATCCTTGCCTGGAACATCATCTGCTTCGTTAGGGCCAATTCTGGAAACTCTTGCATCGCCGATGGCTTCCGAATAAAGCAATTTTTGGCAACAGCGGAGGAGAAATCCTTTGCCTATAACCAATTTTGGCAACAGCAGAGGAGAAGTCCTTTGGCTATAGAGCAATTTTGGCAACAGCAGAGGAAAATATCCTCTTGCGAAGGATATTTTCCTTTCGCGTCAGCGGCCCGGACGCTCCTCTGGAGGCAAATTTCGCTCTTTCGGAGCATTTTCTGCTTCCGAGGGAGGCGCGATGTCCTCTGCAGGAGTCAAAATCTCCTCTCGAAGACCACTAAAGTGTTCTGGAGGAGGATATTTTCCTTCGCAAGAGGATATTTTCCTCTGCAGGAGGAGATTTTCCTCTGCAGGAGGATATTTCCTTTCGCAGGAGGAATTTCGGTCTTACCGGCCGAGGATCTCTCGCTCGATCCGCCGCTTCACTACTGACCAGGATTCGAGTTGGGCCGTTCCCGCTTCAATCGCAGCGATTCGGCGCTCGATCTCGATATCCCAAGCTGCTTCGGTGCCGGGATCTGCGGACCATCCAGGCTCGCGAGAAGTTCCGCAGCGAGCTCGGCGCGCGTTTCCGGTTCGAGGCGGAGTGCCTCAGCGAACACCGCCTGGTCAGCCTTGGACATGCGTCGATCTTACCCCTGCGAGGTCTGCCGTCCAACAACAAGCGCGCGCGAGGCGAGGCAGTCCAGGTCATGGAACCTAACCCTTGGCCGCCTTTCCGGTACGTCGCGACACTCCCTGCCCCGCTTGCTTCTTCCCTCCAAGGCGCGTACAGCATTCCTCATGTCCCCTTCGAATTCGATGATTCGCATCCGGCTGCTGGCGGTCATCGCGCTGCTTTCGACCCTGGCTGCTTATGCATCGTCAGGTCACGACGTTACAGCGCCAGCCTTTGGCCCGACGTCCTACGCTGTCCGCGATCCCCTCGTCGCCACGAACGGCGACACGTTTCTCACGCTTTGGACGATCGACTCGAATCCTACGTATACAGGCACTACTGGCAAGTTCATTTATGGATCGGTCGCAGATGCTGGCGGCCACAGAACAGCGCAGGCCTCGTTCCGGCTGTTGCCGATGGCCGCGGAGTTGGTCGATCTCACTGCGTTTGGCTCTGATTACCTTGTGATGTGGCAAACCGCGAGCGGCTTGCATAGTTCGGTCGTCTCGGGCGCAGGCGTCGTTCTGCGCGACGGGCCTTACGACTGAATTCCTTCACGTTCATACGAATGGCCGAACGGTGCTTTTCACGTACCACACGAACGGCCCGCTTTCGTCGCCGACAGAGACGCGTGCGCAACTCACTTCCATTGAAGGCGCGGCAATCGGGCCGCCGATCCTCTTGGGTGATCAGGCGCTGCAGACGGCAACGCCATTTGGAGATGACTACGTCACGTTTACGACCGAGGCGAGTGGAACGTACTTCCTGCGATTGGACAAGACCGGCCGCGTCGTCGTTCCCAAACGGCTGATCGCCACGACGAGGTCATTGCAGGATGTGGTTGCCGCGACTGACGGAAGCGGAATCCTCGTCGCGACGCTCGGGATGTTCATCGCGTTGTCGGGGGACGGGACCGTGCTGAACACGAGATCCGTCGAGCTGGAACCGGGATCGGAGAGCTCACTCATCTGGACGGGCGATTCCTATCTGCACATCCGCAGAAACGCCTTTGGCTCAATCGCCCAACGTCTCGACCCCCTCGGCATGCCGCTCGGTAATCCCCTGACGTTCGATGCCGGTGTCAGCAGCGCCGCGACCCACGACGGCGTTGTGTACGCCGCCGGGCGAACCGAGGATCGAGGCAACGTCGGTTTCGCCCTGACAACCGGCAATGCGCCCTTGAACGGCGCGGGCGAGGTGCTGTCGGTGACGCCCTCGGTGCAGACGGCTCCTGTGCTTGCTTCTGACGGAGTCGACTTCCTGACCGGATGGGAGGAGGAGGTCGGGCAGAGCCATTCATTCAACGTAGCGCGTGTCAGCCGGTCAGCGGTTCCGATCGATGCACAACAAACCGATCTTGGTCCCGTCGAACCTCCCGAGCTTCCCCGAAGCTTGTCCCTTGACGCAACCGGAGCTCATCACAACGTCGCGTGCGCCGGCTCGATTTGCCTTGCCGTCTGGGAAGACAACGGCAATATTCGCGGCAGACGGATCATCGCTGGCAGTGCGGAAGCCTCGTCCTTCGTCATTGGCAGCGGCCAAATCTCCGATCAGGCGGTCGTTTGGAACGGCCGGGGGTTCTACGTGGTCTGGAGTGGGCCAGGACAGAATGCGGCCACAGTACTTACAACGGGCGTCATTACGGAACGCGCGCAAGTGACGCTGGATTATGGCCCTCCCAAAGTGGCCTGGGATGGGCAACGGTATCTGTTCATGTCCACCACTGATGCGCGTTTCTGCGACTGCCAGGACTTGAGGAGCTCGATTGGTTTCTACACGCTTGCTGCTGACGGAGAACTTTTCGGACAGGCTGGGTTCTTTTTTGTCAATTTCATGGATGCCCACCTCGCTGCCAGCGACCACGATTTTCTGGTGATTTATGATCATCGCCCACCGACTACCCTTGTTTCTGAGGTGGCCACGCGGCGGATCGTCGTTACGGATACGACCTTGCAGATCGGTCCTGCCATTCCACTCTTTCAATGGTTCGCACCAACGTCGAGCAGCGTGACGTGGAATGGTCAGGATTACATTGCGGCGTGGCGATACGGCAACGGCTCGACCTGGTGGATCACGTCGGCGCGCGTGAGCACGTCCGCATTTCCCGATCGCCGGGTGACCGCGAGCGGCGTTCCCGATCGCCAGGTAACGCCGGCGATTGCCTCCAATGCTTCAGGCGAGAGCGTGATCGTGGCCTCGGAATCTCCGACTCCCGGCGAGCCTGCGCGGCTGCGAGCCTACGCGGAGGCGGATCTCGATTCGCTGCCGCCGCTGCCTTCTGCGCCCTACGGCGTATCGGTAACGACAACTGCGTCTACTACCATCGTAATTGCGCCTACTATCACCGTGAGCTGGCAAAGCGATGGAGGTGATGTCGCTGGTTTTGTGGTGGTGCGCTCTAACACTGACTACTGGGACAACGGAACTGTCATCGCCACGGCCGCGGCCAACGAGCGATCAGTCGTCATCACCGGCCCGCCGTCGGTGCGAGTGCTTGCGTTCAACGCGCGCGGGCTATCTGAGGTCGGGGTTACCAGTCCGCGACGAAGAGCAAGCCGGTAGGAAAACCGTTTCACGCGGAGACGCGGAGGACGCGGAGTTTGACTTCTCCGTGTCTCCGCGCCTCCGCGTGAAACCAGTCGTAGTACCATCCGCACCGAAGCCTAGGGGTGGCCGCAACCACGGCCTGAGATCACACCCTGGAACCTGATCCGGTTTGGACCGGCGTAGGGAAAGGCATCGGAGCCATCATGAGGGTTGTTCGCGTTGTTTTCTTTCTCCTCTTTCTTCCGGTTCTTGTTTCTGCCGCTGCGTTGAAAGGTGTCGTTCGGGGCGTTGATGGAAAGCCGATCGACGCGGCGACTGTGGCGGTCGAGGGATATCGCACGGCGACGACCGATATCGAGGGCCGCTTCGCGCTCGATGTTCCGGCAGGGAAGTACACGCTCATCGTCACGCGCAGCGGATTCCAGGCGATGGCGACTCCGGCAAGCACGGATGCGGAAGTTGTCATCACGCTGCGGCCCGGCCTCGCAGAGAACATCGTCGTCAGCGGGATTCGCGCGGAAGCGCAGACGCCGGTGACGAAGAGCGATGTCGACCGCGGGACCATCGAGCGCGATTACTACGGGCAGGACATCCCGCTCCTGTTGCGCGATACGCCGTCGATCGACACGTACACCGAATCCGGCATTGGAGGCTCGGGGTACTCGTACATCACCTTGCGCGGGATCAGTCCGACGCGGCTCAACTTCACGCTGGATGGCGTTCCGCTCGCCGATTCCGAGGATATGGGGACGTACTTTGCGGACTTCCCGGACCTCGCGCGGTCGCTGCAATCGGTTCAGGTGCAGCGCGGCGTCGGGACATCGACGGTCGGCTCGCCGGCCTTCGGCGGCTCGATCAATTTCGAATCGATAGCGCTGGCGCCTGCGTCGTCGACGAGCGCCGAGGTTGGCGTTGGATCGTTCGGGACGAAGAACGCCACTGTCGGGTACCAGTCGGGCGCCCTGCCGGGTGGCTATGCGTTTTATGCGCGGCTTTCGGCGGATCAGTCGGATGGATTTCGGGAGTCGTCGGGATTTCGCGGCCACAACCTCTTCGTCAGCGCGGCGAAACAAAATGACAACTCGCAACTCAAGCTGACCGGATTCACCGCGCACGAGTGGACGCAGCAATCGTTTGACGCGGCCGACGCAGACACGCTGGCGACAAACCTGCGCGCCAATCCGCTCGGCCCCCAGGACCGCGACAGCTTCGGCTACGACCTCGCGCAGTTGCAGTATCTGCGCGCTCTTTCGCCGCAGACGAACATGACGGCCTCCGCGTTCTATCAGCGTGGCTACGGCTGGTACCGGCTGTCCGGCGATCAGTACGGTCTCGATGGTCTGCTCGTCGGCTCGATGGTGACGTTGAGTACCACGCACGGCCCGTGGACCGCCAACTACGGTCTGCACGTGAACGAGTTCCAGCGCACCCACACGCTCGACTCGGGAGGCGCGCGTCTCTATTCGAACTACGGCACGAAGGGGGAAGCCAACGCCTTCGCCAAGCTGCGCTACGACGAGGGCTCGTGGCATCTCTACTCCGATGCGCAGCTTCGCACGACCAACTTTCACTACCATGGCGACGTCGCCATCGCGCCAATCCGCTGGACGTTTTTCAATCCCAAGCTCGGCGCTCGCTACGACCTTTCTCCATCCACCGGCGTCTACGCCTCGGCGGGTATCTCCACGCGCGAGCCGACGCGCAACGATCTCTTTCAAGGCGAGGACAATGTCTCGTTTGCACACGATCTGCGCGCAGTGCGCCCCGAGCGTGTCGTCGATCTCGAAGCGGGATGGGATGCCCATCGCGGACCGCTGACCGTCAGCGCGAACGTCTACGCGATGGAGTTTCGCCACGAGATCGCATCCACCGGCGAGCTGTCCGACATCGGACTCCTGCTGCGTCGCAACGTCGATCGCAGTTATCGCCGAGGAATCGAGATGGAGTATGGGTGGCAGGCGATGCCGAAGTTGCATCTGCGCGGGAACGCCAGCATCAGCCGCAACCGCATCCACACCTGGACGCAGTTCTACGATGTCTACGATGCGGCGGGAAACATCACCGGCAGCGAGCCCATCACGTATCACGACGTCAACCCTGTGCTGACACCGACGATGATCGTCAATCAGTCGATCGAGTACATGGCATCGTCGTCGCTCACCCTCGGCGTGACCGGACGCCATGTCGGACGCTCCTATCTCGACAACACGAACAACGCCTCCTTCGTCGCACCGGCATTCTCAACGATCGATGCGAACGCGGCGATCCGCCTCTCTCGCGATACCACGTTGCGCGTGCAGATCAACAACGTCCTCAACGACAAGCGCGTCTTCCCGAGCGGCTACAGCTATCTCTTTCTCACTCCCGAAAAGACGATCAGCGGCATCTCCTACTACTACCCGCAGGCCACGCGGAACGCCGTGGTGATGGTAGATTTCCGGCGTTGACCTTCACGCCACTCGAGATCGCCGCGGTCATTTTCACGCTGGCGAACGTCTGGCTGGCGGTGAAGGAGAACATCTGGACGTGGCCGACCGGCATCGCCAGCGTCCTGCTCTACCTCGTCGTTTTCTGGCGTTCGCATCTCTATCTGAATGCGGGCCTGCAGCTCGTCTACTTCGCGCTCTCGATTCACGGCTGGTACGAGTGGCTGCACGGCGGCGAGAACAAGACCGAGCTGAAGATCACGCGTGCATCGTCGAAGATGTGGACCATTCTGATGTCGATCGGCGTCCTTCTCACGGTCGGATTCTTCTGGCTGCTGCGGGCAACGTCACATGACGCCTCGCTGCCGATCTGGGATGCGGTGACGACCGCGTTCAGCATCGTCGGACAGTTCATGCTGAACACGAAGATCGTGGAGAACTGGTTGATCTGGGCGATCGTCGACGTGATCTATGTTTTCATGTTTATCGATCAGAAGCTGTACCTCACCGCCGGGCTTTACGCCTTCTTCGTCGTTCTTTGCGTGAAAGGGCTTCTCGATTGGCGCCGCACCGCGCACGCGTCTGTTTGATCGGGCCGGAGTGCTCGGGCAAGACGACGCTTGCGGAGCGGCTTGCGGTGAGGTTCGATGTTCCGTGGGTCCCTGAGTTCGCGCGCGAGTATGCGCTGCGTGCGGACCGGCTGCTGACCTTCGAGGATGTCGTTCCCATCGCCCTGGGACAGATGGCGCTGGAGGACGCAGCCGCATACGACAGTCTGATCATCCTTGACACGGATCTCGTCAGCACGGTCGTTTACAGCGGGCATTATTACGGTCAATGTCCGGAGTGGATCGGGCGCGAAGCCCGGGCGCGGAAGGCTGATCTCTATCTTCTGACGGACATCGATATCCCGTGGGCTGCCGATGCGGTGCGCGATTCGGCGGCTACACGCGCGGCGCTGCACGGCGAGTTCTCCACGACGCTGGCTGCGTACGGTGCGCATTTCGTCGCAATTCGCGGCGACTGGGATGCGCGGTTTGCGGCGGCAGAGAAGGTGATTGAAGGGATTCACGCGAAGACGCGAAGACGCGAAGGAGCGTGTTGAGGAGCGAGTTAGCGTTCTTTCTTCTTCGCGGCGTCGCGAGAGAAGGGTTTACGCTGCCATGTAATCCGTGCGGTCGATGACGAGCAGGAGCACGCAGCCATCGTCGCTCACGATCTCGCCGTGGTGCGTGCCGCCGTCGGCGTGATGGAAGTCGCCCTTGTTGAGGTACGTCGATCCGATGCGGCAGCTTCCGCTGATGACGAAGGAGTCTTCGGGGCCGTGATGATCGTGTCCGGCAAGGTGCGCGCCGGGAGCGAAGGTCATCAGGAGCGTCGCCGTGCCTCGGGTTTCATCGACGGACAGCTCTTTCATCGTTACGCCGGGCACGAGACGAAGCCAGCGCCCCTCGTTCTCGCGAACGGTGCGCGTGTTCTGCGGCGTGTCGCGCGCGGCGGCCAGAATGCGGGCGCGGAGTGCGGCAGGCGGATCGACCGGCTCGATCGTTGAGGCGACCACGGCATCGAGCAGGTTGAGATCTTCGATTGAGAGCGTTTCCGTCATTGTGTCCCTGCCGCTAACTGGCTGCGTAACTCGCTCATTCCAGCGCGCAACATCCCGCGGACGTCCGCTTCCGAGATTCTGTAAACCGTTGCCAGATCGCTCACTGTCATGCCGTACCAGGCGTCCTCGACCATCTGGCGAGGAGTCGCCGCTGTTGGTACTACGGCTGCCGGCCGCTTTTGGGTTTGTCGGGCCAGGGCATAGTCCCGGGTGGCCCGGACGAGAAAGGTCTCGGGATCGCGGACCTCGTCATTCCTGCCCAGCGCATCGAACGCGTCGGCGAGCGCATCGGCGGCCGCGTCGCGATCACCGGTAATGCGTAGCGCAAGCGCATACAGCCGCGAGGCGTGACGGTCGTACAGGTCGGCAATGGCCTGGCGATCGAGCATGGGAGATGTGGTGAGTTTAGCTGATCCAGGGAGTGGGGTGTGGGGTGTGGGGTGTGGGAGTTGTCTTTCGATAAGTTGGTTGTTGGGCGCCTTCCGGTTGTCGATTGTCGGTTGTCGGTAATCGAGAGTCGGGAGACCGGTTCTACTCCCACTCCCTACCCCCCACTCCCCACCCCCGAACTACCATGGCTCCATGAACTGGCTCATCAAGAACTTTCTTCGTGGCCTCATCATCGTCGTACCGATCGCGCTGACGCTCTATCTGATCTACGAGGCGTTTATGCGGATCGACCGTCTGCTGAATCTGCCGACGCCGGGAGCGGGGTTCGCGATCACGATCGTAGCCATCATCGCCATCGGTGCGCTGGCGTCGAACTTCTTCGTTCGCAAGTTTCTCAACCTCACCGAAACGCTCTTCACGCGGGCGCCGCTCGTGCGGCTGATCTATGCATCGATCAAGGATCTCCTGGAGGCGTTCGTCGGCGACAAGAAGCGTTTCGATCAGCCGGTCACGGTGATGATTACCGAGGGGGTGCGGACGCTGGGATTCATCACGCAGGATGATCTCGAGTTCCTCTCGCTTCCCGGGCAGGTAGCGGTCTATCTCCCGTTCTCATACAGCATGGCCGGCACGCTGCTGCTGGTGCATCGGGATCGCGTGGAGCGGGTGGCCGTCGACAGCGCCAGCATCATGGCGCTGGTCGTGTCGGGAGGGGTGTCGCGGGCGGTGAGCACGAAGGCAATTGACAATTGACAATGGACAATTGACAACGAGCGGTGACGGCGTCGCGGCCAGAGGCTTGGAGATCAAGACGGGAGATACCGCTGACGCCGCTGCTCCATCGCCCCTGCTCTCTGAGTCTCTGATCTCCCGCCGTTGTCAATTGTCCATTGGCAATTGTCAATTGCCCCGCACTGAACCGTGTGTCTTGCGTCACCGCAAATTTTGGATATGATCGCCGCCGTTTCGCGCGGAAGCGCGGCCATCCGCTGTGGCGCTTGCTCCCCGCCTTTCTGTTTCACGACTCACGACACCCGAATCCCGGACGGTAGCAGCCTGTAGATGGCTCAGATTTTCCACCGCAGCACCAATACTCTCGCCCGCGTCACGATCTTCGGCGCTGTGTTTGCCGTGGCTTTCGTGCTGTGGGCGATCGGTGGCGTGGTGCGGTCGCCGTACGCGACCGATCAGGGGATCGAGCGCGAGCAGCCGGTGCCGTTCAGCCATCAGCATCACGTAGCCGGACTCGGCATCGATTGCCGTTACTGTCACACCTCGGTCGAGACTTCGAACTTCGCCGGCCTACCGCCGACGCAGACCTGCATGAACTGCCACTCACAGATCTGGACGAATGCCGAGATGCTCGAGCCGGTGCGCGCCAGCTTCGCCAACAACAAGCCGATCGTCTGGTCGCGCGTCCACCGTCTGCCTGATTTCGTCCATTTCAATCACTCCATTCACGTCAACAAAGGGATCGGCTGCGCGAGCTGCCACGGCCGCATCGACAAGATGGCCCTGACGTTCCAGGCCTCGCCGCTGACGATGGAGTGGTGCCTGGAATGTCACCGCGCGCCGGAGAAATTCGTCCGCCCGCGCAACGAAGTGTTCAACATGGCTTACATCACCACGGAGCAGGAAACCATCGGCCCGAAACTGGTCCGGGAGTACAACATTCAGAAGCTGACCACGTGCTCAACATGTCATTACTAGGGGGTGGGGTGTGGGGAGTGGGGAGTAGGAGAAACACGATGTCCTTCACAGGCGAATCGATCTCTCGTAGGAGAGGCGAAGGCTGCGGAAGGAGCGGGTTCATCTCCCACCCCCCACTCCCGACACCCCACACCCCAACAAAACCATGAAAGACCCACAAACACTGAACCTCGCGGATTTCCGCAAGCGCATCGGCAGCGAGTACTGGCGCAGCCTGAATGAGCTTTCGCGCGACGACTTCGAGCAAGTTGTCGAGACGGAGTTTCCGCAGGGTGCGCTGGCGCTGGACCGCGGGGTCGACCGGCGTGACTTCGTGAAGTTGATGGGGGCGTCGATGGCGCTCGGCGGTTTGGCCGCCTGCAACCGTCCCGCGGAGAAGATCGTCCCGTACGTCCGCCAGCCGGAAGGGCTCATCCCCGGCAAGCCGATCTTCTTCGCCTCGGCGATGACGATCAGCGGCTATGCGCACGGCGTGCTCGTCGAGAGTCACATGGGACGCCCGACGAAGATCGAGGGCAATCCCGACCATCCGTCGAGTCTCGGTGCGACCAATTCGTTCATGCAGGCCTCGATCCTCGGCCTTTACGATCCCGACCGCTCCCAGGTCGTGCGCCACCTCGGCGAGATCTCGACGTACAGCGATTTTCTGGCCGCGCTGCAGCCCGAGCTCAAAGCAGGCGCGGCGAACGGCGCCGGGCTTCGGATCCTCACGCAGTCCGTCACCTCGCCAACGCTCGGCGCGCAGATCCAGCAGGTGCTCGCGCAGCTCCCGGGCGCGAAATGGCATCAGTGGGAAGCCGCCGGCGGACACAACGTGCGCGAAGGGATGCGCCTCGCGTTTGGCAGCTACGCCAATGCCGTCTACCACTTCGACAAAGCAAACGTCGTCGTCGCGCTCGACTCCGATTTCCTCGAGCGTGGACCGGGTCATCTCCGCTATGCGCGCGATTTCTCCAACCGCCGCAGAGTCCGGAAAGGAACGAAATCGATCAACCGTCTTTATGCGATTGAATCGGGTCCAACCGGCACCGGATCGATCGCCGATCACCGTCTGGCGGTGAAGCCGTCGCAGGTAGAGAGCTTCGCACGGGCGATCGGCGCAGGGCTTGGCGTTGGCGCGAACGCCGGCGCTACCGAGCATGCCGATTGGATTGCCGCGGTTGTCCGCGATCTGCAGAAGAACCGGGGCACCAGCATCGTCATCGCCGGCGAGGAGCAGCCTCCGGCAGTTCACGCCATCGCTATGGTCATCAATCAGGCCCTCGGCAACATCGGCGCGACCGTGACGATCACCGATCCGGTTGAGGTGGCGCCGGTCAATCAGCTCGATTCGCTGCGCCAGCTCGTCGCCGACATGAACGTCGGCGCGGTCAAGACGCTCATCATCATCGGCGGCAATCCTGCGTACGACGCACCGGGCGATCTTCCCTTCGTCAAGGCGATGGACAACGTGCCGTTCCGCGTGCATCTCTCGCACTACTACGACGAGACCTCGATGCACGTGCACTGGCACATCCCCGAGACGCATTACCTCGAGTCGTGGAGCGACGCCCGTGCGCACGACGGCACGATCTCGATCATCCAGCCGCTCATCGCGCCGCTTTACAACGGCCGCTCGCCGCACGAGCTTCTCGGTGCGCTCCTCGGCGGCATGGACCAGTCGCCCTACGATGTCGTGCGCGCGTATTGGACAGCGAAAGCCGGCGCGCTGAACTTCAACAACACCTGGCGGAAGTGGCTGAACGATGGCGTGATCGCAGGCTCAGCGCTGCCAGCACGTACGGCGGGCGGGACGCCCGCGGTCCCAGGGACAACCGACAACCGGCAACCGACAACGTCTTCTTACGAACTTCGCATCCTGCCCGATCCCAACATCTACGACGGCCGCTTCGCCAACAACGGATGGCTGCAGGAGTTGCCGAAGCCGCAGACGAAGATCACGTGGGAGAACGTCGCGCTGATCAGCCCGAAGACCGCGGTGGCCATCGGTTACGACGACAAACGCCGCGACGAGCTGGTCAACGAGAAGCAAACGCTGATCGCGAACATCCGTTATCGCGGCAAGACGTTGCGCACGCCGATCTGGGTCGTGCCCGGCCATGCCGACAACACGATCACGATGTTTCTCGGCTATGGCCGGACGCGCGGTGGCAAGCTGGCCACTCCATCAGCCGACGTAAGCGGCATGCTCGCGCTGGAGCTCGCGCCGTTCCACCTTTCGGGCGGAACTGCCGGCGTCGATGTCACCCCGTTCCGCTTCGCTGATGCGCTGCACGGCGGCGGCGGTGCGGAGATCGAACTGACGTCGGACGGGCCGTACGAGATCGCCTGCACGCAGGAACACCAGAGTCTCAACGTCAGCGACGTCGGCGAAGACCGCGGCATCATCCGCTCCGCGACGTTTGCCGAATACCTTGCCAAGCCCGATTTTGTTCGCGATCACAAGCGCGAAGTGGAGCAGAGCAAGGAGTCGATGTACCCGGGCTTCGAGTACAAGTCGCACGCCTGGGCGATGGTGATCGACACATCGGTCTGCACCGGCTGCAACGGTTGCGTCGTGGCCTGTCAGTCCGAGAACAACATCCCCATCGTCGGCAAGGATCAGGTCGTGGCCGAGCGCGAGATGCACTGGCTGCGCATCGACCGGTACTACAAGGGCGACGCCGCGAATCCGGAAGTGTTCCATCAGCCCGTGCCATGCATGCAGTGCGAGAGCGCGCCCTGCGAGCCGGTCTGCCCAGTCGGAGCCACCTCGCACAGCGGCGAGGGTCTGAACGACATGACCTACAACCGCTGCGTCGGTACCCGCTACTGCTCGAACAACTGCCCGTACAAAGTGCGGCGCTTCAACTTCTTCCACTATTCCGATTACGAAACGCCCGCGCTCAAAGCGCAGCGCAATCCCGACGTCACTGTACGCACGCGCGGCGTCATGGAGAAGTGCACCTACTGCGTGCAGCGCATCAACGCCGCGAAGATCAATGCCGAGAAGGATGGCAAGAGCGGCCGCCGTGTCCGCGACGGCGAGATCGTCACCGCCTGCCAGCAGGCCTGCCCGACCAACGCCATCGTCTTCGGCGACATGAACGACCCATCGAGCCAGGTCGCTGCGCTCAAGTCCGAGCCAACGAATTACGCGCTCTTGGCTGAGTTGAATACAAGACCGCGCACGACCTACCTCGGCGCGATCCGAAATCCCAACCCGGAAATCAAGGGATAAGCAAATGTTGAATATTCAAATGCGTTTCACCACAAAGACACAAAGGACACAAAGAAATCCCTTTGTGCTCTTTGTGCCTTTGTGGTGAAACGCCTTCTTGACAGTCATGCCAGACCAAACACCAGCCCACGAAATCCGCCCGGTCACCCAGGAGATCCCGGAGCGCTTCATCCCCGTTCCGACGGTTGAGCCCGGGCATACCTTCGCGTCGGTCACGGATCACATCAGCGCCATCGTTCTGCGCAAGAAGATGCCGTTCCTCTGGTGGGTCGGCCTGGCGGCGTCCTGTTTCGGCGTGATGGTGCTGACCGCGACGATCGGCAAATTGGTCCTTGTCGGCGTCGGGATCTGGGGCATCAACCATCCAATAGGCTGGGGCTTCGACATCCTCAACTTCGTCTGGTGGATCGGCATCGGACACGCCGGTACGCTGATCTCGGCGATTCTGCTGCTGCTGCGTCAGGAGTGGCGGACGTCGATCAATCGATTCGCGGAAGCGATGACGCTTTTCGCTGTCTCGGCAGCAGGCCTCTATCCGGCGCTGCACACCGGTCGGCCGTGGTACGACTTCTGGCTCTTCCCCTATCCCAACACGATGACGTTGTGGCCCCAGTTCCGCAGCCCGCTGATGTGGGACGTCTTCGCGGTCTCGACGTACGCCACCGTCTCGGCGCTCTTCTGGTACGTCGGATTGATTCCTGACCTGGCCACGCTGCGCGACCGCGCCCGCGGCAAGATCGCCCGCGTCATCTACGGAATGCTCTCCCTCGGCTGGCGCGGTTCCGCGAAGCACTGGTTCCGCTACGAATCGACGTATCTGCTGCTGGCCGGCCTCTCCACGCCGCTCGTGCTCTCGGTCCACACCATCGTCTCGTTCGACTTTGCGGTCGCGCAGTTGCCGGGATGGCACGCCACGTTCTTCCCGCCCTACTTTGTCGCGGGCGCCGTCTACGCCGGCTTCGCCATGGTTCTCACGCTGGCCATTCCGGCGCGCAAGATGTTCCACCTCGAGGACTTCATCACCATGAAGCACCTCGAGAACATGGGCAAGATCATGCTGGCCACCGGCCTCATCGTCTTTTACTCGTACTGCATGGAAGCGTTCTTCGCGTACTACAGCGGCAACAACTTCGAGCGCTACATGTGGATCAACCGCGTATCCGGCCCGTACTGGAAGATGTACGCGATGCTGATCATCTGCAACGGTGTCGCGCCGCAGATGATGTGGTTCCGGCGGATGCGGACGTCGACCGCAGGCCTGTTCGCCGTGGCGATGTTCGTCAACGTCGGCATGTGGCTGGAGCGCTTCGTCATCATTCCGACCTCGCTGCACCGCGACTTCCTGCCATCTTCGTGGGGCATGTATCACGGCACCCGCTGGGACTGGGGGATGTTCATCGGCTCGATGGGACTCTTCTTCTTCCTGCTGTTCCTCTTCGTTCGATTCCTACCGATGATCTCGATCTTCGAGATGCGGACGATGCTGCCCGAAGCGCAGGCGCATCCGGAAGGGCACGAGGCATAAGCAATGGCGATCGGCAAAGTCAGAACCGGCACATACGGCGTCATCGCGGAGTTCTCTTCGCCTGCCGACCTCACCGCTGCCGCCGAGGCCGCGCGTGACGCCGGCTACACGGAGATGGATGCCTTCTCGCCGTTCCCGATCCACAACCTGCACGAAGCGGTGGGGATGAAATCGACCGGCCTGTCCAGCATGTCGGCCCTCGTGCTGATCGGCGGGATCATTGGCGGCATCGGCGGATTCTTTATGTGCTGGTACGCCAACGTGATCAGTTATCCGCTCAACATCGGCGGCAAGCCGTTCAACTCGTGGCCGGCGTGGATTCCGATCACCTTCGAATGCGCGATTCTGATGGCTGCGTTCGCAGCGGTATTCGGCATGCTCGCGCTCAACGGCCTGCCGATGCCGTATCACCCTGTGTTCAACGTGAAGCGCTTCGATCAGGCGTCGCGCGATAAATTCTTCCTCGTCATCCAGGCCCGCGATCCGAAGTTCGATCTCGACACCGTCTGGAAGTTTCTCGAGGCACTCCATCCCCGCGAGGTCGTCGATGTTCCTTGGTAAAGTCAGAAGGCAGAAAGCAGAAGGCAGAAGTGGCGTGACACTGCGCCGCTCGCTCGTGCTTTTCCTTCTGCCTTCTGCCTTCTGCCTTCTGATTTCCTGCAGACAGAAGATGTCCAACCAACCCAAATACGATCCGCTCGAGCCAAGCGATTTCTTCGCCGACGGCATGTCCGCGCGTCCTCGCATCCCCGGAACTGTCGCTCGCGGGGAGCTGGCCAACGACACCTTCCTCGCCACCGGCAGAATCAACGGCGCCGATGGCGATGGCTACCCCTTCCCGATTACCGCGGCGGTCATGGATCGCGGTCAGGAACGTTTCAACATCTACTGCTCCGTGTGTCACGGCCGCGCCGGCGACGGCAACGGCATGATTCCGTCGCGCGGTCTGCGGCGTCCGCCGTCGTTTCACACCGACGCGTTGCGGAACGCGAAAACGGGACACTTCTTTGACGTGATGACCAATGGATTCGGGGCCATGCCCACGTACGCGGTACAGATTCCCGTCGCCGACCGATGGGCGATCATCGCCTATGTTCGTGCCCTGCAACTGAGCCAGAACGGAACCATGAATGATTTGCCGGCAGATCAGCGCGCGAAGCTGACGCAGGGGGTGTCACAGTGAGCGCCGGCGTGGCTGAAACCAACGCCTCTGCGACCGGCATCAGCCAGTGGCGCATGCCCTCTCTTGTCATCGGCATCATCGGACTGGCCCTCAGCGCGCTCGGATACTTCATCAACCAGGAGACGTTTTTCCGCTCCTGGCTGCCGAGCTTCCTCTTCTGGTTCTCGATCGTCGCCGGATCGCTGGCTGTGCTGATGTTGCAATACGTCACCGGCGGCGAATGGGGCCTCATGATCCGCCGTCCGCTCGGCGCCGCGGCCCGCACGATGCTCTGGATGGTCCTCTTCTTCATCCCCATCATCCTCGGGATGAAGTACCTCTACCCGTGGTCCAACACGCAGTGGGCGATGGCCGATGAGAACGTCAGCCAGAAGCTCGGCTGGCTGAACTGGAAACGCTTCCTGGCCTTTGCCGCGCTCTACTTCGCGCTCTGGAACCTCTGGGCGTGGCGCATTCGCGCTCTGTCCCTCAGCTTCTACCAAGACCGTTCGCCGTACACGGAGCTCAAGCGCCGCAAGTGGGCAGCCTCCGGGTTGCTGATGATCGTTCTGACGCTGACCTTCGCATCGATCGACTGGATGATGTCGACTGAGCCGAAGTGGAGCTCGACAATGTACGGCATCACCTTTGTCGTCGGTTGCGCACTTTCGGCGCTGGCCTTCGTCACGTTCTTCCTCACGCGCCTGGTGAATACCGAAGCGATGGGCTCCTTGCTCAAACCGACGCACCTGCGCGACCTCGGCAACCTCATGCTGGCGTTCGTCATGTTCTACGCCTACACCACCTTCTCCGAGTTCCTCCTGATCTGGTACGCGAACCTGCACGAGGAGATCCCGCACTTCCTCGTCCGCACGAGCGGACTTTGGGGTGCCGTCGCGTTCTCCGTAGCCATGTTCCACTTCTTCCTGCCGTTCGGATTGCTGCTGATACGTCCGATCAAGGACCGGCCGAAGACGATCGCAATCGTCGCCGTGATCATCATCGTGATGCGTTACGTGGCCCTCTACTGGCTCGTTGCGCCATCGTGGTACGGCGAGCATTTCACCTGGTCGTGGATGAACCTCACGACGCTGCTCGGCATCGGCGGCGTCTGGATCTGGGCTTTCATCGGCCAGCTCCGCGGACAGACCATCATTCCGATTCACGAGACGTGGGTCGAAGAAGCCATTCGGGAAGGAGCGCTGAAGGTCAATGGCTGATCACGCTCACTACCAGGACGAAGACATCGTCAATCCCGAGACGCGCCACGAAGAGAGCGACGTCAACACCCGCGCGCTGCTGTGGTCCGTCGTGATCTTCGTCATCTTCGCGGTGCTCACATACTTCGTGGTCTATCTCCAGTTCCACGCCTACGCCCGCCACTTCCGTCACGAAGCCTCGCAACCTCTGACGATGATGACGCGTCCCTCGGATGCCTCGGTGCCGGCCACGCCGCGCTTGCAGCCGTTCCCGACGAAGAACCAAGGGGGGCTGATGCCGCCGTATGCTGTGACTCCGGTGACCGATATGACTGAGATGCGTAGCGCGCAAGACAAGATGTTGAGCGAGCCCGGCTGGGTCGATCAGAAAAAGGGCATCGTCCGGCTGCCGATCGACGTGGCCAAACAGCTCACAGTTCAGCGCCTCGATGCGGCAGCCGCCGTTCCCGCAGCTGCGCAACCGGTGCCGGCAGCAGTCCCGCATGCGAGCGCAGAAACCGGAGTGAAGCCATGAAGTGGGCTCTCGGCACCTTCGCGATTCTCATGGCGGCGCTTCCCGCGATCGCACAGACCAACTCCGCCACCCCGCCGCAACTACCCGGCAAAGTGGCCATCGACCAGAAACTCAACGCGCAGCTTCCGATGGATCTGATGCTCCGCGATGAATCCGGCCGCGTCGTCCGGCTCGGCCAGTACTTCAATCACGGCCGCCCGGTCTTGCTCAACTTCATGTACTACCGCTGCCCCATGCTCTGCCCGATGGTCATGGACGGCATCGCCAACGGCCTCACCGAGCTGCGCTTCGACATCGGGAGAGAGTTCGACGTCATCACCGTCAGTGTCGATCCGCGCGACACGCCCGAGGAGGCCACGGCGAAGAAGGAAACCTACGTAAAGCGCTACGGCCGCTTTGGCGCCGCCAACGGCTGGCACTTTCTGACGGGTCCCGAGAGCGCGATCAAGAAGCTCACGGGCGCCGCCGGGTTTCAGTATGCCTACGACATCAAGATGGACCAGTTCGCGCACGGCGCGGTGCTCATCGCCGTCACGCCGCAGGGCCGCGTGTCGCGCTACCTCTACGGCTTCGAGTACAAAGCGCGCGATCTGCGCCTCGCGCTCGTCGAGGCGTCGGCAGGGAAGATCGGGAACGCCACCGACGCCATCCTTCTCCTCTGCTATCACTACGATCCGGCCACCGGCAAGTACAGCCGCTCGGCCATGAACTTCGTCCGCGCTGGCGGCGTGGCTACGATTCTCAGCCTCGCCGGATTCATCCTCATCATGATCCGTAAAGAGCACTCTCGATGATGCTTTCCGATTTCCCGCTGTGGCCCGAGCAGGCCTCGACCGTTGCTCCCGGCGTCGATGCGTTGATGACGTTCATGTGCATCGTCTGTGGTGGCGTGTCGGTGCTCACGTTCTTCGTGATTTTCATTCTGGCCATCAAGTACCGCCGCACATCCGAGAACCAGTTGGCCCAGGACTACGAGCCGCCGAAAGCGCTCGAAGCGGCCTGGATCATCATTCCCTTCCTCATCTTCATGTTCATGTTCGTATGGGGATCGTGGCTCTACTTCCGGATCCAGCGCGTCCCCGAAAACGCCATCGACATCTATGCCACCGGCAAACAGTGGATGTGGAAGTTCCAGCACGCCAGCGGACAGCGCGAGATCAACACGCTGCACGTTCCGGTCGGCCGTCCGATCCGGATCACCATGGCCTCCGAGGATGTGATTCATAGCTTGTTCTTTCCGGCGTTCCGCGTGAAGTCGGACGTTCTGCCGAACCGCTACAAGACGATGTGGTTCCAGGCAACGAAGACCGGACGGTTCCACATCTTCTGCGCCGAGTATTGCGGCACGCAGCACTCCGGCATGATCGGCTGGGTCGAAGTGATGGAGCCGGTCGATTATCAGAAGTGGCTCGCCGGTGGCGCCGAGGGCTCGCTGGCATCGCAGGGCGAAAAGCTGTTCCAGAAATACGCGTGCAATACCTGCCACACGAACGACGCCACGGGCCGCGGGCCGGTGCTGCTCGGTCTCTACGGCACGACCGTCACGCTGTCGAACAACGCCACCGTCACGGCTGACGAGAACTACATCCGCGAGTCGATCCTCAATCCGCAGGCGAAGATCGTCAAAGGATTCGCGCCGGTCATGCCGACGTTCCAGGGGCAGGTCAGCGAAGACGATCTGCTCAAGCTCGTTTCCTATGTCCATTCGCTCGGCACGCAGAAGACGGCAGTCGTTCCGGTCGAGACTCCGTCATCGAAGGACACCAGCGCCGGCTCGCCGCTCAAACCGGGCGCAGGCATTCCGCCGCAAAAAGACAAAGGTGCCACGCCATGAGCTCATTGACACTGCACGACGTCCGCTTCGTCGAGCCGGAAGCGACGCGCAACTACATCACGCAGGACTACGGCGCGCTCTCCTGGCTCTTCACGAAGGATCACAAGCGGATCGCCATCCTCTATCTCATCTCGATCACCGCGCTCTTTATCCTCGGCGGGTTCTTCGCTGTGGTCATGCGCATCGAGCTCCTGACGCCGGAAGGCGATCTACTCACCAGCGACACCTACAACAAGTTTTTCACGCTCCACGGCATCATCATGATCTTCTTCTTCCTGATCCCGTCGATCCCGGCGGTGCTCGGCAACTTCTTGCTGCCGCTCATGCTCGGAGCCAAGGATCTGGCCTTCCCGAAGATCAACCTGCTGAGCTGGTACCTCTACATCATCGCCGCCGTGATGGGGCTGTACATCATCATCACCGGCGGCGTTGACACCGGCTGGACGTTCTACACGCCTTTCTCGACGCAGTTTTCGAACACGCACGTCTTCGGCGTCACGTTCGCGGCGTTCATCGTCGGCTTTTCGTCGATTCTCACCGGCCTCAATTTCCTCGTGACGATCCATCGCATGCGCGCGCCGGGGCTGACCTGGTTCCGCCTGCCGCTGTTCGTGTGGGCGATGTACGCCACCAGCATCGTGCAGCTCCTGGCAACGCCCGTTCTCGCAATCACGCTGGTCATGCTGATGTTCGAGCGCGTCGTGCACGTCGGTATCTTCGATCCCGCGCTCGGCGGCGATCCGCTCCTCTTCCAGCACATGTTCTGGTTCTACTCCCACCCGGCCGTCTACATCATGATTCTGCCGGCGATGGGTGTGGCGTCGGAAGTCGTGGCCGCGTTCACGCGCAAGAAGATCTTCGGCTACCAGTTCGTCGCGTATTCCTCGCTGGCCATCGCTTTCCTCGGGTTCCTGGTGTGGGCGCACCACATGTTCGTCGCCGGCATCTCGGTCTATTCGGCGATGATTTTCTCCTTCCTCAGTTACTTCGTCGCCGTCCCCTCGGCTATCAAAGTCTTCAACTGGACGGCCACGCTTTATCGAGCATCCGTCTCGTTGATGACGCCGATGCTCTACATCCTCGGCTTCATCGGACTCTTCACCATCGGCGGCGTGACGGGACTCTTCCTCGCTGCCATCGGGCTCGACGTCCACGTCACCGACACCTACTTCGTCGTCGCCCACTTCCACTACGTCATGGTCGGCGGCGCAGTCATGGCCTACATGGCCGGGCTGCACTACTGGTGGCCGAAGATCACCGGACGGATGTATCCCGAATGGTGGGCGCGCCTCGCGGCGCTGCTCGTCTTCGCCGGTTTCAACCTCACTTTCTTCCCGCAGTTCGTTCTCGGCTACCTCGGCATGCCGCGTCGCTACCACGCTTACGCGCCCGAGTTCCAGGTGCTCAACGTCATGTCCACCGCGGGCGCCTCGGTCCTGGCAGTCGGCTACGCCCTGCCGCTCTGCTATCTGCTCTGGTCGCTCTGGTACGGCCGTCCCGCCGGACCGAATCCGTGGGGCGCGGTCGGACTGGAGTGGACAACAGCGTCGCCGCCTCCGATGGAAAACTTCCATGAGACGCCGGTCGTGACGTGGGATGCGTACGACTATCCGGCCATGATGAAGGCGATGGGGGAGACGCAGAATGTCTGAAGTCACCCTCGGCGGCCCCCCGCCTGCGCCGCAGGTCGAAGAGCACCACGAACATCACCCGTTTCTCCAGCATCACTTCGAGGACCTCGGGCAACAGCACGAAGCTTCCACCCTCGGCATGTGGATGTTTCTCTCGACGGAGATCCTCTTCTTCGGCGGCGTGCTTGCGGCCTATTGGATCTACCGCGTCATGTATCCCGAGGCGTGGGCGATCGGCGCCGCGCAGCAGATCTGGTGGCTCGGCGCGATCAACACCATCGTCCTGATCATCAGCTCACTGACGATGGCGCTCGCAGTCCGCAACGCGCAGATGGGCCGCCGCATGGGCACCGTCTACATGCTCATCGCCACACTGTTTTTCGGCACCATCTTCCTCGGCGTGAAGATGTACGAATACACGAAGCACTGGCAGGAAGGTCTCTTCCCGGGCGCCGCGTTCACATTCCAATGGCCCCAAAACCCCGCACTGGTGCCGAAGATCGAGCTCTTCATGACCTTCTACTGGTGCCTGACCGGGCTTCACGCGCTGCACATGGTCATCGGCGCCGGCCTTCTGATCTGGTTCATCTGGCGCTCCTGGAAAGGTCACTTCGGACCCGAGTACTACGGACCCGTCGAGATCATGGGTCTCTACTGGCACTTCGTCGACATCGTCTGGATCTTCCTCTTCCCGTTCCTCTACCTCATTCACGGAGCGCATCATGGCTGACGTGACCACGACCGAAATCAATCACTCCGAGCACGCTCCGCACGTCCACATCACGCCGATGTGGATCTACCTGACGGTGTTCTTCGCCCTCGCTGTCGGAACCGTTCTTACGGTCGCCGCCTCCCGCTTCGACCTCGGCATGTGGAACACCCCGATTGCCCTGGTCATCGCCACGATCAAAGCCGTCCTGGTCATCCTCTTCTTCATGCACGTCATCCACTCGCCCCGCCTGACCTGGGTCGTCGTGATCGCCTCGTTCCTCTGGCTTGGAGTGCTCTTCGTACTGATGTTCGCGGACTACCTCACGCGGGCGTGGAACATTTATTGAGCGCGCTACTTCGATGACGATCATCTTTGTATTGATCCTCGTCGCCGTCTTCGTCATCGGCTGGCTTTGCTACGCCTGGATGGAATCGACACGTGCCTCGCAGCGGCGCACCGAGTCGCAGAACCAACGCGTGGTCGAGTTGCTGGAAGAGATTCTGCGCGAGCTGCAAAAGCCGTAGTTTGTTCTCCCTTCCACCACTGGGGTTCGAATCAGTGCTTCGCGAAGCGCTGCAATCGGGAAGGAGGCACAACCAGCTCAGATGGTCCAGCACCCCGAAGGGGTGAGTGATGGTAGAGAAGATGGAGTGACCCGCGCGCTCAATGTACCTTTTCGTGGGTTGAACCCTTGAGAGGAACAGAGCCACATACAAGGAGGAACGGGTCAT